>NZ_PQBS01000036.1 GCF_002911695.1 Gracilimonas amylolytica
TTTTGTTGTACGAAAAAGCTCTTGCATTTTGCATGCATAGAGGTTGAAAATTACAAAAGACACATGCACCTAAGATTCGATTGACACACACACACACCTAAAATCCACGATACATGAGAATGATAAGAACTTTTCTGTTTCTACATGTAGCTGTTTATTCCTCGTAGAAAACAAAGATAAAAGAGAATCAAACGCGGCAACTGGATCGATCGCTATCCTGCTCGCAGTAAAGCTTTTCATCGAACCCTTTCTTTATTCGGATACCATTAGCCTCTCCATAAAAGCATGAGCTATTCATGTCCACTTTCTAGTAGTGGTAAGGAGGAGGGGGAGATGCATAGACGTAAGGGTGATGTGGCGGTGGGGAATGGTAAACTGGAGTTGGTGGCGGAGGAGACTTGTACTTGTATGGTTTCTTGGGAGGTGGTGGGGAATGATAAACCGGCGTCGGTGGTGGGGAATGGTAAACTGGAGTTGGTGGCGGAGGAGACTTGTATTTGTATGGTTTCTTGGGTGGTGGTGGGGAATGGTAAACTGGAGTTGGTGGTGGAGGAGACTTGTACTTGTATGGTTTCTTGGGAGGTGGTGGGGAATGATAAACCGGCGTTGGTGGTGGGGAATGGTAAACTGGAGTTGGTGGCGGAGGAGACTTATATTTGTATGGTTTCTTTGGTGGTGGTGGGGAATGGTAAACTGGAGTTGGTGGCGGAGGAGACTTGTATTCGTATGGTTTCT
>NZ_PQBS01000037.1:0-102023 GCF_002911695.1 Gracilimonas amylolytica
GGGAGTGTTCATTAAAGTGTGTCAGGGGTTAAAAATCTATCTTCAAAGTAATCTACTAAATCCCGACGAACCGAGGACCATCCAAACATAGCTCCACTCCATTTGGTTTGGGCGTTTATCGTGGCCAGGTAGATTTGTTTAACAATAGCATTCTCGCAGCTGAATGCTCCTTTGGTCTTGGTTACTTTACGAACCATTCGGTGATAACTTTCAATTGGGTTATTGGTATAAATAACCCTGCGTAGTGCCGGTGGATACTTATAAAAATTAGTCAGCCGATCCCAGTTATTATGCCAGCTGCGAAAGATGACCTTGTATTTTGCTCCCCAGGTTTGTTCGGCCTGCTCCAGATACTGCTTTGCCGCTGATTCATTCAGGGCTGTATACACTTTCCTCAAATCCCGGCTTACCGCCTTATAGTCTTTGTAGTTGACATACTTGAGACTGTTACGCATTTGATGCACCAGGCATAACTGCACATCGGTGTGCGGGAACAGGTCCTCAATAGCTTCGGCGAAGCCAGACAAGTTGTCGATGCAGGCCACAAAGATGTCTTCCACACCCCGGGTTTGTAATTCGTGGAGTACGCTGCGCCAGAAACTAGCCGATTCAATATCTCCAAAGTAAATCCCCAGCACCTGCTTGACCCCTTCGGTGTTTACTGCCAGTACTGAGTACACGGCTTTGGATATGACTTTTCCGTGCTCGCGTACTTTAAAATGCATCGCATCCAGCCACATGACCGGATAGACCGAATCCAAGGGCCGGGACTGCCAGTCCAGGATCTCCGGCAGAATCCGGTCGGTGATCGCACTGAGCGTGCCTGTACTTACCTCTACGCCGTACATATCGCTCAGATGAGCCTGAATATCCCGGTAACTCATGCCCCGGCTGTAGAGCGAGAGAATCTTGGTATCCACATCACTGGTAAGCCGCCGCTGACGCTTGGGGAGTGTTTGTGGGGAAAAACTGCCATCGCGGTCACGGGGAGTAAAAATCTCAAATCCTCCCAACGAGCTTTGCACATTCTTGCTTCCACGGCCATTACGGCGATTGGAGCTCGTGCCCTTCTCCTGTTCCAGATGAGCATCCATCTCACCTTCCAGACTCGCTTCTATCACGCGTTTGAGCAGGGGCGTGAATACCCCGTTCTGACCCGTTAAGGGCTTTCCCTGGGTTAATTGCTCCGATAACTGTTTTACCAAAGCATCCAGGTGTTTGTTGTTTTTTGTAGGTTCCATGTGTCTAAGTTAGTTATGACACACTTAATTGAACAGTCTCTACATCACTGAAGGAATTTGAATCTGATTAATTATAGTTTTTAAAAACCCAAAACACGAAAAGCTATACAACCTGACTCACATTCCTCTGGTTTCAAGCTAAAGCTCTCAACTGCTCCCTTCCAAGGTGCCGGTGAGGCAGGGGAGAATTTTCAATAGCCGTCTCAGTTGTGGCTACTACGAAATAGAGTTTACACACCCATAAAATTGATCAGGCGAAAATCCCTCTTTGAAGAGGGACAGAAAATGATCTCTGATCATTTTCAGGGGGATGTGTGTGTGGAAACAAGGGTAAATAACCTTACAAAAAGAGTTCGGTTATAAATAGATAGGTTGTCAGTGTTATAAGCACTAACGGAGAACCTGCGAGCGTCCAAAGGTCCTCGCAGCGTTAGCTCGCAACGCTCGAATCCCGACTACTCGAAGAGGACGCTGTGAGGTTGCTTAAATAATCAAATAAGATGAGTTGACTAATTTTTTTAATCCAACTCAGGTTTACAAATACTTCTCCTTAATGATCTCCATATGGTGCAATTCGTGGCCGGCAATGATGAAAGGAAAAGAGCGAACGGTAAATTCAACGCCGTTGGCCATACCCTTCAGGCCGATCATCTCCTTGGTCATATTCTGAAATAAATGAATGGAAGCAATTCTTACGGCCAGATATTCATTCCCAAGATTACTGATGGTGCGGCTGTTATAGTTCGAGTACTTCACGTAATCATCCTGTTCCATACCCGGCTGGGGATTCGGGTCACGCCTTGAAAAAGCCTGGGCACGATAGGCAAACATCCGTTCCGTCTCAATCATATGACCAATGATCTGCTTTACCGTCCACTTTCCTTCCTCATAGGAATGAAAAGCCTTATCACCGGGAATGGCATTGATGAAGGTGTAAAACTCGTGCATCTGAGCTTTTAGAATTTCAATGATATTTCCTTTAGGCACATGAGCCACATAATCGGCATAATAATGCGCGTATTCTGAACCGGACGGAAATTCTTTATCCCAAACTGACATAATGTAAACCTCTGTATTTGATTTGACTGAATATAGAAGACAGACGGATAAAACTGAATAAAAAAATCCTGCACCTCAGTTAAGTGATGCAGGATCAATAAAATTTATAAACGGTAAGGTTTACTTATTCACTTCCAGGCTTTCAGTTGAGCTGGAACTTGCTTTTTCGTCATCTGCATAGGTTGTGGTAACGAAGGCGTATGTAACACCATCTACCGTGGTCCAGTCAGAATACTCTGTTTTTACCGTTTGATTACCACCGGCCTGCGGGTTGAATTGTGAGTAGGTACTCATCATAGGCAGGGAGGTAGCAGGATCCAGATAATAAGTGACCGGCGATTCAAAATTGATCTTCAGCTTCACATACTCTGTATCGCCTATGGTTTCGGTTCCCATATATTCAGCATCTACAGCAGATCTGTCGATGGCAATACTCATATAGCTTCGTTTGATCTCGTTCTGAACTTGCTGAACCTGAGCCGGAGGCATTGGGAATTCCTGCGAACCCAGTTTCTGCGTTCCTTTTCCGTCAGCTACATTTATGGTGATCTTACCCTGAGGAGTATTCAGCACCGCATTCTGAGAATTCTCCTTGAAGTTGATCGTCACGGTTCCTGATACAGATATCTCACCCATAGGAGAATTTATGGTTTGGTCGCCCACGGTAGTGATCGATTCAACATCGGTTCCGGGTTCAACGACGGCTTCTGCCATTTTCTTCAGCCATTCCTGTCCCTGAGCGGCATCACCGGCCTCTTGAGGTTCATCCGAAGCAGGCTGTGGGATGGTGATATCAAGCTCATTCACGTTTCCGTATTTGTTCAGTTGATCACCGATCTCTGCTTTGTTCCCGACTACCAGGATCTGAACTTGTTCGGGCTTCATGTATTCACGGGCTACGCGCTGTACATCTTCGATAGTGGTAGCTTTGATCCCTTCAACCAATTCGTCAAAAGCATCTTGCGAGAGTCCGTTGTATTCATTGTTGATCCGCTCGTTGAGGATCTGAGATTTACTGTCGTAGCGGAACACAAGTGAGTTCAGGAACCGGTCTTTGGTATCCTGAAGTTCTTTTTCAGTGATCGGCTCTTCCTGTAGTTTTTTAACCTCCGCCAGAATGGCGTCAATGGCCTCTGCGGTTTGTGAACTGCTGGTCATGGTCGTTAAACGGAAGGTTCCCGGGTAGTTGATATTGGAACCATAGCTTCCTCCTACAGAGTATGCCAGGCCAAGATTGGTTCGGACTTCCTGAAATAGTCGGCTTGAAAAACCACCGCCAAGGATCTGATTCATGACCTGAATGGCCGGGTAATCTGGGTTTTCACGGAGTCCGCCTATATGCCCCATGGTTACATAACTTTGATTCACGTCAGGCTTGTCAACCAGGTTGATCGTGGTTTCAAATTCATAA
Organism: Gracilimonas amylolytica; assembly: GCF_002911695.1. Taxonomy (GTDB): domain Bacteria; phylum Bacteroidota; class Rhodothermia; order Balneolales; family Balneolaceae; genus Gracilimonas; species Gracilimonas amylolytica. The sequence goes on from NZ_PQBS01000037.1 coordinate 3,712, forward strand.
TCCACCTCCGGATACAGAAGGTTGGTTGGACTGCCGGTAGGAAGGCTACCGAAGGCCTCACGCAGTTTGCGCTTCATGTCATCGGTGTCAAAATCACCGACAATTCCCACGGTCATATTTGATCCAACAAAATGATTCTTATGGAACTCGATCATGTCTTCGCGGGTAATGTTATCCACGGTCTCATATTCGGTCTGGCGGGTGTACACAGAATTATCACCATAAATGAGATTCTGGAATTCACGTCCTGCGATCTGCTGCTGATCATCATTTCTTCTGGAAATACCACTCTTTGTCTGGGTTTTAGCCAGGTCGATCTTTTCCTGAGGGAAAGCCGGGTTCTGAAGCAGATCTACAAAAGCAGGAAGGAGGGTCTCAAAATCCTCTTTCAGAACATTCATGGATGCGCCGCCCGAACCGAAACCAATGAAGGTCGACATAAATGCCGCATTGTCTTCCAGCAGGGTATTCAGTTGATCAGCCGGGTAGTTTTCGGAACCACCTTCACGCATAACCTGTCCGGTCATACTGGCTAATCCGGTTTTGTTGGCCGGAACCAAAAGGCCACCGGTTTTAACGGTCACCCGAACATTGATCAAAGGCAATTCCTTGTCTTCAACCAGGTAAAATTTGATACCGTTGTCGAGGTTGAATTCCTCGATCTCAGGCATGTTGATCGGATTCAACTCCGGATACTCGATCTCGTCGTACCTTTTTTGCGCCATGATAGGCAGCGCAAAAAGTGCGATAAATAAAAATATGGTTAATCGTTTCATAATTGGATCAATTTGTTTTGAAAATCTTGGATTAGGACTCAGCACGAACCGTTGCACCCACGGTGCGGTTATCTTTGGTGAGGTATTCACGGGCAACACGCTGCAGATCTTCGAGGGTTACCTCATTGATACGATCCAGTCGCAGGAATACTTCTCTCCAGTCACCCTGATTGTTATGGGTACTGGCAAAATTACTGGCCAGGCCGGTGTTGTTATTTAATCCACGAATGATGCCGGCGCGAATATTGGTTCTGGCGCGATCGAGTTCTTCCTGAGTTAACACACCTTCCTTAACAGATTCGATCTCTGTGTAGATCGATTGTTCAAGCGTATCCAGTTCCACATTCATATTTGGAACGGCAAGTGTCAGGAACATGGATGAGTATTTACTGCCGGGGAAACCATTAAAGGCTCCAACCTGAAGGGCCAGCTGATCCTCTTCAACCAGCTTTTTATACAAGCGGGAAGTTCGTCCGTTTGAAATGATATTGCCAAGCAGATTCAGAGCTTCAAAATCCTCATGTGATTCAGCTACGCCGTGGTACCCGATCAGCATGATAGGCTGAGAGTTTCCTTCGATGGTGAATCGTCGTTCGCCACGCTGTTCCGGTTCCTTGGTGGTTACAATAGGAGCGGGCTCACCTTCGCGAAGATCACCGAAATACATTTCAGCGAACTCCTTCATTTGGTCAGGATCCACATCTCCTGCAATACCAATGGTGATGTTACTTGGTACATAAAATTTTTCGTAGAAATCTTTGGCGTCAGCAATGGTGGTTGCTGTTATATCTGAATTCCATCCAACTACCGGCCTGCCGTAGGGGTGAGCCGTATATGCCACAGCCAGGAATTCCTCGATCAATCGTCCGATCGGATTTGATTCGGTTCTCATGTTTCGCTCTTCCCGAACGACTTCTTTTTCTACATAAAACTCACGGTAGGTTGGGTTCTTAAAGCGATCAGCTTCCAGGTTGAACCAAAGCTCAGCCCGGTTTGAGGGAAGGCTGTAAAAATAATTAGTGAAGTCAGCACCGGTAGAGGCATTCAGTCCGGTTCCACCATTTTGCTGTATGATCTGTGAAAACTCGTTGTTTACCACATACTGTTTGGATTCTTCCTGATATTTCTGGAATTCATCCCAGTATTGCTCCATCAATGCACTGTCTGGGTCGGTCTTATAACTTTCACGGAGCCAGTTTTGGTAGGCTTGATCCATGTTGTCAATAGCTACTTTTTCTTCTTCCCAGTTCGTGGTGCCAATGTAGTGAGTACCTTTAAAGGCCATGTGCTCAAAGATGTGAGCAATACCGGTGTTGCCAACGGGTTCGTTAACCCCGCCTACATTAACGTGGGTATAAAAACTGGCTACCGGGGCATCATGTCTTTCAATGATGATAAAGTGTAAGCCATTGTCGAGGGTAAACTCGGTTACTTTTTCTTCGAATTCTTCAAGATACTGCGCCTGTACTCCCGAAAAGGAAAACAAAAAGCCCAGCATCAGCAGCAGGATCGCTGTTGATCTAGTAGTGTATTTCATTTGTACTGTCGTTTGTGAATAGTAATAATATGTAAACGGAAAATGGGGCTATTACTACTATTTAGCAAACTTCGGTGAAAAATCTTTGAGAGGAAGTCCCTCTTTGGATGAAGTCTCGTCGAGGTCATCGGTGCGGGAGAGTTCCATCACATATGACACATGCTTGGGGTTATAGAATCGCTTTTGAAAATAGACCTTCTTGTCGCCCGTGGTTCTTGAGCACCGGTCAATTTCAAGCAGGGCGTCTCCGGTTTCCATCTGCAGGTGCTTGGCGATATATTCATCAGCACTGGCAGCGGTTATTTTATAGCTTCCGGCCTGAATGGGGATCTCATATTTCTCCTCAATAATATTGTAGATGGTTTGAGTGGTGAGATCCTCATCAAATAAAAGCTGACCGTAACCCGGCGGTAACCAGGTAATGTCGAACGCAATGGGGTTTCCGCTGCCCAGGCGAATCCGGTCCACACGGATCAATTTCATATCAGGGCGAACATCAAGGATCTCGTTGATCTCTTTGATCGGGTCAACTTTCTTAAGATTGATGAGTCGTGAGCTGCTCTCAAGTCCGGCCTGACGCATATCCTCGGCAAAGTCCGTTAACCGGACCAGATTACTCTTCATGTTCTTATCGCTTACAAAGGCCCCTACGCCCTGCTTGCGATAAATGAGTCCATCGTTTTCGAGGTTTTGTAAGGCATGGCGCACCGTTACCCGGCTCACCTTAAAATAATCACAAAGGCGCTTTTCAGAAGGCAGCTTCTCTCCCGATTCGTAATTTCCTTCTGTGATCTCCTTTTGAAGATGCTGTTTGACTTGCTCGTGTTTTGAGGCTAATTGTTCCATAACGATCTACTGATATTCAGAAAATTTTAAACAGGTCAATACAAGTCATAACACAACTTGAATAAACCTTATAATGTCATTTCGGTTGTAAATTTCCCGATAATTGATGGAACTAATATACTTGTTATTACATGTTGATACAAAATTAAAAACTCTTGTATCATTGGTGCGAAGAGATAATCAAACGATCAATCAACTAATAAAAAATACAATGGACATACTTACACAACCTATGCCCTGGTACATAGCCGGTCCGATCATCGGATTAACGGTTCCAATTCTTCTCATTCTGGGAGGAAAGATGTTTGGAGTATCAGCCAACCTGCGCCACGCATGTGCGGCATGTAACTTTGGTAACGTAGAATTTTTCAATTACGACTGGAAAGAAGCCGGATGGTGGAACCTTACCTTTTTAGTAGGATCTATATTAGGTGGTTTCCTCGGCGGATACGTTTTTGCAAACCCAGAACCTATTGATCTGGCAGCATCCACGATCACAGACCTTCAGGCTTTGGGAATCAATGACTTTAGTGGATTGGTACCGGCTGATCTGATCTCGTGGGAGGCATTAGGCACCCCAACAGGATTGATCGTGTTGGTACTTGGCGGTTTTCTGGTAGGATTTGGAGCCCGATATGCCGGCGGATGTACATCCGGACATGCCATATCAGGACTATCTGACCTGCAGCTTGCCTCACTGATGGCTGTAGTTGGCTTCTTTATCGGTGGCCTGTTAATGACCTACCTGATCTACCCAATCATACTTTAAAAATATTAAGAGCAGAACAATGAAAATTTTAGAATACCTCAAATACTTATTGATAGGAACAGCTTTCGGTTTCATTCTGGTGAAATCTGAAGTCGTGTCCTGGTTCAGAATTCAGGAAATGTTCCGTTTCGATTCATTTCACATGTACGGAATCATTGGTTTGGCAGTTGTGGTGGGTATCATCTCAATTCAGATCATTAAGAAAAAGAACATCAAGGATACCAAAGGGAATCCCATAACCATTCCACCTAAAGATGCTTCACAATGGAAGCGTTACATCATCGGTGGAAGCATGTTCGGTTTAGGCTGGGCATTATTAGGAGCCTGCCCGGGACCTATGTTTGCACTACTAGGTAGCGGAATTACCGTAATGATCATCCCAATTTTATCAGCAGTAGCGGGGACTTACGTCTATGGTATGCTTCGAGATTCTTTACCTCATTAATGAAGGTGAACTCAGACATCAGGAGTCAGAACTCAGTAGAGAATATTCTGACTATAGAGTTCTGAGTTCCGAGTTCCAAGATTATTAAAATAAAACAACACAGGAGACACATTATGTATTTCAAACAATTCTTCGATGAAAAATTAGCACAGTATGCTTACATGGTTGGTTGCCAGGCTGAAGGAACAGCTATCGTGATCGACCCGATGAGAGATATCGATCAGTATATTGAAGCTGCAGCAAAAGAAAACCTGACTATTGTCGGTGCAGCAGACACACACATCCACGCCGATTATATTTCCGGTTTACGCGAGTTTGCCGAAAGAGGTGTGAAAGTGTATGCCTCTGATGAAGGCGATAAAGACTGGAAGTATGAGTGGCTGATCGGTAGCGATTACGACTACCAGTTACTCAACGACGGTGATGAGTTCAGTATTGGAAATATCACATTCAAGGCTTGGCACACACCGGGTCATACACCTGAGCATTTAAGTTATTTCATTACTGACGGTGCAGCCGCAGATCAGCCGATCGGTATTGCTACCGGAGACTTCATCTTTGTAGGTGATGTCGGACGTCCTGACCTGCTTGAATCAGCTGCCGGACAGGAAAATGTAATGGAGCCTTCAGCCCGAACATTGTTCAAATCTGTTGAAGACTTCAAGAGCGTACCGGAATTTATGCAGATCTGGCCCGGACACGGTGCCGGTAGTGCCTGTGGTAAAGCCCTGGGTGCGATCCCGGAAACTACGGTTGGGTATGAGCTGCGTTACAATGCTTCTATCAAATCAGCGACCTCAGAAGATGACTTTGTGAAGTTCATTCTTGAAGGTCAGCCTGAACCGCCACTGTATTTTGCACGCATGAAGCGCGACAATAAGCTTGGCCCTAATGTGATCAAAGGCCTTCCACAGCCTAAGCACATGACTTTGAAAGAGCTGGGCAACCTGGACAACAATAAAGATGTGGCTGTATTAGATACACGTGAAAGAGACGAATACTCACAGGGCCACCTGCCGGGTTCACTTTTATCACCAATGAACAAGCAGTTCAACACGGTTGCCGGATCATACATCACTGAAGATGAAGAGATCTACCTGATCGTGGAAGAGCATCAGTTAACTGAAGCCGTTCGTGACCTGTACCGAATTGGTCTCGACAATGTGATCGGTTATGTGACTCCGGTAGATCTGGATCACTACGCTGAGCACGGTGGCGAACTGGAAACGCTGGCTGTCGAGAAGTTCGATGCCATTGACAAGTATGTCGGTGACGACAACTATCAGATCCTGGATGTTCGTAAGGCTTCAGAATATGAGGAAGGAAACATCGAGGGAGCGCAAAACATCGCTCACACCCGATTGCTTCCAAGAATCGATGAAGTGCCAAGCGAAAGAAAGATCGTAGTTCACTGTCAGGCAGGAGGTCGTTCTGCAGTTGCAGCGGCTCTGTTACAGCGCAATGGCTATGAAGTAACTCTCATCGACGATGAGTGGGAAAATTATGCAAATAAAGCAGCAGCGACTGCTTAAAGAAGGTCGGCACGCATAGGGGCGGGTAACATGCTCGCTCACTACAGCGTGAGATCGATCTAATGTGGGAAAAATATCCACATGCAGAAAATGGGGTTGGTTAAAGAGAGAATAATTTTTGTACCCCGAAAATCTATCCCGGAAAGGCGTGAAAGGCTTCCCGGGTTCTAAAACAGAATCCATTGAAATTCAGTAACCGGTTTTTGTAGAGATGTTCTTCGGAATGTGACTACGGTAACCGATTCAAAAACGAATCACCACAATGAAATCTAATACATCATTCATCGCAAAATATATCCCCATCCTGGACTGGATCAAGTCCTACAACTCTGAGGATGCTAAGGGTGACCTGAATGCGGGTATAACGGTTGGTATTATGTTGATCCCACAGGGAATGGCCTATGCCATGCTTGCCGGACTACCGCCTATTTATGGTCTGTATGCCTCCATTGTACCGCTTATCCTTTACGCCATTTTTGGTACCTCGAGACAACTTGCCGTAGGGCCGGTTGCCATGGTATCGTTGCTGGTTTTAGCCGGTGTAGGTGAAATTGCCGAAGTGGGGAGTGACCGCTTTATACAGCTTGCCATTATGACGGCCATGGCTGTGGGTCTGTTTCAGTTTTTCATGGGGGTGTTCAGGATGGGTTTTCTGGTAAACTTTCTGTCACACCCGGTATTGAGTGGATTTACCTCCGCCGCTGCGTTGATCATTGGAGGGAGTCAGATCAAAAGTATTCTGGGGATCGACATTCCCCGCACGAACTATGTGCACGAAATTGTCATGAATACCATACAAAAGGCTTCAGAGATCGACCCGTTTACAGCCCTTATCGGGTTTGGATCCATTGCAACCATCATTTTACTGAGAAAATGGAAAAAGACATTCCCGTCAGCTTTAGTGGTTGTGGGGCTGGGGACATTGGTGACCTACCTCTTCAGTTTACACGAATCAGGCGTGGCCATTGTAGGGCAGGTGCCTGAAGGACTTCCAGGTTTTCAGTTAACCTCATTCAGCTGGTCCGATTTTGAAGCGATCCTGCCAACCGTACTGGTCATTGCACTGGTGGGTTATATGGAATCCATCGCAGTTGCCAAGGCCATTGCCAACAAGCATGGTTATAAAGTAGACCCGAATCAGGAGTTGATCGGGCTGGGTGTGGCCAATATTGGTGGGGCTTTATTTCAAGCCTATCCAACCACCGGAGGATTTTCAAGAACTGCCGTGAACGATCAGGCAGGTTCAAGAACCGGTATGGCCAGCATCATCAGTGCAGTTATTATAGCTCTGACAGTTCTATTCCTGACCCCGCTATTCTACTATCTGCCAAAAGCCGTGTTGGGTGCCATTATTATAGTGGCTGTGGCCGGTTTATTTGATTCGCACGAAATGAAGCACCTCTGGAAGACCGATAAGAAAGACCTGGCGATGTTGCTGGCGACCTTTATTGCGACCCTTGCTCTTGGTATTGAAGAGGGCATTGCGATCGGTGTGGTCTTATCACTTGTGATGGTGATCTACAACAGCACCAAGCCTCACAGTACAGAACTTGGCCGATTGGGTGATACAAGAAATTACCGAAACATCACCCGCTACAAAGAAGCCAAAACAGAGGAAGAGATCCTGGTTTATCGCTTCGATTCTGAATTGTATTTCGCCAACGTGGAGCATTTTCGTTCAACGATCGACAGTCTCATTGATCAGAAAGGAGACAACCTGGAACTGGTAGTCCTTGATGCCTCAGCCATAAACAGTGTGGATTCGACCGGGGTTCATGCCCTTGAAGAGCTGATCAAAGACCTGGGTGAAAAAAATATTGAATTGTATTTCGCGGGTGCCATTGGTCCGGTGCGTGATAAACTCAAAGTCTGTGGAATTACTGACGGGTTGAGCATCACCAATTTCTACTTTGATGTGTCCGATGCCATTGAGGCTTTTAAAAAGGGACATCAAAAAGAACATGATTATTCACCGGTTCAAACGAATCTTTAAACAAGCTTTAAGCGATTAATGAAACCCCTTGGACTAAAATATAACTGGAAGCAATTTTCGCTGCTGGTGCTTATCAACGCATTTGTTGGTGGCATGGTAGGGCTGGAGAGGACAATTCTCCCGGAAATTGCAGAAAGTGAATTTGGGATGGCCGCCCGTTCGGCGATCTTCTCTTTCATTGTTGTGTTTGGGATCACCAAGGCTGCATCCAATTATTTTGCCGGTCGGTTTGTCCAGCAATTTGGCCGAAAGAAAATGCTGATCATCGGTTGGTTATTTGGCCTGCCGGTGCCATTTATCTTAATGATGGCCGACAGCTGGAACTGGGTGATCGTAGCAAATATATTCCTGGGTATCAATCAGGGGTTAGCATGGTCGGCCAATGTGATCATGAAAATCGATCTGGCCGGGAAAAAAGATCGTGGTCTGGCCATGGGCCTAAATGAATTTGCGGGATATCTGGCTGTGGCCGTTGTGGCATTTTTGACCGGCTGGATCGCTTCCGAGTATGGATTGCGACCCTATCCGTTCTATCTGGGTATTGCACTGGCCGGAATTGGTTTGTTGATGTCAGTGGCCCTGGTTAAGGATACGGCCCCATGGGTAAAGGCAGAGTCATCGGAAGGTGGCAATGAAAAACGAAGTAAGCAGAATCTGTTCTGGAAGGGGTCATTTGGAGATCGCAATTTGTTTGCCGTCTCACAATCCGGAATGGCTACGAATTTAAAAGATGGAATGGCGTGGGGAATTTTCCCACTCTATCTGGCTGCTGCCGGGCTGGACCTGTACCAAATAGGAATTGTAACCGGTATTTACCCGGCATTCTGGGGGATCCTTCAGGTTGTGACCGGAAAAATATCTGACTTTACAGGCCGAAAAAATATGTTGCTGGCAGGATTGATGGTTCAGGCCGGAAGTCTGTTAGTGTTCCCGTTGCTCGACCAGTTTTATGAATTTGTGATCGCTGCCTCTTTCCTGGGAATTGGAACCGCAATGGTGTATCCGACGTTTCTGGCAGCCGTGGCAGACCTTGTGCATCCGGAAGACCGGGCAGAGAGTATCGGAGTTTTTAGGCTATGGAGAGACGGAGGATATGCGATAGGAGCCCTTCTCGCCGGTATATTAGCAGATATGTTCGACCTGGGTTTTGCCATTACCATCACAGGAATTATTGTAATGATATCCGGAATTACTTTGTTATTCAGTATGAACAAACTTAAAAAACCAATCGCTCATTAACCTGATAGCATTATGTGGAAAACGATTTTAACAATAGCGTCAATTTTAATTATAGGTATGATCATGTTTAACATGTTTACAAAAAAATCAAACGATATCGATGTAAGCATCGATGAATTCAAAGAGAAATATGCAGAGGATGCGGGTGTCGTTATAGACGTGCGTTCTCAGCAAGAGTATGACGAAGGTCACCTGGCTAAAACAGACATGCAGCTGGATCTGATGAATGGTGAATTTGAAGAGTCACTGGATGAGTTGGAAAAAGACAAGACGTACTATTTGTACTGCCGAACCGGAAACCGAAGCGGACAAGCTGCCCGCATCATGAAGAGTGAAGGATTCGAAAAAGTATATAACATAGGCGGATTTGATGATCTGGCGCGTGCCGGTTTCGAAGCCGAATAATTTACCTGTTTTTAATAGGTCATGCTTCACTGATTTGATTGATCGTGAAGAAAAAAGGGCGTGCTCATTCGGGCACGTCCTTTTTTTATCCTCTGAGTTTCGGTTCTTAATTAATTCTTCATATCAAATAACCATCTTCAGAGTGGTTTATATTCGTCCTGTTATAACAAGTCGGATTCTGAGGCCTAAATCACGTTATTGCTGTTAACCAATTTATGAGGAAGATTATGGATACTATTTTTGATGTTTTGATAATTGGGGGTGGAACCGGAGGGATCATGACCTCTTCACAGATCTTGAAAAAAGATCCGTCTTTAAAAGTAGGGGTCATAGAACCCGGGGATACCCACTATTACCAGCCTGCCTGGACCCTTGTTGGAGCCGGTACCTATGATATGGAGAAAACGGCCAAGCCCATGAAAGAGGTAATGCCGGAAAAAGTTACCTGGATCAAAGATAAAGCCGTTGGTTTCAAACCAGAAGAAAATAAAGTGTCAACTGCCGAAAACGGTGATCTTGAGTACAAATTTCTGATCGTTTCTCCGGGTTTAGTTATGGCTTTGGACAAAATTGAAGGATTACCCGAAGCCATGGAGAAAGGGGTTGTGTGCAGTAATTACACTGATCCTGAACATGTGTGGGAGACTCTGAAAAACTTTAAAGGTGGTAACGTAATATTCACACAGCCAACCACTCCGATTAAATGTGGTGGGGCACCTCAGAAAATAGCTTACCTATCTGCTGACTATATTAGGAACAGAAATAACGACAAGGATTCTAATATTCTCTTTGCAACGCCAGGTACCGTTATTTTTGGTGTAACAGAAGTGGCTGAAACACTTCATAAAGTTTTGGATCGTTATAATATGGATCTAAAAACATATCATGCACCGGTCAAAATTGATCCAGAGAATAAAAAAGTTTACTACCAGTATATTGGTGAAGAGGAAACAATACCTGGAGTAGAAGAAGGTAACAAGTATGGAGCAAAGCTTACCGATAACAATCTTATCGAGATACCCTTTGAGATGCTTCATCTGGCCCAGCCTCAAAAGGCTCCTGATTTTGTAGAAAATTCAGATCTGGTTAATGAGGAAGGCTGGCTGGATGTAGATCATCATTCACTGCAACATAACAAATACCCGAATATCTTTGGTGTAGGCGATGTCTGTGGTTTGCCAACCGCCAAAACAGGAGCAGCCATACGTAAGCAGGCTCCTATTGTGATCGATAACATATTCAAACTCATGGCAGAAAAAGAGGCAGATAATGCATCTTATAACGGTTATTCCTCATGTCCGCTTATAACTGGTTATGGTAAGATGGTTTTGGCTGAATTTGATTATGATAATAACTTTACGCCAGATCCTAAACTGAAGCAAATGCTTGTATTTGACAGTTCCAAGGAACACTACAGGCTATGGCTGCTTAAAAAGTATATGCTGCCTTATTTGTATTGGAATAAGATGCTAAAAGGGAAGAAGGTTTAAATACCACGACATTTCAGGGGAAAGAATAAACCTCTCATTGGTTATGCTGATGAGAGGTTTTTTATATTGTAATGTGTTGAAGATTAATAACGGACGGACTTTTAGATGATCAACGAGTGGCTGATCGGCGGACTTTTATTTGGCTTTTTAGGCAGTGCACACTGTGTGGGAATGTGTGGACCGATTGCTTTGGCTCTTCCGGTCAATGCCAAGAAGGGGTTAAAGAAGTACACAGGTATATTTTTGTACAATCTGGGTAGAACGATCGTCTACGTACTTCTTGGAACCATTGTAGGTTTTTTTGGAAAACTGGCCGGCCTGGTAGGCTTTCAAAAATGGCTGTCTGTTTTAACGGGAGTCTTGATCATAGCTGCTGTATTGATCCCCAAGGTCCGGAATAAACTGAACAGCTGGCAGGCCTTTCCATCAAACAGGATGGGAGCGATCGTCAAACCATTCAAAGCCTTGATGCAAAAGAATTCTTTGTCTGCACTCTTCGGGATCGGTTTGTTAAATGGATTACTTCCGTGTGGATTTGTCTATATGGCCATTGCGGCTGCTTTAAATACCGGAAGTACCGTTTCCAGTATGATCTTTATGACCGGATTTGGTTTTGGTACCATGCCGGCCATGGTTGCTGTGGCACTAAGTCCCGGTTTTCTGAGTGTGGAGATGCGCCGCAAGATCCAGAAATTTCTGCCCTGGGCCACCATTGTCCTTGGTCTCATCCTCATCTACCGCGGATTATTTATGATGGGCGGTCACTGAGCTTACCAAAGAGTTATTCAATTAAAATGAGTGTAGGTACTCGTTACCAAACTCCGGCTTGGTAACACCATACAGGGAGCTCTTGCTTCCCTTAATCATCAATAAACTTAGATTATTGTCTTACTTCGCAAAAGCCATAGCACGAATTACCATCGCTTTACCCACATGGTATTTGCCTTCCTTCAGGTCGATCTCCATTTCCTCCATCCACTCAATATCCGTACCGGCTAACAGCTCCCTTAATTTTTCCTCAGTGTACAATACCCGTTCATCTTTTGGGCCACCGGAATCACGTCCAAGCTGATTCACGGAGTACACCTCCACAATGATAGGAGCTCCGGCTTTCAGGCTCTTGATGATATTGGTATAAACCTCTTTGATGATTGACCGGGGCAGATGAACATAAATAAAGGCCGTTGCGTCAAATCGGTCCACACCAAAATCATATTCTGACAGGTCTGCGATATCGTAGGTGATCTCAACATCATGATCAGCAGCTAATTTCAGGGCTTTTTCCCGCCCGGAACGACTGTAATCGACTGCTGTAACATCCCAGCCTTGATGCGCCGCATACACTGAATTCCTACCCTCACCATCTGCAGGAAGCAGGATCTTGCCCGGTTTAAGCTTGTCGATCTGTTCTTTAAAGAAACGGTTTGGCTCGGTTCCATATACAAATTCTGCTTCAGCATAGCGTTCGTTCCAAAAATCTTTCATTTCAGTTTTTGATGGATGTTTTATGTGGTATTTTCATGCGGATTAACTAACGCAAATTAACATTATCTCATTCATGTTTTTTCAGCAAATATTTGAAGAAAAACTGGCTCAATATGCTTACCTGATCGGTTGTCAGGCCTCAGGCGAAGCGATCATTATAGATCCAATGCGGGATATTCAGCGATATCTGGATATTGCTGAAAAAGAAGGGCTCAAGATCGTAGCGGCAGCTGAAACTCATATCCATGCGGATTACCTGACCGGGATGCGTGAGTTGGCTGAACAAGGGGTGAAAGTGTATGTGTCGGATGAAGGCGATGCAGACTGGAAATATGAATGGGTAACCGGAAGTGATTATGATCATCAACTGTTGAGGGATGGGGATGAGTTTGCGATCGGTAACATCAAATTTACTGCGAAACATACCCCGGGTCATACTCCCGAACACATCAGCTACCTTGTAACGGACGGTGCGGCCGCCGATGAACCAATGGGTATCCTGTCTGGTGATTTTGTATTTGTAGGGGATGTGGGCCGACCCGACCTGCTGGAAACGGCTGCCGGTATGGAAGGAGTGATGGAAGATTCTGCACGGGAAATGTTTCGATCCCTTCAGATATTCAAAGATATGCCGGAGTACTGGCAGGTTTGGCCGGGTCATGGAGCCGGTAGTGCCTGTGGAAAAGCATTGGGGGCTATCCCTGAATCGACGGTTGGGTACGAGCAGCGGTTCAATAACTCGCTGAAAGCGGCTTCCTCAGAACAAAATTTTGTGAATTATATCTTAGAGGGACAGCCTGAGCCACCCTTATATTTTGCCCGAATGAAACGGGATAACCGAAAAGGGCCAAAAGTATTGGGCGATCTCCCTCAGCCAAAAAACATGACCGTGGCCCATATGATAGGAGAAGTAAGGATCTCTCAGGCCGTTATTCTGGATACCCGTGAGCGCACAGATTTTATGAACGGACACATTCAGGGATCGCTGCTATCTCCGCTCAACAAGGCTTTTAATACTGTGGCCGGATCCTATATCACGGAGAATGAGAAGATCTTTTTGATCGTAGATGAAGATAAAGTGGAAGAGGCCGTTAAGGACCTCATTCGCATTGGTCTGGATAAAGTGGCCGGATATGCTACTCCCGATCAGCTGAAGACATTTGAGGAAGATGGTGGGGAATTATTTGCCACAGAGACCATCGATTTTGAAGCAGCGGAAACGTATCTGAACGATGATGAAGCGTATCTGCTGGATGTGAGAACGTCCTCAGAATTTGACGAAGGTCACCTTTCGGGAGCACTCAACATAGCCCACACACGCCTGTTGGATAGAATCGGAGAGGTTCCTGTGGATAAGCCGGTTATGGTTTCCTGTCAATCCGGAGCACGGGCGGCAGCAGCTTCTGCACTGCTCGAAAGCAATGATTTCGTCGTTAAATACGTGGATGACCTGATCGAAGAATGGCTGGAAGGGAGTAAGGAATAACGAACATCGAACCTGCCTCGCGGCAGGCAGGTAATGAATAATGAATTTTGAAATTCATTATTCGCCATTCAAAATTTCCTGATACCTGAAACACTCCGTGGTGTGGTCCATGACCAATCCACAGGCCTGCATATAGGCATAGATGATGGTGCTGCCGACGAATTTGAAACCGCGTTTTTTGAGATCTTTACTTAATGCCTCGGATTCTTTGGTTGTGGCAGGCACTTCTTTGATCGATTCCCAATGGTTTACGATCGGCTCACCCTCAACAAACGTCCAAACATAAGTGTCGAAACTGCCAAATTCGTTTTGTATGTCCAGAAAATGCCGGGCATTCGAGATGGCGGATCGGATCTTAAGTTCATGCCGAATGATCTCCGGATCCTGTTTCAGTTCCTGAACTTTAGCCTCATCAAACCGAGCCACTTCCTCAGGGTTAAAATCGGCAAAGGCATTTCGGTATCCTTCCCTTCGTTTCAGGATGGTTGACCAGCTTAAACCGGCCTGAGCTCCTTCAAGGATCAAAAACTCAAAATGAACACGATCGTCATGAACCGGAACTCCCCATTCCGTATCGTGGTAATCGATGTATTCAGGGAACTGTCCTTCAACCCACTCGCAACGTTTTCTGCTCATTTTATGTAATTAAAGTGAAAAATTGACCTTGCCGTAATTATATAAGAGTTCAATTATTTCTACTTTATTAAACTCTCTCACACTCACTCAATATAAAACAAGAAATTCATGAACTGGAAAGAAACTGTAAAGGATCTGGCCGAAAAAAGTGGAATCAGTCAGAGTCTCTCCAAAAGAGTCATCAAACTAACCGAAATACTTGAAGAACTGACGGTTGCTAAACACGGAGAGGAGCTGGTAACAACCCTTGGGCGATTGCCCCTCGAAAGTGCCGAAGCCCTGGATGAAGGTAATGAAAAGCTGCTGGGAGACCTTCAAAAGGAAATGGAAGGACTTTCCATCAGTGAGATCAAGGAGATCCTTCAGATGTACACTACTTTTTTCCATTTGGTGAACTCGCTGGAGCAACATGAGATCAGCCGGGTGAACCGAAGACGCGAATTTGAGGAGACCCCGGACTCGCCCCGAAAAGAAAGTATAGCCGAATCCGTGTACCAAATGAAGGAGAAAGGGTATAGTTATGAGGACGCCCTGAATGTATTCCGGCAAATGGATATTCAACCCACCATCACGGCACACCCAACCGAAGCCCGCCGGCGCAGTGTTCTGCTCAAGCAGCAGGAACTGGCATCTATGATCTCACGACTTGGAGATTCTGATATCACTCCGGATGAAAAGATAGACCTCCATCGGGAGATACTGAATCAGCTTAACCTGCTGCTACTGACGGATGAAGTGCGTTCCGAGCGTTTGACCGTAGAGGATGAGGTTGAAAACGGACTTTTCTACTTTACGCACTCCATCTGGGATTCCATCCCGGTGCTTTACCGTGATATACGGCAGGCCTTTGACACCTATTACAATAAAAGGCCGGAAGTACCCATCGTACTGAGATACCGTTCATGGATAGGAAGTGATCGAGACGGGAATCCGAATGTGACCTCAAATGTGACGTGGCAGGCGGTTATCGAGCAACGAAAAACCGTATTGAATCTTTATCTGGATGAACTGAATGAACTCCGGCGCTATCTGAGTGTTTCTGATAAACAGGCTAAGGTCTCAAAAGACCTGGAAGAATCCGTTAAAAAGGATGAGCAGGAATTTCCGCTATCCGAACGGTACGAACGCCGGTATAAGCATGAAATGTATCGCCGTAAGGTGACCCATATGATGCACAAGATCCGGTTTTTGATCAGTAAGCTTTCCGAAGATAAACAGGAGGTCATTCGATCGGCTCAAACCTATACCCAGCGAGATTTCATTGATGACCTTGAGATCATTAAAGAGAGCCTGGTGAAAAATGGACTGTCAGGACTTTCGGAACAGGGGAGGTTACAGGATATGATCATACGGGCAAAGACGTTTGGATTTCATCTGAGCTCCCTCGACATCCGACAGCACAGCAGTTTACATGAAGATACGGTTGAGGAGTTATTTGCTCAGGCCAATATACTGCCCGAATACAGTGCGCTGAGTGAAGATGAAAAGATCGAGATCCTGGTTAAAGAATTGAAGAACCCACGGCCACTGAGTCCCGTGAAAAGTGACAGGTCGGAAGTGGCAGCCAAAGTGATGACGGTGTTTGAGGAGATCCGTGACATGCTGGCCATCAACCCGGATATTTTCGGAAGCTACATAATCAGTATGACCCACGGCATCAGCGATATGCTTGAAGTGATGCTGATTGCCAAAGAGAACGGCCTGTGGAGTTACAGACAGGGAGACGTGGAAAGTCAGATCGATGTGGTACCACTATTTGAAACCATTGAGGATCTTGAAAAGAGTGCAGGCTTAATGGAGCAGATGTATGAACACGATCTGTTCTCAAAATACCTGGAATCGCGAAATAACTTTCAGGAGATCATGCTGGGATACTCTGACAGTAACAAAGATGGTGGTTATTGGATGGCCAACTGGGCACTGGATAAGGCGCAGTATGAGCTTGGGTCTGTGTGCCGTAAACATGAGGTGGATTTCAGGTTATTTCACGGCCGGGGTGGAACCGTAGGGCGTGGCGGTGGTCAGTCCAATCAGGCCATTGTAGCCATGCCTGCAGTAGCAAATAATGGCAGGATCCGGTTCACGGAGCAGGGAGAGGTGATCTCGTTTCGCTACATGCTTCCGTCCATAACGCACCGGCATCTCGAGCAGATCGTGAATGCCATGGCCACAGTTACCATGGCACAGCATGATGAAGCTACCGGTTATCTTTCCGGAAAGGAAAATGAAAGGGCCATTATTGAAGAAATTGCTGAAACATCCATGAAAGCCTATCGTGAACTGATAGACGACCCTGATTTCTGGGACTGGTACTCAGATATTACCCCGATAGAGCACATTGGTAAGCTGCCGATCGCATCACGACCGGTTTCAAGAGGTTCTTCTGATGATATGACCTTTGATACTCTTCGCGCCATCCCCTGGGTGTTTGCATGGACGCAGGTTCGTTACAATACGCCCGGCTGGTACGGTATAGCAGAGGGTATTGAGTCGGCCGTAAATAAACATAATAATGGAATGCAGGTGTTACAAAAATGGAACAAGGAATGGACCTTTTTCCGTACGGTACTGAATAACTCGCAGCGTGAAATGGCACGGACACATTTACCAACTTCAGGTCTTTATAACTATGAACCATCACAATTTCATAATCTGCTTGTACGTAAATTTGAGGATGCCGAAAAGAACATCACACAGGTAACCGGATATGAGCATATTCTGGATCATAACAAAGTCATTCAGAATTCAATATCATTCAGAAATCCGTTTACATATCCCCTGAATTTTATTCAGGCAGAATTATTAAAACGATGGAGAAAAGCCGAAACTCAGTCCCAGAAAGAAGAACTGACTGAGGTGCTGTTCCTGAATATAAACGGAATAGCTGCAGCCATGCAGAGTACGGGTTAATGCATGGTTAAACAATAATTAACAGACCCAAAACTGTAATTTATTTCGAAAGGTGTTATTTTAATATCATGATGAACGAGACAATAGAGAATACCCGAATTACCGTACAGCCAGTAACCAAAAGCCGTATCAACGAAGTCGATTTTGACAACCTCGTTTTCGGCCGAAAATTCTCGGACCACATGTTTGAGATGGTCTATGCGGATGGAAAGTGGGGTGAGCCGCTCATTAAGCCGTATGAGCCATTTCAGATCACTCCGGCAACCAATGTCTTACATTATGGTCAGGCCGTTTTTGAAGGCATGAAGGCCTTTTATGCAGATGAAAACACCGTACATATATTCAGGCCGGATGTGCATCATCAGCGGTTCAATAATTCGTGCCGCAGAATGTGCATTCCCGAAACGGATTTTGAGACATTTATCGAAGCCCTTGAAACCCTTATTAAGCTGGATCGTAAGTGGATCCCAAAGAAAGCCGGTACGGCCTTGTATATCCGTCCGTTCATTTTTGCCTCCGACGATCTGCTGGCTGCCCGCTCATCCGATAAGTTCACCTATCAGATCATAACTTCACCGGTAGGGGCATACTACGCAGAGGGATTCAATCCCGTTTCCCTGACAACAACCGATGAATATGTACGTGCCGTTGAGGGTGGAACCGGAGAAGCCAAAGCAGCCGGTAATTACGCCGGAAGTTTTCTGCCTGCCAAGAAGGCTAAAGCCGACGGTTATACACAGGTGTTGTGGCTGGATGCAAAAGAGCACAAGTATATTGAGGAAGTCGGAACCATGAATATCCATTTCCTGATCGGGGATACACTGGTGTCACCGGCTCTGACCGGGTCCATACTTCCCGGAGTGACCCGAAGGTCCGTTTTGGCTCTTGCCAAAGAATGGGGCTTGAATGTGGAAGAAAGACGTATTTCCATTGATGAATTGTTCGAAGCCTACGAAAATCGAGATCTGAAAGAGGTCTTTGGTTCGGGAACCGCAGCAGTGGTTTCACCGGTGGGACTCATTCATCATCAGGGCAAAAATATTGAACTGGATCGGGATAAACCGGGTGAATTTGCGCAGAAATGTTTTGATGAGATCACCGGTATCCAATACGGAAGAAGGGAAGATACTTTTGGATGGGTTCATAAGATCGGAATTTAAACATGAATGTTGATCTGATCAAAATTCTTGCAGTCGGCTCCGGTGGTTTCATTGGAGCCGTTTTTCGTTATTTGATCTCAGTATTTGCCATCTCTCAGGCCCCGGATTCAAAATTTCCCTATGGTACGGTAGCGGCCAATCTGATCGGCTGTTTACTGATCGGATTATTAGCCGGACTGTTTGAGCTTAAATCGTGGGGTAATCCTGAATTCCGGCTGTTCATATTTGTGGGCATACTCGGCGGATTTACCACGTTTTCCACCTTCTCTCACGAAACCTTTCTCCTCTTCGAAAACGGTAAAATCCTGTTGAGCCTGGCCAACCTCGCTGTTCAAGTACTATTTGGATTGATCTTCGTCTGGCTCGGATATCAACTCATCAGACTCTTCAGCTAATAACTCTCCACTTCAAAATTCCTTGTTCAATACCTGCCTACCGGCGAGGCAGGTTCAATATTTGATATTCAAATCAATACCCCTTCTCCCTGTCCACTTCAAACATCAGTTCCATACCCGACATAGCCCGCTTATAATTTTCTACGATCACCTTAGCCGCTTCTTTAGCCGGAGTGATAGCCGCAACATGAGGGGTGACCATGATCTGTGGTCGATTCCAAAACGTATGATTCTTAGGTAAAGGCTCTTCTTCAAACACATCCAGGCAGGCTCCTTCCAGGTAATCCATGTCGAATGAATAGATAAGATCTTCTTCAACCAAATGACTGCCACGCCCAACGTTAATGAGGTAGCCAGGTTTTATCAGTTTTTTGAAAAGGTCGAGATCCAAGATTCCATCAGTTTCTTCGGTAAGTGGCAGGAGATTCACCAGTACTTTTGTTTCATTCAAAAAGGCATCTAATTCATCATTTCCGGCAAAAGTGGAAACCCCATTCAGTTCTTTTTTAGAGCGAGACCATCCATTTACTTTGTATCCCTGTTGCGACAATAATGTCGCAACATGTAATCCCATTTCGCCCAAGCCCATGATCCCAATGGGGGTAGATGTCTTAGAAATATTGCCGTGAGGTTTCCATTCGCCGGTTCGTTTTTGATCAAAATACCGATATGTGTGAAGCCGGTAATTAGTGATGGCATTCAAAACATAATCCCCCATCTGAGATTGCAGTGAATCTGTGATCAAACGTGAAATTGGAATATCGTTCGGCAGGCTTTCATCATCCAATAAGTGATTGACTCCGGCGCCAAGAGAGGAGACTGCCCGAAGATTAGGATAGTTTCCTAAAACCTTTTCAGGGTGATTCCAGCATACGGCAAAATTGACGCGTTCCTTCTTATCGACCCGTGGCCAGACTTCCACATCCACATTGGGATCCAGCTCTTGAATGGCTTCTTTGAGTGAAGTAAAATCTCTGTTCTTTGCGATCAGTAATAGTGACATGTGTTCTCAAATTGATGAATCAAAAAGATAAGAAATCGATGGTACAGGTTTTTAAAAAGGAAGCGTAAAAATCAGCTATGGTTACTCGTTGAGAAAATCCTGATAAAGCTCAATGAGTTCACTCATCATCATAGCGGTTGCCCCCCAAAGCGGTACCCGGTGAATATTCCAGAAAGGTACACGGTAGGGAGTGCCTCTGAGATCCCATTCCTCAAAAACCAGATTCTTTTCTTCCACCAGTTTGTTCAGGGGGACAGAAATGATCTCATCCACCTCATTCGGATTTGGGGTGAAATGCTGCTCCTCTTCCAAAAAGGCCACTACCGGGGTAACCATGTTATCCGAGTGCCCTACATACAGGGTGGTCAAAGTTCCGGCAATATGTACTCCATGCTTATGTAACCCGATCTCTTCCTGCGATTCCCGTAGGGCCGTCTCAAAAATGGTTTCGTCACCTTCTTTTCCACCACCGGGAAAGCTTAACTGTCCTCCATGATTGATGTCTTGCGTTCTCAAAGTGAGTATAACTTCAAGTTCATCCTTCCATGAGATCAGAGGGACAAGCACACTGCTGTTTCTGAAATCATCATTAGCCGGTTCGTAATTACGAAGAGTATTTCTGCCATTCAGCGGGTGAGGCGCCATTTTTTGTTGAGATGGTCGCCCCGGAAGTCGGCTTTTTAAACGTTCTTGTAAATAGTTGTGAAATTTATTTTGTAACAAAGTGGAAAATTAAAACTGTTTAATGTATGATAACCGATGTGCAAGTGATACATCGCTTTATATCATTTGGATTTTGAATGTACATAAAGTTTAAGTGTATCTCTTATTCAACAATTACTTGTTATAACTCATTCACTCGGGTATAAATAGAACCATAACCAAAATCAGGTTAAACTAAATATGCAGAATAGAATACTAAGAAAAATAACTGCTGGGGCATTGGTACTGATGTTTGCAGTAGTAGGATGTCAAAATGTAACTGAAGTTGCAGAAACCAACGATCAAGCCATAGATAAGGTCATTGATGGCCAATATATTGTGGTCATGAAGGGTTCAGACTCAGGCAAATTCAAGCTTGGTGATGTGCGGCAGGTTGAAGAAGTACGCAGTCAACTTGTAGCAGAAGCTAAGATCGCTCCTGATAAGATCGTTCATAAGTACAATAACGTGATCGCAGGTTTTACAGCCCAGTTAGATCAGGCACAGTTAGACAAACTTAGAAACAGTGATAATGTTGATTATATCGAGGAAGACAGGATCTACACCTTTGCTCCTCCTTGTGGAACTCCACGTGGTGGCCCATGTGATGACCCGGAAGATCCGGGTGACGGTGGCGGAGATGATGGAGGAGATTCCGGTTCAACTCAGGAAACTCCCTATGGAATTACCCGCGTTAATGGCGGTGTCACTTACACGGGCAGTAATGTAGCCTGGGTCATTGACTCCGGGATCGATCTGGACCATCCTGACCTCAATGTTGATGCATCTAGAGGTTATAATGCCTTTACATCCGGACGCGACGGTAAAAGCCTTGACGACGGAAACGGCCACGGAACACACGTAGCCGGAACGATCGCTGCCATTGATAATAATGAAGGTGTGATCGGAGTTGCCGCCGGTGCTACGGTCATTCCTGTGAAGGTACTCGACAGCCGTGGAAGTGGTTCTTATTCCGGTGTTATTGCCGGAGTTGATCATGTTGGAGCCAACGGTTCCAACGGAGATGTTGCTAATATGAGTTTGGGTGGCCCAACCTCTCAGGCACTGGATGATGCCGTACTTGCGGCCTCTTCAAATGGGATCAAGTTTGTACTGGCTGCAGGAAATGAAAGTACAGATGCCTATAACTCTTCACCGGCACGGGTCAATGGTTCGAATATCTATACCATTTCTGCAATGGACAGCAATGATGACTGGGCTTATTTCTCAAATTATGGAAATCCCCCCGTTGATTATGCCGCTCCGGGTGTGAGCATTAATTCTACCTGGAAAGGTGGTGGTTATAATTCAATCAGTGGTACTTCTATGGCCTCACCGCATGCGGCCGGAGTTCTGCTTCTTGGAAACGCCAGTACCGACGGTAACGTGAACGGAGATCCTGACGGAAATCCGGATCCGATCATTGTAAACTGATAGTTTAAATACGATTTACAGTGTTAAGCCTCTCCGGTGTTCCGGAGAGGCTTTTTTGTTGTCTGCCGGTTTTTAAAGCTGAACACATGTACGTATTTTTGAAGTCTTGAAATTTAAATATCATAGTTGGACATACTGAAAAGCTACTTATGAAGAAAAAGTACAATGTGTACGGAATTGGTAACGCCCTGGTCGATCTTGAATTTAAAGTATCACCGGATTTTTTAAAGGAACATGAGGTTCAAAAAGGCCTGATGACCCTGGTTGATGAGGAGACTCAGCACCGGCTCATAAAAGCCATAGATCATAACAACGCACTAAAAAAATCCGGAGGATCGGCGGCTAACACAATGATTGCGGTCAATCAGTTTGGGGGGAAATCGTTTTATTCCTGTAAAGTGGCGGCCGATGAATTTGGTGATTTCTATCTAAAGGATATGGAAGAGGCCGGCATCCCCACAAACTTTGACCGGCAGCAGAGAGAAGAAGGTATAACCGGCAAATGCCTGGTTATGGTGACCGAAGATGCCGATCGTACCATGAATACCTTTCTGGGAATTTCATCCGGATTATCGGTGAATGAAGTGGACGATAGAGCCATTAAAGATTCAGAATATGTGTATCTGGAAGGATATCTCGTGACATCAGAAGGGGGATTGGATGCCATGAAATACACTAAAAAAGTGGCTGAGGAAAATGGCATTAAAACGTCTATTACCCTCTCTGATCCGGCTATCGCAGAGCATTTTCGTCCCCAGTTCCGGGAAGTGATCGGTGCTTCGGTCGATCTGTTATTCTGTAATGAGCAGGAGGCTTTAACTTTTACCGGAAAAGATAACATGGCTGAGGCTCGGGAAGCTATGAAACAAGAAGCCAAACGCTTCGTGATCACCCAGGGAAAAAACGGAGCTATGATATACGACGGAGATACTTTCATCGATATTGAACCCTACGATGTAAAAGCCGTGGACACGAACGGAGCCGGAGATATGTTTGCAGGTGCTTTCCTGTATGGAATCACCAATGATTTGGGCTTTGCCAATTCAGGGAAACTCGCTAGTCTGGCCGGTTCAAAGATCGTCTCCCAATACGGTCCGCGTTTGAAATGGCACGAGGTTCAGGAAATACTTCACGAATTAAAATAGAACAAAATGACAGGAATTGAACTCATGGGCTGGGCAGGCTTTGGAATACTGGTTGCTGCCTGGATCCCTCAAACCTTGGATACCATCAAAAAGGGAAATACACAGATGAACCTGGCTTTCATCATCATGTATTTTACCTCAAGTTTACTGCTAACCATTTATTCCGTTCTCACTGAAGATCAGGTGTTTACGGCATTGAATGCCCTTTTGACGCTTGGCAGCGGGATAAACCTGTATTATAAATTCTTTCCAAGAAAAGAGATATGAATATTAGTAAGCTCGTCATTGCCTCCAGAAATAAACATAAGATAGGGGAGATGCAGCAGCTGCTGAGTCCCCTGGGAATTGAAGTGCTTTCAACGGCTGATTTTCCTGAACTCAATGAGGTTGTGGAAGACCGGCCAACGCTGAAAGGTAACGCCCTCAAAAAAGCCCGGTATGTGGCAAAAGAGACCTGCCTGCCTGCCCTCTCTGACGATACGGGCCTGGAAGTGGAAGCTCTGAATGGAAAACCCGGGGTTTATTCCGCCAGATTTGCGGGCCCCGACGCCACTTATGAGGACAATGTATTTAAGTTGCTGAATGAACTGGAAGGAGTTGATAACAGAAATGCCCGTTTCAGAACTATCGTTGCTCTGGTAGATGGGGATGAAGAGTTTACCTTTGAAGGGATTTGCAACGGTGAGATCATTGAAGACCAACGGGGAACCGAAGGATTTGGATACGATCCTATTTTTAGGCCGGATGGTTATGATCAAACCTTTGCAGAGTTGGACGGTTCAACCAAAAATATGATATCCCACCGTGGTAAAGCCGTTGAAAATTTTGTGAAATTCCTGAAAGAGATGTGAATCTGATCTCTGAATAACTTATCTACCTGCTATCGCACTAATTAAAAGATATCAGGTATGTTCGATCGTAAACAATTTTTAAAGACCTCATTAGCAGGCATACTGCCGCTGGGATTTGGGGGGTTTGCTTCCACTAAATCCTACCCGGGTAAAAAACCGGTAGTGGTCTCAACCTGGAGAACCGCGACCAATGCTAATCAGGCAGCCTGGAAAGTATTGTCAAACGGCGGCTATGCTCTTGATGCGGTGGAAGAAGGGGTGAAAGTTGAAGAAGCCAATCCCGATAACAGTACCGTTGGTTTTGGCGGAAGACCCGACCGCGATGGGAAAGTAACCCTGGATGCCTGTGTAATGGATGAAACCGGTAACTGCGGGTCGGTAGCCTGCCTTGAAAATATCAAACACCCGGTCTCTGTGGCCCGGAAGATCATGACCGATAGTCCACATGCCATGCTGGTGGGTCCCGGAGCCAAACAATTTGCCCTTTCACAGGGATTTCCTGAAGAAGATCTATTGACCCCGGAATCCAAAGCAGCGTGGGAAGCATGGCTGGAACGTGGAGATTACACCCCGCCCGCCATCAACATTGAAAATCATGATACCATAGGAATGCTGGCTTTGGACAAACAGGGCAGAATTTCCGGGGCCTGTACCACAAGTGGTGCCGCCTGGAAGATGCACGGTCGGGTCGGAGACTCACCCATTATCGGATCAGGTCTATTCATTGACCCTAAAATTGGGGGAGCCGTGGCAACCGGACTGGGAGAGGAAGTCATCAAAACAGCCGGGAGTCATTTGGTGGTAGAAATGATGCGGGCCGGTCATTCACCAAGTGAGGCCTGTAAGATCGCTGTTGAGCGGATCATCGAGCGGGATCCCAAAAACAAAGAGGGGGTTCAGGTGGCATACATTGCCCTGAATGTAGATGGGGCGTATGGAGGATTCAGCATCAGGCAAGGGTTTGATGCAGTGGTTACGGATCCTGATGGAATGCGAACCGAACCTACAGAGCACCTTTACTAAATATGGAATTTTCAATCATTGACTACATCGTAATTGTTGTTTACCTGATTGGGGTGGCCTTTCTTGGGTTGAGAACCTCGGGTAAGCAGACCTCCAATAAGGATTATTTTTTAGGCGGGGAAGGAATGCCGTGGTGGGCCGTTCTATTTTCCATCGTGGCAACTGAAACGAGTACGCTGACCTTCATTAGTATTCCTGCCGTGGCTTACGGTGGTAACCTCACTTTTTTGCAGATCACAGTAGGATATGTGATCGGGAGAGTTGGGGTTGCTCTGTTCTTTCTGCCAAAATATTATGAGGGAGAACTGTTAACGGCTTATACCTTTCTGGAAAGGAGGTTCGGAGCCGGAATGCGAAATGCAGCGAGTACCACTTTTATGATCACGCGTCTGCTGGCAGATGGGGTTCGATTATTTGCTACGGCAATTCCGTTAGCCATAATCCTTCGTCTGGGTGGAGCCTTTACCGGCATGGGTGACCTTCAGCTGTACATCATTGCCATTGCGGTGATCACAGGGATCACACTTATTTACACCTTCTTTGGAGGGATAAAGGCGGTGGTTTGGATGGATTTTGTACAGATGCTCGTATATATAGGTGGTGCATTTATTGCGATATTCGTGCTATGGAATAACCTGCCGCAGGACTTTTCACTGCCTGTCGAGAAACTTAAGATCATTGATATCGGATTTGATATGAGTTTCGAGGAATTCATCCGTCAGCCCTACACATTGATCACTGCTATTGTGGGTGGAGCCGTATTCTCGTTGGCCTCGCATGGAACCGATCATTTATTGGTACAAAGGGTATTGGCAACGGGAAGTTTGAGGTCGGGCCAAAAAGCCATGATCTGGAGCGGAATATTAGCCATGTTACAGTTTGGGTTGTTTCTTGGGATTGGATTGCTGCTCTTTATGTTCTATGAAGGCGTTTCGGCAGAAGCACTTGGCCTGGCTACAACCGATGAGATCTTTGCCAAATTCATAGTTGAGCAACTACCGGTAGGCATATCCGGACTGATCGTTGCGGCACTATTTGCGGCTGCTATGAGTAGCCTCAGTTCCTCACTAAACTCACTGGCCTCCTCAACTACCTACGATCTTTATAAACCCTATTTTGGAAAATCAAACACGGATGCCGAGGACCTGGCCATCTCCAGAAAGATCACATTGGTGTGGGGGATCATCCTTTCCGTTTCAGCCATATTCTTTGCTTTCCTTCAGCTTCAGGGGGGAGAAAGGCCTGCTATCGTTGAACTTGGATTAGGTATTGCCTCGTATACATACGGCGGACTACTCGGTGCGTTTTTGTTAGGAATGTTGTTTGATAAACCGGATAAACGGGATGCTATGATCGGTTTTTTTACGGGATTGTTCGCCCTGCTATTTATGGTTCAGGGACCCATTCAAAATGTATTACCGGGAAATGGGCTTGCCATTGCGTGGCCACTTTATACCCTGGTGGGTTCATTGATCGTAGTGCTGACGGGATTAATATCAAACCGTGTGAGGGGTAAGGGAAATGATCGAGAATGAAGAAACGATCCATAAGCTATATTCGGCGCTGCAAACTCTGGATCATAAAGGAATGATCCAATGCTACCATCCGGAAGCCACGTTTAGGGATCCGATCTTTGAGTTGAATTCAAAAGACGAAATAGCCGGTATGTGGACCATGCTTTGCAAAAGAGCCAAGGCATTCGAGTTTCACTATGATGAAGTATGGGCTGATGAAGATGAAGGGGGAGCTACCCTGAATGCGAAATATTTGTTTTCTCAAACTGACCGTATGGTACACAACCATATCCATACCCGGTTCAATTTCAAAAATGGATTGATCATAGAACATGTTGACACCTTCGATTTCTGGAAGTGGAGTCGGCAGGCCTTGGGTCTTCCTGGTGTCGTATTGGGTTGGAATTCCTTGCTACAGAGAAAAGTACAGAATCAGGCATATACGAATATGAAGCGGTTCATGAAAGAGAATTAAAAAGCCATTCTGAATTCTTTAAGGATCAATTTTGTAGTTATAATTGAATCTTAAAAGCACAAAATATTATGGCACATAACGTTAAGATACTTGAAACCGAATCCGTAACTCACGATGTGAAGAAACTGACCCTCGAAAAACCTGAGGGCTATGAATTTGAACCCGGTCAGGCTACAGAGGTAGCTATTGACAAAGAAGGGTGGAGAGATGAAAAACGTCCTTTTACCTTTACCTCTCTGAATGAGGATGAACATCTTGAATTTGTGATCAAGATCTATGAGGATCACGACGGGGTGACTGAACAGATCGGTAAGCTTAAGGCAGGGGATGCATTGATCATTGAAGAACCCTGGGGAACGATTCAGTACAAAGGCGAAGGCACCTTTCTTGCCGGTGGCGCAGGCATTACTCCATTTATCGCTATTTTCAGAGACCTTCACAAGAAAGGAGAAATTGGAGATAATAAGCTGATCTTCTCCAATAAGGCTGACAAAGATATTATTCTAAAAGAAGAGTTTAGTGAGATGTTAGGTCATAACTTCATAAACGTGATCACCGATCATCCCACGGATGAGCATATCTTCCTGAATGGATTTATTGATAAGGATTTTCTGGCTTCCAGGATCGATGATCTTGATCAGCCCTTCTACGTCTGTGGTCCGGGGCCATTCAACGAATCAATGATGAATTACCTCAAGGAATTAGGGGCAGATCCTGATGCTTTGATCTTTGAAGAGTAAGGTCCACATCAAGTTCACATCATTAAGGTGTGTTTAAGTGATTTTAAAGCCCTGATTTCCCCCGGTTCAGAACCGGTTCACATTACAAACGGCCTCAGCGCTTGTTTTAAGGCATATTTGTAATACTTTAAGGTTGAACAAATCGCTAACCCGAATTTGTTCATCTTGTTAACCTTCCGGTTTTTCGGGGTGTTTTTCTTAAAAAACAGAGGATCTCTTTGATACGATCAGAGGGGTCCTTTTTTTATTTCTAACAGAATGTGGAAGCATTTCTCCTTATTCAAATGATCTAGGCTTTTTGGGTTTCAGATCATTTGAACCGAGCTTCATGTGCGCCTGACAAGCAACTGCTGATTTCAAACCAAAGGTGCATTTAATGGAGATAGCTACATTTTTAGAACATCTCAGAACAAGTGAGCATATTTTTTTTAATACCTTCTCTGTATGAATAGTGCATACAGGTATTTATAGATAAGTGTCAAAAGGTGAGTTATTCTTCTGTTTTATGTATGTTCTTGCTAAAAATTAAATGGCACACGGCACCCATAACGCATTGGATGATCCGAGGAATGAAAATGTCCTCATCTACATAAATGGAGAGTTAAAACCTCGTCCAGAGGCTAAGATTTCTGTATTTGACAGTGGTTACCTGGTGGGGGATGGAGTCTGGGAAGGATTCAGGCTTCATCATGGTGTACTTGTATTTATGGATGAGCATCTGGATCGATTGTTCCAGGGGGCTAAGACTATTGGAATGGACCTTAAGATGAGTCGTGAGCAGATCCGGGAAGCGATATGGAAAACCCTGGATGCCAACGATATGACCGATGGCGTTCATGTTCGCCTGATGTTCACCAGGGGAATCAAGAAGACTCCATCTCAGGATCCACGACTAACAGTTACAGGACCTAATTTGGTTATCATTGCAGAGTATAAAAAAGCCGATCCCGAAAGCCGAAACAAAGGGGTGACCTTATTTACAAGCACGATCAGAAGAGGGTCGCCGGATTATCTGGATCCCCGGCTTAACTGTCATTCAAAGCTGCATGAAGTACAGGCTCTAATTCAGGCCATAGAGGCCGGAGCGGATGAGGCGTTGATGCTTGATGTGAATGGATTTGTTTCGACCTGTAACGCCACGAATTTCTTTATGGTGAAGGGTGATGAAGTGTGGACCTCTACCGGTCAATATTGCATGAATGGGATCACCCGTGGCAAGGTGATCGAGGTCTGCCATAAACATGGAATTGTATGCAAAGAGAAGAATTTTTCACTGTTCGATGTGTATGGAGCGGATGAAGCTTTCGTTACCGGAAGCTTTGGCGGCCTGACACCTGTTACCGCCATTGATGGTCGGGTGATATCAGAATCGGTTCCCGGAAGGATGGTTTCCAAACTTCAGAAGTTATATGAACAGGAAATTGATCGTACTGTGAGCGAAAGGTCGGTTTAGACGAAATAAGAATTTAATATGAGCCTGAATGGAATACTTCAGGTCGTAATCAAAAAGTAAAGACAGAATACATGCTAAAGACAAAACGAATTTGTTTGTGGAGCGGTCCACGTAATATCTCTACCGCACTAATGTATGCTTTTGGTCAAAGAGAGGATACGACTATTGTTGATGAGCCCCTATATGCTCATTATCTGGTAAATACGGATGCCAATGAATATCATCCCGGAGCTGATGAGGTCATACAAAGTCAGGAGAATGACGGCCAAAAAGTTATAGATGAGGTCATTTTGGGAGATTATGATACCCCCATCGCATTCTTTAAAAATATGACCCACCATCTGGTGAATTTGGACTGGGGGTTTATGGAAAAAACCACGAATGTGATCCTGACCCGCCCCCCGAAGGAAATGCTGATATCCTATTCCAAGCATGTGAAGAATCCAACCATGCAGGATGTTGGCTATGAAAAGCATCTTGAACTGGTCAAATACCTGAAATCGATCGGGAAGAAACCGGTCATCGTTGATGCCAAGGATATATTGCAATACCCTCAATCCCGTTTAAGAGAGCTCTGCGGAACCCTTGGAATTCCATTTGATGAAGCTATGCTGAAATGGCCGGCAGGTCCGCGTAAAGAGGATGGAGTATGGGCTAAGTACTGGTACCATAACGTACACCGTTCTACCGGTTTTAAGGCTTATAAAGCCTCTACTGATCCGATTCCTGAACACCTTGAAGATCTGCTGGAGCAATGTGAAGAAGCCTACGAAGAGCTTCTTACTTACGCCGGAGATTAATAAAAAAAAGCTCACAGTCTGTATTAAGCCTGTGAGCTTTTTGAGTAAATTATTATTGAACTATAGTTCAGGTCGGATCAAAGTCTGATCGTTTCACTTCGTTTTGGTCCTGTTGATATGATGGTAAACTTCACTCCAAGATATTCCTCTATAAAACGGATATAGGACTGAGCCGTTGAAGGCAATTTATTCCAATCTGTGATGCCCTCAATAGAATTTTTCCAGCCGGGCAGGGTGGTATAAACCGGTTCTACTTTTTCGATCTCATCCAGCGAGAGAGGGAAAACCTTCGTCTCTTCACCATCGATCTTGTAAGAGGTACAAACCTTGATCTCGTCAAAGCCATCCATCACATCCATTTTGGTGAGAGTAAGCTCATTCATACCGTTGATCTGAACCACATATTTTAGGGCTACGAGATCCAGCCATCCACAGCGTCGCGGGCGACCGGTGGTAGCTCCAAACTCGGCTCCTTTCTTGCGCAGTTCTTCCCCGGTCTCACCGAGTAATTCCGTTGGGAAAGGTCCGTTTCCAACACGTGTGCAATAGGCTTTGGTGATACCCATCACCTTATCCAGTGCGGTTGGGGGAATTCCTGAGCCAATGCATGCCCCGCCTGAGGTAGGAGAGGATGAAGTAACGTACGGATAAGTGCCGTGATCAACATCCAGGAGTGTACCCTGGGCGCCTTCCAGTAGAATGTTTTTCCCTTCATTGATACCTTCGTGCAACAAATTGGTGGTATTGCAGATAAAAGGCTCGAGGGTCTGAATGGCGTCTTCGAGCTCATTCATAAGGTCGTCTGTGCTAAGCAGCGGTTCCTTATAAAGATTCTCAAGAGCAAAATTTATATCAGTCAGGTTCTGATCGATCTTGGTTCTTAGGGTCTCCCGATCCAGCAGGTCGATCATTCGGATCCCAATGCGAGATACCTTGCTGACATAAGCCGGGCCAATGCCCCGACCGGTGGTTCCGATCGCATCTCCGCCACGGCGTTTTTCTTTCAGCTGATCCAGCAGCTTATGGTAGGGAAGGATCACATGGGCGGTTTGACTAATTAAAAACCGGCCTTCCAGGCTGAATCCCATGTCCTGCACCCCTTTGATCTCTTCAACCAGGGCCACAGGATCTATGACCACACCATTGCCGATCACACAATCAGCGTCCCCGTTAAAAATTCCGGATGGGATGAGGTGGAGAACGACTTTTTTGTCATCGAATTTCAGGGTATGACCGGCGTTGGCTCCACCCTGAAAACGAACCACAAAGTCCGATTCAGAACTGAGAAGATCGACGATCTTGCCTTTACCTTCATCGCCCCACTGGGCACCAATTACAACTCTTGTACTCATAAGTAAATCAATAAAAAAGGGGTGCAAAACACCCCTTATCAGTTATAGAATTAAATCAAATATTAATCGTCAAATGATTCGGCGGCTTCTTCCACTGATTTGTAGTGTTTGAAGACCGTGATCAATTTGGTGACAACCAACAGGCTTTCGATCTTGTCGGTTGCATTGGCGATCCTAAGATCTCCACCCGCTTTACGCATGGTGGTAAGGCCGCCAATCAGCATACCGAGACCGGATGAATTCATGAATTTAACTTTACCAAGATCAACTACAACATTGGTCTTACCGGCATCGATGAGTTCGTGCAGTTTTTCGTTAAGACTAACCGCATCAGGGCCACCCATTACATTTCCCTTAAATTCGATAACAACGCTGTTGTAGCGTTCTGATGTATTAAAGCTCATAGAATTACCTGTTGTTTTAAGATTTTAAGATTGTTTTGTGCGTTGTTCTAATTCAACCACTAAAGAACTGGCTACAAACAGTGAGCTGTAAGTACCCAAAACGATTCCTATCAGCAGTGCAAATGAAAATCCTTTCAGCACTTCTCCGCCGAAAATAAACAGCACAAGCACCACAAACAAGGTGGTTAAAGAAGTAATTACCGTACGGCTTAAGGTGTCATTCAGGCTCTTGTTCACCATCGGCATGAAATCCATCCCTTTGTGGACGTTTGAATTCTCCCTGATGCGGTCAAATACAACCACAGTATCGTTAAGGGAGTAACCCACAATGGTGAGGAAAGCGGCGATCAATGCCTGATCGATCTGCAAGCTGAATGGAACCCAGTCTCCCAGTATCGTGAAGATACCGAGTACGATCACCACATCATGCACGAGAGCTGCTACCGCACCGGCCGAGAAGGTCCAGTTTCGGAAACGGATCAGGATGTAGATGAAGATGATCACAATGGCATAGATCACAGCCTGAAGAGCTCCCCATTTCAGATCTTCTGCAAAACGGGGACTGATCACATCTGTTTTTACCACGATAAAGGGGTTATCGGGATGAAATTCCCTGACCGTGGAGGATATGATCTGCTGAACTTCAGCGATCTCCTGTTCATTATCGGTTCTGATGAGGATCTCACTGTCGGAACCGAAAAGTTTCAGTTCCGGGGTACTTCCAAGCGGCTCAGAAAGATCTGAACGTAGCTCAACCACACTGATCGGGTCCTCAAAATCGAGAACGAATTCTTTACCTCCGCGGAAGTCAATTCCGTACTGGAGTCCTTTCGTCAAAATTGCCCCTAAGGAGGCGATGAAAAGCACGGCAGACAGGATATAAGCTATCTTGCGCTTTCCGTTAAAATCAATACTTGGTGTTTCAAACCATCTCATAATATTAGTCTTTTAGTCGTTTTAAATTTCTTTTTGTGGATCAACCGAAGCTTACTGCACTCTTCTTGGTTTGTGTCAGGTAATCAACCACAACACGGGTGATCACAATGGCACTGAAGAGAGAAGCTACAATACCTGCCATCAGCGTAACGGCGAAACCTTTGATCGGCCCCACTCCAAAACTGAACAGGATGATAGCAACAAAGAAGGTGGTTACGTTGGCATCCACAATAGCACTCATGGCATTTGCATAACCGGCTTCGATCGATGCCTTGATGGTTTTTCCGGTGCGCTGCTCTTCACGAATACGGTCAAAGATCAGCACGTTGGCATCTACCGCCATACCAATGGTCAGTACAATACCGGCAATACCCGGCAGGGTCAGTGTGGCTTTGAAAGCAGCCAGAATACCGAGAATAAAGATGATGTTAAGCAGCAATGCCAGGTCAGCAATACCTCCACCGGTTCGGTAGTAAACGATCATAAAGATGGCCACGATCCCAAGTCCCACAAGAATGGAATTCAATCCGGCCTGAATGGATTCAGCACCGAGGGTAGCACCAACGGTACGCTCTTCCATGATCTCAAGAGGAGCCGGGAGGGCACCTGAAAGCAGAATGTTAACCAGATCCTCCGCTTCACTTACTCCATCAAGTCCCGTGATGGATGATCGACCATTGGAGATCTTGGTTTGTACGTTAGGATAAGAGAAAACAAAACCATCCAGTACAATGGCAACCGGTTTCCCGATGTTGGCACCGGTGATACGTCCCCATTTACGGGCTCCTTCACTGTTCATGCTCATAGATACCTCAGGCACGTTGGTGGCGGGATCAAATTGAACGCTGGCCGCTTCGATCACATCGCCGGTCAGTTCAACCTGAGTTCTCACACCGATGAGCTGATAAAGCTCTTCTCCTGCTTGTCCGGGAAGAGGATTTGCACTCCACATTACCGTGGTGTTTCGCGGCAGCATGCGCTGAACTTCTTCATTTCTAAGAAGGTCCATAACCCGTGAGGTGTCATCAGGCGTTGCGTAGCCAAACAGGTAAGGGTTTTGAGCCGGAACAAGCACTTCATCCAAAGGATTGAATTGATTGTTTACAACGCTGTCTGCAGTGTCAGCTGGTTGCTCAAAGGAGTCGTAATACTCGTAGGTTTGATTTACGAATGAACGAAATTCGTCAGCATCGGCCGCCAAACGGAATTCCAGTCGTGCCGTTCCTTTAAGAAGGTTACGCACACGTTCTTTGTCCTCAACACCCGGAAGCTCAACCACAATACGGTTCTGTCCCTGCTTCACAATAGAAGGCTCGGTTACACCATAACGGTCAACACGGGTCCTGATAATTTCGATGGCACGATCCAGGGCAGACTGTCGCTGCGTTTTCAGGAAAGTGGCGATCTCCTCGTTGGTAGAACGACGGGTGATATCCATGGCGTCATTTCGGTAATAACGGCTCAGGCGCGCATCAGGATCCCTTGATTCAAACTCAGCAACCATTTCATCAATGAAGTCACTGTTATTTTCAATAGAACGCTGATCAGCTACATCGATCACGTCATTCAATAATTCGTCGGCGTTTTCGCCGGCCAGTTCCCTGATCAGCTGGGGTACACCCACTTCAAGGGTTACGTGCATTCCGCCCTGAAGGTCAAGCCCCAGGGAAAGTATATTTGAGCGAAGGTTTTCAAGTTTCTCCGCGTTTTCTTCGGTGTATTGAGCCGCTTCAGAAGCACTGAGATCCTCAATATAATTCTGCTCCAGTTGATACTGCACCGTCGGGTACAGGTAGTAGATGGTAAGGGCTAAGAAAGCCACTATCGTACCAATTTTAAATCCGTTTCCTTGCATGGTAATATGATTTATTAAGTAATTTGTTGTTTTGGATGTTTTGAAAAATGATCGGATCCGTCTGTTAATAAGTAACGGATCAGTGTAGCATCAGAACCACATCTTAAGGTCCTGTTACCAAAAATAAAGAAAAGTCGTTGGTCGCTATGGAGCGTTTATGGCCGTTCCACTGGTAAAAGGAGAGAGGTGGTAGCTGGTAGCAGGCTCGGGGTTACTTTGATTCCCTGTTTCTGCAGCGATCGGTTCATCTTTTGAGTACGCTACCGTTGTTTTTCCATTGGGTGAAAATCCATCTGCAGGGATCAGGGAATAGGGCTGAGCCTGTTTAATGATCACAGCTTTAGCCATGCCCGATGAGGATTCCTGATAGGAATTCCACTCTTTGATCAGCAGTTGGTACACTTCACTTTCATCCTGAGATCCATCTCTGACCGGTAATTCAAAATCTTCGGCGTGGGCTGTTACAAGGGCAGAAGCCTGCCTTACAACGGTCTCGAAACCTTCTTGTGAGGATGAGAGTCCGCGGATCTGATCTGCAACGCCGGCATTACTGCTATTTTTCAGGTTGGATTGCAACCATAAAGCAAAGGCATCGTGCGTTTCGTGCACACCGGCCGGCTTCAGGAAATAAACAATGATCCCGGCCAGCAGCAGCGCTGCCCCATAGGTTTGGATGATATGTTGGCGGAAAAATTTCATACAGACCTAAAATATAAACAACTAAAGATCCATTATGAATAGAATTTCAGAAAAATTACTAAACGGTGACCTTCGCAAGTCTTTCAAACTCTTCTTTCAGGAAACGGCCGGTATGTGACCGATCTATTTCGGCCACTTCTTCCGGAGTTCCGGTCGCAATGATCTCACCACCGCCCGCACCGCCCTCAGGACCAAGGTCGATGATCCAGTCGGCTGCTTTGATCAGGTCCAGATTATGTTCGATGACCATCACCGTATTTCCTTTTTCAACCAGCCTTTGGATCACATCCACCAGCATGCGCACGTCCTGAAAGTGAAGTCCTGTGGTAGGTTCATCCATCACGTATAAGGTATCACCGGTTCCCACTTTAGATAGCTCACGTGCCAGTTTGATCCGCTGGGCTTCACCACCTGAGAGGGTTGTGGATGATTGCCCTAAAGTGAGATATCCAAGCCCCACATCCACCATGGTGCCTAAAATTCGGCTGATGGCCGGTTGGGCATCAAAAAACTCAGCAGCTTCACTGATCGGCATTTTGAGTACATCAGAGATATTTTTTCCCTTGTAGTAGATCTCGAGAGTCTCACGGTTATACCGTTTGCCATTGCAGGTTTCGCAGGTCACGTACACATCAGGCAGGAAGTTCATCTCGATCTTGCGAACACCATCTCCATTACATTCTTCGCAGCGGCCACCCTTCACATTAAAGGAGAATCGCCCCTGATCGTAACCGCGGATCTTCGATTCCGGTAATTCAGCAAACAATCGGCGAACGTGATCGAATACCTTGGTGTAGGTACCGGGATTGGATCTCGGGGTTCGCCCGATCGGACTTTGGTCGATGGAAATGATCTTATCCACATTGTCGATGCCTTCAATAGTATCGTAGGGAAGGGGAACCGTTTTGGATTTGTAAAAGTGATTGGAAAGTATAGGTACCAGCGTCTGATTGATCAACGAACTTTTCCCGCTCCCGCTCACCCCGGTCACACTTATGAACTTGCCAAGCGGTACTTCCAGTTCCTGATGTTTCAGGTTATGTCCCCGGGCGTTAGTAACTTTGATGGTTTTTTCATTGCCTTTGCGTCGTTTTTCCGGGATGGCAATGACTTCCTCATCATTCAGGAATTTGGCGGTATCCGAATTTGGATCCAGTTCGTCGGGTTTACCAGAGGTTACGATATGACCGCCATTAACACCGGCTCCGGGGCCAAGATCTACCACAAAATCAGCGTGTTCAATAGTCTCCCGGTCATGTTCTACCACAAGCACTGAGTTGCCAAGATCCCTGAGCGTTTCAAGAGATCGAATGAGTTTGATGTTATCTCGCTGATGAAGGCCAATACTTGGCTCATCCAGAATATAGAGAACACCTACCAGTTGAGTTCCTATTTGAGTGGCCAAGCGAATTCTCTGAGCCTCACCGCCACTGAGTGTCTGTGCCTCACGGTCCAGGCTTAGGTAGGTCAGCCCGACATTCAACAGGAAGTCCAGCCGGTCTCGGATCTCCTTCAGCACCTGATTACCGATGATCTGCTGTCGCTCTGTGAGGTTTATTCCATACAGGGTATCACGCAGCTCCTGAATATCTTTCTGCACCAGGTCGTGGATGGTGTATCCGTCAATTTTGTAGGAGAGGGCCTCTTTATTGAGCCGTCCACCCTCGCAATCGGGACATGTCACCTTATCCATAAAGGCCTTGGCCTTATCACGCTGCTTGTTAGATTTACTGTTGTGATACTGATCGGTGATGGTATTTCGCAGGCCCTCAAACTTATGTTTATAAGTGACGGAATTATCCTTGAAATCATAACTGACTGAGAATTTTTGATCTCCGCTGCCATTCATAAGCAGGTCTTTCAATTCTTCCGGATAGTCCTTGATCGGAGTATCGAAATCCAGATCAAAAGTTTTGAGAATGGCTTTGAGCTGCTTGAATACAAATATATCCCGGGGGGCTCCCAGAAAGCGGATCCCGCCCTCAGCTATGCTTTGCTCTTCATTTGGAACCAGAAGTTCCCAGCTTACATCGTAGGTGTAGCCCAGGCCTTCGCAGGTATTGCAGTAACCGTAGGGTGAGTTAAAGGAAAATAAATTTGGGGCAGGATCCTCATATGCCAGACCACTCTCCGGATCGAAGAGATTCTGTGAGTACAATTGGTCCTTAAATTCATCGTCTTCTTTGATGGCAAGGATCACGTTTCCATCGGCCATTTCCAGGGCCAGGCGAATACTGTCGGCAATGCGTTTTTCACTTTTTTGAGAGATCACAAAGCGGTCTACCACGATCTCAATATTGTGAGTTTTGTAGCGATCCAGCTTCATGTCTTTTTCCAGGTCGTGGAATTCACCATCAATGCGGGCACTCACAAACCCCTGTTTGATGGTTTGTTCAAACAGCTCGCGATAGTGTCCTTTTCGTCCCCGTACCACCGGAGCCAGGCAATAGGCCTTGGTGCCTTCCGGCATGTCCATCACATTGGCAACTACCTGATCGGCGGACTGCTTTTCCATTTTGTTGCCCGTTTTGTAGGAGTAGGGCGTACCAACGCGGGCATACAACAACCTGAGAAAATCGTAGATCTCTGTGACCGTACCAACCGTGGAACGGGGATTTCGGTTGGTGGTCTTTTGGTCGATCGAGATCACCGGTGAAAGTCCGTCAATGAAATCTACCGCAGGACGTTCCATCATACCCAGAAACTGCCGGGCATAGGCGGATAGGGATTCCAGGAATCGGCGCTGACCTTCCGCGTAGATGGTGTCGAAGGCGAGTGAAGATTTCCCTGAACCGGAGAGTCCGGTTATGACCACAAGCTGATCGCGGGGAATATCGATATCAATATTTTGAAGGTTGTGTTCGCGTGCTCCGCGTACTACAATATTATGCTGCAATGGAATGATTGTTTTTGAAATTCAGAACTTCACAAAATACAAAAACAGCTGACCGAATGCCTTCATTCCTTAAAAGAAAAGTCCGGTTCAAAAATCGAATATGAGTTTGAAAAAGGGACGGAATATAAGATAAGATCAGTGAAAGTGACTGTTATGGTCATTCCCGCGATGGCGGAAATCCAATATCTGCCACGATTTCGATTCTTAAACCATACCAACTTAACATATCCCAAGCCTAAACCATGGTTTAGCTAAGCCTGTACCCTACAACTGATGCTGCCGGGAAATGCTATTGTACTCTCTCACAAACAGTCGATTTGGAAACATACCTTCATCATCCTCAGAATAATCCGGTTTGATACGCTTCACAAAATACATCGGGACTTTACCCATGTACTTGGTTTCGATATCGCCACGCGGTTCGCATTCAAAGAAATCCTTGACCCGCTGATAGGTTGTTTCTGAGATATTGATCTGATTTTCATCCGAATGTTGTTCGAGTCGGGCCGCCAGGTTTACGGTTTCTCCCCACATATCATAAGCAAAGCGTTTTTTACCGATCACTCCAACCACGGCTTTACCGGTGTGCACCCCGATGCGAATCGGGAGGTAAGGAGTTTCTGACAAACTTTTCTTGCTGAAATCCCGCACAAAATCCACGATCTTGAGAGCTGTCAAAACTGCATCCACCGGGTGAGTGGAGTTTCGATCGGGCAAACCACCGGCCGCCATATAACTGTCACCAATGGTTTTGATCTTGATCATATTATGCTGAGCCGTAAAATCATCAAACTTGTCAAAGTAGAAGGAAAGGCTTTCAATGAGTTGCTCCGCTGAAAGGTCAGGCACCACTTTGGTGAAGCCTACAAAATCGGTGAACATAATCGTGGAATCCTCATAACGCTCGGGAGTCACGGTTCCATAAGCCAGCAGGTTTTCAGCGATCTTTTCAGGGAAGATATTGTGGATCAGCTCCTCATGTTCCTGTTTGGTGATCTCAAGTTCCTTATTGGCTGCATTTAACCCGCTTTGCATCTCACTCAGTTGATTGTTTTGAGCGAGCGTATTTTTATAGGTCGATATCAGCAGGTTCACAAGGTGTGAGTAATCCGCCAGAATATTGTAGGTTTTGCCTTCTATGTTAACCTCAACAGTACTTACTTCACTTACCGGAGGAGGGGGATTTTGAAGTAACTCTTTTATTTTGGTGTACAGCGTGTCATCGTCATATGGCTTGGTAAGATAATTATCGGCCCCCGCCTCTATACCTCGCATGATGTATTCGGTGGTGACCATGGATGTGACAAGGATCAAAGGGATCTTGTTGAGCCTTGAATCTTTTTTGATGCGTTCACACAGCTCAAAGCCATCCATGACGGGCATTTCAACGTCACTGAGAATGAGATCGGGATATTCTGTTCGGGCCAGCTCTAAGGCATCTTCCCCGTTTTGTGCCGTCAATACTTCGTACCCTTTTTGAATTAATTTATGCCTTGTAAGTGTTACAAGGGCAGGATGGTCATCAACAACCAGTATGCGTGGTTTTGTTTCTAACATAGTGTGTTATTTGTATTTCCCTCAAATGTAAGTTTGAATGCCGTAAGGTATAAGAAAATTGAGCATTAAGCAGTAAAAACCGATAGTTTTAAACCCAATTAAAAAATTATAAGATTTATGCCTGAAGTTGTACATAAAAGTTGGTCGCCGATCTCCTGGAAAGAAAAACCGGTAAAGCAGTTACCTGATTATCCGGATCAAAAGGAGTTAGAGCAGTGTTATGAAATGCTTAAAGACCTGCCACCTTTGGTGACATCCTGGGAAATTGATGCCTTGAAGAATAAACTGGCGGATATTTCTGATGGCAATGGTTTTTTACTGCAGGGTGGTGATTGCGCAGAGAGTTTTGATGCAACCAAGGCTCCAAAGATCGTCAACATGGTGAAGGTGCTGCTTCAGATGAGTTTCATTCTGATCCATGAGATGGGCATACCGGTATTGCGGGTAGGGCGAATAGCCGGGCAGTATGCCAAACCCCGTTCCAATGATTTTGAGATGGTAGATGGGGAAGAGATACACAATTATCGTGGTGACCTGATCAATGGATTTGAATCTGAGTCAGGTATTCGGATTCCGGATCCCCAAAGACTGATAGAGGGTTATCATAAAGCAGGGTTGACGCTAAATTTCCTGAGAGCTTTGTCGGAAGAGGGATTTGCTGATCTCCATCACCCCGAGCAGTGGGAACTCGATTTTATGCGGAATAATGAATACTACGCTGAGTATGAGGAAATGGTCTCATCCATTACCAAGGCTGTGAAGTTTGTTGAAGCCATTGCACCGGACACCTTCACGACCCTGCAGAAAGTTGATTTTTATACCTCACATGAGGCTCTGAATCTATATTATGATTCTGCTCAAACCCGTCCGGTTCCCCGAAAACCGGGCCACTATAACCTGAGTGCCCACATGGTATGGCTCGGTAACCGAACCCGTGAACTGGATGGAGCACATGTGGAATATTTTAAAGGGATCAATAACCCTGTTGGTATCAAGATCGGGCCGCCTTTTGAAATTGATGAAACTCTAAAGCTTATCGAAACCCTGAATCCGACCCATGAAAAAGGTAAGATCGTATTGATCACCCGCTTTGGGAAAGATCTGATCGAAGAACAATTGCCGGGATTGATCCAGGCGGTGAGACGTGAAGGCTTTCCGGTGGTCTGGAGTTCAGACCCTATGCACGGGAATACATTTAGTACCGGCGGGGGTATCAAAACCCGTAATTTTGATGATATCATTCGTGAGGTTCGTTCCGCTTTTGCCATTCACCGCTCTGAAGGCAGTTACCTGGGTGGAGTTCACCTGGAATTGACCGGAGATAATGTGACCGAATGCGTAGGTGGTGCCAAGGGACTTGAG
Organism: Gracilimonas amylolytica; assembly: GCF_002911695.1. Lineage (GTDB taxonomy): Bacteria > Bacteroidota > Rhodothermia > Balneolales > Balneolaceae > Gracilimonas > Gracilimonas amylolytica. The sequence goes on from NZ_PQBS01000037.1 coordinate 45,017, forward strand.
GAAAATGAACTCAACCGAAATTATGAGACCTTCTGTGATCCGCGCCTCAATTATGAGCAAAGCCTCGAAATGGCCTTTCTGGTGGCTCGCGAATGGAAAAACAGTAGGGGTTAAGGCAACCGGCTGATCTTTAATCAGGTTTCTGCCAAAACTGTCATAGGACTGCCAAATAAGAAGCGCCCGGTCTGACATCTTATCCCAAAATGTCAACCGGTGTGTAATTGTATCATACCCATATTGCCCGTCTGTCATATTCAGGCTTCGCCGTAATAAGTTGGCATATGCCTTGCATATTCAAAGGTGAACAACGAATTAAAAAGAGAGGCAATCATGGCACTTATCAAATATTCACGACCAAATCTTGATGTTAACTCAAGAAATTTCAGCGACATTTTAGATGAATTCTTTAACGATTCACTGAATTATCGCAAAGATACCTTCATGCCAACCGTAGATATTTCTGAAACTGAAAATGATTTTCAGGTAGAAGTATCTCTTCCCGGCTTGAAGAAAGACGACATTAATATAGACCTTGAGAACGGACGCCTGACCATTAGTGGCGAGCGAAAGTTAGAGAACGAGGAGACCGGAAAAAATTACCATCGGGTAGAATCAAGTTACGGTTCATTCAGCCGTTCTTTCCAGCTGCCCGACAGCATTGATGAAGAGAGCATCGAAGCTAAATATGATAATGGTGTGTTGAACATCAACATTAAGAAGAGCGAAGAAAAGGTTAAGAAGCAGATCAAGATATCATAAGCTTGATCTGATTGGTTAAGAGGACCGGGGTTCTGTGAAAAGAGCTCCGGTTTTTTTGTGATTTTTACAAGGCGTTTGAGGCTACGCACAATTTTAAAGCTTTCATGCGTTGTAATATCGTAAATCAAAACAGACTAACTTTTTAATTACAAATCATGAATACGACTGTAAGGAATATATTTGGAGTGGCTGCGGCCATTTTAGTTCTATTGGGATTTAATCTGGCCACAGATTCAAGCTCCGTTAGCTTTAATACAGCTGAAAATGATAAGGTGAAATCAGCTGAGAGCAGATCCGTCAATACCCTTCAGGATTTTAACGATGCCATCGTGGACATCGCTGAAAAGACAAATCCATCCGTAGTAACCATTACCACCAAGCGAACAGAGGAAGTGCGGGTCATCAATCCCTTTGCTCAGTTCTTTGGAAACCCAAGAGATCAGGGTGAAACCCGTGAAAGAACTCAGCGTGGACTCGGTTCCGGAGTGATCGTATCCGAAGAGGGATACATCCTGACCAACAACCATGTGATCGCGGAAACGGATGAGATCACCGTAAGAATGTTCAATGGTAATGAGGTGAAGGCAGAATTAGTAGGAACCGATCCACAAACCGACATTGCTGTGTTAAAAGTAGAGGTGAATGATCTGCCGGCTGTAAATATGGGTGACAGTGATAATCTTAAAGTGGGGTCATTTGTATTGGCTATTGGAAGTCCTTTGGATGAATCACTGGCCCACACTGTTTCTTTTGGTATTGTGAGTGCACGCGGGCGATCATTGAATAATTTAACCGCCTATGGAGATTACATTCAAACCGATGCCGCCATTAATCCGGGTAATTCGGGTGGTGCCCTGATCGATGTGAATGGTAATTTAGTAGGTATCAACTCAGCTATTGCATCCCGATCAGGAGGAAATGACGGTATTGGTTTTGCGATTCCTGTGAATCTGGCGAAAAGGATCATGACCGATCTGATCGAGGATGGAGAAGTAAGCCGAGGATATCTCGGAATGTACACCGGTGGCGAAGTGGACCAAACCATGGCACGTGCCCTCGGTCTTGATAATATTCGCGGGGTGATCGTTGGACGCGTAGAGGAAGGTGGTCCTGCTGATAAAGCCGGTTTGCAACAACAGGATGTGATCGTATCGCTGAACGGAGAGCAGATCAGAAACTGGGATGCCTTCAGAACAGAGATAGCCTCCAAAAAACCGGGGGATAAGATCGAACTTGGCCTAATACGGGATGGGGATGAAATAGAGCTAACCGTTACCTTAGGTGAGCGTCCTGAAGGTGAAGTGGCCGCAGCCGATCCCGCACAGATGGAAAGTATGCAAGAGCGACTGGGTTTTACAGTGACCGGATTAGACGGATCCTTACGTGATCAACTACAACTGGATTCAGACACAGAAGGCGTGGTCGTACGATCCATAAGTGAAGGCAGTACTGCTTACGAGAGAGGATTGCGCAGGGGCGATGTGATAACCCGGGTTAAAAGGATCGAAGTATCAAGTTCTTCTGAATTCTATGATGAAGTTGAAAAAGCCATAGATGCCGGAGACGAGGTTTTACTGCTGACCGTGCTAAGGAACGATATCGAGCAGTTTATTGCTTTTGAGCTATAGAAGACTTTGTACCCCAAAACCAAGACCATGGTCCCTGATACGGATCATGGTTTCTATCTTACTGATTGATAAACTCTATTGAATGCCTTGGTATTTACGAATAATTACAAGGCATCTTTCTTCAGATGTTTTTATCTTAAGGGCGAAGAAATTTTTGATTTTGTACCCCGAAAAACCCAAACCCTGAGTTCTGATACAGCTCAGGGTTTTTTTATGGCATGAATTTCCCTGTCACAGAGGCTTATCCGACGATATTCATGCCACATTCATAAATCCTTCTATTTTATTTAACCTGAGTTCGAAATAATTCTTTTGAAGTTGTCATCCTTGTAGATGTTTTAGGTAATTCGATGACAATGTTGGTTAAGATGAAGACCCTGAAGGGGTCACATCTGAATAGCCCAGGATAAAGCCGCGTAAGCGGGTGCAACCCTGGGATACATAGTCCAAAAAAAGAAAACCCAAGAAAACAGAGATGCCAGTGTCTCTGTTGGTTTTCGCAGGGTTGCGGGAATCTGGTCATTAAAGAGAAGTTTGCCCAAGCTTCGAAAACCATGAGAGGTTTTAAACATGAATCGGGCGAAGCTTTGTTCAATGTACGCTTATTAACCCCGGACTGCTTCCATGCTATCGCATTTCATTGTCCGGGGTTATTCAGATGTGGCCCCTTCAGGGCTTTTTTAAATTTAGAAACTACCCTCGAATTATCTAACCTCTATAAGAGTGACAACCAAGAGGTAGTTTTATATCGAACTCACGTTATTTAGTCAGATGTGAATTTCGGCAGAAGCCGGTACTGAAATTATGTCAATATTCAGGTATAGGCATGATTTTGGTCATATTAATATCGAAACAAGAGAAAAAGGAGATTTTAATATGAACTTGAACAAATTTACGCTTAAAGCACAGGAAGCCGTTCAGAAAGCACTGGAGCTCGCACAAAGCGGGAACAATCAGGCGGTTGAACCGGCTCATATTTTGAAGGCTTTTCTGAGTGATCAGGATAGCATCGTAAACACATTACTGGGTAAGCTTGGGGCCAATCCATCAGCCATCAGTAAGGTAGTGGATTCCATTCTGGAACGTTTGCCAAAAGTACAGGGAGCATCCGTTTCGGGCCAATATCTTTCCAATACCAGTAAAGAGCTGTTTGATATAGCTCAGAAAGAAGGCACGAAGCTTGGAGATGAATATATCAGCTCGGAGCATGTACTGATCGGTATGGCAAGTATCAAAGGTGAGATCGCCAGCCTGTTGAATGACCAGAACGTGACTAAGGAAAATATTCTGAAAGTGCTTCAGGATGTCCGCGGAAACCAAACGGTTGATGACCCAAATGCCGAAAGCCGGTATGGAGCCCTGAAAAAGTACGGCCGCGACCTGAACGAACTGGCCGAAAAGAATAAACTGGATCCCGTTATTGGCCGTGATCAGGAGATCCGGCGCGTGATGCAGATCCTGACCCGGCGTACCAAGAACAATCCAGTTCTGATCGGTGAACCCGGGGTGGGTAAGACCGCCATTGCAGAAGGTATGGCTTTGCGAATTGTGCGCGGTGATGTGCCTGAAGGACTTAAATCAAAACGTATTGTGGCCCTCGATATGGGATCGCTGGTAGCAGGTACCAAATTCCGCGGTGAATTTGAAGAACGACTTAAAGCCGTGGTGAAAGATGTATCCGATTCTGACGGGGAAGTGATCCTCTTCATTGATGAGATCCACACACTGGTTGGAGCCGGAGCTACGGAAGGCGCCATGGATGCTGCCAATATCCTGAAGCCCGCACTGGCACGGGGAGAACTCCATGCCATCGGTGCCACCACCCTTGATGAATATCGAAAATACATTGAAAAAGACAAGGCTCTCGAACGCCGACTTCAAACTGTACTGGTTGGTGAGCCGAGTGTGGAAGATACCGTATCCATCCTCAGAGGATTGCAGGAACGTTATGAAGTGCACCATGGGGTTCGGATCACGGATGCGGCTGTGGTTGCAGCGGCAGAACTTTCGCATCGTTACATCGCTGATCGGTTCCTGCCGGACAAAGCCATTGACCTGATCGATGAGGCAGCTTCACGGTTACGCCTGCAAATTGATTCCCTGCCGGAAGAACTGGATGCCATAGAGCGACAGATCCGTCAGCTGGAGATCGAGCGAGAGGCCCTGAAACGGGAAAAGGATCAGTCCAAGATGAAAGGCATCGAGAAGGAACTGGCCGACCTTGAGGAGCAGCGCAAAACCATGCGTGTTCAGTGGGAACAGGAGCGTGAGCTCATCCAAAAAGTGCGTGATACCAAGCAGGCTATTGATGATGCCCGAAACGAAGCGGACAAGGCCGAGCGTCAGGGTAATTATGAGAAAGTTGCCGAATTGAGATATGGAACCATCACCAAGCTGGAAGATGAGCTGGAAGATGCTCAAACCAAACTGGATGAGATGCAGGAAGATCAGTCCCTTCTAAAAGAGGAAGTGGATGCTGAGGATATTGCGGATATCGTATCCAGGTGGACAGGCATTCCGGTGCGCAAGATGCTGCAAAGTGAGCGTAAGAAATTACTTCACCTGGAAGAGGTCTTGCATAAACGAGTGATCGGACAAGACAAAGCCATCGAGGCGGTATCGAATGCGGTTCGTAGATCGCGGGCCGGACTTCAGGATGAACAGAAACCGATCGGTTCGTTCTTCTTCCTCGGTTCAACCGGTGTGGGTAAGACCGAGCTGGCTCGTTCACTGGCAGATTTCCTGTTTAATGATGAGCAGGCGATGATCCGCATTGATATGAGTGAGTATATGGAGAAACACAGTGTCAGCCGTCTGGTTGGTGCTCCTCCGGGCTATGTGGGATATGATGAAGGTGGTCAGTTAACGGAAGCCGCTCGCCGGCATCCGTACTCAGTCATCCTGCTGGATGAGATCGAGAAAGCCCACCCTGATGTATTCAATATTCTGCTTCAGGTGCTGGATGAAGGTCGCCTGACAGATAACAAAGGCGTAACGGTGGACTTCAAGAACACCATCATCATCATGACTTCCAATATCGGTTCACACCTGATCTCCAATGAGATCGAGAAATCAGGTGGTAAAATGTCTGATGAGAAGTATGATGAGCTGCAGAACAAGCTGATCGAACAGCTCAAGCAGACGATCCGGCCTGAGTTCCTGAACCGTGTGGATGATACGATCGTGTTCCATCCACTGGGCCAAGAGCACATACGGGCTATTGTGGATATTCAAATGAGACGCGTTCACGAGATGCTGGCCAAGAGCCATGTGAAGCTGGATGTTCCGGACAATGTGAAAGACTGGCTGGCCGTGCGCGGATACGATCCGGTGTATGGTGCCCGACCGCTGAAGCGTGTGATACAGCAGAATATCACAAATAAACTGGCTTCACTGCTGATCAGCAGAGATGAGGAAGGCCCGGTTCATTTCGAGGCAACCATGAGCAAAAATGGGGAATCCATTGAATTTGCTGAGGTTGTGGAAGATGCCGAAGCCTGGGCAGAAGCGGATTAAGAATTAAAAATTCAAAATGATAGATTAAAAATGGGTTGTGGTGAAAGCTGCAGCCCATTTTTGTTTTGCTAAGTACTGACTTCCCTCCGGAGGGACACCGGTTCGTTCTTGCTCAAGTCGCTCTGCGTTGGAGCAATAAATTCATGTACCTCGATACTAAGGACTCGTATGAGCTTTTGTTTTAATAGCTAGTTGCTGCAGTTTTGAGTTGTTCAGAATATTTGTAAATATCAGTTAGTGATTCAATATCAACTCTTTGTCCATTTTTCTCTTCATCAAATAAAGTCAAATACCAGTTTGTAGAGTTAAAATGCAATCTGCAAATTGGCTGTCTATTGTTATCGTCTAATAGAATTCCCATATAGCTTTTTGTATCTCGATGAACAACTCTTTTAGGATCAACAACTGATGAAACAATGGCTTTCACAATATGGAATCCTTCAATTTCTTCTTCAGTAGTAACAACTCCGTTATCAGGTTCAGATACTTCGTCAATCTGTAGCTCTTGATCATCCTCTTCTTCATCAAAAGCGGAATCAATTTTAGCATTGATTTTTTCTCTGATGAATTGATTGAAAGCTTTTTTAACAATTGGAGTAAATTGTTCTTCAGTATTACTTGTAAACCTTCCATCATAAACTAATGATGTGAAAAATTTGACAAACTCTTTTGTAGGCTCCTCTAAAAGTTTCGCTATTTCACGTTTAATAGCTTTGGTGTATTTAAGTTCAACAGCAGTTTCTAAAGTTGCATCTAAGTCAAAAGTACCTTTTGATATTTTTTTTAGTTGTGGGATTAAATGTTCATCAATATTGAGCAGGTCCAGTTCCATGTATGGTTTATCATCCATTTTGTTGGATTCTTCTAAATCCGAATAGAAGTGATAAAATCTACCATCCGTGACAATCCCAAGTTTTGCCTCACTTACAGAGTAATAGCGATATAATTGAGAAGGAGCTTTTTCAGATAAATTTGTATCAAACTTTTTACACTCAAAGAGAATAGCAGGCTTACCATCAATAAAAATTGCATAATCAACTTTTTCACCCTTCTTAATACCAACATCAGCAGTGAATTCTGGAACAACTTCATCGGGATTAAATACATCATAACCCAATGATTTAATGAACGGCATTACAAATGCATTTTTGGTAGCCTCTTCAGTTAACACCTTGTCTTTCTGCCTTTCAATATTATTGGCGATTGATTTGAGCTGATCAATTAAATCCATTTTTCCCTTTAAACTATTTAATAACTGATTGTTAGTGTAATGAAATATTTTGATAGAATCTAATGAATAACTATTTCAGAATACTCATTCTCGTTCCGAAGGTCTCGTTCGGAATGCCTGCCGGAACTTCCGGTTCCTTGTCTATAAGTGATACCTTGGCGATGAAGCAGATCAGCTGACCCAAAAAATAATTGTTCGCATCACCATAAACCTTACCCTACTTCAATTCAACGATCGTAACCCCGGCGCCACCTCGTTCAATCGGTGCCGTTTCAACCCGTTTTACATCATTACGGGTGTTTAAATATGATTGGATCTGACTTCTCAAGATCCCATCTCCTTTGCCGTGAATGATCTCAACCTGATTCATATTTCTGAAAACAGCCCGGTCTATGTATTGGGTGACTTCATGCAGGGCATCCTCAGTTCTCATACCCCGTACTTCAATGGATGGCTTCACAAGACCTTTGGTCAGGTCACTGTCACCCACAATGACCGATGAACGGGCTTTCGATATCTTTTTCTTTTTGGGCTGCTCCACTTTTACCAGGTTCTTATACTTGGTCTTTAGCCTGAGTCCTCCCGCCTGAACCACAGCGTTTTTACCGGTGATCTCAACTAACTCTCCCGTTGTATGGCCATCTTTGAACCGAACATGGTCTCCAGTTTTGGGTGGGTCATCGGTGACCTGCTCCCGCTCCTCTTTTTTCTCCTCAATTTCCTTCAGCGATCGGTCGATGTCCTTCTTTTCCTGATCCACTTCCTTGCGGATCTCCTTGATCTCATCCTTATCCGCCTTATTCTGCTCAACGATGCGCTGTACCGCCTGTTCTACCCGTTGATTGGCCGAATCCATGATGGATTTAGCTTCCTTCAAAGCCTTCTCACGGATCTTCTCCTTATCCTTTTCAATGGCTTGTATCTTATTTTCGAATTTCTTCCGTTCCGATTCTGCCTTGGCCTGAAGGGAGGTGTATTTGTCTTTTAACTCAGCAGCTTGCTGGGACTTGGTTTCCAATTCAGTGATAAGCGATTCCATCTTATTCTTAGCCTCCCCCAGCAATACCCTCGCTCGTTTCAGTACATCTTCATCAAGTTGCATACGCTGAGCGATCTCAAAAGCGTAACTGCTTCCGGGTATTCCTTTCTTGAACTTGTACGTAGGGGAGAGGGTCGCCTGATCAAACTCCATGGATCCGTTTACCGCCATAGGATGTTCGTGTGCAAATACTTTCAGTGAACCGTGATGGGTGGTTACAATCACCTTACAGTCCTGCTCCAGCATGCGTTCGATAAACGACTGGAAAAGGGCTCCACCTTCCTCAGGATCGGTACCCGCAGCGGCTTCGTCGATCAAAACCAGGCTTCCGGCCTCAAATTTCTTGATGGTTTCCCGCATCCACTGGAGTCGGGATGAAAAGGTACTCAGGTCATCTTCAATGGATTGATCATCCCCCATATCTACAAATAATCCTGAGAAAATGGGTAATTCAGAAGTCGGGTCGGCCGGTACTCCAAAACCGGATTGCATCATCAGGGATAACAATCCCACGGTCTTCATGGCAACAGATTTACCGCCCGCATTGGGTCCGGTGATCATCAGGCAGCGTTCATCCTCTTCCATCTTCAAAAACAATGGGATGATGGTTTCCCGGTCTTCCTTTTTACGGATGTTGAGGTTTTTGAGCCGTAAGATCGGGTTATAGGCTTCTTTTACACTCAGGTAATTCTTTTGGGCTAAAATGGGAATCTGACCTTCCAGCTTTTTGGTAAGCTTGGCTTTCGCTGCGATCACATCGATCTTGGCAAGGAACAGGGTATTTTGATCGATATAATCTCTGTTCTTTCGGACATGATTGGTCAGTTCCCGCAGGATCCGTTCGATCTCCCGTTGTTCCTCAGCTTCGAACTGCCTGATCTCATTGTTCATATTCAGGGCTTCAACCGGCTCAATGTAAACCGTTTGTCCGCTTGAGGAGACATCATGCACAAAGCCCTGTACTTTCCTCTTGAACTCAGCCTGAATTGGGATCACCATTCGGCCATTACGAATCGTGGCACCTTCATCAGAGGTCATGCCATCTTTAGCCGCTTTGCTCATGGCCCGGTTTATGGTGCCGCGAAGGTCACTTTTTCTCTTGTTTAATTTTCTCCGAATGGATTGAAGTTCAGGACTGGCATCATCCCTGAGTTCACCATGGTCTGTGACCTTCTCTTTAATGCTTTTTTCAAGATCCTTCATTGGGATGAGTCCCTCTGAAACTTTAGTAAGTTCCGGATACTCATCGCTCCTCTGCCTGATAAAACTTTTGACCCTGCGGGTCACCGAGCAGATCTTAAGAATATCCACAAAGGCAGGCAGGGGGATCAGGCTTCCTTCAGCTTTGGAAGCTGAGAGGTAGTCTCGAATCTCGGGGACTTCACCTAAAGGAAAGGGATCCGGGTCCTCCAGGATCTGCAGCATTTCGGCCGTCTGACTGGTAAGCAGTTCAACTCGTTTGGGGTCGGAGGTAGGTCGTAGTGATTCGAGAAGTTCTTCTGAACGAACAGACTGGGTAAGCTTCAGGGCTGCTATTCGGATTTGCTCAAAGCCAAGTTTATCTAAAAGGGAGTCGGGGTATATCTTCATTAATGAGGTTTGGACTGAATATGCTGACTCCTAAAGATAAAGGTAGCAGCACTCGTTCCCAAGCAGGCTTTGGAGGTGCACTGTTTGCTCCAATGCAGAGCGTAGCAGCGAGATTTAACTGGAATCGATCCCAAGCCGGAGCGTCGGAATCGTTCCCAAGCTCCTGCTTGGTGAACTAGTCTTAAATCGGAGCTTGGGATCGATTCTAAACGGGTTATAAACTGTACTTCACTCCACCTAATAACCACCTTCCGGGCAGGGGAGCGCCAAGGATCTCCTGATATTGGGTATCAGTCAGGTTAAGCACCTGAGTGTAAAGCTGAATCCGTCCGCCGAATGGCTTATAGGCCACCCTCAGATCGGTCACAAAGTATTCATCAGGAACATCAGCATTGATAAGGGCATCTGATTGGGCTGACCGTACATTATATTTTGACAGAGTTTGAACGGTTATATCTCCGGCATTCAATGATAGATTCAAACTCAACTGATGGGAGGGATGGTTGGCAATATAACGGGACACCGTATTACCATCACTTTCGGTCTTGATGTAGGTGTAACCGGCTTCAGTTCTTAGGTTACTGTTGGACGTCAGTTTATTGGTCAACGCGGAAATAAACTCCACCCCGATCACGTCGCTTTCTGAGATATTAGAAGCATAGAAATAATCCTCATTTGGCAGCAGGTTATTTGCGTTGTTGATGGCAGAGGAGTTGGTCAGTGCATAATCGATCAGATTACTCGAGGAACGATAGAAAAAGGTGGGAGATATCAGCAAGTTGTTGGTTGGAGTGATATCGAGTCCCAGGTCAAAGGTGGTTGACTCCTCAGGCAACAGATCCGGATTGCCGATGTTACGTCCCGGTGTGAGGTCGGGGATCTCGGAAGAAATGTAGCGTTCGGTGAAGTCACCTTCCCGCACAGCCCGACCAATAGAAGTTCTTACGACGATGGGGCCCGCATCATAAGCCGCACTCACCTGTGGCAGAACGGACAGGTCACTGATCGGATCGAACTGCATTCTGAGGCTGGATGTGACACTCAAACCGGACTCGAAGCTCATGTTATGGATCCCATAAATGCCCCAGGAAGTGGTTTCATGATCGCCTCGATCAGTACTCACGATCTCTTTGTTCATGACCTGACCACCTATCATAAAGCGCATGAAGTTCAGGGAACCGGACAGAGAAGAAAGCTGATCAGAACTAAGTTCATATTGGTGAGAAGCGTTCAGGAATAGCAGATCGGTTTCGTGCACATTGGCAGGAGAAATGGCCGAATTGAAATCAAAAATATCCTCAACCTGCCGGTAGGAAGCATTGACCTCTGAACGATGATTCCCATTCTCATAGGTTAGCGATGTCAATGCCCATCGGCTGTCGATGTCTTCAACAGATTCGTCATAGATGCTTTGGGTGTAGAAGTAACGAGCGTTGAAGTCCCGATTCTCGATCCCGGAACGAACATACCAGTTCCAGTTGGTGCCAAGATCAACTGCCAGGGCCGCTGACAGGTTCATCATATCAAAGTAAGAGTTGTAGTTTTCCTGAGATGAGACTCCCTGTTCAAAACCAGGGTTTTGATATTGTTCTCCATCAGAGCTTGCACTTCGGAAGGAGGTGCTAAACCGGATATTCTTTTTGGCTACACCGGCGGTGGCGTCTAAAATTCGAAGGGCATTTTCTCCCGCTGATACATCAACGTTAGTACGGGTCTGAAGCTTCTCGCCGGCTTCGATCTCCTTCATCATGTAAGTCTTGGTTTTGATATGAACCACACCACCCACGGCATCGGCTCCATAGGAGGTACTGGCCGGCCCGCGGATCAGTTCAATTTGAGCTATCTCGGACAGGGCAACCGGAATATTTGTATTGAAGTGTGCCGTCAAAGGGTCATTCAGTGGAGTGTTATCAAGAAGAAACATAACCTGTGAAAAGGTACTTCCCCGCACCCCAACATCGGCCTGAACACCAAAGCCGGCACGACCATTGATGTTGACACCGGGCAGGCTTCTCAGCAGGTCATCAACTGATTGAACCGGCATTTCCTGAATGTCTGCCTGAGTGATAACGGATACATTTTTTCCGCTTTCTGAAATAGTGGTTGTGATACGTGATGCGGTAACGTCAATAGAGTCCAGCTCGGCTTTGATCTGCCCAAAAGACAGTTCAGTGGTAAGTAAGAGCAGACCAATGGTTAATAGGGTTCTCATAGGTAATTAATTTGATGAATAGGTCTGTAATGCTGCAAAGATACATATCTGTAACATGTAAATACCAATCATAATAAGCTAAAATTGGATGCAGGAGCTTGTTTTAAGTGGTAAAGATTTACAAAACAAGGCTTTTACATCTTTAAAAAATGACAGTACTTTAGTTGGTGATCTAAGTATCCAAAAAATATTAAAACGTATGACGCTTCCGATCTATCAGGTTGATGCTTTTACAAATTCGTTATTTACAGGTAACCCGGCTGCGGTGGTTCCTTTAGACAAATGGCTGACTGATGAACACATGCAGAATATTGCTGCGGAAAATAATCTCTCAGAGACAGCCTTCTTTGTAAAAGAGGGAGACAGTTACAGACTACGGTGGTTCACACCAACCACTGAAGTTGATCTTTGCGGCCATGCCACTCTGGCTACTGCCCATGTCTTGTTTGAGGAACTTGGTTATGATGAGGACGAGCTGGTCTTCAAAACCAAAAGTGGAATTCTGACGGTTGGCAGGGAAGGAGATTATTTGAAAATGAACTTTCCGGCCGTTGAAATGCCTGAGGTTGAAGCTCCTGATGTGTTGTTCAGGTCTCTTGGAATACAACCGACCTCAAGGGTGTATAAAACAGACGATTATATGATCGTGCTGGACTCTGAAGATGAAGTAGCTGCCTTACAGCCTGACCTGAAAATGTTAAAAGAAATACCCGCACGGGGTGTGATCGTGACGGCCAAAGGGGATAAGGTGGATTTTGTTTCCCGTTTCTTTGCGCCACAATCGGGAGTGGATGAGGACCCGGTAACCGGTTCGGCTCACACTAAAAGTGCCCCTTATTGGAGTAAGAAACTCAATAAAACTGAACTCAAGGCACGGCAGATCTCACATCGCGGTGGCGATCTTGTTTGCAGAATGAAAGGAGACCGGGTGGAGATTCTGGGTCATGCTATCACTTACCTCAAAGGAGAGATCAGTTTTGGGTGAAATAGCTCTGTTATTGTTAATTGGTTTAGGAGCCGGTGTTCTGGCAGGACTTTTGGGTATAGGTGGAGGCATCATATTCACCCCGGTGTTATATTTTTTATTTAGTGGAGCCGGTGTTGAAAACCCGGTGATCTGGACCATAGCTTCCGCCCTGTTTTGTACGTTCATTGCAGCATCAGGCAGCATGGTAAGGCAATACATGCAAAAGAACGTGTTCCTGAAAGAAGGGATAATGCTTGGTGTGATGGGAGCCCTTGGAATATTTACAGGTAAGCAGGTTCTGACCTCACCCTATTATAAAGAAACCGAGTTCGTGATCTTTTTCTCCATCATGCTGATCTATGTGTCATGGATGATGTATAGACGGGGAAAGGATACCTCAGTGGAAGTGGACAGAGATTATACGGATATGACTGCAGGTCGGTCTTTTGTAACCGGTGGGATTGGAGGATTCGTCGCCTCACTGGCCGGTGTTGGAGGGGGAGGCGTGATGGTACCAATCATGAATCTGTTTTATAAACAACCATTCCGGAAAGCCGTCAGTATATCTCACCTCGGTATGATCATCATGGTAACCACCGGATGGCTACAGCTGGCTCTGGAACCCGGTGCCGTTTCAGGTCTTACTGATTTTAGTATAGGCTATGTCGATTTTGGAGCGGCTTTTCCATTATCTATTGGAGGGTTAGCCGGTGGATTTGGGGGAGCCTATTTGAACCTGAAGATCAATCGTAAATGGCTGCAGTGGGGATTCGCAGTATTGGCACTTGCCATGGCTTTCAGACTGATCTGGTCTATTTTATAATTCAGTTGTCTTAAAACCTGATCCTTAAACCCGCCCCACCGTTCATATCAAAATCAGAACTTGTTTCAGGTATGATTGGAAGTGTAGGTACTAATTCAAAGAATAAACTCAATCGCCTTGCCACGTTAAATTGAAGTCCGAGTGGAATACGGGCAGCCAATTGAGTGTCATCATTAAGGATCAAACGTCCCCCAAGGCCTGTATAAAAGGCTAACCCAGACTGATTCCAGAAATGCCATAAATAATCAGAGTGAAGATGCATGTTACCCGACTCACCCAATGACCAGGCCACGCCAAGATCTACCGCGGTTCTGCCCGAGGTCCAGAATTTAGCGCTAACACCGGTCGGCTCGCCAATGATCACTCCCAGCTCTGTACTTTGAGCGTTAGCTGTTTGGTTCACACTAAGTAGTAGGGTTAAAAGCAGGAACAAAAAGGATAGATGTCTCATAAAACGATTTAGGTTGTACAGGTTTTGCTTGATTCAATTCTTATACAACCCGGAGGAAATTTGTTCCAACGAAAAGCCTGAGAAGAGGCTTACAGATATAAAAAAAGAAAAGACTCCCTATCAAGGAGCCTTTCCTGTTGTTAGCAATCTATAGCTTGAATTAAGCTATATCCAGTAAAAAAGGTGGTTCTCAGGGATACCAATCCCATGGTACCGTCATTGAACCGGTATAATCAACAACTTACTTAGTCCATTATCTTTCGAAGGAAAGCAGGCTGATCGGTGTCATCCTTGCGAATGCGTTCCGTTCTGCTTTGGAATGGAGCTATGTTATCCTGAGCATCTGAATTTTGTTGTTCATCCTGTTCAGGCATTTCCAGGTTTTCTTCTTCCTTACGACGCACATTGATATCACGGCGCAGGTAAGAAGGGGTGTCCAGCTTTTTCAGGTTGTTTTCACCTTTGTAGTAATCGCCGGTAGCCCGCTGAAAACGCTTAGGAACATCAGATTCCTCAGAGCGTTTCTGAAAGTTTGTTTGTGCGTTTTGAGCCGCTTTGTTCAACATGCCATCTTTCTTCTCATTACTGGCAACTTTGGCCGTTGAGCGGTCTTCTGATAATTCAAAACCGGTTGAGATGACAGTCACTCTGATCTCGTCTCCGAAATTCTCATCGAGAACCGTACCGAGAATGATCTCTGCATTTTCACCGGCTTCCTCGTGAATGATATTCGTGGCCGTAGTGGTCTCACGCATACCAAGGTTTGAACCGGCTGAGATGTTGACCAATACGTTGCGTGCACCCCGAATACTGACACCGTCTAACAATGGTGAGTTGATGGCTGCACGGGCCGCTTTCTCTGCTCTGTCAGCACCTTCGGCTGTGGCAGATCCCATAATGGCTGCTCCACCGTCGCTCATGGTTGTGCGAACGTCAGCAAAGTCAAGATTGATAAGGCCCGGCATGAGAATGAGGTCACTGATACCACGAGTGGCATTATAAAGTACTTCGTTAGCCATGGCGAATGCCTCCATCAGGGATGTGTTTTCATCCGCGATATCGAGAAGGCGCTCGTTGGGGATCACAATGACCGTGTCACAATTTTTCTTCAGTTCGGTGATGCCTTCCAGGGCATATTTCTTACGAACTTTACCCTCACATTCAAATGGGGTGGTAATGATACCCACGGTCAGGATACCACGTCGTTTGGCAATACCGGCTACCACAGGGGCACCTCCGGTTCCGGTTCCACCACCCATACCGGCCGTTACAAATACCATATCGGCATTTTCGATGGATTCCTCGATCTCATGTCGGTTTTCTTCAACCGCCTCACGACCGATCTCAGGTCTGGCACCGGCACCAAGTCCATTGGTAAGGGCTGAGCCCACCTGTATCTTGATGTCTGCCATGCTGTTTTTAAGAGCCTGAGCATCTGTGTTAAGGGCAATGTACTCCACACTTTCAAGCCCCATATTTATCATATTGTTAATGGCGTTACCGCCACCGCCGCCTACGCCGATCACCTTGATCTTAGCGTTTTCCTGGCTCTGCTCGTCGAAAAAGAAACGTGTATTTTTAGCCATGATGTTAACTCCTTTTGAGTTGTTGTATTTTACTGGATTGTTATTGTTGTAGATGATTGCTTGTTTTAATCGACCCGTCAGACGAAAGCTCCTTACACCCACTGACCGCTATAAGACGGTCTGATGGATGGTTAAAGCATCTTCTCTCAAATAATTCGTAAGACGGTTTCATTGTTATAACTGTTAAACTAATTACTGTAAACTGTTCACTGTTTATAGTTCTTTGAACCAACTCTTCATACGGTCGGTTATCTTTTGCATCACTTCTTCCACGTTGGTTCCTTTTGTGTCTGATGGAAAGAGTTCCGCATTTTTGTTTGTTCCTGAACGAAGAGCGTGCATCACCAAACCTACACCGGTAGCGTAGATCGGGCTGTTGACCTCTTCCTTAAGTCCACCTGTGATTCCAAGTGGTATACCCACTTTGGCATCAAGGCCTAAAATTTCGTTTGCAAGCGGGCAGATATTCTTGATCAGGGATCCGCCACCTGTGATGACCACACCGGCACTCATAGCATCGGCATATCCGCTGCGTTTGATCTCAATGCCAACGATCTCAAGGATCTCCTCCATTCGAGCCTGTATGATCTTGGCAAGGATACTCTTGGTGATCTCTTTTGGAGGTCTGCCGGCAATTCCGGGTACAGTGATCACTTCGTCCTCTTCTATGAGATCGGCATAACATTCACCGTGTTTCCGCTTAAGCGTCTCAGCCTGATCATCGAGTACACTCAGTCCTAAACGGATGTCATCGGTCACTTTCTGTCCGGCAATAGCTACTACCGCTGTGTGCCTGATCGTGTTATCCTGGAAAATGGCCAGGTCTGTGGTTCCGCCTCCAATATCAACGAGAACCACTCCGGCTTCTTTTTCTTCCTCGTCTAAAACAGAGTAAGAAGAGGCAAGGGGCTCAAGGATCAGATCGGCAACCTGATAGCCGGCTCTTTCAACGCAGCGGTACATATTCTTAGCGGCAGAAACCAAGCCTGTGATGATGTGAACTTCTGCTTCCATACGCATGCCGCTCATTCCAACAGGATCACTGATGCCATCCTGACCATCAACCACAAACTCCTGCGGAATCACATGCAGGATCTGCTGATCGGTAGGAAGCATGATACGCTGACAATCTTCCAGCAGGCGTTCCACATCCTTGGCAGTGATCTCATTGTCTTTGTTATTGATCGTGATCACACCCTTACTGCGCATGCTTCTGATGTGGTCTCCGGCAATTCCGACGTTCACAGATTGTACCTGAATACCGGAAGCCAGCTCTGCTTGCGCTATGGCATCCTTAATGGCGTTCACGGTCTTGTCGATATTGACGACCACGCCTCGATTCAATCCGTCACTTTGGGCTTTACCAACGCCAAGAATGTTGATCCTTTCCTGTTCATCAATAGATGCTACGATTGCGCAAATTTTTGTGGTCCCTATATCGAGACCTACCATTATGTTTTCCTGTTCTTCCATGATGATCCGCTGTGTTTGTTGATTGCTAATGTTCTTTATTTATGTTGAAGGTGATCCGGTCAAACCATTTTGCAGCCGTACCGATACCTTGTTCACTTCTGCTTCTCACTTCAGAGTAAAATCCTGATACTTTATCATCTTCAGCAGGGTAGGGTGATCCAACCAATGCATTGAATAAGTTGACCGCCTCATCATCCAGATTATGATCATGCTCTGCTGCAGGAGAGGATGTGGCCTTTGAAGGCTCTTTTTTCTTCCTCTTTTTAGTAAACTGTAAGTATTCAAAACTATATTTCACGGGTCACCACCTGATTTGAGAAACGCAGATCAACTTGCTGCATTGACTGTATTCCTTTTGTTCGAACTACCTGCTTATAAAATGCTTTCCAGTTTTCAAGTTTCATTTCAAAATCATTGCGCCCAAAAAGGAGCTTAACCCCGTTTTCATGACTCAGGGCCACCACTCCGTCAACCGGGTCAAAAGCCACTTCACTGATCGTTGCCCATCCAAACTGATCGACCTTCGCTTTCATCAGAAAATCCCTGACCTGTGAAAAGGGTTCATCTTTCAATGTATCAGTGGCATGTACGGAATAACCATAAAGCAGAGGCACATCGCGGGTTTTGTTCTCAAGTATGGGCAGGATCACTCCCTCGGCATCCACATAAGCCCGTTGGGATCCATCGATCAACATGGCGATCGGTTCCCGTTCTGAAACGGTCAGTCTGAGATCTCCACTGGGTTCGATATACGGTACAACAGAACGAACGTATCTTAGTTCTTCAACACGTTGAACTACCGCCTGTATGTCAAGGCTATCCGGCTGAATACCGAATGGCACAGACGCTGCCGCTTCAATTTCTTCGGGTTCTGTAAACGTCAGGGCATTGATATCAAGTTCATCAACCGTAACAGTCCGGGTCCAGTACACGGCGGCCAATACGGCAACCGCGATCACCATCATGATACCGGTGACCCAGGGTAAAAGGGTGGTATTTGAATCCTTTTTACTCAACTATTTCTTTTTTGGTTTGAATGATCCTGATTCCAGTGCTTTAATAAAATCTTCGCCGAAACGATAAATATCGCCGGCACCCATTGTAATGATGATATCATCTTCCTCAGCCACCTCTTTAAGGGTTTTAGTGACATCCTCTTTGTTTTCTAAATACATCACATTCTTGTGGCCATACTGTTCAGCCGTATCCGAGATCAACTTACCGGAAACCCCCTCGATCGGTTTTTCGCGGGAAGGATACACATCGGTTACAATGAGCATTTCGGCATCAAAGAAGGACAGGCCGAATTCCTTGTACAATTCCTGAGTTCGGGAGTACAGGTGCGGCTGAAAGACCGCGACTACTCGTCTGTCGGGCCAGCCTTTTCTGGCCGCCTGAAGGGTTGCCTGCACTTCAGTTGGGTGATGGGCATAGTCATCGATCACCATACACCCATTTTCATATTTCAGCTGGAACCTTCTGAAGACACCCTCAAAATGTTCGATTCCTTTTTTGATCAGTTTGAAATCAATATTCAGTTCAATACCGGTAGCGATGGCGGCCAGGGCATTTTTCACATTATGCTCGCCGGGAGCTTTTAAAGTGACGACCCCAAGCTTTTCGCCTTCATACATCACGGTAAAGGTGCTGGTGAATGCATCACTGCGAATATCCACAGCCCTAAGCTGAGCCTGAGGATTCAACCCATAGGTGATAACCCGTTTTTCAAGTTGTGGTAATATGCTTCGAACATTTGGATCGTCGAGGCAGACAATGACTGCTCCATAAAATGGCACCTTGTTGGCGTAATCAATAAACGCCTGCTTTACATCATCCAGATCGTTGTAGATATCCAGATGCTCGGCTTCAATGTTCGTGATAATGGCAAGGGAGGGGTTGAGCCGGAGGAATGTTCGGTCAAATTCATCGGCTTCAACCACAATAAGGTCGCCTTTCCCAACCACAGCGTTGGTCTTGTCGAAACTGTGCACTTTACCACCCACAATAATAGTCGGATCGTAATTACCATCTTGTGTCACATGGCCGATCATGGTGGTGGTTGTGGTTTTTCCATGTGTTCCCGCCACACCGATACCAAACTTCATTTTCATTAGCTCTGCCAGCATTTCTGCCCGTTTGATGGTTGGGATCCGCTTTTCCATGGCAGCAATGGTTTCCACATTCTCATCGGCTTTGACCGCGCTGGTGTACACCACTACATCGGCATCTTCAATATATTCTGCCTTGTGGCCTTTGTGCACTGTGGCCCCAAGTTCTTGTAATCTTTTGGTGGTTTCGGTAACTGCACCATCCGAACCGGTCACTTTATAGCCCCGCTGCAGTAGTATCTCGGCCATGCCGCTCATACCAATGCCACCTATACCCACCATGTGGATATGCCTGGTTTTACCAAATACGGGTTGTGTTTCGATTCGTTTTTCCACTAAGGTCTTATAGTTTCGAGGTTGCGATTTCTAAAATTTCTTTTGCGATCAACCGGGCGGCATCAGGTTTAGCCAGCTTCAGGGCTGCCTGATTCATACGCTTTAGGTTTTGCTGATCCCGGATCAGCTGCTCCACTAATTCAGTGACTGTATCTTTCATTTTATCATCCTCCAGAAGTATAGATGCACCTGCATCCGCCATGGCTTTGGCATTTTGGGTTTGGTGATCTCCTGCAACATTAGGAGAGGGTACTAATACACTCGGTTTACCGGTCAGCATCAGTTCGGAACATGAACTTGCTCCGGCACGGCTGATCACAAGATCTGCAGCAGCATAAGCCTCGGCCATATTGTCGAGGTAGGCTGTAAGTCGCAGATCCTTCATGGTTTCCGTATCAATTTCTGTGGAAAGAGTATCATAATATCGTGACCCGCATTGCCAGATGATCTGTAAGCCGGCCTGATCATGCAGAGCTTTAATATTGGCTTTCATGGCGTCGTTGATGGTCTTTGCACCACCACTTCCGCCCATGACCAACAGCACAGGTTTATCATAAGTGAATCCAAATGATTCCAAAGCGGATGGTTTATCTGCTTCCTTAAGGGTGGCTCTGGTTGGATTACCACTAACCGTGGTTTTATTGGCCGGTAAAAAGTTATCGGCTTCTTTGAATGCGGTAAATATCTTAGAGGCAAATTTTGCCAGTAATCGGTTCGTAACGCCCGGAAAGCTGTTCTGTTCCTGAATCACAATAGGTATGCCCAGTTTTCCGGCCACCCAGCCTATGGGTCCGGCTACATAGCCCCCACAGGATACCACAACCTGAGGATTGTACGCTTTTAAAATTCTGAGACTTTGCACTAAACTGGTGATCAATTTAACAGGGAAAACAAGGTTTTTCAGGGTGAACCGGCGGTGAAAACCACTGATCCATACATTTCGGATATCGTATCCGGCATTGGGTACAGCTTTCCACTCCATATGATCTTTGGTACCCACAAACAGGATCTCTGTATCGGGGTTTTCATCTTTCAAAGCATCAGCGATGGCAATAGCCGGGTACACATGTCCGCCGGTTCCGCCTGCTGCCAGTAAGATCCTTGGGTTATCCATAATACAAGGTCCTCCTGTTCCGGTTATGCTTTGAGATATTCAGTAAAATGCCCACCATAATTCCTGCAAACACCATACTGGTACCGCCGTAACTTACAAACGGCATGGGCAGTCCGGTTACCGGCAGTATGCCACTGGCAACTCCTGCATTCACAAATCCATATAGTACGATCATCATGGTGCAGGCAACAGCCAGCAGGGACCCGAGGTGGTCTTCCGCATTACGTGCAACAAAGACGACACCACGTATCAAAATGAGGGTATACATCAGCACAAGTCCCATGGCTCCAAACAGTCCATACTCTTCAGCGATGATGGCAAAAATAAAATCGTTGTAGGGAGCAGGGAGGAAGTCACGTTGAGAGCTTTTTCCAATGCCTACACCAAAAAGCTCACCTTTGGCAATTGCAATATGAGCCTGCTGGGCCTGATATCCGCTTCCCTGAATGATCTGTTCACTTGGAATGTCTTTGATCTGCGTGATATACTGTTCAATGCGATCCTGCCGGTTGGTTGACTGACTCAAAAGCAAAATACCTCCCAGTATCCCGATCGCGATCAGGCTTCCGATCTGTATCACGCTGATCCGGCCAACAAACATGACCAGCAAACAGATCGCCATTAAAATGCCGGCACTACTGAAATCCTCTATTCCGATAAGTCCGCAGGTTAGCACTACCCAGAACATGATCGGTAAAAAGGCTTTTTGAAAGTCTTTGATGTATTCCTGTTTCTCATTCAGTAACACGGAGATATGGATCAATAAGGCCACAGAGGCGACCATGGAAGGCTGAAATGAGAATCCACCTACATTCAGCCATCGTTTTGCACCAAACTGTTCAGTTCCAAATGCCAGGACTGCAACCAGTAAAAACAGGCTGACGACCATACCGATCCGGCTTAATTTGGCAATAGCATGGTAATTGATCTTTGACACCAGAAGCATGACAAAAAAGGCGATCCCAAGCTTAATCAAATGACTCAGAATGAGTTGACCCGCGGTCGTAGATTTGGTTTCAGCGAAAAAAGCTATGGATGAATACACGGCCAGCAACCCGAATGTCATCAGTATGACCACGGCCATCAGCAGGTAGCGGTCGCTTCCCTGCTTGGGTGTATCAATGTCCTCGGCAGTAGTGCCTATTACATTGGATAAATTGCTATGTGGTGATGTATAGATCAATAGTCTGTTTTATAATTTGTTTACTTCGTCTTTAAAGATCTTGCCGCGGTGCTCATAACTGTCAAACATATCAAATGAGGCACAGGCAGGACTCAGCAAAACGGCTTCACCTTTTTTGGCACCTTTGTAGGCTGCTCTCACAGCGCCACCCATGGTTTCTACACGTACAAAATGCGGGGCAACATCTCCAAGTTGTTCTTCAATGCGGTCTTTTGATTCCCCGATCGCAATGATCGTATGTACTTTTTCCTTGATCTGTGGGATCAATTCCGAATAATCATTGCCTTTATCGCGCCCTCCAAGGATGAGAGTAAGCGGGACGTTAAAACTATCCAGTGCAAACCAAACGGCATTTACGTTGGTCGCTTTACTGTCGTTGATGTATTTCACTCCATCCACCTTGCGAACCAGTTCAAGACGGTGTTCAACTCCGGTGAAGGTGCGAAGGCTTTCCCTGATCGCATCGTTTTTGATCTCTGCTGCCCGTGCTGCAAGTGCGGTTGCTAATCCGTTGCTCAGGTTGTGTTGACCTCGTAGTCCGATTTCTTCTACTGGCATAAGTGATTCTTCCTGGTTGTTGAATTTGAAAATGATTTGGTTGTTGCGAACAAAAGCACCTTCCGGCACCTCATTTTTGTGAGAAAAAGCCCACAGCTGAGGGTTGGATTGCTTTTGTTTGAGGGACTCCACATGCTTTTCGATGATCGGGTCATCATAATTGAAGATGAACCGCTCATTTTCAGTCTGATTTTCTGTGATTCTGAATTTAGCTGCCGCGTAGGCCTCAAGATCATAGTTGTACCGATTCAGGTGATCAGGTGTGATATTCAGTATCAAACTGATATCAGGTTTGAAAGTGGATATATGATCGAGTTGAAAACTACTTACTTCCAGCAGGTGATCACAGGTTGTGTGGTACACTACATCAGAAAAAGCAATTCCAATATTCCCTGATAGTTTATGATCACGGCCGGCAACGGTCCATAAGTGATCCAGCCAGTTTGCAACGGTTGTTTTACCATTACTGCCGGTTACGGCAACAATCCTGCTGTCTGTGAACCAGCTTGCCACTTCAATTTCTGAAAACACGTCTTTTCCCTGATCCAGGTAATACTGAACCATAGGGGATTCGGTGGGCACACCGGGGCTTACGACCGCAAATTCGGCCTGTTTTGCTACATCGGTATGACCTTTTTCCTCAAAAGGAATGTCAGCCGCTTCAAGTTTTGACCTGAAATCGCGGTTGACCGATCCATGATCAGTTACAAATACTTCGGCCCCTTTCTGCTTAAGCAGAAGTGCCACAGCTATGCCGCTTTTTGCAGCACCGATCACGACGATATGTGTTCCCTTTATATCTCTCATCGGATCTTAAGGGTTAACAAGCTTAGAATTCCCAGTAAAATGGTAATGATCCAAAATCGGACCACGATCTTCTGCTCAGGCCATCCTTTTTTCTCATAATGATGGTGGATAGGGGTCATCAAAAAGACACGCTTACCTTCCCCATATTTTCGTTTTGTGTACTTGAAATAGGTGGTTTGAATGATCACTGACAGTGTTTCAAAAAAGAAGATCCCGCAAATAAACGGTAGTAAAAGTTCCTTGTGCAGCATAAGGCCAAGAGCACCGAAAGCACCACCAAGGGCAAGGGAACCGGTATCACCCATAAAAACCGAGGCCGGGTTCGTGTTGTACCAAAGGAACCCGATACAGGCTCCAATAAGTGAGGCGGTAAATATGGTTAGCTCACCGGCTCCGGGCAGATACATGATGTCGAGAAAGCCGGAAAAATCAACACGGCCCGAGACGTAGGCGAATATCGCAAAGACGATCCCACAGATCGCTGAGGTACCGGCAGCAAGTCCATCCAGGCCATCTGTCAAATTAGTTGCGTTACTGACTGCCGTAATAATGAATACGGCAACGGTGATATAAATGATCCAGCCAATGGTGTCACCGAAATAGGCGTAGTCTATGTTTACATTTTTCAAAAAAGGAACCGTCGAGAGCGAATTGAACGACTCAAACTCGGGGTGAAAATAAAGGGTCGCGCCTACGATCAGGCCAACAAAAACTTGTCCGGCGATCTTGAACCAACCGGCCAGACCACTCTTATCCTTTTTGACCACTTTGATGTAGTCATCAATAAAGCCTACAGCCCCTAAGGTCAGTGTTACAAATACGATGAGCCAGCTGTAAATACTATCAAGTCGTGCCCAGAGTATGGTTGGAATGATAATGGCCAGAATGATGATCACACCACCCATGGTGGGGGTTGAGCCTTTGGCAAGATGATGATCCAGTCCGATATCATCACGGATCACCTCTTTGAGCTGAAGTTTACTCAGCCAGTGAATGATCTTCTTACCAACGAAAAGGCTAATGAGCAGAGAGGTAATGGCAGCAAGTGCCGTTCTGGTAGAAATAAAAGCAATTGCACCGGTGCCGGGTACATCGTAAACGGAGTCAAGCCAGGTGAATAGTTCGTGAAGCATTACTGACCCTCCCCAACCTTAAGTTGCAGAAGTTCAGATGCGATCTCACGATCATCAAAATGATGCCGTTCACCGTTTATCTCCTGATAATCCTCATGTCCCTTACCGGCTATCAATATGATCTCATTGTCATCAGCTTCCTGAATGGCTTTTTCAATAGCATCACGCCGATTGGTCACACTCGCCACTTTATCAAGGTTTTCAAAACCTGCAATGATATCAGCGATGATCACGTCCGGGTTTTCTGTTCGGGGATTGTCGCTCGTAACGATCACTTTATCGGCGAATAATTCGGATACCTTGGCCATCTCGGGTCTTTTTGCAGAATCCCGGTCACCGCCGGCGCCAAATACCACGGTTAATTTTTGGGAAGCATCTTTTACAGCCGAAAGTGTAGACAAAACATTTTGCAGGGCATCAGGGGTATGGGCATAATCGACAATAACTAAAGGACCATGTTCCCCTGAACCCGATACGGTCTCCATTCTGCCGGGTGCCCCTTTCGCTTCTGATAAGGCCTTAACGATATCCTTCGGTTCAAGACCCAGGCATTTACATATAAAATAGGCCTCTCCTAAATTATAAGCATTGAATTTGCCTACCAGTGGGCTCTCAATTTTTTGCCCGTCAATAATAATGGAAATTCCATTAGCTGTATTCTCAAGGATGTAAGCCGAATCATGTTCAAAGCTTAGCGTGACCTTTTGAGCCTTACAGCTGTCAAGCATCGCGGAACCGTGCTTGTCATCCATATTAACAACCGCAAAAGCATCTTCTTGTAATGAATCGAACAGTCGGCTTTTGGCGTTTGCGTATTCTTCAAGTGTTTCGTGATAATCCAGATGGTCATGGCTCAGGTTAGTGAAAGCAGCCACTTTAAATGGTACACCGGCCACCCGATGCTGATCCAGGGCATGAGATGATACTTCCATAACCAGGTACTCAGAACCGGCTTCAACCATTTTTTGCATGTCTTTGGCCAATTCGATCGGGTCAGAGGTAGTCAGTTTACTGTCAAATTCATCATCCAGTATCCTTTTACTCACGGTGCCCAAAAGGGATGCTTTTTTATTACAGTCTCTCAATACCTGATAAACCAAAGTAGCTGTAGTGGTTTTCCCATTGGTTCCGGTGATCCCAACGATCTGCAACTTTTTAGCCGGATTTCCGGCGAATTCCTGAGCGATAATACCGGTGAGGGTCTTAGTGTTTTCCACTTCGATCACACAAACATCTTCATGGCTATAAAATGAATCCTCACAGATCACCACTGAAGCTCCGCGTTCAACGGCGTCTTCAATGAACATGTGGCCATCAACCCGGGTGCCTCTTACGGCAATAAAAACGGACCGATCCTGGGCTTCCCGCGAATCAAGAACCGGGGAGCCTAACTCAATACCATAATTGGCATTGGTTACATGCAGTGGGTTACAAATTTCTATGAGTCGTTCTAAGGTCAATTATCTTTTTGTTGCGTCTGTTAGTGTTTCGAGTGATCGTGCTTTGCCTCGAAGAGTGACGGTATATCCTTTTCTTAACCATTCTCCCTGTTTGGGATATTGAGCAAAGACGGTTCCTGAGCCGATGATCTCAGTTTCTAAACCCAGGTCAGCCAGCAAGTTTGTGGCTTTACGCATGTTCATGCCTCTCAATTCCGGGATCTCAGCATATCCTTCTTTTACAGTCTCACTTTCAGCTTCAGTAAATGTTTCTGAGAGAGTGAGAGAAATTTTGTCACCGGCTTTCAGCTCTGTTCCTGCTTCAGGTATCTGAGCAGCTACATATCCTGAGTTGCCGTTTATTTCAAATTGTATATTCAGTTCCCTTAACAATGTTTTTGCTTCTTCGCGACTTAATCCTCTCAGGAAAGGGGTACGAACAGCCAATGGGGCTTCTTCTTCGATCGTGGTCATGCTTCGTTGGATATCATTATCCAATCCGGCAATGCGAAGGGCAATATTCCTGAAAATTGGGGCTGCTGTGAACCCACCATAACCACTGGTTCTGGGCTCATCCAATAGGATAAAAGCCACATATTGCGGATCATCGACCGGGAAAAATCCTGCAAATGACCCACGATAATTGTTAGTATATCGGCCGTTAACCACTTTTTTGGCTGTACCAGTTTTACCGGCAATTCTGAGGCCTTCAACCTGAGCAAGATCACCGGTACCGGAATCAGCTACTACACTTTCAAATACCGGCATTAACTTTTCAAGGGTTGACCGTTTTGCGATCCTTCGGATCTCAACCGGCTCATGTTCCATGATCACATCACCATTTTTATCTTCAATTTTTTCAACCAGGTAGGGTCTCATCATTAACCCTTTATTGGCAAAAGCGGCATAGGCCTGAGCGATCTGAAGAGAGGTAGTCTGGATCTCATATCCGTGCGACATCCAGGGCAGGGTCACCAAACTCCATTCATAAGGTTTTGCCAGGCTTCCTTGTACTTCACCGATCAGGTCAATGTTAGTTTCTGTTCCAAAGCCCATGTTTCTGGCATACTGGTAAAACACTTCCGGTTTCATCCGCATGGCGATCTCAGCGGTTGCAACATTCGATGATTTCTGGATCACCTCTTCAAAGGAAAGATCTCCAAGTGGATCGTGGTCTCTTAAAACCAGATCATGAATAACGACTTCTCCGTTATCCGGTGTTTCAAATATTTCGTCAAAACTCACGACGCCTTGTTCAACAGCTGCGACTGCGGTCACCAGTTTAAAGGTTGAACCGGGTTCGATCATATCACTGATGGCAAAATTACGACGATTTTCCTCATCGGAACTGGCAGGATAATTGGGATCGTAAGTCGGATAATTCGCCAGGGCTTTAATGGCTCCGGTTTTGGGATCCATGATGATCCCCGTCCCATAATTAGCAAGATGTTTTTCAACGCCGGCTTTCAGTTCATCTTCCAGAATGGCCTGAATGTAGGCATCGATAGTGGTATGGAGAGAGTAACCGTCACGCGGTAATTTTTTGGGGGCACCGATGTATTCAAAAATACGGTTGAATGGATCGCGGCGAACCTGACGAACACCATTCTCACCTTTTAATTCCTCATTATAATAGGCTTCAAGGCCGATACGTCCATCGGTTTCATGGTTTACAAAGCCAAGCACATGTGAGGCAAGAGGGCCAAAGGTGTATTTTCTTTTATAATTTTCTTCCAGGATAACTCCTTTAATATCCAAGGCTTTGATCTCATCCTTTATGATCACTGATAGTTCGTCTTCTAAAACGATGTATCGGGATTGGGGAGGAGCACTGTTGATCTTATTTCTATAATGAGAAACACTTTTACCGGTCAGTGTGGCTAATTTTTGGATCAGTTTATTTTCAAGCTCCTTAGGAACACCGATACCTCCGTTGAAAGGCACCTTTGGATCATAAGCAAGTCGGTAATCGATCGCGTTGGTTGCCAGCAAGGTTCCATTGGCGTCGTAGATATTGCCCCTTTGTGCCGGGATAGGGATCTGATCAATAGCCTGTTTGCTCCACAAAGCTCGAAGTTCTTCACCCTCAAAGTAGTTGACGCGAATTAGCTGAAACCCTAAAGCACAGGGTATGAGGAGAACAAACCCTAAAATGATAAACATTCGGCTCAGTATGGCAGTACGTTCGTCCATGTTCCCCTATTCCTTTATAACGATGACTTTATCTGCCGGACCACCATTGATGAAGCCCTGGGCTTCCGCCTTGTCATAGATATCAGCGGGGCCAACCATGCGGTCGTATCTCAGTTTCAATTCATCGAATTGGGCACGGGATCGATTATACTCTGCTTCCAGAAATTGAACTTCTTCAAGCAGCCTTTGAGTAGAAAAAACATGGGTCAAGTACGCAAAGCCGAGGATCCCGATGATGATACTTCCCATAATGATCTTCCAGGGCTTGATCTTTGGAAGGGTGATCTTACCTTTTACCTTACTTGAGCCGGCATGCTTGCCATTTGGAGCAGAACCGATCTTTCCGTTGCCTGAAGGTTTCTCAACCTTGCGGAGGTTTGGTCGTACATCATGTTTTTTAAGTGGTGACTGTACCATCATAATGCTTACCCCTCTGTTTTTTCTGCAACCCTGAGTTTAGCACTCCGGGAGGCTGAATTTCGTTCGATCTCTTCTTTGGATGGTGTTATGAGCTGCTTATTGACCGGACGGATCGGGGAAATAGGGTTCCCGTAAAAATCCTTCTCAACCTTTCCTTTGAAATTACCGGCCTTAAAGAATCGCTTTACAATACGGTCTTCAAGGGAGTGATAGGAAATGGCAACAATACGTCCACCGGGTTTTAGAACTTCGAGAGATTGCTCTAATACATTTTCGAGCATTTCCAATTCGCGGTTAACTTCAATACGAATACCCTGAAAAACACGCGCCAAAGATTTCACTTCAAAACGTTGATTCACAACCGATGAGATGACTTTACGTAACTCTCCGGTCGTTTCAATAGGGCGAGCATCAATGATAGCTCTTGCGATCTTTCTGCTTTGTTTTTCTTCTCCGTAATGAAATATGATATCACGCAGCTTTTCGTAATCGTACTCATTAACCACCTGATAGGCAGAAACGCCTGACAGGTTACCCATACGCATATCAAGCGGACCGTCTTCCTGAAAGCTGAAGCCGCGTTCCGGTTCCTTGATCTGATGGGTTGATACGCCAAGATCCAAAAGGATTCCGGCTATCTGACTGTGGGTATGGGGAGGTAGGATAGTTGTCAGATAGCCAAAATTGCCTTTTATGGGGATAAAACGGGGGTCATCGCCAATATTATTTGATGCCGCTTCAAGAGCTTCATCATCCTGGTCGATGCCGTATAGCCGTCCGTCTTCACCAAGCTTTTTTAGTATTTCTTTAGAATGGCCGCCACCACCTAAGGTGCCGTCTATATATATGCCATCCTTATCAGTAACGAGAGCATCGACTGATTCGTGAAGCAGTACCGGAATATGTTCTATATATGAGGTCATATCATGCACCATCACTTTCCGGTTCATCTCCCATTACCTGTTCAAAAATTTCTTCAAATGCACCATCATCCAGGGCTGAATCCATTTCATCCAGTTTATCCGGATCCCAAACCTCTATAAATTCACCCATTCCAAGGAACACAGCTTTACCATTTATAGCAGCGTATTCCATAAGGTCTGAGGGCAGGGCGATACGGTTTTGCTTATCAAGGGAGACATCCTCAGCATAGCGGAGAAAGTTTCTTTTAGCTAAACGGCCTTTCTTTGTGAAGTTGTTAATGCGGGATAGCTTAGCTTCGACATTCTCCCATTCGTCTTCGGGATATAGATAAAGACAGGGTTCTTGCCCGCGTACCACGGTGAAGCGTTCTTGTGCAGCAGGGCTGAGGGATTTGCGTAATTTCGCAGGAAAGGCCACTCGCCCCTTGGCATCTATACTATGCTCGTATTGTCCTTTGAAACTTGGCACGATATCCCGCGTGTTTATGATTGCTAAATAACTGTACAGAGATAAGTCCCCACTATCTCCCACTTCACCCCACAATGTACCCTAAAGAGCCACAATCTGTCAAGACCTTTCCATTAATTCTTTTAAATGGGTTGAGATCTCATCAGGAAGAGCACGAGAAGTAATTCTGGGAAAGAAGAAAGAGGCCCTATTGTTATAAAGAAGGCTGATTTTCTAACTAAAGTCAGGATTAGTGACAGGTGGGGATGAATAGTGGGAGAGAGTGGTAGAATGTTTGATCAGGAAATACTGTTTCATCAGTTGGATAAAACCTGTGCTTAGATATTGATCAAATTCTGCGTGTTTTTGCGGCTTAATTTTCAAGCAAATTGTAGGTTTTCAGGATCCGAAGAACTTCTTCAACGGGTAGGGCTTTTTGAGTATGCCCACGGTCTCCAGTTATAGTAGTGGCCATGAACAAAGAATTGAGAATGGCTTCTTCGGTAGCTTCAACGGCTGCAAGGAATAGCGGGGTTGTTTCAGAGTTATTCAACTCCGTATAATTTTGGGTCGAACCGGATCTTTCGGTATCAATCCTGACATCTTCATTGGTAGAGAACGCGATCACATAATCCCCGCTTCCATTGGAGGCAAATCCACCCACCCGGGCAATTCCCATGAAAGCCCGTTTGGCAAGTCGTTCAAGATTTCGGGAAAGGAGGGGCGCATCCGTTGCGATCACGATCATGATCGAACCATCTACATCATAGGGTACTTCGCTGGAAAGGTAGTGATTGTTAAGTTCTTCCCCGACCGGAGCTCCATCTATAGTTAAGACGCCACCAAAGTTGGACTGTACTAAAACACCGATGGTATATCCTCCCAGTTTTTCAGGGAGTATTCGGGATGCGGTGCCGATCCCTCCTTTAAAACCCAGAGCTGAGGTTCCAGTTCCGGCTCCCACGCTTCCTTCTTCAACCGGACCGGTTTTGGCATTATCTATGGCTTCAAAAACATGGTTCATGGTCACATGTCTTCCGCGGATGTCATTTAACCAACCATCATTGGTTTCTCCTACCACCGGATTGACAGACCGTACATTTTCATTACCGGGTTGACGTAGTATGTAGTCGGCAATGCCATTAGCCACCGTGTGAATACTCAGTGTGTTGGTCAGTCCAATCGGTGTTTCGATCTCACCCAGTTCCTGAACCTGAGTGAATCCTAAAGCCTTCCCAAACCCATTACCCACGTAAACTGCTGCCGGTACGCGAGATCTGAACAGGTCTCCATCATGTGGCAAGATCATGGTTACACCGGTTCGGATATCATCACCTTCAATGATCGTGCGGTGCCCAACCTTAACCCCTTCAACATCCGTGATGGCATTCAGGGGGCCGGGGGTAAGAATTCCCGGTTTGATACCAAGATCTCTGGCTCGTTGCCTCTCCTGAGATTGCGCAGTTTGGAGCGATAGGACAGCGGTTAGAAAAAGGATCAAGTATCGCATTGAATTGTGGTTTTTGGGAAATCTGTTATTTTGAAAGAAGGTCGTACCAATGAAACAGATATGCAAAAGAAGAGATATAAAAAATATAGGTCAGAAACTGTTCGATTGAGGTCGTGGGATTATGGATGGAATGGGGGCTATTTTGTGACCATATGCACCCACAATAGATTTTGTTATTTTGGAAAAATTTTGGGATCAAAAAACGATGAAATTTTCGATACCGTAGTGACGCAAAATCTTGCGTCACTACGGTCGAATTCGAACGATAAGATCGGTTCAAATCCAGATGCCAAAATGCATTTGTCTAAAATTGGGTTAATTGCACAAACCTGCTGGCTGGAGATACCGGATCATTTCCCGTTTGTCAAATTGGGTGAATTTATTGTGATGCCAAATCATGTCCATGGAATAATTATCATTGATAAGGATCATGATGCCCGTGAGAAGGTAGGATCTCAAAATATTGTATCCCCACGAACGAGCAAACAAAAACCTTTGAATAAATTTGGACCTCAATCCAAAAACCTGCCATCAATAATTCGTGGGTTTAAAATCGGGGTAACCAAAACTGCCAGGAAAATAGATCCTGATTTTAAATGGCAGCCCAAATATTATGATCATATTGTTCGAGACAAAGAATCTTATAATCGCATCTCAGAATATATTCGCAATAACCCCTCTAAATGGTTGAATGATAAATACCACTTATAATAGGTCTTCAAAAATTTGAATTCTCCCTAAATCAACCCACCTATATCAATGATGTCTCCCAACACGCCTGCGGCTGTAACCTCTTTTCCGGCGCCCGGTCCCTGTATTACAATAGGTGAGTCGCTATATCTGCGCGTATAGATCTGTATCAGGTTGTCGGTGCCTTTTAAATGGGATAGGGGAGAATCCGACTTCACTTCACTGACGCCGACTGAAATACCATCCGGGGTAAATTCTCCTACATATCGTAACTTCTTATTGTTGACCAAGGCCTGAGCGTTACGGCTTTTCCAATGGGAATCATAATCAGGTAATTTTTGAAGAAATTCATCGGTTGTCAGTGATACCAGTTTTTCAGGAACCAGCGAATCAACCCGGATCTGTTCTCTTTCAAATTCAAAACCACTTATTCGGGCAAGAATGAGAAACTTGCGTGCTACATCCTCTCCTGAAAGGTCATCGCGTGGGTCAGGCTCCGAGTAGCCGTTAGTTTTAGCATTTTGAACCGACTGACTGAAAGAGACTCCCGCCTCCAGCTGATTGAATAAGTAGGTCATGGTGCCTGAAACGACCCCTGCAATTTTTGTGATCTCATCCCCACTGTTAAGCAGGGTTTTGATGGTGCTTACTACAGGAAGGCCTGCGCCAACCGCAGTCTCGTACCGGTAATGCGAATTATGTTCGATATAAGCCTTATCGAGTGTATCAAAGTATTCCTGTTCAAAGGTGTTTGCCAGTTTACTGGGCGTGGCTATATGAATTCCATGTTGAAGAAGGTCATGGTAAACCCGGGCGACATTTTCACTCCCGGTGGCATCCACAAATACCAGATCGTGGTCGGCTCGGCCCAGTATCTTTTTGGGTATGGAGTCCCAGTCAGTTTTTGCTCCGCAACAGATATTAGTTGGGTCATTGAGTTGTTCTGCATCCGGTTCCCAGCAAGTGAATCGGCTATTGCAAAATCCTACGATCTCTAGATCATATCGGGGATGTTCTAAATGCCTGATCTGCTCAAGCAGGGTTCCACCTACGGCACCGATTCCGGCCAGAAATATGGAAATTTTTTTCTTATCCGGCTTTGTTTCAGGGTGTGATTGTTTTAATGCAAGTGTCATGATGAATGAGATTTTTTAAGTGAGTGAAAAAAGGGTTTTAGTTGTGCGTTAAGCTGCTCGAACTCGATCAGAAAGGCATCATGCCCATAGGGTGAGCTTAATTCAGCAAGGGTGCTGTTGGGCAATAGATCGGCCAGCTCTCTCTGTTCATGAATGGGATAAAGCTGATCACTGTCAAAGCCGACCACTAAAACAGGTATCTTTAGGTTGCCAAGAACCTCCTTAAAGGTTCCCCGATCTCTGGAAACATCATGTGAATCCATAGCCTGAGATAAAATGATGTATGTATTGGCATCGAATCGATCGGCCAGCTTCTTTCCCTGATAGTGCAGATAAGATTCCACCTGGTATATCTGTTTGTCAGGATGAACCCTTCGGGAGAATTTTTCCTCGTAGTTTTCAGGGGTACGATAGGTGATCATAGCCATGGCTCTTGCCGCCTCGATCCCTTTGATGGGAGGATCTTGGGTATCGTAATAACCATGCTTCCATTTTCGATCAGCCCGGATGGCCATCCGCTGTGCCTCACTGATACCAATAGCCCATGGAGAATGAGCTTTCCCCATTACAAAAAGAGCGGCTGATCTAACCCTGTCATCCATAAGGGCAAACTCAAGGGCTGTCATTCCTCCCATGGATCCTCCTAACACCAGCTCAATACCCTGAATATGCCATTCATCAAGCAAGAGTTGATGAAATGTGACGATATCCCGGATGGTGATGGGAGGGAAATCTGCCTGCCAGGGGTTACCTGTATTAGGGTTGATGGAAGTGGGACCTGTGGAACCATAACAACTTCCCGGAACATTGACGCAAAGAATAAAATGCTCTTCAGGGTCGAGGATACCGTCTTGATCAAATAAACCGCCAAACCATTCATCGGCTGCAGCGTGTCCGGTCAATGCGTGGCAAATAAGGATCACATTATCACGTTTTTCATTGAGTGTTCCCCAACTTTTCCATGCAATATCTACTGAAGAGAAAGTATAACCTGATTCTGTAGTCCAGTTTTTCTGTAATGTTGTGACTGTTATTCCTTTGTTCATATTTATTCTGTTAGTGAGCAAGCTCGAAGCGACCGATAAGACCTGCGAGCGTTGCGTATATAGGTAATAAATTTAAAGCCGAACGCTGCGAGTACCGTTGGACGCTCGCAGGTTCTCCTGAGGTTTGTTTGATAAAAGCGGACATGGATTTCCACCACATCCGCAATGGAGTACAATGGTAGAATTATGCGGTCACCTGCAGTTTGGCAAAGGCTTTTTCAAAATCTTCGATGATATCATCGATATGTTCGATACCAACCGATACACGGATAAGGTCACCCTTTACGCCACTGGCTTTCTGTTCAACCTCATTGAGCTGCTGGTGCGTGGTTGAGGCCGGATGGATGACAAGCGTTTTGGCATCCCCAATGTTAGCCACATGACTTGATAACTCTGTATTCTCAATGAACTCACGGGCAGCATCATAGCCTCCTTTTGCACCAAAAGTGAAAACAGATCCGAATTGTCCGTTTCTCAGATATTTTTTGGCCCGTTCGTGATGATCATGGTCAGGCAGTCCGGTATAGTTGATCCATTCCACAGCTTCATGATCCTTGAGCCAGTTCGCAAGTTTCCGGGCGTTTTCATTATGGCGCTCCACTCTTAGCGACAATGTTTCCATCCCCTGCAGCAAGAGGAAACTGTTGAACGGTGATTGAGATGGTCCGAAGTCTCGCAGGCCTTCAACCCGTGCCCTTATGGCAAAGGCAATATTCCCAAACGGACCATCTTCCCCGAAAACCTCCCAGAAATTCAGCCCGTGGTAGGAGGGATTAGGTTCACTTAATCCGGGAAATTTTCCATTCCCCCAGTTGAAGTTACCGCCATCCACGATCACCCCTCCGATGGAGGTGCCGTGGCCACCGATCCATTTGGTGGCTGAGGCGGTTACAATATTGGCACCGTGTTTTAAGGGTTGAACCAAGGCTCCGCCGGCGCCAAAGGTGTTATCAACGACAAGAGGAATTCCGTGTTCTTTGGCGAGAGTTGAGAGCCCTTCAAAATCAGAAACATTTCCACGAGGATTACCGATCGACTCGACATAGATCGCTTTAGTGTTTTCATCAATATGTTTAGCGTAGGCTTCTACGGTTTCTTCTTCAGCAAAGTGGACATTGATCCCAAGCCGGGGAAGGGAATTCTTGAACTGATTGTAGGTGCCGCCGTAAAGGAATTGAGTGGAAACGATATTGTCTCCGGCATTGGCCAGGTTCGTAATAGCCAGAAACTGAGCGGCCTGTCCGGATGCTGTTGCCACTGCTGCCGTACCACCTTCCAGGGCAGCCAGTCTTTTTTCAAAAACATCAGTCGTGGGATTCATGATCCGGGTGTAGATGTTCCCGAATTCCCTCAGGGCAAAAAGGTTGGCGGCATGTTCAGTACTGTCAAAATTGTAGGAGGTGGTTTGATAAATTGGTACTGCGCGGGAACCGGTTTCTGAATCAGGTTCCTGACCGGCGTGAAGCTGCAGGGTTTCGAATTTGAAGTCTCGTGTATCTTTTTCGTTGCTCATGATAATGGGTTGTTTGAGTAAGTGTTAGTTGTTTGTTTTGAATCTTCAAAACTGATGATCCTCCTCTGCGAGACTTAATTTGAACTAACAAAAAAAGCCTCTTTCAGAGATGAATCCGAAAGAGGCTTTTCTTACAAAAACCGGGTCTTATCGAACTCATCTTTTTCCGACACATAGATTATTATGTGCGAAACAGGATGTGGCACCTTTTCCCCCGCACATAAATGTTTATGAGCGGGAAACGGTTGCCAAGGCTTCACAGGACCTGATCCCTCCACCTTTCGTAATGAGAATGCAACAGTATGTTTAAAGAACGTTGAAAATTAAAGTCACTAAAAAAGCCCTTCTGTGTTACATTCAAAAGGGCTTTGTCAAAATCGTTAAATCATATTACAGCCCTTATATGTGTCTAAAACACATATACATGCAACACATGGTTGCAAAAGCGCTGGTCATATTTAGTTCGTTTAATTTCATGGCTTAAAAGCTATGGTAAGATTTTGGATCGTGCAAATGAAAGTTTTACGGTTACGGATGTGTTTGATTTGATTGGGTTTTTCAGTCCCTTTCAGTTCAATGCGCTTCCTAAGATGAGGCAGGATTTAGAGATCCTATGAGCGATCAATGTCTATTTCCCATATCCCAGGTTCCGAACCCAACCTTCCTTCTCTCTCCATTTTTCGCGGACTTTCACATGCAGCTCCAGATAAACCTGCTTGCCAATAAATTCCTCTATCGATTTACGGGCTTCGATACCCAATTCTTTGATGGCTGAGCCACCCTTGCCGATCAACATCCCCTTCTGGGATTTTTGATTCACGATGATATCGGCATGTATCCGGTCGATGTCCGGTTCTGCATCATAAGAAACCACTTCAACCGTACAGGAATAGGGGATCTCCTGATGAAACTGAAGAAAGATCTGCTCACGTACTAACTCTGAAACAAAAAATCGAACCGGGTGCTCACTGAGGTCTTCTTTTGGATAAAATGGAGGTCCGGGTAACAGGCTAGTCCGAATGTCTTCCATCAGTTCCTTTACGCCGGTTCCAGCCGTAGCTGAAACAAAATGGGTAGATCGGATCTTTAATTTTTCCTGGATCTCCTCAG
Organism: Gracilimonas amylolytica; assembly: GCF_002911695.1. GTDB lineage: Bacteria > Bacteroidota > Rhodothermia > Balneolales > Balneolaceae > Gracilimonas > Gracilimonas amylolytica. The sequence goes on from NZ_PQBS01000037.1 coordinate 81,959, forward strand.
CTGATTTTCGGGCTTTCTCTTCATTGGCCACATCCATTTTATTGACCACTAAATAAATCGGCTTGTTAATGGACCTGATCAATTCGATCACATCATCAGTTGGGTGCTTATCCATGGGATCATGAATAAAAAGAATGACATCTGCATCCGATCGTGCGCGTTCCACGGTTTTCATCATGGCTTTTTGAAGCTCATATTTCGGTGAGATCACCCCGGGGGTATCCAGGAAAACGATCTGTGTGTCCTCATCAGAATAGATGCCTACGATCTGGTGCCGGGTGGTTTGGGCTTTATGGGTAGTAATAGAGATCTTCGCACCCAGTATGTAATTCATCAGGGTTGATTTACCCGCATTGGGTTTCCCAATGATGGCAACATATCCGGATTTGTGTGGTTTGGTTTCGGTCATATGATCTGACTTATTATAAAATTTGTAGCCAAAAAAGTCTTCCCTTGAGGGAAGTACGGCTTTAGCCGGGATGGGTGTTGGGGATAAGGTTTCGAACTTTTACCACAGGCACCCTCCGCCAGAGTTCGTATTCACTCACTCTGGCACCTCCTTCAAGGGAGGATTTTCTTTTCTAAATTAAATATTGGGTGTTACAGTGTTGCGGATCCCTTTAAGATCCGCAACACTGTAACACCACAACACCATCTAATCCACTAGTTTTTTCAATTCCGTGATCATCATTAAAGCTTCAATTGGAGTCATACGGTTGGGGTCGGTGGCTTCCAGTTTATTCAATACAGTTTCAATTCTGGGATCAACATGGGTCTGAAACATCGACATCTGAGAAGTTTCAGGTTGTTTTTCAACTTTCTCAGATAAATTTTTGGATGCTTCTTTCTTAGAGGATGCTTCATTTTCTATGGCACCGTTTTTATTGGTGATATCAAGACTATGACTTTCCAGGTTTTTCAGGATCTCCTTGGCCCGTTCAATGACCACTTGTGGGAGTCCCGCCATATCGGCTACCTGAATACCATAGCTGTGATCGGCTCCACCCTGAATGAGTTTTCGCAGGAATACCACTTTCCCGTTGTGCTCCTTTACCTGAACATTGTAATTCCGGATCCGTTCATACATTTGTTCGAGTTCATTCAGTTCGTGATAATGGGTGGCAAACAAGGTTTTTGCCGCAACCGGAGCATGATTATGTAAATACTCTGCCAGTGACCATGCAATACTCAGGCCATCAAAGGTTGAAGTTCCGCGACCTACCTCGTCCAACAGGATCAGGGATCTCGGGGTGGCGTTATTCAGAATGTTGGCTGCCTCATTCATTTCAACCAGAAAGGTACTTTCGCCGGCTGCCAGGTTATCGGAGGCGCCCACACGGGTAAAGATCTTATCGACCAGGCCGATGTTGGCAGATTTTGCAGGAACAAAACTTCCAACCTGAGCAAGCAGTACGATCAGTCCGGTTTGCCGCAGGATGATACTTTTACCGGCCATATTCGGCCCGGTGATGATGAGGATCTGCTCATTATCCGTATCAAGTTTGATATCATTCGGGATGAACGGTTCACCCATAGGCAGTGATTTCTCAACCACAGGGTGTCGGCCTTTTTTAATGTCGATCTCTTCGTGATCACCAACTTCCGGTTTGGCATAATTGTTTCTGAAAGCTACCTCTGCAAATCCCTGCAGGCAATCCAGTTCCGCCACGGCTTGAGAGACCTGCTGAATATCATCGGCAAAATCAGCAACATAAAGCCGGATCTCTTCAAAAAGCTCGTATTCCAGCGTTTTACTGCGCTCTTCTGCTGAAAGTACTTTTTCTTCAACCTCTTTCAACTCAGGGGTGATATATCGCTCAGAATTTACAAGGGTTTGCTTGCGAATAAAGGTATCGGGGACCTTATCTTTGTGGGTATTGGTCACTTCAATGTAGTATCCGAACACTTTGTTATAACCGATCTTTAGGGATGAGATATTATGTTCTTTGGCAAGTTCATCCTTGATCTGGGCAATGTACTTCTTACCATTTTTGGCAATATCCCGCAATTCATCCAGTTCATCATTGAATCCTTCCTCGATCATGCCTCCATCGCGCACACTGGCGGGGGGATCATCCTTAAGAGCCGTGTTGATCCTTTCCTGAACCTCGATCAGTAATTTCAATCGCCCTGATATGTCCTGAAGCAGCGGATCATCAATGGATGCGATCTGACTTTTTAGTCGTGGGATCTGAGCCAGGGATAATTTCAGCTGAACGACATCGCGGGCATTGGTACGGCCCACGCAGATCCGTGAGATAAGCCGCTCCATATCACCGATCTGCTCCAGTTCTTCTCTCAGAGTATTTCTGATCTCGCTATTCTCATACAAGGTTTCAACCGCATCCAAACGTTGTTGAATAGGCTTGAGCCGTTTGAGGGGACGCATGATCCATCGCCTGAGAAGCCGCCCACCCATAGCTGTACAGGTGTCATCAAGTATGGAGATGAGTGTTCCTTCAGTTCCACCTTCCTGAATACTGGCAGTCAGCTCTAAATTTCTTTTGGTAGCTGCATCCAGGCTCATAAATTCACTGCTCTCGTACGCATAAAGCCGGCGCAGGTGACGCAAATAAGCCTTTTGGGTTTCCTGCATGTAATGCATGAGGGCTCCGGCCGCAACGTGTGCGATCTCAAGCTCTTCAACCCCAAATCCTTTCAGAGAGTGGGTTTCAAAATGTTTGGTTAACAGGTCATATCCGTAATCTCCATCATACACCCAATCTTCTATGTAAGTGATGTTATGATGGTTCAGGGCATCATCAAGCTTATTCTTTTTCTTTTGACGGATCAGGATCTCAGAAGGTTGAATGGCAGCCAGGAAATTCTCAAGATGTTCTTCTTTGATATGGCTCAGGGCAAACTCCCCCGTAGAGATATCAGAAAAGGAAACACCGATGGTTGAACCATCCCAATGAAGGGAAGCAATGTAGTTATTTCGCTTGTGATCCAGAAGCTTTTCAGAAAGGGTAACCCCCGGTGTGGTTATCTCTGTAACTTCGCGAGTCACGATCTTTCGGCCGGCTTTTTTAGCCTGTTCAGGATCTTCGGTCTGCTCACAAACAGCAACTTTATAGCCTTTTTTAACCAGTTTAGGGAGGTAATTATCAAGTGCATGATACGGAAACCCGGCAAGTGGGGTTTGGTCGCCACCGTTGTTTCGTTTGGTCAGAGTGATGCCAAGCTCCTTGCTGATCAGTTGAGCATCGTCGGCAAAGGTTTCATAGAAGTCGCCCACCCGGAAAAGCAGTATGGTTCCCGGATGTTCGTCCTTGATCTGAAAATATTGCCGCATAAGCGGAGTTTGCTTTTTCTTAGCACTCATGCACTCGAAATAGGTCTTTTTAGCTGATAGATTGCTGATTATTAAGGGTGGAACTTACCAATGAATTGGTTGAAAAACTAAGGATTAAATGTAGCTTGTAATTGATTGGCTATCCTGCGAATTTTAACCGTTAACCAATTGGTGGAAGGTTTTGCAAAAATATAAAGACTTTGGAAAGCGGGTATTAAAGCTGGCTGCAAAAAAAGATATTTTCTTTAATGCCTCGGCTATCACATTTAATCTGTTTATTTGTGCGGTACCGTTTGTTCTGATCCTGATCTCAATTATTGGGTATTATCTATCTGCCGAGGAGGCGTTCAATGAGATCGTTAGGTATGGAAGGGAATTCTTCCCAAGTTTTACCTACGAAACACAGAGTGAAGATGTATTTCGGGGAGCCATCACTATTGAAACTTTGATCGAGCCGCTGGTGGGGGCCCGTCAGATCTTCGGGATCGTGGGTATTGTGGTACTCCTGTTCTTTACTCAGGGATTGTTGCACAGCCTTAAACATGTATTGTTTGATACCTTCGATATCAAAGAGAGAAAGCACCCGGTGATGGATGTTATCTATAATTTCTTTGGCTTTAGTTTGATCGGGGTCCTGTTTCTGGTTTTCAGCCTGGCAGTCTCAACCATCTCACTGTTTAACCTGAGCAGGATCAATGTACCATTCACAGAGATAACGATCGAATTACCCTGGATCTATGATTTTCTGAATCTGTTACTGCCCATTGTTCTGGCTTTCTTGTTGATGTATGTGATATTCAGGTTTGTGAGTGAAAGAAGGATCAAACCAAAAGTGGCTCTTTTTGCTGCTTTGGTTTATACCCTGTTGTTTGAAATAGCCAAATATGGTGTAAGTATGTACCTCGAGTATGCATTTGAAACGTACAGGTATTTTTATCAGGGATATGCCGTGCTGATCATATTATCGGTTTGGACGTTTTACACGGCGCTGCTTTTCGTGATCAGTGCTATCATAGGTCGCGCGTACAAGGATGTATATATGCTCAATAAGCCATCTATTGAAGAAAACCCCTATACCGCCATATCCTGATGCCAGAAATACTACCGTCAGCATTTTATGACCGTGATGATGTGGTTCAGGTCAGCCGTGAACTGATCGGTAAATTTCTCTGTACTAACATCAACGGTAAACTCACGAGTGGAATGATCGTTGAGACTGAAGCATACCAGGGCCGAACAGATAAGGCCAGTCACGCCTATCCTGATGTTAGAACCAAGCGAACTGAAACCATGTATGGTCCGCCGGGCAGGGCCTATGTGTATTTATGTTATGGTATTCATCATTTGTTCAATGTGGTCACGAACCGAGAGGGATTAGCTGATGCAGTCTTAATTCGAGCGGTTGAACCGGACAACGGAGTAGAAGAAATGCTAAGCAGAAGAAACCGGAAAATGCTTGAGCCTTCCATAAGTAACGGTCCGGGAAAATTGTCACAGGCACTGGGTATTAAAACGGATCATGATAAAATTAGTCTTCAAAGTGAAAAGGTATGGATCGAAGACAGAGATATTGAAATTGGGGATGGTAAGGTTCTTTCAGATAAACGGATCGGTGTAGATTATGCAGGGGCGGATGCAAATTTACCCTGGAGGTTTCTGCTGAATGACTCGAAATGGGTCAGTAAAAAAATACAGACATAAAAAAAGCCCGATGGTTTACATCGGGCTAAAATTAAAGTCGTTTAAGAAAAAACCTTAAAGATCAGTTCTCAGGGTCTTCTTCGTTTTCGCCATTGATGGCCTCAAAACGTTGCTGAACCTCAGGGTGTGCTTGTAAAGCTTGTGCCACTTGCTGGAATGTCTGAAGATCCATACCGGCTTCCTGAATAGCCTGCATATATTGCTGCTGTGCTTGCTGGTTGATCTGCATCAGTTGCGGCTGAATTTCCTGAATGGTTTGCTGCTCATCTTCAGTCAACTCAAGCTGACCGGCCATTTGAGGATTTTGCTGAGACATCATGATCTCTTCAAATCGAGAAAACTCCATACTCGTTTCTTCAACGGCATCCCTCATCTTGGTTTCAGCATCTTTTTGAATGCCTTCACCAACCTTCATGATATCAGATAACATGGTAAGATGTTCGTCAGTGACTTCCTCCGGGCTCAGAGGTTCAGGCTGTGGGGGAGCCATTTGTTGCTGAGCAAAAGCCGTTGCAGAGATAAACAGTGCCCCAAAAATTAATGTGGTTGTAAGTTTAAAAAAATTCTTCATTTCGTTATTTAATTAATAATTGATTCGATAGAGTGAACTAACGTGCTTTTCTGTACTAATGCAAACTATTTAGCGGGTAAAATGTTCTCTTAGCGCCGTAATTTTACATGATGAAACATTTAAGGTAAGATCTGTTCCGATAAGTGCATCTGTAGGGAGTCATACCGGGAAAATTAATTTAACATTGAATGAAATGGTAGCCATGGTAAAAATGTTATACGTACATCTAAACAGAAAAAATCTAACAAAACAAACAAATGAAGACACTCAATAAATTAACAACCTATCTTGCCATTACAATTTTTGCAGTTTCATCACTTGCAATGGTGAAGATCGCTGCCACCAGCTGGACGATCGACAAAGCACACAGTGCTATTAATTTTGAAGTGACCCACTTTTTTACTCCTGTAAACGGTCAATTCCATGATTACGAAGCTACCGTGAATTTTGATCCAGAAAACCTGGATGAAAGTATGATCGATGTTAAGATCATGGTAAACAGCATCGATACTGAAAATGAAAGAAGAGATGGTCACCTTAAGACAGCAGACTTCTTCAATGCTGAAAAATGGCCACACATCACATTTAAGAGTGATAACATAGAAAAAACCGGTGAAAATGAGTTTGTAGCAAATGGTAAACTGACGATCAAAGATGTAACCAAGGATGTGGCATTGCCATTTACTCTATTGGGTGTAATGGATAACCCAATGAAAGAAGGAACCTTGGTTGCCGGTATCAAATCCTCCATGATGATCGACAGAACAGACTATACGGTTGGAACCGGAGACTGGGCTTCAGACGCTGTGATAGGTGATGAAGTGACCGTTGACCTGAATTTAGAACTGAATGCCGACAAATAATTCAGTTATTTCGGAATTTTACCAAAGCATCGTTTCATTTGAGGCGATGCTTTTTTTATTTTAGGGATTCACATAAAGCCTAATCAGATCAATGAATAAGAAACGCTTATTAGTTTTATCCGGATTTATCTTAATTGCAGCACTCTCACGTGTGTTTCCTCACCCTTATAACTTTGCCCCAATGGGAGCAATGGCAATTTTTGGAGCGGCATACTTCACGAACAGGAAGCTCGCATTCTTACTGCCACTGTTCGCATTCTTTATCAGTGATCTACTGGTGAATAACATACTTTATTCAAGTTTTTACGGCGGTTTCACATTGTTTACCCCAGGATTTTATTGGATGTACGGTTCCATAGCTCTGATCGTTATCGCCGGAATATTCATTCTGAAAAAGGTGAATATGAAAACTATCATCGGAGGAAGCCTGGCTGCATCCATGATCTTTTTCCTTGTTACAAACTTTGGTTCATGGTTGGGAAATCCTATGTATCCGCAGACCATTGAAGGTTTGATGATGAGTTATGCAGCAGGAATTCCATTCTTTCACTACACCGTTGCTGGAGACCTGATCTACGCCGGTGTCATGTTCGGTGCTTTCGAGTATGCAAAATTCAAGATACCAGCTTTACAGATCGCTAAGTAATTGAAACGAAATGGGCTTCTGATTGAAGCCCATTTTTATTTGAGTGAGCTATGAAAAAGATCATAATCACAGGTGCCACCTCAGGTATTGGAAAGGAGTTGGCTCTTCAGTATGCATCAAAGGGAAATAAGGTAGGTTTACTGGGCAGGCGAACTGAACGCCTTGAGGAGCTAAAAGAAGAGATCGGTGAGCGGGCATACTTTCGTACACTTGATGTGACGGATCATGAGCTTGCTGAAAAAATGTACACCGAGTTGATCGATGAAATGGGTGGGTTAGATATGATGATCCTCAATGCCGGTATGGGCCGAATTCAGATGATGCCCCCTTGGCGGGCGGAATCCAAACTCATAGAGGTTAACGCACTTGCCTTTGCGCATGGTTGTCACTTTGCCTTCGATTATTTCAAGAAACACGGTGGAGGGCAGGTCGTTGGTATGTCCTCAATGGCTGCTTTGCTTGCACATCACAGGGCAGCAGCTTATACCGCCTCAAAGCATTTTTTGTCTAATTACATGATCGGATTCAGACAAAAGGCTAAACGAGTGGAAGCTGATATTACACTTACTGAGATCAGGGCAGGCTACATCCTAACCGAAATGACAGAGCGGGCAAAAGGTATGTTTTGGGTATCAGATGTTGGAAAAGCTGCGGCACAGATGATCAGAGGTATAGAGAAAAAAAAGAACATCTTTTATGTTACAAAACGGTGGAGGCTTCTTGCCTGGGTGGCTAAATGTGTGCCTGAATTCATTTGGAACCGTATCTGATTACTTATTTCTGCGGCACCGCTCACTACAGTATGTTACCTGATCCCAGTCTTTTTTCCATTTCTTTCTCCAGGTGAACGGCCGGTTACAAACCGGACAAGTTTTTTCCGGCAGATTAGGTTTACGGTAGGTCTGTGTCTGCCTGTTACTCATCCGATGTGTAAATTGACAGCCGGATGGGACCTCTCGCTTTATCAATGGATATATCCTTGCCATTTTGGGTGATACGGATAAGCTTACTTTGTTGCATGCCGGCAGCAACGTCTTTGACCTCATCAAGGTGGTTTCTCCAAACGTCAGAAAACAGATCTCTGGTAACCTCAGAAGGGCACACCGATTTTTTGGGCCCTCTTTTCTTTGTAAAGGTCAATATCCGGTTTTTAATTTCTTGCTTTGATTTCTTCATAACTTTCTTCCAGGTTGATCATAGGCTCAGGGTAGGTGTTGCCAATTTCTACGTTATACAACGCTTGTTGTTCGGGAAACATTTTATGGGGTTCATGAATAAACTCATTTGGCACCTCATTAAGCTCCGGGATCCAGGTTCGAATGTATGTCCCGTTACTGTCATAGGTTTTGGACTGATACACTATATTGAAATACCGATTTCTTGGGTCATGTCCAACAGTGGCGTTATACGCCCAGTTACCATAGTTACTACATGGATCATAATCTACCAGTTGCGATTCAAAATATTCAGCTCCCATTCTCCAGTCTAAATTAAGATTCTGAGCCAGAAAGCTAGCCACGTTTTGCCGGCCCCGATTACTCATATACCCGGTTGCTTTCAATTCCCTCATGTTAGCTTCAATAAAAGGAATTCCTGTGTTACCTTCAGCCCACCGGGTAAATTTATCTCTGTTTGTGTGCCAGTTTCTGTTTTTACCCTGAATACCTGATGAACGGAAGATCTTATCTCCATACTTCCAGGCCGAAAACCGGAAATAATCCCTCCACATCAGTTCAAAGATCAGCCAGTAGGTTGAAGAACTTTGTGTTCGTTCATTCTCGTATTTCTTCACCTCGTAATATACTTTTCGGGGTGATAGAGAACCGTTGGCCAGCCAGGGGGAGAACTTTGAGGAGAAATCGGCTCCAAGAAGTTCGTTTCGTGTTTGTTTATAATGCTTGAGATGATCACCCTGCCATATGTATTCATTCAGGCGCTTCAAAGCCATCTCTTCACCTCCTGAAAAATTCAATACCGCATGTTTGTCATTTTGCTTTTTCCCTGCAATAGGGAAGAGGGAGTCGGTTTCCGGTATATCGAATGATCCTTCAATAGAAACAAGATCCAACCCATCCGGGGGACTAAACATTTTCCTGACCTCTGAGTCTTTTTCTACCTTCTTACGGTATTTAGTAAAAACATCCGGGATCAGCTCTTTTGTGAAAGGAAGGTCATTGATATGAAAGAGGGTACTTTGCCATACAAATGATAGTTTGTTTTCTAATTTTGCCTTAAGTGCCTGCTCAACCTCTGTTTCTTCACGGGTGATCTCCTTTGATGTGAAGACCAGATCGATGGTGTATTCATTGACCAACTCAGGAATAACCTCTTCCGGTTTACCCTTCTTGATGAGAAGATCAGCCCCCAGTGTTTGCAGGTTTTTCTTAAGGTTAAGTACCGATTCATACAAGAATTGTGCACGGTGTGAACCGGTCTTGGGAAAGCCAAAGCCTGTGGTTCCAAATGAACGGGGATCAAAACAAAATACGGGGAGTATTTCGTTAGCTTGAGCTGCTTTGACCAGGGCCTCATTATCATGAACCCGAAGATCATTTCTAAACCAGATGATAGAACGTTTCATGGGCTTTTCTCAGGATAATTGATTTCGAAAAAATATCATTCCTGATCCACTATTAGCGTTTTGACAAGATGCATCTTAAAAAGTTTATAAAGAAAGCCTTAAGACGGTTAAAGGCATCACATTTGGATATTATTATCAATATATTTGAAGCCGAAATTTTGAAGAAAAAAAGAACTAAATGAAAAACGTTGTATTGATTCCCGGAGATGGAATCGGACCAGAGATCACGAATTCGGTAACTACCATCCTTGAAAAGGCAGGCGCTGATGTTAATTGGGTGAGAGCCAAAGCTGGCCTGACTGCTCATGAGGAACTGGGAACACCACTACCTGATGAAACGATTGAAGCGATCGAGGAGCACAGAATTGCTTTAAAGGGTCCCCTTACAACACCGGTTGGTGCTGGATTCAGGTCTGTGAACGTGGCCTTACGTCAAAAATTTAATTTGTATAGTAATATTCGTCCGGCACATACCTTACCAAGTATCGAGTCTCCATTCAGAGATGTCGACCTGGTACTGTTCCGTGAAAATACACAGGGTTTGTACATTGGAAAAGAGCAGTGGATAGAAGAGGGTGAGAACAAGAAACACTCTGAAGCCATAGCTGTGGTGACAGAAGAAGCCAGCCGTAAAATTATTACAGCTGCTTTTGAATATGCTAAACAGCACGAACGTAAAAAAGTAACGCTTGTTCATAAGGCAAACATCCTTAAGCTAACAACCGGTTTATTTCTTGAAGTTGGGCGCAAAGTTGCGAAAGAATATCCTGAGATCGAATTTGAAGATCTCATTGTTGACAATATGGCCATGCAAATGGTGATGCGTCCCCGACAGTTTGATGTGGTGGTAACCACAAACCTATTTGGTGATATCTTGTCTGACCTGGCTTCCGGATTAGTAGGTGGACTTGGAGTGACCGGCGCAGCAAATATTGGAGACGACGCTGCTATGTTTGAAGCCGTGCATGGTTCGGCTCCGGATATTGTAGGCAAGAATTTGGCAAACCCACTGGCCCTGTTGTTCTCCTCACTGATGATGCTTGAGCATATTGATCAAAAAGCAGTTGCAGAAAATATCAGAAAGGCAATTTATAAAACATTGGTTGAGAAAAAAGTGTACTGTACTCCGGATATTGGAGGAGAAGGAACCACTTCAACCTTTACTCAGGCTGTGTGTGATAATATTTAACACCGGTCCATATATTTTTAAACAAAGAAAGGCTACCAATTCAGGTAGCCTTTTTTGTTTGAGGTATATATGAAATTTAACTTCTTAGCCAAAGATCTTAAACAAAACCCAGCTGATGACTGACATCACTAAGCCAAATATCAGTGACCAGCTGAAGCTGCGCACTTTAAATCCTGATACCATTTTATCGACCACCATAATGAGTAAAGCGTTGATCACCCATACGAAAAGACCAAACGTCAAAATGGTTATGGGCAGGCTTAGTATGATCAAAATAGGTTTAATAAATACATTGACAATGGCAAGCAGTGCAGCAACAAACACGGCACTCCAGAAATTTTTAATTTCGACTCCTTCCAGCAGGGAAGCCGTTGCATAAACAGAGATGCTATTTAAAATCCAAGCCCAGATCATAATATTTCCTATTAGTTAAAAATCGCTTTTCTTTACGAACAGATACCTAAAATAGTTTCAAGATATATGAACACCGTAATTAAATCCTATAAGGACCTCTTGAACCATGAACTTGAAGATCTATTCAGGTTAAGGCAACAGGTTTTTATAATTGAACAGGAATGCTTTTATGAAGATATCGATGGATATGATGAAAAAGCTGAACATTTACTGATCTACGATCAGGATATTCTTGCTGCCTATTTAAGGATCTTTAAACCCGGATTAAAATATAATGAAGCCAGTTTAGGAAGGATCGTTGTAGCCCCAAAATATCGGGGAACCGGACTTGGTGAAAAACTTATCAGAAAAGGGATCGAGTTGTGTGAAGGGGGGAGCGTTAGAATTGAAGCACAATCTGCACTTTTACAATATTACAATAACCTTGGGTTTCAAGAGGAAGGTGAGATCTATCCGGTTGACGGGATAGATCATATTCAAATGGTACTACCGTAGTTCCTCGATCTTTGTCTCTAAGTCTCCGGAAACGTCCTTATACCCGGCCTCAAGTTGTTTTATAAGTTCATTGCTTAACTCCGGATCCTGATCTCCCTTGGCGTTATCCTCGATCTTCTTGCAAACAAGGTTAAGTTCAGACAGTCCCACATAAAGCATAATGGGTTTGATCTTATGAGCTTCAGAAGCCACTTTATTCCATTGTGAGTTTTGGTCAGCCTCTTTCAGATTGTCAAGATGTAGAGGAGTTTCCTGCAGAAATAATTCGATCATCTCCACGATCATCGCATTATCTCCACCGCTCATGTTTTCAAGGTAACTTAGATCAATTTTCCCCATTTCGGATCAGATATTATTTAAGAGGTTTTTAAAGAGAGAGAAGATAAATAGAATAAAAGGACGGAGCTAAAGGAATCTGAAAAATGGATGTAACAATCCCACGGTCTATGATTAGGTAAGATTGTTAATCAAAACCAACAGGTGGTCACCCGGTAAATATTACGATACTTACCAGCACTAAAACCACCACTTTAAAGAGTATTGCCTTCCAGTTTTTCATTGTATGTGGGTGTAACGATGCTGTGATGAGTTGGATAGAACGAATTATCCACATTAAAATCAAGTTATCCACATTCAAAATTTGAAAAAATTTTAACTGATTCCCCTTAATTTCATTTCAAAACAGGGAAATCAGTTATGAGGTAACTCAAAGACCTAAAATTATTCACAATTAATGTGTGAATTATTCCACAGTCACGCTTTTGGCCAGGTTTCTGGGTTGATCCACATTGGCGCCCCGGTTCACAGCTACATAGTAGGATAAGAGCTGAAGCGGAATGACCGTCAGGAGTGGAGTCAGAACATCCATTGTTTCCGGCACCACGGTTTTAAATTCCGCAAGATCAACCACCTCATCATTATCGGGTGTGGTGATAGCAATAATGCGGCCTTTGCGGGCTTTAACTTCTTCAATGTTGCTGATCATTTTGTCGTTGGTATGCTGTGTTGCAGCAATTACGACCACCGGCATCATTTCATCGATCAGGGCAATTGGGCCGTGTTTCATTTCTGCTGCCGGATACCCTTCCGCGTGGATATAGGAGATCTCCTTGAGTTTAAGGGCGCCTTCCAGAGCAACCGGGAAGCTGTAAGATCTTCCCAGATAAAGGAAATTTGGTGCATAGGAAAACAGGTTAGAAATATTTTTGATCTCATCGGTGTTATCGAGGATCTCCTGAACCTTAGCCGGGATCTTAGCAAGTTCACTGATCAGCTTTTTAGCCTCAGCTTTTTTCAGGGTTCCTTTTGCCAAACCAAGCTTGATCGCCATCATGGTTAAAACGGTTACCTGACCGGTAAAAGCCTTGGTTGAGGCAACGCCAATTTCAGGTCCGGCATGAATGTAAACGCCGGCTTCCGTTTCCCTCGCTATGGTTGAGCCGACTACGTTGACAACTCCAATAACGGTGGCACCTCTTTCTTTAGCTTCCCTCAGGGCAGCCAGGGTATCTGCGGTTTCCCCGCTTTGTGAAATTACGATCATAACATCGCCGGGTCCAACCAAGGGCTCCTTATATCTGAATTCAGAAGCGTACTCAACTTCAACCGGTACTTTGGCAAGGTATTCGAACAGGTATTCGCCCACCAGACCGGAGTGCCAGCTGGTTCCACAGGCAGCAATGATCAAACGGTTAGCATTGACAAGCTTGTCCATGATCTCTTCTATACCCCCTAAGGTGACAGTTCCTTTATCTGTATCTATACGTCCACGAAGGCAATCAGCCAAAGCACGAGGCTGCTCAAAGATCTCTTTAAGCATAAAGTGGTCGTATCCGCCTTTTTCAATTTCTTCAAGACTGAGAGACAACTCATGGATCTCTTTGCTGAGCTCAATATTATCGGCCGTTTCTACCGTAAAGTTATCTTTTGTGATTATAGCTAATTCACCATCGTCAAGGTAAACCACCTTATCCGTATAGGCGGCAACTGCAGAGGCGTCCGATGCAATGAGCATTTCGCCATCACCCACACCAAGTAAAAGGGGAGAGCCCTTTCTAGCCACAATGATCTGGTCAGGGAAATCGGAATGCACCACGGCAATACCATAGGTTCCATGAACCTGATGCAGAGCTAATTGAATGGCTTTTTTCAGGGAGGAAGCATCTTTTTTAAGAAAGCTTTCGATCAGTTTGGCAAGAACTTCAGTATCTGTTTCAGAGTAAAAAGAAAAACCCTCTTCCTTTAATTTCTTCTTAAGCGTACTGTAATTTTCAATAATTCCGTTGTGAACAAGAGCCAGCTTACCACTCTCAACCGTATGCGGATGAGAATTGATATCGTTTGGCTCGCCGTGGGTAGCCCATCGGGTATGTCCGATGCCTAAAGTTCCTTTTTCATCTTTCCCGACTAATTTCTCCAGATTGGAAACTTTACCTTTACCCTTGGTGATGTTCAGCGCGCCATTCAAAATAGCTACACCGGCTGAATCGTATCCTCTGTATTCAAGTCTCTTGAGACCATCAATAATAACTTTGCTGGCTTGTTTCTCACCAACGTACCCGACTATTCCGCACATATGATATACTTCTTAAATAATTTTATTTGTTTGCGATAATGCGTAAATATAAGGGCAATAATATTGAATAACGATTACGATTTTTTGAAAATATGGCTAACCATTTAGATGTTCAGGTCTGTTTTTTTGAGGATGATCTCACTACAAGATTCCATCCACTGACTTTAACGCGTCCTGTTGATGACCTCCGGGTAGGTGTTTTTACGATACGGCAAAAATGGTTGCATTCACTGGGCCTGAATCGATACGCAAGAGTTCTAAGACAAGATCTCTCCGGAGTATTTCGCCGGAATGAGATCGAGTCTGATAAGCCCGTTCTGTGGATCAATTCACGTTTTTTGCCATCGAAGGATCTTCTAAGTGAAATAGCCAATCTTGAACAAAATGAAGTATTGGTTTTTAAAGGGGGTGCTGCTGTTGCTTTAATATCAGGGGAGCTTTCTCTTAAGATGTTTAAGGAAAATGAGTTTAATAGTCAGGGGCTTAAAGTAACAGACCTGAATGACGTTATTCACCTGGAGAATGTGTGGGATATGCTGACTCTTAATAGCTTCGAAATTTCAAAGGACATACCATTAACCGGGCTACATTCAGTTGAGGAAACAGAAAAATATCAGCATCCGGGAATCTATGATGCTGATAATACATACATTGGAGAAAATGTGAGTTTAGAACCCGGGGCCATTATTATCGCTAAAGATGGTCCTGTGGTTATCATGAATGACGCTACCATAGAAGCGGGAAGCATCATCAAAGGACCGGTTGTAGTGGGTAAAGGGGCTACTATAAAAATGGGTGGCAGAATATCGGGAGGGACGACCATTGGTCCGGTTTGTAAAGTTGGTGGAGAGGTATCGAACTGTATTTTTCATTCATACTCAAATAAAGCACATGATGGATTTTCCGGGAATTCAATATTCGGTCAATGGGTAAACTTGGGTGCAGATACCAATACTTCCAATCTTAAAAATAACTACAGTACCGTAAGGTTGACGGATTGGGAAAAGCGTGAGGAAATGGAAACAGAACAGCAATTTCTGGGAACCGTGATGGGAGATCATTCCAAAACAGCCATCAATTCTATGTTAAATACCGGAACCATTTGCGGGGTGAGTTCCAATATTTTCATGGGTGGTTTTCCACCTAAATACATTCCCTCTTTTTCTTGGGTTGGTTCTGCTGAGTTCGGTGAGTATCAATTTGACAAAGCTGTTGACGCCATGAAGGCTATGATGAAAAGACGGGATGTAGCTTTGTCGCCGGATTATGAGAAAATGATGTACAGGATATTTAAGAATCGTTAGTACTAAGTTTTAAAACTCTGCGATAAGCAAGAAAGGCCGATTCCCAATATGGGTGCGTGAGCTTCGAGATCGTAACTCCTTCTGAGGTTGAGGCATGCAAAAAATCTGTCGCATTGATCATGATCCCAACGTGATAGGTTCGCCTTCCGGTTTTGAAAAACACCATATCTCCAGGTGTTACACGTCGCTTTGCAACCGGTTCACCAAATTCGAGTTGTTCCAGGGTCGTTCTTGGCAGCATCACAGAAAAATAATCTTCGTAAACCACCTGCATAAAGGCAGAACAATCGATGCCATTGTACCCGGTTCCTCCTAAAATATAGGGAAT
The DNA here is from genome assembly GCF_002911695.1 of Gracilimonas amylolytica. Taxonomy (GTDB): domain Bacteria; phylum Bacteroidota; class Rhodothermia; order Balneolales; family Balneolaceae; genus Gracilimonas; species Gracilimonas amylolytica. Next base: position 97,921 of record NZ_PQBS01000037.1, read on the forward strand.
GCCTTTCCAGTCGCTATAAGCCAGCTGCAGAATTTCCTGCCTCTCGCGCATGATGTCTGAAGATGCATTGCTTACACTCATCATCGGCTTGAGATCAGCAGAATCGGCTTTCTCCGATACCGATTCCTTAGGTTGAACCGTTTGGTACGAACCGCGTTTTACCGTACCACATGCCGCCAAAATGGTCAACATAGAACAGAGAGTCGCAATTGATATGATCTTAAAACCGTCTTGTTTCATTACCTGTAAATATAAACGGATATGCTTACTTTTGATGATGTAATTCAAATTATAATAAAGACGGATATATAAATGAATTTACTCGTCAATATCGATCACGTCGCGACATTAAGGAATGCCCGGGGTGAGGGATATCCGGACCCAATTGAAGCAGCCAAAGTGTGTGAAGAAGCCGGGGCTGCAGGTATTGTTTTTCATCTAAGGGGAGATCGCCGCCACATTCGGGATGCGGATGTGTTTCGGTTGAAAGATCATGTACGAGGAAAGCTCGATTTTGAGATGGCTGCAACAGACGAGATGCTGGACATATGTATTGAGGTTCAGCCTCATTTGTGCACGCTCGTTCCTGAAGGTCGTGAAGAGTTGACAACGGAAGGCGGACTCAAAATGGAGTCTGTTTTTGATGATTTTAATTCTCGTGTCATTCCCCGTTTGAAGGATTCCGGTATAGAGATAAGTTTGTTTCTGGATCCAAACCCTGAGGATATTCGGCTGGCCCATAAGTTGGGTGTGGATGCCATTGAATTACACACCGGAACTTTTGCGAATGCACCCGATGGCAAAAAACAGCATGAATTAACCCGGCTTCGAAAAGGGGCGGCATTGATCAACGAACTGGGCATGAAAGCCAATGCAGGACATGGCCTGAACTTAGAGAATTTGCCGGATCTACTTGAAACCATCCCAAACCTCAATGAAGTAAGTATCGGGCATGCCTTGATCAGTAAATCTTTGTTCTGGGGCATGGAAAAAACCGTCAAAGCCTATCTTGAGATCATTGAGGATTTTTACGGATCATAGTGAAAACGTCAGCTAAACATATCGCAGACCGTATTCGGCTGATGATCGCCACCAAACAGTTTCAGGTGGGTGAGGTGTTGCCATCCACCCGGGAATTGGGTCAGCAGCTGGAAGCCAGTTTTCACACGGTTCGTAAGGCCTATCATATACTTGAGGATGAGGGATTGATTCTCGGCGAACAGGGACGGGGTTTCACCGTAAAGAACCAAACCCCGTTATTGGATAAATCCGCCCGTCTTGAAGTTGGTGGAGAGAAGGTTCAGGCATTGGTAGAAGAACTGGTGGGATATGGATTAGATGAATCAGAGATAGAATTGTTATTTCAGGAACAGCTTGGATTCATGGAATGGCCCGATCGTATCCAAACATCAGCCAGTGTCGGTGAAAATCACGAGTTGGGAAGAATGTTATCTGATGCCATTAAAAAACAGGTTGGGGTAAAAAGCGAAGTGATCAGTGTAAATGAATATGAAAAGGCTGCCAAATACGATGCCTTGTTTGTGCCTATTCACCTGATGAGCCATTTCCGAAGCCTGCGGGAAAGTTTACTGGTCATTCCGATCGTGTATGATTACGATCCGGATATTCTTTTATCTATGGTTGACCGGGCAGCGATTGATACTATCGGATTAGTGACAGGAGCTGAGGAAACGATCCCTAAGATCATTGAGGAATTAAAGCGTTCGGTGCATTTTGAGGGTTCGTTTGTGGCCGGTACGATCTATGGGAAATCACTTCCGCTATTTGTGCGTGAGTCGGACCTGATCCTATATACCTCAGACAGTGCCAGGCTGGTTGAGCAGAAGATCCCTCAAAAAAGCCGGCTTAGGCTTGATTACCTTCTTTCTGAAAAGAGCTCGGAAATGATCCGTGCAGAATTGTGGGACCAATAAGTTTTAAAATTAATTTTTAAATAAAGTATTACTTGATCAAGAAAGTTATTCAGCAGGCCATTGACGCCATTGAAAAAGAGATCGTCGCAGTCAGGGAGACTCCATCCACGGATGTACTCTTTACCGGGGAACTGGAGAAAATATCAGGGGAGTACATCTACTCGTTTGAGTCACAGAACCGTGGCCTACGTTTTGCCGAGGAAATAAGGGCAAAAGTGGATTCAAAGGAATACAAAGTTCACATTGTGGAGTTCAAAGACAAGAAAGTACGTCTGGAATTCCCTGAAAATGTAGGAAGCAGGATCGACGAAGTATTCCTGGAATGGGAGAATGATTTCGTTCTTAAAAAAATGGAAGAGCATTTATTCAAGCTTCAGGACAAAGCTGAGGAGGTTCCACAATTAAAAGCTCTTCTTGAGCCTGATGAGCATTTTAAAGTCTATCAGGATTCGGTTCAGATCCAAGTGGATGATCTGAGAAATGCGGCTCAGAAAGATGCGATCGAGAAATCATTGAAGAATAATATTCTGTATGTGTGGGGACCTCCGGGAACCGGTAAGACAGCAACTCTTGGGTATATAGTGGCCAATTTATTGAATCAGAATAAAAGGGTACTTTTTGTCTCGAATACCAATCGGGCTGTTGATGTGGGTTTGCTCAGTGTTATCAACGCGTTGTATGAGATCGATCCGGCATTCGATCTTCAGAATACGACACGTTTTGGGGAAGCCGCTTTGGATGATAAACGTCTGGAGGACATCTTATTTGAACATCAGGTCAAAACAAAACTTGATGGGCGCAAAGCAGATGCGGTACAGCTTTCAAATTTGTTGAGTAATTATGAAAAACTTCAGGAAACGGTGGATGACCTGATGAGGAATGGGGAGGAAGTACCTGAAAAAATGGACCTTGAATGTCAGCTTGCTGCCAATAAAATGGATGAATATGGGGGGAAAGAAGCTGTTGAGATCGAAATTGACCGACTTCTGAATTTGAACGAACGGTATGAGTTGAAGAAAAAGCAACTGGTAGCTACCACACTGGCCAAAGTGTGCACTTCAGAACTATTCTACAACATCAGCTATGACGCCGTTGTAGTGGATGAAGGATCCATGGCAGGTATCCCTTACATGTTGCTGATGGCTGGAAAAAGTAAGCAACATCTTGTTGTTGCCGGAGACCCGATGCAGTTACCTCCCATTGCAATCACAGATCACCCTAAATCAAGAGATTTCCTGGAACAGGATATTTTTACCTATGTGTCAAAATCGGAATCTACTGAGGATCTGTTCAACTGGCATGATTTTAATCCGAACTTCACAAGCTTTTTTGATACGCAATATCGAATGAAGGATGATCTGGCGGGCGTGATCAGTTCTGTGTTTTATGAAGGGAGATTGAAGTCAGGCAAACCGGCGGATGGTCGTGATCTGGATAATGGTGAGTCTTCATCAGTGGCTTTGATCGATTCGGCAAAATATAATCCTGTTCTGGAACAGGAATCCGGAGAAAAAGGGTTTAAACCGGTTAATGAAGTTCATATGAGACTCATTGAGGAAAGTGTAAAACGACTGACAAAAAATCATACTTCCGATGACATAGGTATTATCGTTCCCTTCAGAAATAGTGTGTATAAGGTGAGAAATCACCTGTGGGAAAAGGGATACAGGGAGGTAGAGGTAGGAACTATTCACACCTTTCAAGGCAGGGAAAAACCGGTGATCATTTTCGATACCGTGATGAGTGGTGAATGGCAAAACGGTGGTATGAGGCATTATTCGGTTCGCCCCTTTGATGAGAAAAAGAACGGACTGTCGGTACCCAGATTATTGAACGTAGCTTTTTCTCGAAGCAAGGAATTGCTGGTGATCATTGCAGACATGGGACATGTTCAGAAAGTGTACGGCAGTAAATTTCTTGGTAGATTACTCGGGTCGGTTCAAAAGATATCCATCTGATCAAAACCCGTTTCAGATGTCTGATTCGGGCCGCTATTCTTGAATTGAAATCAATTCTAAAAAATTGAAAGATATTTCAAAAAAGAGTTGAATAGTATCAGAAATAGCCCTTATATTTGTTGCCCTTTCAGAAAGGGAATTTTAATGAATTAAGCGGGAATAGCTCAGTGGTAGAGCATCCCGAGAATTCGGGACCAAGGTTAGGGTCGCG
>NZ_PQBS01000037.1:102073-126095 GCF_002911695.1 Gracilimonas amylolytica
CTCAGAAATGAGAAGTATTAAAAAACATATTGATAAGCGGGAATAGCTCAGTGGTAGAGCACAACCTTGCCAAGGTTGGGGTCGCGAGTTCGAATCTCGTTTCCCGCTCAAAAGGCAGTCAGGTAATACTTGGCTGCCTTTTTTAGTTTTAGGAATCATGTTTGAAACATACATTATTTATAGCTCTTCCAGGGATCGATTTTATGTTGGATCTACCGGGGCCGGGGTACAAAAAAGACTCGAGCGGCATAATGAGGGGTGGACACGATCAACGAAATCCGGTATCCCCTGGGAATTGAAATATGTTCGGAGTTTTGAGACCAAGACCGAAGCCTTACAGTGGGAGAATCATATTAAACGTCAGAAGAGCCGATCATATCTTGAAGCATTGATCGCTTCTGATGAGAATGAATGTGATAGCACAAAGGAATAGCTCCATGGTAGAGCATCCCGAATAATCGGGACCAAGGTTGGGGTCGTCCCGAAATCGGGAAATCTCGTTTCCCGCTCAAAAGGCAGTCAGGTAACACTTGGCTGCCTTTTTTAGTTTTAGGAATCATGTTTGATACATACATCATTTATAGCTCTTCCAGGGATCGATTTTATGTTGGATCTACTGGGGCCGGGGTACAAAAAAGACTCGAGAGATTAAATATAGAGTGACTCAAAGGTAAATAATACCCTAAATGATCTCATTAATTTAGAAACTTCGTATTGATGAGTAGATAGCATGTTAGATCATTCTATCTGCGAATAAAAACAATATCATACTAAATAAAAATCGATGCGGATAAAAAGAAAGGTACAATGCACATTTTTGCTTTCTCTAATTGTGTTTATAACGGGGTGTGCAACAACAGTAGAAACAACCATGACAAAAGAGTGGGAGCAACAAAGAGTCTTTAATGAGGATTGGGATAAGATGCTTACCCAAATGATGATCACAGATGACGGAGATGCCGTAACGCTGATATCTCCTGGAGGAGTTCAATCTATAGATCAAACAGGAAAGGTAATCACGGAACAAGACCGTGATTCATTCTTTAATGTTTGGGTTGAGACAAACAGAGGAGTGGAAAGACTCACAGATAAAGTCACGTACATATATCTTCCTGGAGAACATGCTTTGCTTGAATTTAATTATGCTACATTTGCCGAGTCAGTTTCACTTATAGATCTGAATAAAAAGAGTGTAGAATGGGTGAATAATGATCTGAAATGGAGTTTAGAGAGATATCAAACCTTTGCAAGGGCATTGTCAAAAGGGATGAGTCTGGGAGGTCAGGTTGCAACAGATGCAGCTTCAAGCATGTTAATGCCCGAACGCTTTGTGGGAAATTTGACAAAGATCTTGCCGGAACTAAATGCCTTTGCATTTAAAACTTTAGATGGATTGGAATTGGTATCCCTTGATGACGGAACCGTACTTTGGAGTAACGATGAATTCAAGGGAGGTCTCGCGAAACTGTTGTATGATTCTGAATCGAATAGTTTGGTAGCGGTAAATAGTGATGATGACGCTTACAGTCTTGAAGGGTTGCAGTTCAACAAACAAATAATGCGTATTGATGCTGCGTCTGGTAAGACCATGTGGTCAGCCTCTTATGATGGAAATATCAGGGAAAAACTTGATGGATTTGGAATTTGGGCAGACCGTACCGCAGATATTAGGCTTATTGATGGTAAGATCATGTTAAATTTCCTGAATGTTGAAGTGTATGATATGGAAACCGGAGATCAGCTATGGCAGACTTCAACGGGTAGCGATCGCATCCTGGATATTATGGCACCCGAAGCACAGATCATGAATTTGTTTGCTTTCCCGGTAATACACGAAAATATATTGTACAGAGTAAACCATGAAAATGTAGGGCTTACTGGGGTCGACATTGTGTTGCAAGCCTTCAATTTGGATACAGGAGAGTTGTTATGGAAAACAGATAAATTAAGCCGTAATAAACCGGTCAGCGATATGCTGGTAATGGATAATAATCTTATTATTTCAATGGACCGGTCAGATAAGATCCTTGCGCTTGACCGAATATCCGGGGAAAAGGTATGGGAAAAATCAGGTTTTGGTAAAAACGGTGTTCAGTTTCATATGGTAAAACAGAATGGGAAGATTCTGGCTGCCGGAACGGAAAATGTGATTTCGCTAGATCCTGATACAGGGGGTGAGCTTTACACGATTAATAGCAGTTCAGATGGGATTGGTGCAATGACAGATTTCGGAGTAGATGGGGAAAAGATCTATGTGACGGGTGAAAGTGGATTTGGAGTGTATAACCAAACGAATGGTACTCTAACTTCTTCTGTAACTTTACCAACCGGAGGGTTGATGCATTTCAGTGATGTAAATGAGAATGTGTTGATATCACCCAAACCGGCTTATTCAGATGCTGAATATCCAATTGATGGAGCATATCATTTGATTGACAGAAGTAATGGAGTTTTGCTGGGAACTTTAGGTACAGATAGTGGAAGAAAAAATCTGAGGGTTTCTCCTGATTACTCAAATATTTATGTACTTAAGGATGAAGTAGTCAGAATGTACTCTCCAAACTAAAAAGTAGGTAAGGATTCATATTTTAGGATAATGGCAGTCAGATAGATCCTGACTGCCGTTTTTAAAATGAATTAGGAATGAGTTATCATTAAAGAATGTTTACCTTTATTGCGAACAATACTTAAAACTAAAACAATTTTATATATGCCAACTAAGAAAGCTGAAGCCGTTTGGAAAGGAGATTTGAAATCAGGAAGTGGAACCATGAAACTGGAAAGTGGGTCCTATGAAGGTAACTTTAGTTTTGCTACCCGATTTGAGGATAAGTCAGGATCTAACCCTGAAGAATTAATAGGAGCGGCGCATGCAGGTTGCTTTTCTATGGCATTTTCCAATGAACTGGATAAAGCCGGATTTACCCCAAACTCTGTTGAGACCCATGCAGAAGTGACCATTGATGGCGGAAAAGCAGCAATAACCACAGTCAAGTTGATCACTAAAGGAGATGTACCAAATATCGATAAGAATAAATTTCAGGAGATCGCAGAAGCCGCTAAAAAAGGCTGTCCGGTTTCCAAAGCCCTAACCGGTGTTGAGATACAACTGGAAGCAACGTTACTCTAAGATCTATACAATTTTTCATATAAAAGCCCTTCATTCATTGAAGGGCTTTTTTTAGATTAGGGCAATCATATTCATCTAAGCTAAACGATTGCTCTATAAAACTACGCTACGGTTATTTCATCTGGTTTTAATTGGGTTATTTACCCTGACGGCTTCTCCCGGGGTTAATGGCTATGACCTTGGTGGTTATTATTTTCAACAGGATACTGTTGAGGTCGAAAATTTGCTGGTACAAAGCCAGGAAGCACAGAATAATGGAGAATTCAACAAGGCCAATGAGCTTCTTGATGAAGCAGAAAGTATTTATTTGGACGATCAAAACACCGAGGGCTTAGCAAAGGTTGTTGCCTATCGTGTTGATCTGTTGATCGATCAGTTAAAGTACGATGAAGCCATGGAACTGGTTGATGACGCTTTGGAAGAGTATCCAAACAGCAGTCAGATGGCACAGTATCACAATTTAAAGGCGATTATTTACAGTCGCACCGAAGACCTGGTGAAGTCAGCCGAACACTTCAATTTGGCCAAACAGTTTTTAGACCGACTGCCAGAAGATGAGATAGACCAGATGAATGCCAGGTTATACCATAATTTGGGAAATGTGTATGGCAATATGGGGCAGAAAGAGCTTGCTTTTGAGAATTACCAGGAAGCAGTTGAGTACGCAACGTCGGTTCAGGATAGTGCCCTGCTTATCCTGGCCTACAACAACCTGGGCATGGAATACGATAAGAGTGAGGATTATGAGAAAGCCCTTTACTACCTTGAAAGATCTCTGGATCTGGCAAAGCAACAAGGATTGACTGTAGATATTTTCAGAGCCCACCTGAACCTTGGAAATACGTTAAGTAACACAGAAAACTTTGAGGAAGCTTTGTCAAATTACAACGAGGCAGAAGATGCGTTATCTGTTTTACAACCCGGGGTTCCATCACCTATCATCATGCACAACCGGGGCCGAACACTGGCAAGAATGGAGCGTTATGATGAGGCCGAAGAGCTGTTATTTTCTTCCCTTGAATTATGTGAGGATCAGGGCATTACCGATGGTATCTACTACAATAACTTTGTTATCGGTAAAATGTATGCCGAACAGGAGCGGTATGAAGAAGCTGTTGAATATCTGACATATGCGGCTTCCATTGCGGATGACGCGATCAATTCCGTTTACAGGTTGGAAGTAGCTAAAGCTTTGCATGAAGTGTATGCCAGGGATAACAGGTACCGGGAGGCTTATGATCAATTGCTGAAATATTCTACCATAGCCGACAGTGTGAATAAAGAAGAACGATCAGAAGCATTGGCCAATGCCCAAAATTATCTGGAGCTGGAAAGGCAAAACGAGATCAACAGTTTACTACAAGAAAAACAAACGAGGCAGGAAGAACAGCTGCGTAACCGTTCCATACTCATATTAATAACTGTTTTAGTGATCATACTGGTCTCATTCCTTCTTTACCAAATGAAGAAAACCTCGCGTGAAAAAGAGAAAATGTATTCTCAGTTAAAGGAGCAGAACAAAGAGCTTGAGGAACTCAATAAAGCAAAGGATAAACTGTTTGCCATCATTTCACACGATCTTAGGTCACCACTCATGTCAATGCAAGGCATGTTAAGCCTGATAAAAAGTGACCTTCTTACGCTGGAGGAGATCCAGGAATTGATCCCTGAGCTGGAAGCTTCTATGCAGGAAAACTCGAATGTGGTTGAAGACCTGCTGGTATGGGCAAAAGAACAACTATCCGGCGTAGAGGTGAGCCTGAAACCGGTAGCGGTTTCTGATCTGTTAGAGGATGTGATTCATTCCCAGAAATTTATTGCTGATAAGAAAAAAGTAGACCTGACAGCAGATGTAATGAATGGATATGATGTCAAGGCTGATTACAACGCACTTTCACTGGTGATCAGGAACTTAATTTCCAATGCCATCAAATTTACAGAACCGGGTGACACTATTCGTGTGTCATCAGAAGAATCTTCAGACCATGTGATCATTAAGGTCAAAGATACCGGCATAGGAATTCCTGAAGATGCCCGGGATAAGATCTTTGAAAATACAAACTGGACCCGAAAAGGGACGCAGAATGAAAAAGGGTCTGGCTTAGGGTTGAGCCTCAGTAAAGATTTTGTAGAAAGAATGCATGGTAAGATCTCGTTTGAAAGTGAGGTTGGAGAAGGAACTACCTTTATGGTTGAGATCCCGAAGGCTTGAAATAATTTGATGTGTTAATAACCTGTAGAAAACTTGTTTCTTATCTCATTCCAGAATAGTCCCATCATTTCTTATATTTACGGATCATTAACCCTCACTATTTTTTGGAGCTTTGAATATGAGCGATAAACCTCGCGAATATTGTGGAATATACGGTATCTATAATCACCCCGATGCAGCGGTTCACACCTATTATGGACTGCACGCTCTCCAACACAGGGGGCAAGAGTCAGCCGGCATTGTGACATCCTATTTTGACGAAGAAAAGAACCGTCCGGCTATGCCCGCTTACAAAGATTTTGGGTTAGTGCTTAACGTCTTTAACAAATCCAAGGTGTTCAATAAGATCCTGAAGGGGAATAATGCGATCGGGCACAACCGGTACTCGACCTCCGGTTCTTCAAAGAACCCCGCAAATATTCAGCCGTTTCGTGTGCATTACCGGAACGGGAATCTTGCCATAGGGCATAACGGCAACCTATCGAATGCCAAGCAGATCAGAGAGCGATTCAGAAAAGAAGGAGTTTTATTTCAAAGCACGTCTGATACGGAACTGATCCTTCATTTGATCTCTCACAGTTTATATGAAGACCAGATGGATCAGATCATGGATGCTTTAAGGCAGATCGAAGGCGCTTACTGTCTCGTTATTCTTACAGATGATAAACTGATCGCAGTACGAGACCCAAATGGATTCAGACCCCTTGCTTTGGGTAAAGTGGATGGATCCTTTTGTGTAGCCAGTGAAACCTGTGCTTTTGATATCAATAACGCAGAGTATGTCAGGGATGTAAAACCCGGCGAGGTTGTGGTCATCGACAAAGAAGCTCATGAAACAGGTGAACCCAAATCGTTTTTCATTCCGCCTTCAAAAGGGACGAGTACCAGTCAGTGTATTTTTGAGTATGTTTATTTTTCTCGCCCTGATAGTATGATCTTTGGGGAAATGGTGGATAAGATCAGAAGAAATCTTGGAAAGAAATTAGCTTCAGAACATCCACTGGAAGAAGTTGTGAAAAATGACAAATCAGGCAAACAACCTGTCGTCTTCTCTGTTCCCGATTCAAGTAATACGGCAGCTCTCGGTTATGCATCTGAAAGCCAGAAATTAGGCTACGATTGTAGATACGATATGGGGTTGATCCGAAATCATTATGTTGGACGAACTTTTATTTCACCCGGACAAAAATCCCGGGAGCAGAAGGTAAGAACCAAGTTCAATCCGGTTCGTGGGGTTATTGAAGGCAGGCCGGTCATCATTGTGGATGATTCTATTGTGCGGGGAACCACTTCGCGCTACCTGGTAGACATGATCCGGGAGTGCAATCCTTCTGAGGTTCATTTTCTGGTAAGTTCTCCACCGATCATTAGTCCGTGCTATTATGGAATGGATTTTCCCAGTCCGGACGAACTGATCGCTAATAAATTCGACAGAGACATCGAAAAAATGGCCAAAGAGATCGGGGTTGACAGCCTCAGATATTTGTCGGCAGAGGGTTTAGTGAATGCAGTTAAGGAGGCCAATCCATCTGACCATGAGTACTGTACGGCTTGTTTTACAGGGAATTATCCTGTTCCGGTTAATTTTGGTGTAGAAAAAGAGGCTAACGAACTTATCTGATGTTCAATAAACAGGCAAAATTCATTACCAGTGCTACCAAATTAGAAGAATGTCCACCGGCAGGTTTGCCTGAGGTTTGTTTTGCGGGAAGATCGAATGTTGGAAAGTCTTCATTGATCAACGCTCTGCTGAATAAAAAGAATATTGCCAGAACCTCGAATGTACCGGGTAAGACCCAGCAAATGAACTATTACCAGGTTGGTGATGCTTGTTTTTTTGTGGATCTGCCGGGATATGGGTACGCTAAGGTTCCCAAAAAAGAACGAGAGCGTTGGGGTAAAAATATCCGGGATTATTTGTTGGACCGAGACTCCCTGAAATTGATCCTGCATGTTGTGGATGTACGCCATGACCCAAGCCAGCTGGATGAGGATTTCTTTTATTGGATGGGGATGAATGAAAAACCGTTTGCGGTGGTCCTGTCAAAATCAGATAAATTGTCCAAAAATAAGGTCAATCAATCTAAGGCAAAGGTTCGGCGAATGATGAAGGAAATGAATATCGAGGTTCCAATACTGCCTTACTCATCGAGTTCCAGGGAGGGTGTAGATGAGATCAAATCTCTGATCACAGATTTTGTGATGGTAGATTAACTATTCAAAATCTCCATTCAGGTACCGTTCAGCCAGTCTGCTTTCATTCAGCCTCTTAAAGTCGTTTAGTTTCTCTTCCGACCTTGAAGCGATCGTCATCTCTCTTTTTCCAAGTGCGCCCCTTGTTTTTGCTACATACCAGTTGGCCACACACATAGCAGCTCTGGCTTTAGAGGCTGCACAGTATGTGGTCAGAATGGTATCACTATGCGAATAACCTGCCAATTTATTGAACGTTTCATCTGACCAAAGTTCAGCATTCACCTCGGGAGAAAATGCATCATGGAAAATAAAATCAGCTGAAAGTTTGGAAGGGTTAAAATCTTCAAAAAAGCCGTTGAACAAATGAAGGCTTAGCTCCAGATCATCGAAGGGTTGGAATGTATTCATTCCCGGTTTGAGTGAATCAAAGATCTGAGGCAGGGCATCTGTAATTTCAGGATCCGATATATGATCAGTGAAATTTATGTCTGTAGCGGTCTCTTTACTAATGGGATAAGCTTCAACGGAGTAGAAATCAACGGATGTTTGGATGTGATTTTGCTTAAGATGATCAGCGAGCAAGAGGAAATTCAAACCGGTTCCAAAGCCAATCTCTAACACTGTAAGGGAGTCCGATTTTTCTAATGACCTGAATAAACCCGATTGCTCAAAAAACACGTACAGGCTTTCGGAGGCTGCCCCATTGGGATTATGGTAATATTGATCAAATTTTTCAGAAAATAAGGTAGAAGATCCGTCTTTAGTGGTGTGAATATGCTGGCTCATCTTGATGTACGAACGTATTGGTTTCCACCAAAGATAGCTGATTCTTTTCGGTTATGACAAGATTCACAACCTTTACTTGAGGGCCTTCACAGAAATAGTTCCGTAATTGGTTTTAGCAGTGATCTTATAGGTACCTGATCCAATAGATCCCATTGCATTCCCCGATTGATTAGAGCCCTGAAAATTTAAGGAAGAATCGATCTCTACATTACTGCCTTGAAGATCAAGCGTTACATTTGAATCTTTTGATATCCATATGGTAATAGTACCTGCTCCTGTTTGGGCGGCTATAGGTCCAGTTAAGGTAGGGGATCTCAGTTCAATATTTCCGCCATTGGTGGTGGCATTAACAGCTCCTTCGTGATCAATAATCTGTAAACTACCGCCGCCGGTTTCCAGTTCAATATCACCTTTCAGGTCTTGAACCCTAATGTTACCTCCCTTAGAGATAAGGGTGACCCGACCTTCCGATTTTTTGATCTGAATATGTCCTCCACCTGTTTCAGCACTTATGGTTCCGGAGAGACTACTCAATGAAATATGGCCGCCGTTAGTCAAATAGGTCTGTGCTCCCTGAATATTATCTGAGTCAATATGGCCGGCTTTAGTCTGTATATCCAGTTCCATATTCCTTGGTATCTCAAGTCTGCTTTGGATCTGAATATTCTGATCGTCAGATGTTTTAGATTTAGAGATCAGTTCAAATACGGCTGTTTTATCCTCAGTCAGTGATTCCATCGCCAACTTCGAACGCAGATCATTGAGGGTAGAAATTTGTCCGGAGGCTTCAATGAACAGATGACCTGTTCCTTCCTGATTTCCATTAACATCTACTGAACCAAAAGGGAGGTTAAGGTTTGTTTTGGAGTAATTTTCGGAATCAAAAGAGCGTGTAAAAAGAAAAACCCCGGGACTTTTAACGGTCCAGCCCTGTTGATTTGTAACAGAGTTTGGATCTATGGTCACCGTTTTATTCTCAGCGTCAAAATTTACCTCCAGGCTTTCCTGATCCATTTCTCTGATCACTTCATCGATCTCGCGCTCAAATTCAGCTCGGATCTCCATAGGAAGTATATTTTTCAGGTTTTTTAGGTTTTCCAAATTTTGGAGGTTTTTCAAATTTTCAAGATTCTCCAGATTGCTCAGGTTTTCAAGGTTGCCAAGATTTTCGAGACTTTGAAGCTTAAATACACGTATTTCATCTTCATCACTTGAAACCTCCAGAGAGTCAGTGGGGAGCTCGGAATGTCCGGAGTTTGATCGCATTGAGCTGTTCTCGATCAGGAAGATCGAGAGTCCCACAAATAAAAAGCCGGCAACAATTATTTCCCAGGATGTTGTTTTCATAGAGTAGCTCTTTGGTTAACACCGTGTGCTACGATTACACTTACATAAAGTTACGTTCACTGTTATAATATTCTTATTATCTGCAAAGTTAGAAACCAATTGATACCATATGCATTCAAAAATTGCAGAACTGGCAAAAAAATACTTTTCAGAAACGGTAGAAACCCGTCAATATCTGCACAAACATCCGGAGCTTTCATTCAGGGAGTATAAGACAACTGAATATATTAAATCCAGATTAGATGAGTTGAATATTCCCTATGAGAACCCACTGGAGACGGGCTGTGTGGGAATCCTGAAAGGAGGTATAGCGTCTGATAAAGTCGTAGCACTGAGAGCTGATATTGATGCCTTGCCAATTTTAGAAGAGGGAACAGCAAAACAGGATTACTTTTCACTTAACGAAGGGGTTGCACACTGTTGTGGACACGATGCGCATACGGCAAATCTGTTGACTGTGGCAAAGATCCTGTCGGAATTGAAGGCAGAGATCGAGGGAACCGTGCTATTGGTATTTCAACCCGGAGAGGAGAAACTGCCCGGGGGAGGTAAACTTTTAACCGAAACAGGTTTTTTACAAAAGCATAAGGTGGATGCTATATATGGTATTCACACTTCACCGATGCACCGTGCAGGTATTGTGGCAACCAAAACGGGACCTTTGATGGCATCCACATCTGAGTTTGAGGTGGAGATCATTGGTAAAGGTGGGCATGCTGCACGGGCACATGAAGCCATAGATCCGATCGTCTTAGCCTCTCAGTTCATAAATACGGTTCAAACCATAGCAAGCCGAAATGTGGACCCAACGGAGCCCGTTGTAGTGACCATTGGTAGGATCGAGGGCGGTTCTGCTCATAACATCATTCCGGAGAGAGTTAAACTATGGGGTACCGCCCGGACATTATCACCGGAAACGGAAGAACTTGTGATCGAACGCCTTGAGGCGATGCTCAGAGGGATCACCAGGGAAGCCGGGGGAGATTATAAGTTTGATTTCAACAGGGGCTATCCTGCAGTGATAAATTCAGAGAAGGAGGCTAACCTGGTTTTAGAGTCTGCCAGAAAAATATTGGGGAATGATAAAGTGATCGAACTAAGGAAACCGGTTATGGCAGGAGAAGATTTCGCATTTTATCAGAGGGAGTTTCCGGGAGCCTTCTTCTTTGTTGGTAGTGCCAGCAAGGAAGCGGATTCAGAATATCCATGGCATCACCCAAAATACAATGTGGATGACCGATTCTTTGAGACGGCAACACCGCTTATGGCAAGTTTGATTTTTGAATAAAATTAAAAAAGAATGATACAGGCAGAACGTTCGTATTGGGAAGGTGAATTGTATGATCAGAAATATGACCTGATCGTTATTGGAGCGGGGTTGACAGGGCAGTCGGCGGCTCACTTTTATAAGAAAAACCATTCTGAAGCGCGGGTTTTGGTTATAGATCGTGGTTTTTTCCCAATTGGGGCAAGTACCAGAAATGCGGGCTTTGCTTGTTTTGGATCGCCAACCGAACACATGGCTGATCTGAAGATAGAGAAAGAATCAAAGATCATAGACCGGATTCAAAGAAGATTCAATGGCCTGCAATTATTGAGAGCCACGCTGGGTGACGAAAATATTGAATATCGTGAACCGGGTGCATACGAGATCTTTACGGATGAGGGTGTTTACGCTAAAGCTGTTGAACAACTGCCGGTATTTAACAGATGGTTGCATGAAGCAGCCGGTGTAAAGGATGTGTATCAAGCCACCACACATAATGGTTTTAAAGCGGTAAGCATTAAGCATGAGGGTTGTCTGCACCCGGGAAAAATGATGCGCACCCTGTATCATAAAAATCTGGAACTTGGTGTAGAATTCAGGTGGCAGATCAATGTTCGAATGATCGATCAAGAACAAAAAAATCTATGGCTGGATAATGGGGTCGAACTTCATGCTGCTAAGCTGGTAGTTGCCACAAATTCATTTACTTCAAATCTAATGCCGGAGGTTGATATCAAACCCGGTCGGGGTTTTGTATTTGTCACAAAGCCCATCAAGGATCTTGAATGGAATGGAACTTACCATTTTGATGCAGGATACTATTATTTCAGGGGAGTAGGAGAGGATCGATTTTTACTGGGAGGTGCCCGAAGTTTAGACATTGATGTGGAAACAACAATGCAATTTGGAACGAATGCAAAGATCAAAGATCACCTTTTAGAGTTCGCAAACAATGTTTTGAAACTTCCCAAAGGTTGGGAAATTGACAGGGAGTGGTCGGGAATCATGGGTTTCACGCCTACAAAAAGTCCCATAATGAATGCAGTGTCAACAGATGTGGTTTTGGTAGCCGGACTGAGTGGAATGGGAGTTGCTTTAGGAATGCAGCTCGGAAAAGAAGCTGCCTCAGAACTTGAATAAATGTAACTGAGCCCCAAATGGACTTTTTGTACTTGTCAGGTTTTATAATTCTTGGATTCGCCGGTATGGAGATCGTGTCATATTGTGTACATCGCTGGTTATTCCATGGTTTACTGTGGAAGATCCATGAATCTCATCATAAACCGGACCATGGTTTGTTTGAGTTGAACGATATTTTCTCACTTATCTTCGCATCCATTTCAGTCTGGCTGATGGTAACAGGAGGCGACACCATGTTTGCCTCTCCACATTTTGGAATAGGCACAGGAATCGCGGTCTACGGTATTCTGTACTTTATCATACACGACCTTTTTTCCCATAAGAGGTTTATTCCATTCAGCAGTGACAACAAACTAATGAAACTGATAAGAAGGGCTCACCAGCGCCACCATCAGGATGTGGGGAAGCAAGGGAATGAACCTTACGGCCTGTTTTTGTTTCCCTATGATAAATACCCTGAACACCAACGAAAATATGACAGGGATTAAATATTATATCATTCGATGTTATTAGTGATCCTGTGACAAAAAAGTATCCTTGAGTATTCTCATTTGATCAAAGTGTCGCCGCTGATGTGCGTCTGCTACTCCAAAGCAAGCTGTCAAAGACATCGGAATGATCTTTATAATAGGATTCTTTGCTTTGATCCGATTCAGATCCAACCCTTCCAGTTTTGCTCTTTTTAGAATGTGAATAAAAGCGTCCTGCAGAGCTAAAAAATCTGTGAGTGTATTTTCGATATCAAGCTTAGAAATATTTACAGGTTTAAAAGATGAAACGGTGGGTAGTTTACGAGGATTTTCAGGGCTAACCTGCCCAATAAACCAACGGAAGAAGATCCCGGGGGTAAAGGGTTCACTTCCCTTAGTGAGTTTAGCATCATCTTTATCTAAAGCTTTTTTGATCTGAGGCAGGTACTCGTTCCCCGCCTGAACCAGGTGATTCAGGATCTCGATCATCGACCAGGATTCTTTGTCCGGTTTTTTTGTAAGCATCTGATTATCGGTTTCTGAGACCATATTTGTGGCTGTTACCTTAGCTTCATCAAATGCTTTTAAAAAATAATCATAAGTGTAGCCTGAGTTTTTCATGATTGATTGTTTGAGGGGTAAAAAGATTCTAAACAGAACAATGACCGTTTCATATATCAATTAAATACTTTTTCTTACCATCATTCACAAAACTAAAAATTCTGCATATGCGATCTCTGAAAATCCGTTTTCTACTAATTCTGACTATCACTTTACTGTTTACATCATTGGGTACGGCTCAGGGAGTTCTGAGTTTCGAGGATGTGATGAAATTTGAAGATATAGGTTCTATTCAGCTCTCAGGGAATGGGGAATGGGTAGCATATGAAGTGTGGCCCGATAGGGGGGATGGACGGGTTGAAGTAAAAAATACTGATGGAAGACAAACCTATACCATCGATCTGGGAGCTTCTCCAAAAATTACAGCCACGGGTAATTGGGTTGCCGCACTCAAAAAGGTTCCTTTGAAAAAGCAGTTAAAGGATCAGAAGGAGAAACCTCAACAGGGACTTTCAGTTTTATCAACCAATAACGGAGAGGTTTTTTCTTACGACAGTGTAAGTACATTTACCTTTTCGGAAGATGGAAAGTGGTTGGCTGTTCATCATATGCAAAGTAAAGAGGTGGCTGAACTGAAATCAAAAAATAAACGGCTCGGTAAAACTTTACGATTGAAGAACTTATCCTCAGGTGATGAATTTGAGCTTCCTTTTGTTGATGAAATGGCATTCGATAGTTTATCCACTCATCTGGCCTATACCGTTGTGGATACCAGTAATACACAGAATGGTGTTTACGCTTTTGATCTAAAAACTGAGAAAACGAAACAAATTGAAAAACAGGAGAGCGGCTATTACGCAAATTTAACCTGGGATCATGATCAAAAGAAACTGGCATTTACGAAAGCTTCATACGATACCTCCTTTGTGGAAACCGATGCTTCTCTGCACATTTGGAACGGCCAAAATAATGACCTGAAAACCCTACTTGGTCCTGATGAAGTAGAGGCGGGTTTCGCTTTGAGATCCAATAACCGCCTGATCTTCACGCATGATGGAAAGCGACTTTTTTATGGAGTGATGGATGCAAAGATGGTCGAGCTTGAAATAAAGAAGGATAGCGAAGAAACCGAGGAAGTGGATATATATGAAATCGCTGAAATTGTAGATGACCGTGGACTTGATATCTGGCACGGTGAAGATCCTCAGATCAAAACCCATGAAAAGTTAACATGGAATTCCCGAAAAAATCAGCTTTATACAGCCGTTTATCACTTAGAAAGCAATGAGTCGGTTCAGCTTGCTGATAAGAATATGCCGGACGTCAGTATAGATCACAATGCGAATGTTCTGATCGGTAGCAATGATGAGCCATACATGCGAGAGAGAACCTGGGATGGAAGTTACCGGGATTACTATTTTGTGGACCTAAACACCGGTGAAAGAACTCAATTTCTGGAACATTTCGGTGGATGGGTAAATCTTTCACCGCAGGGCAGGTACGCAGCTTATTATCAGGATAAGCATTGGTTTTTGATCAACACTGAGTCGGGGGAAATCAAAAATCTTAGTGAAAAGATTGATGTGCCTTTCTACAACGAAGACCACGATTACCCTTCGGATGTTCCCGGATATGGTGTTGCAGGATGGATCGAAAATGATAGGGCCATTTTGATCTACGATAAATTTGATATCTGGCGATTTGAAACTTCAAATGGTAGTTCCAGAAATATTACAGGCGGTGAAGGAAGAAAAGAAAACCGGGTGTTTCGTATCGAGGATATGAACAAAGAGAGAAACGAAGCTTTTAAAAGCAACGAAGAATTGCTTTTGACCTCGTATCACGATCTGAACAAGAATTTTGGCTTCTATTCAGCCAGGCCTAATCGTTCAGGTGTGAACCGGTTGCTGGAAGAGGACAAGAAATTCACATTTGTTAAGAAAGCCGATGATGCTTCAACAGTTCTGTACAAACGGGAAGCATACGATGAGTTTCCAAATATCTGGGTGGCCAATAACTGGAAGTTTGCAGGGAAAAAACAGCTTACTGAGTTGCATATGGATCTCAAAGACAAATGGAATTGGGGTAGTGCAGAACTCATTGACTGGCTAAGTGTTGACGGAACCTTCACCCAGGGTGTTGTCATCAAACCTGATAATTATGATCCCAACAAACGGTATCCGATCATGACGTATTACTACCGCTTCTTTACGGATCGTCTGTATGATTTCAACGAACCGAAGACCAATCACCGCCCTGTTTTCGCACAGTATGTAAGCGATGATTATGTAGTATTCCTGCCGGATATCAGATTTGAAATTGGCCGCCCCGGATTATCTGCAACCAAGAGCCTGGTACCCGGAATTCAAAAATTGATTGAGATGGGTATTGCAGAAGAAGATAAGCTTGGCTTACACGGTCATTCGTGGAGTGGTTACCAAACGGCACATATGGTGACGCAAACTGACATATTTGACGCAGCTGTTTCAGGAGCTCCTGTCAGTAATATGACAAGTGCTTATAGTGGAATTCGGTGGGATTCCGGATTAGCCCGACAGTTTCAATATGAAAAAACGCAAAGCCGAATTGGTAAGACCCTTGTTGAAGCCCCACATCTTTACATTGAAAACTCCCCTGTATTCTACGCAGACAGGATCAATACACCTATGTTGATTATGCACGGTGATGCGGACGGAGCTGTTCCATGGGAGCAAAGTATTGAGCTATATCTGGCTATGCGTCGCTACAACAAAGAGGTGGTATTTCTGCAGTATCACGATGAGCCTCATCACCTGCAGAAATTTTCAAATAAACTTGATTATGCCATTCGTATGAAGGAATATTTTGATTTCTATTTGAAAGGTGAGGGCGAACCTGAATGGATATTGGAAGGAGAAGCCTATCAGGGTAAATAATCCCTTAATTTGGAAATGAATTATTCGTTTGACGGCTTAAAGTCCGTCTGACGAATGTTTTTAGGAACCGAGTTCTTTCGCTCCGATGCAGAGCGTGCGGAGCGAAAACTGCACAAACTTAAAAGGTATTATTAGAAGTACCCTCCCATTCTCTGAGAAATCGAGCGACAAAATCTTCCATATATTTATGCCGTTCATCAGCAATTTTTCGACCTGATTCTGTATTCATTCGATCTTTCAACAGGAAAAGTTTTTCATAAAAGTGATTAATGGTTGGTCCGGTGCTCTTTTTGTAGTCTTCAAACGATCGATGAGACTCCGGTTTGATATCGGGGTTATACAGCTCCCGTTCTTTGTATCCACCGTATGCAAACGCCCGGGCAATACCTATAGCACCCAGGGCGTCCAGCCGGTCTGCATCTTGCACCACCTTGCCTTCAACAGTCTTCATGGGGGTATCCACTTCGGCTCCCTTAAAAGATACATCCCGGATGATATTAGTAACATGCTTAATGATCGGTTCAGGGACCTCTAATTCTTCAAGCCATTTTCGCGCCGTGGCAGGACCGATGTCTTCATTTCCACCATGAAACTTGTGATCAGCAATATCATGGAGCAAGGCAGCGAGTTCAACTACAAAGAGATCAGCTTTTTCTTGTTTACCAATTTGCAGGGCAACATTCCGAACCCGATGAATATGCCACCAATCGTGGCCGGAACCTTCACCTTCCAGCTTTTGGCGCACATAGGCCTCTGTTTTTACCAAAATTTTATTTTTATTCATTTAAAAAATCCATACAACTACACAATTCATCGATCACATCAATTTTGAGGGAATCAATTCGAGCCAGGGATCTTTCAATGGTTTCTTTTTCTATTTTTCCCTCTCGTACCAATTTTTGAATGATCTCAATGGCTCGTTCGGCTATTTTAGGCTCATAATGCAAGTTGTTGCCAAAAATCAGAACATCCACGCCGGCGTTAATTGCTTGCTGTATGGCCGTTTCCAGGCCATATTCATCGCGAATGGCATCCATCTGCATATCGTCAGAAAAAACCACGCCTTCGAATCCCAGTGAGTCCCGAAGCAACCCATTTATTGTTTTTTCGGATAGCGTTGCCGGCCACACTGAGTCAATGTTGGCATTGAAAATATGGGCAGTCATGACTGCCCGAATATCATGATTGGCAAAGAGTTCTTTGTAAGGAATGAGTTCTTTTGGATCCCATGTATCTGTGACATCAGTAAAACCCAGGTGGCTGTCAGATGTCGAGCTTCCATGACCGGGAAAGTGCTTAAGGACTGACAGAATTCCTTCTCTTGAATATTCATCTATGGCATAACCGGCATGTTCTGCGACTTTCTCCGGATCCGAAGAATAACTGCGTTCCAGTTTGCCTATCACAGGGTTATTCGGATTTGTATTCACATCCACAACCGGTGCAAAGTTGGTATTGGTTCGCACCACCATAAATTCCTGAGCCATGATACTTGAATAGTAACGAGTAGAATCTTCGTTATCCAGGTTACCTAAGTATTCAGCAGAAACTGATGGTGGGAACCCCTTAGTCTCCTTGAGGCGGCTCACCAATCCACCTTCCTGATCAACCGCAATAAACGGTGAATTGGGGGTAGCAGCAATGATGGCATTACTAAGATGCATTAACTGTGTAGGATCCTCAATATTTCTGCTGCGGTTGCCGGTGATCACATCCCGATCGAACAAAACGACACCGGAAATGTTGCGTTCAGTCAGATCTTTGTAAATGGTACTGTCCTTTGATAATTCCGTACCTCTAAAACCCACCATGATCATCTGACCGATTCTCTGGGTATCAAATATTTGTTTTGGTTCAGGTTCAGACTGAGATTGCTGACAGCCCCAAAAAGTTATCAGCAGAAATAGGGATAGTAAGATTCGGCTCATTGGTTAAATTGTTTTTGATGTTCCTGAAGTAAGCTGTCGAGCACTTCAGTGAAATTAAAGGATGGTCGAATATCGTTATAACGGGCAATATTCCCGTTAGGATCTACTAAAATATAAAATGGAATGCCTCCGCCTTTGTAGGCTTTGAAGGTTTCTTCCTCAAATCCTTTGCCTCCATATAACTGAATCCAGGGCAGTTCCAGGCGGTTTACATCCTGAACCCACAACAGACTGTCAACTTCGTTGGATATACCGATGATCTCGAGTTCATCTCGCGAGTAATCTTGATAGATCTGTTTCATATATGAGAATTCATCGAGGCATGGCTGGCACCAACCGGCCCAGAAATCCAGTAAAACGAATTTCCCCAGATAATCATCCATTTTATGAATGGATCCAGCTATATCAGGCAGTGAAAAAGGCACGGCGGGCTGACCCGGTGAAACGGTTTTCATTTCCTCATAGAAATAGGTCAGGAAATCAGTGTACTCCTGGTAATCAGAGAACTCATTAAGATAAGCTTCGTAGCTGGGACGCGCTATCTCAAGGCCCTGCTCTCCAATGCGCTCAGCAACAAGGTACATGCTGGCATGAGCCAGGGCATCCCGGCTTTTCATGTGATCTAGCACCTGCACGCGTTTTTCGTTGAGTTCTTCATAAGCCACCTGTTTGATATCATATTCTGACAAGTCCATTCCATAAGCAGCTTTTACACTATCGTAGATCTCAAAAGTTCGGGCATAGTAGTGAGAAAAATCGCGAATGCCTGCACGTTGTGCCCTTAGAGATTCAATGGTGAAAAAGTTGAGGGAGTCAGCTTCTTCAAATACGGCAGTACGGGCAGAATCAGCATCATAACTCTCCAAAAAACGTTGATAGTACTCAATGGCCCGTACACTAAATACTAAATGTTCTCCAATGGCTTTAAAGTAATAATCGTCAAGTGGGCTGCCGTTTAAATACTCTTCTGCCAGATTATATTTTTCTTGGCTCAACTCGAGGAGCTTATTTTCCTGAGCGGTTTTGATCTTTTCTTCTTCAAGAGGGATCTGACGTTCTATTTCAGAAATAGATGCGAGATAGTCACTATACCTGTTATCCCAATTATCTTCATATCCCTCAATTGAGACATTTTTGGGAAAGGCAGAACGTTCTATTTGTATGTTTAAAGTGTTATAGGGGGTAAGGTATAAGGGGTAATTATTGTCACCAATTGACAATAACCGTATTTCACCAGTATCAATATTGATTGAGAAATTGAAATTTCCATTCTCATCAACCTCTATTGTGTCCTGTTGAAGGGGAGCATATTTGTAGTGAACGGGTATTTGTTCAAGAATTAAATGGGCATCCCCAAGATAGTCGATGTTTCCGGTTATTTTTGTGTCGTTGGTACAAGACAGAAACAGTCCTGACGAAAGTAGTAGCAGTATTTTGGTAATGTTCATAAAATGGATGATTAGAATCAGTTAATCAGGCATTTATCTATAAAATAGTGTGTAACATTATCCCCGCCTGAATACTCTTTATAATAAGAAAACAAGACGGAAAAACTTTTTTTCAAATAAATAAAATAAAAAGTGTAACAAACAGTGAGTTCACTCCTCTTGTCTTAGATATGAGGAGGGTAGTTCTCATAAGATGAAAACGCCGGAAGTTTCGGGGCGTTATAAGCAAGTGAAAATAGTTAGTAATCTTAATAGCATAGAAACAAATGATTGAAAGTAAAGTAAATAAAGAGCTGGAGAGAAAAATTGATCTGTATGTAAATGGAAAGCTTAATGCAGACGAAACAGATGAGCTATGGGCTGAATTAATTCAGGATGAATATTACCTGGACTACATGAAAAGTGTAGCGAATCTAAAAGCAGTGATCGATAAGAAGAAACAAGCTCAACCTTCTGCAAAAATTTACTCACTGCCTAAAGTTATGCGATATGCAGCCG
The DNA here is from genome assembly GCF_002911695.1 of Gracilimonas amylolytica. Classification (GTDB taxonomy): domain Bacteria; phylum Bacteroidota; class Rhodothermia; order Balneolales; family Balneolaceae; genus Gracilimonas; species Gracilimonas amylolytica. Next base: position 121,972 of record NZ_PQBS01000037.1, read on the forward strand.
CAGCGGCAGTAATACTTATTGCCGGAGTTATTGGCGTGATGAATTACAATACCACCGAAAACCTCTCAGTTGGCCCCATCGATCAAATTGGGCTTGATGTGGTCAGAAGTGCGGATGGCTTTTCGGAAACGGTAGAAAGTGAAGTGATCAGAGAAGCCATAAAGCTTGCCACTGACGGAGAGGTCAATGAGGCTGTTCAATTACTCCAGAATGAGATGGAAACAACCAATGATACTCAACTAAAGGCTGAGCTTGCATTAAGTCTTGGTTCAATTCAATACAACAACGGTCAATATCAGGAATCTATTGAGAGTTTTGAATTGGTGATAACTCAAAATAAGATCGATGTACTTACTCTTGAAAAAGGATATTGGTTTTTAGGCAACTCCTATTTCCAGATGGACAGACTGGAAGAAGCCGAAGAGGCATTCAAAAATGCATATGCATTAAATGGTGCCTATAGTAGAGTGGCTAAAACCTATGTGGATGCATTATCAACTGTAGGACGGTAAATCGTAATCTAGACACACAGGTAATAGTAATTATATTTCACTAAGCTATCCAGTTAATGAATGTGGTGTATGTCGGGGTACCATATGCTGATCAAAATGTAACCTTTTGAAATGAGACTATAAGCAGCTTGGCTAAAACTAAGCTGCTTTTTTATAAGCTGTATATCCAAAAAATATGGATGTAAAGGATAAAAGGGAGACGATCAGCATAAATCCGTTATGATCTTCTGTAATAGGAGATGGATTCCCTATCAACATATAGGCTCCCCAAAAGTGTGGGTTTGCATTGGCAGATCTCAGCTGATTCAGTTTTGCCATTCGGATCGACTCACTCTTTGTATGTCCTTCGTTAAGATAGGAATACAGGTCCGTGGCAAATTCAGAGGCAATTTTATCATTAACAGACCATAAATTTAAAGCCAGGCTCTTGGCACCGGCATATCTCAAAGCACGGCTGATGCCCATGATCCCACTGCCCTGAATATAATTTCCTGAACCGGAACTACAGGAATTCAGCATAATGAACTCACTATTCAGTGGAGTGTCAAATAACTCGTAGGCATATAAAGCCTGTTCAGATTCGAGATCTGCCTCAGCATCCGGATTATTTAGGTAAATGGTAGAAAACAGAGGGTTCTGTTCAGAGACCTCACTGTGTGTAGCCACATGAACCAATCTGGAATTTTCAACAGATCTTTTGAAGGCCTCCTTGGTTGCTTGGTCTCCGTTAAATACTTTTTTCTGACCCAATGATGTCAGGGCATTTTCAATATTTCTACTTTCAACCGTGGCAAAGGGTAATGAGGGAAGATCATTAATTGTGAAATCCTTGAAATCGGAGATGGCGAAGGCGGCAAAGTCGTTTTCTAATCCATTGGATAAAGTTCTTCTGTTTCCATCATATTCTTTGAGGGAAGTGAAATAACGGAAATGATGATCCTCTATCATGTACCGGGTACTTCCAAAACTGACCGGCGAATCAGGGGACCGGGTTGGTAAAACCTCAAGAGGAATACGGTAGAGATAATTATCAGGAATTACAGTGATAAGTTCCGTGTGTTTCGGAATATCCAGATCGAGTGAAACATATAAATCGTAAAGATCTTCCAGGTTTGTAAAACCGGAAGCGAGGTTATCGGCAATGTTGTTGAACCGCTCCTTGTCTTCAGGTTCAAAAGGTAAACGTTTGATCCGGATGTCATTAATGGTCACATGAGATACATAAAGTTCATTTCCGATCTCCGTAAAATGTAACACAAGCTCATTTGGATTAATAGATCGCTGAAGTTTCCATAAAGAGGGAATTGAACTTTTCTTTTCAACCTCCACTTTTGATAAGATCTCTTCGCGTTGAGCTGAAACCTGATCCATTTGTCGCTTGATCTCAAACCGGTCAGCTTCAGATGCGTTCAGATATTTATTCCTTAAACTTTGAAGTCGATCAGAAAGAATTTTTTCTTCCGCCAGGTCCGATTCACTAAGTTTATTTGCTTTGATCAACGGACTGTTATACAGGGAGGCATCATTGATGGTTTTGAATTGCTCAAGAGTACTCAGAGCATTTTGCATGTCATTTTCTTCCAGGTACAACCTTAGAATAAGTTGAAATGCATCAAGATATTCGTCTTCTATAGTCCAGAAGCCTTGTTGCGAGTCAGTGTTGTTTTTTGCTCGTTCAATTACCTGAGTGATAACCGGTTGAATGACCTCTATAGCTTGCCGGTTGTCATTGTTCTTGGAATGAAAATCAGCTTTAACTGTGAAATATTTAACCAACAGCTCAAAATCCAGATTATCTCTGGGATAAAGGCTGATCTCCTCAAGAAGTGTATTCGCCTCATCAATCTGTCCTTTTTTGAGACTAATATCAGTAAGATTGACCAAGGCATCGATATAATTCGGAGTGTCAGATTTTGATAGTGCGAGATCCTTAGATTCCTCAAAAACTTTTTGGGCTTCGTTTAGTGAGTTTGTTTTAGTTAGTATGTAAGCTTTCTCAAGAATAAGATCTATGTACATACCATATTGAGCCTCAGGATTAATGTCATTTTCAGCGGAACGTAAGTACTCTAGAGCTTTGGAATAATCTAAGTATGCTGTTTGATAAAATTCAGATTTATACATATCAATTAGTGCCAATTCTGTAGAGTCATTTTCCTGAGATGCGAGATCTTTAGCTTTGTCAAAGTACTCTAATACAGAATTGAAGTCCTTTATCGAAGTGTAATGTGATATAAGATTTCGATAGATCGTTAGTTTACTTTTATAATTTTGAATATCCTGATCCAAGGCTTGAAGCTGGAAATTCAAATACCTGTTTGAATCACCAATTTTTAAATAGTTGATACCTAAGTTTGTAAATAATTCATACTGCTTCTCAAAACTTTCAGAGTTAGTGTAAATATCTTCGTAGATCTCTAATGATTCATGATATTTTCCTAATTCAAATAGGTAAGCTCCCTGTCTGTTCTTTAATGCACTTAAGATTTCTGGATTAGAAAGAGTTTTAGCAAGTGGAATAGAATGTTTCCTTAATAAATCTAATGATTTTGCATAGTTACCAAATCGATAATACGTGTAATCAATGGCCCCTAAAAGACGAAGTTTATCGATGGCAGATGGCAAATATGTGGATTCAAGAAATTGCTCATCGAATTCTTCAATTAAATCATATCGATCCAAAATCAAACTTGCTCTGACAATAAGTGCTAATGTTAAAGCGAGATCAAGATTGTGTCTTATTTTATGATCTCTAACTTGTTCTACCCAGAAATCAAGTGCATTAGGTAGGTATGTTGTTAAATCATAAAACCCACTATTATTAGGCTCAACTAAAAATTTGTAATGAATCAATTTATGTTCATCAAACCCCAATAATTCTTTTGTAATTAAGCTGTCTTGAACTATGTTTTGGTACAAAGTTCTTAAATTATTTGAAGAATAATTTAAGTGGTCATTGAGAAGGTTTTCATCTTCAGTATTTAATGTTTCACAATCGTATTTACTAAATACTCTAAATTTTTCATCAAGGTGACTTGTTTTGCCCTTGGTATAATTCAAATGTTCACAATTTGTAATAGCAATTTTATTTATTGCCCAAATGTTAACATCAATTCGCTGTTCACCTTCAATTTCCTGAATATATGTTACCAATTGCTGCTCTGTTTCTTTAGATATACCAATAGAATCAGGCGTTACTTGTAAAAACAGGAATGTAAGAAGTATGTATATCAATTTAGTGCGGCCTATTTAATAATAATATAAAATGTAACATAATTAAGTCTACCAGTCAGGTTTTTCGACGATTGGTTTTACGTCAACGCCGCCGGAAAAGACACTGTTGTCAGGGGCATTGGTGACGGTTTCAGGCTGCTTGGCCAGCTCTTCGGTCAGGGAGGCGTCGGTCACGGAGGCGCATCCGAAAGAGAGAGCAACGATGGATAACAGGGCGATGGTTGATTTAAGTGATTTCATGGTAGTAGGATTTTATTTGGTTAAGAGGTTATTCTAGTTGGAGATCAAGTGCTTACCAGTCAGGTTTTTCCACGATCGGTTTTACGTCAACGCCGCCGGAAAAGACACTGTTGTCAGGGGCATTGGTGACGGTTTCAG
>NZ_PQBS01000037.1:126145-475870 GCF_002911695.1 Gracilimonas amylolytica
GTCAGGGGCATTGGTGACGGTTTCAGGCTGCTTGGCCAGCTCTTCGGTCAGGGAGGCGTCGCTCACGGAGGCGCATCCGAAAGAGAGGGCAACGATGGATAACAGGGCAATGGTTGATTTAAGTGATTTCATGGTAATAGGATTTTAATTTGAGTTATTTGTGTACTTATGGTCAAGTTCAAGAGTATGTTTTACACTCATTGTTACAATTTAATTTTGAGGTAATAAATATGTATAAAACATATCGATCCTCCAGTACATGAGTGTTTACTACACTTATTGTTACAGGATTAATCTAATTTTTAATAATTATAGCTGCCACTAAAAGATTAAAATGGATTAATAATTCAAAAAAAATCAGTTATTATTGGAGGTGAATTCAATTTCTTAGATTTTAAGGGACAGGGTATTTAGCATACCTTGTTATCTGATAACTACAGAGGTTGGAAGAATATTAATAACTAGTTGGTAGGTTTGGCACAACAAAGAGTCGATTATTCAGAATTGGTTGAAGCGCTTCAGAAAGGAAATGAAGCCAAAGCAAGTGAACTGCTCTCAGAAGTGATCCCAAGGCTGGAGGACTATCTGCAGGTTGTAATGAGTGCAGAAGTAAATGCTGCAAAAGAATGTGTACAACAGGCTTTTCTTGATGTATTTGAACAGATCAGAAAGAATAATATCAAGAACAATAAGTATATATTCAGTTATCTGATAAAATCATGCAGGCACGAGTACATACGATATGTGAAAAGGGAACATAAGTTTGAATATGATGAAGAGTCATTCAGTGAGATATACGAGCCTGAAGAGCAGTTTCAAAACCTGTTAGATAAGGAACGGCAAAGAATTCTTGAAGAATGCCTGGGAGAATTGAGAAAGAAATCCAGGGAATTTATCGAATACTTTATGGATAGGCCTGATGCCAGCACAGATGATGCTGTTGAGGAATTTGACCTGTCTAACGCAAATGTCAGGACAAAGAAGCACCGTATTCTAAGCCGATTGCACCACTGTTTTAAGCGTAAATCAAATCAGTGATCAAAAGTTTATCCTGAAACCATTAGCAGTGATCTCAAATAGATCAGCATAATAAATAGCCTCTTTGGTAATCGGGGAGTGCATCAAATATAGGATCACATCAAAAACCAGTAGAAAGCCTCCCTGTACCAAAAGTGATTTACCATAGCCTTTCAGTCTGTGTGATTGCTTCCTGATCCCTCTTTCCCAAAGCCAGGCTCCGGTTGCCATATATCCAAGATCCAAACCCGCATTAAATAGCAGGATCTTATCCAGGTTTTGCAGTTCAGAAACAGTATCAGAATAGCTTAAAACAGAAGGATCAGATTGGCCTAAATTATAAAGCGCGAAACCGGCTATTCCGAGGTTCACAAGATTCCAGCCGGCGTTCATTTGGTGAAAATATTTATTGTCATTCTCGCTCAGAAAGTAACCGGTTGAACCGGAAATCAGATTCAAAGTTGCCCAGCTTCCCAGCAAAATCATACCCTTTTTTTGCAGTTCAAAAGATTTTTGTGCGTAATTTTGAGCGTCAAATGTACCATTTTGTGCGTGTAACAGATCAGGTAAAATGACTGTAAAAAGAGCGAAAAAAATAAAAAAGGCAGTCAAAATTTTAATGTAACGCATATCAAAAACATTGGATGAGGTTAGGATAGAAAGGACTTTGATAGTAATAAAAACAACAGAATCTAACCCAGCATTCTCAACTTTGTATATTTCTGAGAAAGCTTATTGGTGAACAAGATTAATTAAATTGACTCTAAGATTTCAACAACCAATCATAACCCCAAAAGGTAGGCAACAGGTAAAATGATTAAGCTGATCACAAGCAGTATTAACCTGAATCGTGTTTTAACAAAAACAGGGTGAAACAGAAGTCCAAAGGTCAGAGGTTTTTCTTCTGTCATCCATTCATAGTAATGATGGCGATGAACGGCTCCCAAAGCCATGGTAACATGCCCGTGCAGGATGGTAAGCATAAAGGGAGCAGCGAATAATAAAGACCCGATGAACTTTAGGTTCACGTTAATGTCGAGAAGTCCACTCGCCAAATGATATGGCCACGCAAATAGCACGATCATCGGAATGGTCAATATCCAGTTAATGATCGCAATGCGCTTATAATTCGATTCATTAAGCTCAGACATAAGATCCTGCCTAAATTTGGGAAGCAATTAACATTTCAATTTCCCGATAGGGCATATCAAACATTTTAGCCAGAGATTTTTTAGTGATGTTATTCTTGTATGAATATGTTCCGTTTCTCAATGCCACATTTTCCCAAAGGCATTCTTTGATGCCACCGGCATCACCAATAGAAAGGATGTAGGGAACCAGCACATTGTTGAGTGCATAAGTGGCAGTACGGGGTACGTTAGCCGGAATATTGGGCACACAGTGGTGGATCACTTCATGTTGCGAGTACACCGGGTTGGAATGTGAGGTCTGACGGCTAGTGGCCACGCATCCACCTTGATCTATAACGGTGTCAACGACCACACTTCCGGGTTTCATGGCAGCGATCATTTCCTCGGTTACCCAGCATGGGGAGCGTTCACCCTCAGCCATGGCTGCCCCGATGATCACATCTGCAAATTTTAGTGCCGAATTTAGGTACTGATGATTTGCAACGGCTGTAATGATCCTTCGATCCAGTGCATTTTCCAGTCTGCGTAAAGCGGTGAGGTCAGTATCCATTACAAATACCTGGGCTCCGTATCCCAATGCTGTACGTGCCGCATATTCACCGGTGATACCCGCTCCCAGAATGACAACAGTAGCCGGAGGAACCCCGGAAATTCCACCAAGCATGATACCCTGCCCACCACTCATACTTTCCAGATAGTGAGCAGCGATCTGAACAGACATTGATCCGGTTATTTCGTGCATCATCCGCACAATGGGAAATTCCTTGTCCTCGCCCTGAATGTATTCATAACCGATTCCGGTAATAGACTTCTTTGCGAAAGTTTCCAGATAGTTTTTGGTTTGGCTGCCAATGTGCAAAGCCGAAATAATAGACTGATCGGGCTGTAAGTATTCAAATTCTTCTTCAATAAGTGGGGCGATCTTAAGGATCAGCTCTGATTTCCTGAACACATCCTCACTACTGTAAGCAATCTCAGCTCCTGCATCGGCATATTCCCGATCTGAAAAGTTTGCTGCTTCACCGGCACCGGTCTCAATGAAGATCTCATGCCCATTGGCTTTTAAAACGGACACTCCACCGGGTGTCAATGATACGCGGCGTTCATCGTAGGATATCTCTTTGGGCAATCCGATCTTTAGGGAAACCTGACTTTTGGAACGGATCAGGTGTTTCTCAAGTGTCTTCAATCCTATCTGTTCAGTATCAAGGGGCTTTATATCCATGAGGAGTGGGCTAAGTGTGATTTTTTCGAAGATAGGGAAATTTGTGGAAGAGTGAGAGAATCAGCATTAATATGGCACCGTAAGCATAAAATTGGTTTTGTACTTATTCCCCGATCATTTCCCTGAAATTTTCCTCATCAAGTACAGAAACTCCTAATTTTTTGGCTTTATCCAGTTTGCTGCCGGCAGATTCACCGGCCAAAACATAATCCGTATTTCCACTTACGGAAGAGGCAGTTTTGCCTCCATGTTTTTCGATCAGTTCTGTGGCTTCTTTTCTGGTGAGTGTTGGGAGGGAGCCGGTGAGTACAAATTTCTTTCCTTCAAATATGTTAGAAGCAAGCTCTTCCTCCTCGAGTTCAAATTGCAGGCCGTGTGCTTTAAGTGTATCCACGATCTGCCGGTTCTTATCGTTACGGAAGAATGAAACCACAGATTCAGCAATGCGGGGACCAATGGAATCAACCGCCTCCAGATCGGATTCAGTTACAGATTGAAGCTGTTCCATGGATTTGAAGGCTTTAGCCAGATCTTTAGCCACGGTCTTACCAACAAAACGAATACCCAGGGCATAGATCACTTTTTCATAAGGTTGCTCTTTACTTTTCTCAATCGCATCGATCAAATTTTGAGCACTTTTTTCAGCCATTCGCTCCAGATCTCTGATCTGATCTTTCTGCAGCTCATAAAGATCAGCATAGGTTTGAATAAGACCGGCAGATACCAACTGATCGACCACAGATTCTCCAAGTCCCTCAATATCCATGGCATCTCGGGAGGCGAAATGTTCTATTCGAATGCGAACCTGTGGCGGACATGTTGGATTCACACAACGCCAGGCAACTTCATCCTCATACTTGATCAACTCTGAGTCGCAGGCAGGACAATTTTCAGGGAAACGGAACGGTGGGTTCCGGTCCTCACGATCCGGGTTGACTACATTGATAACCTGAGGAATGATCTCGCCGGCTTTTTCGACCACTACGGTATCACCGATACGAATATCTTTGCGCCTGATCTCATCTTCATTATGCAGTGAGGCTCGTTTTACAGTAGTTCCGGCCAGTTCTACGGCTTCAAGTTCTGCAACTGGAGTGATGGTGCCGAGTCGGCCTACCTGCAGTGTGATATCATTGATCCTGGTGGTAGCCTGTTCCGCTTCGAATTTATAGGCAATGGCCCAACGTGGGAATTTGGAGGTAGTTCCTAACTGATCACGATAGTGGCTTTGATTCACTTTAATGACCACACCATCCGTTTCGTAAGGCAGTTTGTGCCTTAGGTCATCCCATTCCTGAATAATAGCATGAACTTCATCGATCTTTGAGCAGATGCGGTAGTGTTCGGAAACCGGTATCCCGAATTCCTGTAACAGTTCGGCCTTTTTAAATTGCGTTAGTGATTCATCCTCATTTTCGAGGATCAGATCGAATGCAAAGAAACGTATGGGGCGTTGTGCAACCGCTTTTGGATCCTGCATTTTAAGGGAACCGGCAGTGGAATTACGCGGGTTGGCGAATACATTAAGGCCTTCCTCTTCACGCCGTTCGTTTAATCGTGCAAAGGCTTCTCTTTCCATGTATGCCTCGCCACGTACCTCAACGATATCCGGGGCTTGTTCGGGTAATTCAAGCGGGATATCCTGAATCGTTTTCAAATTGTTTGTGATATCATCTCCCTGTTGACCATCCCCACGTGTGGCCCCAAGTACAAATTTTCTATTCTCATATCTGAGCCGGATGGAAGCACCGTCGAACTTTAATTCGACCATATAATCGTAGTTGTCGTGCCCGAGTATCTTTTTGACCCGGCCATCAAAATCATTCAGTTCGTCCTCATTATACGTGTTATCAAGGCTTAATAAGGGAACCGGATGTTGCACTGTTTCAAAGTTCGAAGACACTTCGCCACCAACCCGTTTAGTGGGGGAATCAGGTTCGTGCAGGTCAAATTCACTCTCAAGGGTTTGAAGCTCTTTTAGTTTTTCATCAAACTCTTTATCACTGATGAATGGAAGAGCCTCCTGGTAATAGGCCTGATTTGCTTTATTTAACAGTTCACGTAATTCCTGGACACGTGCTTTAGCTTCGCTTTTATTCATGAAATAATAGGGTACTTACTAACTAATAGCGGATGACATATTCGGTGCTGTCCGGAGCTCCAATTTCTAACGGAAATTCAGCCGGAGCTGCTTCAAGGAATCGGGGTTGATCCAGAATTGAACGTGTGATCAATACCGCATTAAAAGTCTCATCAAAGTATGATTGACGAGGGTTTTCAATAATATGTCCGTTGAACAGTAAAAGCATCCGACTGTACTGTCCATCAATCAAAAGACTATCGCGGAAGTCAAAATTAAATGCATTTCCCTGTTCCATCCAGAAAGGATTGGTTTTCCAGTTAAAATCACTGGTTACTCTCACCGGTTCCAGTTTATCAAAAGCAGCGTAAACGGTTACAGTGAGCGTATCATCAAGGCTCTGAATGGCTTGGTTAGCTGGTTGTTCAGGTTCACCGGTTTCGCTTGTGGTTGGAATTTGAGTTGGGATGGTATTTTCTGCTTCTGGTATTTGGGTTTCAGAAGGTGGAGCAGAGGGATCAATCACTTCAGTTTGAGGTTCCGGTTGTGGATCTTCGCTGAAAACCGATGAAAGGGAATCCCAATAAAAAATGGTTGCAAGAATGGCGATCACCAAAACGATAAAAAATGAGATGATCACCCATAAATTTGAATGTTTTCTGACAGAGGTGAATTTTTTCCCCATATCTGCCCAGTTAACCGAGTTGACATCCGTTGCCGGTACGGGTTTTGGTTTAGGAGGGGTATAGGCAGGTGTGGATTCCGATGGCTGTTTTGGCTTGGGTTTAGGTTCATGTTCAGAGTCTGCTGTTACCTTTGATCCAGTCTCAGAGTCTTCTTTTACCGGCTCTGCATCTTTGGAGGTATCGATCTTCTCGATATCCTGATAAACTTCATCCGGTTTTTTGGTGTCTGCCAGCAAGCTTCCGGAATAGGTTCCGGCCTCCATTTCATTTAGGGCTTGAACAACATCATCGTCTGCAAGTCCGAGTACTTTGGCATAGCTTCTAACAAAACTTCGGATGTAGGTCTTGGTTTCTCCCGAATCCGTAAAAATGGACCCATCTTCAATACTTTTCAGCGTTTGAAGAGGAATTTTAATTTCGTTTTGTATATCCTCTAAAGAGAGGTTTTGTTTTTTTCGAATGTAGGCAAGATCTTTTCCGAGAGACATAGAATCTGATTTGGGTCCTAAACAATATCTGTGAGAAGCTAAGTAATATATTGTGTTAGGAAAAGCAAACTTTTGCATTAAATGTAAAGGGGGTAAAAATGGGTGCAAAACGTTTTAAAGAAGGAATACTGGAAATCCTATTTCCCAGGGTTTGCGTGGTTTGCGGGCACAGTTTATCACCCAAAGAAAATGTGCTCTGTGTGGAATGTCTGAGCTCAAAATTCGAGGAGACGGTACCAAAAGGTTCGGTTACGTCTGATGGGATCCTTTTACCTGAAGGTATTCAGCTTCAACATGCCTTATGGACCTTTGATAAAGGCGGGTATTTACAGGAATTGCTTCACCAATTGAAGTACCATCGTATAACGGGAGTTGGGGTGGATATTGGAAGGCAGCTTGCGGTTAGTATGAAAAAGAATTCGCTCATGAGTTCATTCTTACTGGAGCCATACCAATTGTTACCGGTACCTCTTCACCCTAAAAAGAGAAGAATGAGAGGGTATAATCAGGCATATTATATAGCAAAGGGGATTGCTGAGGTTGCTGGGGGAGAGATCATATCAAAAAAAGCGGTGATCCGCATTAAGAATACTAAGACCCAAACCGGATTCTCGCTGGAAAAGCGAAGAAGGAATATTGAAAATGCCTTTAAAGTAGTCCATCCGGATTCAGTGAATGGGAAAAATATCATCATTGTGGATGATGTATTTACGACGGGGTCAACCACATTTGAATTAGCTTCTGTCATTAAAGCCTCCCATTGTGAAAAAATAGCGATCGTAACCGTTGCTCAGGCATGAAAGAGTGTGTTATTAAAGGTATATTTGATGCATGGAAAATTTTAAAAGAGGACGGAATGAGTGGCAGATGCTGGAATTACCTGATGGCATCACCACATCAGAGGGTAACTGGTATCATATAACAAGGGATGGAATTGAAAAATATGTGCCCGGATTACTCAAAGAATTCCCATTGGAAAGAATCATCAGGGAAGCGGATGCCTGGGTGAAGAGCTCAGATGGGTTAGCACTTATGCTTTATTTCTTTCTGGTGTATGCAATGGTAAACCCACTATTTGCAACCGGAATATCACTGCTGTTTTACGTTGCCTGGTACTTTAACACAAGTGTATTTGTGAATGTGACTGCAACTCCGATCGCAAAAACCCTAAATAATGATGGTTTTGTTTACACTTTGTCGGCGATCTTCCTCATAGGAATGACTTTCAATGATTTTATCTCAGGCCTTGGAATTACGATCGATTTCAGTGCCGTTTGGTACGGATTGGGGTTGTTCTTTCTTTATAAGGTAGGCTTATTGGGAATGTTGGTGAAATTCGTGATAAGTAAAACTTCGGGAAAAAAAGGCGTATCGAGACAGGACCGGATCCTGAATATGATACTCATCAGATACGGAATGAAAGTTGGCAGCCTGACGGGTAAAGTTCAGGAAATGGAAAAAGAATTGATCAGGGTTGCAAACTATCACAAAACAAAAAAGAAAAAGTAGGTCATCGCAGAATTTTTATGAGGCAGTTATTCTTTATCCGTCATGGTGAAACAGATAACAATAAAGCAGGCATCATTCAGGGAAGAAGTATTGATGCATCTATCAATGAGATAGGAAAACGGCAAGCTGAGGCTATTAAAAATGCACTCAGGCCCTACGAGATCCATCGAGTGGTAGCCAGTGGATTAAGGAGAACACATGAGACCGTTGAGCCTATTGCTTCAGAAAGAGGATTGGTAGTTGAAAAATATTCTGAGCTGGATGAGATCAACTTTGGTATTCTTGAGGGGCAATCATTTAAACAGATCAGGGGAGATGTACTCGAGGTTCATGAACAGTGGATGTCAGGAAATGTAACCTATGCTCCAAATAATGGTGAATCGCCAAAGGAAGCTTTTGACCGGGCTAATGCAAAAGTCACGGAAGTGCTCAAGACCTCTGAAAATGAAAATATTGTATTCATGATCCACGGAAGATTGACCCGAATTTTATTATCTGAGTGGCTCGGATTTGGTTTAAAGAATATGCATAAGATTGAACACCAAAATGGTGCGATCAATCATTTGAAATGGATAGATGGTTCCTTTGAAGCAGTTCAGCTAAATATGACGGATCATCTGTCTGAGCTGGTTTGATCTTCATCAATCTTTACTAATTGAACTGTCATTAATTGCTTATCTTTGCAGGCTGTAAGAACCATTTTAATCAGCTTCTTGTTTTTGATATTCGAAAGCTAAAAGAATTAAAAAAGTATGAGTGAAAAAGTAAGATCCATGTTTGCCGATATAGCCGATGATTACGATCGGATCAACAGCGTGCTTTCCTTTGGAGTGCATCATGCATGGAGAAAAAAAGCCGTTCTTGAAAGTGGTGCCCATGATGGAGATCATGTGCTGGATTGTGCAACCGGAACCGGAGATCTGGCTATCGAATTCAAGAAAACCGTGGGTGATTCCGGGTATGTTCTAGGAACCGATTTCTGTGCCCCTATGATCGAACCCGCTCCGGCTAAAGCTGAAAATGCCGGGCTGGTCATCGATTTTGAAGTGGCAGACGCGATGGATCTGCCATACGAGGATAATAAGTTTGATATCGCCAGTATCGCATTTGGCATCAGAAATGTAGATGAACCTGTTATCGCCTTAAAAGAGATGGCTCGAGTCGTAAAACCGGGTGGACGGGTTGTGGTACTGGAATTTGGTCAGCCAAGAGGATTGATGAAATTTCCTTACGAATTATATAGTCAACACATCATGCCGGCAATTGGTGGATGGTTAAGTGGCAACCGGGAGGCTTACACCTACCTGCCGAGAACCAGTGCCAAATTCCCAGCCGGTAACAAGTTTCTGGCTTTAATGGATGAATCCGGTTCTTTTGAAAGCCGTAGAGCCGTAAAGTTAACGGCCGGTATCGCATACGTTTATGTAGGAGTGGTTCAGAAATAGTATATTCCTGACCCGAATTAAAAAAACAGTTTCATGGATATAGAACAGATAAAAAAAATACTACCACATCGCTATCCATTTCTATTAGTGGACAGGGTGTTAGAGGTGGATGCAGAAAGCATTAAAGCCTATAAAAATGTATCAGCAAATGAGGAATTCTTCAACGGTCACTTTCCGGGGCAGCCGATCATGCCGGGTGTTCTTCAGGTAGAAGCCTTAGCCCAGGCCGGAGCATTAATGCTGATGTTACAATCAGAAGATCCGGAAAATACGCTGATGGTTTTTACCGGGATCAATAAGTGCAAATTCCGCAAACAAGTAGTACCCGGTGATCAGCTGATGCTTGAGGTCGAGCTTGGGAGTAAAAAACGGAATTTTGTAACCATGACCGGCAAGGCCACCGTTGATGGTAAGGTAGCGTGCGAACTTGAGGCATCTGCTGCACTGGTTCAGCGGGAGAATGTATGAGTACTCAAAAATCTCCGGAAAAACCTGCCAAAATAACGACCCAAACCGTGGTGGATATGAAGGCCAAAGGGGAGAAGATCTCCATGCTGACGGCTTACGACTTTACCATGGCTCAGATCATCGATCAAGCAGGTATTGAGATCATATTGGTTGGTGACTCAGCCAGTAATGTGATGGCCGGACACGAAACTACGGTACCCATGACACTGGATCATATGATCTATCATACCTCCTGTGTGGTGCGTGGAGTTGATCGGGCTTTGGTGATCGCTGACCTTCCATTCATGAGTTATCAGGTAACCACTAAAGAGGCTTTGATCAGTGCCGGGCGAATGATGAAAGAAGCCGGTGCTCATGCCGTCAAGCTTGAAGGCGGAAAGTATATTGTAGATACAGTCAAACGTATTGTGGATGCAGGTATTCCCGTGATGGGGCATTTAGGGTTGACCCCCCAAAGCATTTATAAGTTTGGCACCTATAAGGTAAGGGCAACTGAAACAGAAGAAGCGGATGATCTGATCCGTGATGCCAAATTGCTGGAGGAAGCAGGATGCTTTTCGCTGGTGCTTGAGAAGATTCCGGCAGATCTCGCAGCGAAAGTTTCAGCCGAGTTATCCATTCCAACTATTGGTATCGGAGCAGGCCCTTCATGCGATGGGCAAGTATTGGTGATCCACGATATGCTGGGATTGAATAAAGAATTCAATCCACGATTCTTGAGGAGATACGCAGATCTGAATTCAGTCATGACCGAGGCTGTTCAGAATTATATCAAAGATGTAAAGAGTAAGGATTTTCCAAATAAAGACGAACAATACGGCGGATGAGCGACACCAAAAGACCATTTATTTTAGTTAGTAACGATGACGGAATTTTTTCACCTGGTATTAAAGCGCTGGCTGAGGTCGCTTCAGAGTTCGGCGATGTGTACATCGTTGCTCCGGATAAGGAACAAAGTGCCGTGGGGCATTCCATTACCATTCAGGTCCCGCTGAGGTCGAGTAAATTTACAGTAGCCGGAAAGTTTGATGGGGAGGCCGTAAATGGTACCCCGGCTGACTGCGTGAAATTAGCTCACGGTCAGCTCTTAGATAGAAAACCTGATTTGGTGGTAAGTGGGATCAATCACGGAAGTAATGCCGGTATAAATATCATGTATTCGGGAACCGTGAGTGCTGCAACGGAAGGGACCATACTTGGTTATCCTTCCATAGCAGTGAGCTGTACCGACTTTAATGAGGATGCCAATCTGAATGGCTGTAAGGAAGCAGCAAGACGAGTGATCGGTTTTGTATTGAAGAATGGATTGCCCCGTGGCATTACGCTGAATGTGAATGCCCCGGCCGGAGAGTTTACCGATATAAAATGGACGCGTCAGGCTGACAGCCGTTATGTTGAGGAATACGAAGGCCGCAAAGATCCATTTGATAGAAAATATTACTGGCTAACCGGTAAGTTTGAATTACTTGACGAAGGTAAAGACTCGGATATTCATGTATTGAATAGTGGATTGGCATCGGTCACTCCGATCCATTATGACCTGACGGCTTATCGTCTTCTGGAAAATGTGGATGAGAGAAGTTTGAATGAGTGATCAGTGACCTTTTTCTGACAGGTGTCTGAGAAGATCTAACCAAAACTGCTCATAGATCTTTTGACTCTCCTTATTCATCTGTAAATGCATCTGTGAGATATGAGATAAGGGAATCGTTTTAATATGCTCCGCCCATTTGGCACTCTCAACTGATACAAAAGTATCATTGATACCTTCCCTGTCAAAGATCTGGTTATTCTGAAATTTGAGTACCGGATTAACAGAATGTTTGGTGCCTTTTCCTACGGCCGCACTGTAGGAATAATAGGAAACACCTTCCACGTCTGGGTTTTCAGGATTAAAGACTTGTGTAGTGTAATCTGCGGTGAGCTGCTCGAGGGACCCTAAGGCATCACTCTTAATTTTAGGGTAGATGTTATCCCCAAACCAATCGAACATGACACTTAATTTTTCGGTAACCAGTTCCGGTGTTTTGAGTATCAGATCAGCTAAGGGGGAACCGTGATGAGGAGTGGCGATCGTTGTAAGGCTCTCAACTTTGTCTGCTATACCGAGATTTGAAAGCGCAAAACGCATATCCAATCCTCCCATACTGTGAGAGACTACATTGACCTTTTCACACTGATAGTCATCACAAAATTCTTGAATCAATCGCACCCAATTTTCAGCACGAGTCTCGATCGTGGCGTATGGAACGATATTCGGGGCAATAGCGGCAACGCCATGACCACGAATCTGCATACAGGGATCGTGAAGTGGTCCTTTTTTGATGACTGAACCGATTGCCCCATAACCGTGGCACAGAAAAACCGGATATTTCATTTGAACCAGTTCCGGCTGGGGAAATTCCTGTAACTGAAATCGCTTAAGTAAATTATTTCGGTCAGGCATTTAGGTATTATTCAGTGGTGAGTTCATCAAGTTCGGGATCGGTAGTCAGCCTTAGGGTGCGGATCACCGTATTATTGTAGTAAACGTATATATGCATATCCCGGGAGGGAAATTTGATTATAGCCGGGACCTCCATGCGATACTTCCTCAGATCATTATGCAGGTCAACATGAAATAAGGTTTTAGAAAAAACGGATGGGACGCGTATCCGGAGTAATTTCCTGGTGAAACTGGTATCAATACGAATGGTTGAGGTGCGTACCTGATCCTGTAGAATTTGGGCATTAGACAGGTGCATGTTGATCAACGAATCAAGTTGTGCCCCCGTTTCTATTCGGTGGACGGATCTTTCAGGAGTAGAAGCCAATATGATCCCGCTTATCACACAGGAGATAAAAAGCAGGGCCGTGATGATCTTTTTACTGTTTTTTTTACTAAACATGAACCGTTGTTGGTATCTAAATTTCAGTAATTTAACTTACGCAAAATCTATAAACTTCTGTCAAAAAAGGATATGCCAATTCAGATCCGGAAAATTACCACAAAAGAACAGATTGATGAGTTTCACAGGCTCCCGAAAAAATTAAATCAGGGAAACAAGTGGTATAGACCTCCATTCAGGTTTGAAGTTGAAAATATATTCAACCCCGATAAAAATGAACGGTACCAAAGGGGAGGAGAATGTGAGCGGTTTCTGGTGTATGATGACAATGAGGTAGTGGGGCGTTTTGCAGTATTTACAGACCCCGAAAAAGACATCGTTTATGATCCAAAACTTGGTGGCATTGGGTTTATTGAAATGCAGAATGATCCTGAGGTAGCAAATGCCATCATTCAGTATGCTAAAGACTGGCATCGTGAAAGAGGCTACAGTGGATTCCGGGGACCGGTCAATTTTGGAGAAAATGACACCTTCTGGGGTGTTTTGATCGATGGTTTTAAGGATCATAATGTGTATGGTATGCTGTATCATCCCGAATATTATGAAGGTCTGATTGAACAAACCAAGCCTGATAAATTTGATGACCTTTTTATGTACCAACTGCAGATGGATCAGCCGTTACCGGAACGGTTATTGAACATTACGGATCGGTTGAAGTCTAAGGATAATGTTGAGATACGCCCTATTAACAAAAGAAATTTACTTCGGGATGGAGAGCTGATCCGAAAGGTCTATAACCGGGCATTTCATGATCAGATCATACAGGAAAGGGAGGAAGAATTTATCGGGATCAGTGAGGAAACGATCCGTCAGATGGTTAAGAAGTTAAAACCCGTATTGATGCCCGGAACCTCACCGATAGCCTTTGTGGATGGTGAACCGGCCTCATTCCTGGTAAGTGTACCCGATCTGCATGAAATATCCGCTAAAACAGGTGGGACCTTAAAATGGTGGCAACTGCCCCGCCTGATCGGATTTAAGAAAAGAGCGGTCAAATTCCGCCCGTTAGCTTTTGGAACCGATCCCCGGTACAGGGGAAGAGGATTGGAAGCTCTGGTCTTTATTGAAGGATTTAAATGGACCAAAGAACTCTATCCAAACTTAAAGGTATTGGAAGGAGGGTTTGTGAGTGAAAAGAACTGGATCATGAGGCGAAGCCTCGAAGCCCTGGGTTGCCGGATCGCTAAGACCTATCGCGTGTACAAATGGTTGTGTTAGGGGTAAAGTATGGAGTGATCAAGTGATGAAGTAGCCTACATAATTACTCTTAACTTCATCACTTTCTATCTGAATATCGTATTCAGGATCTCAATAGCGATATCTCGTTTGGTTCCTTCGAAAGGTTTGTCAGAATCTTTACTCAATAAATGAACCTTGTTAGTATCAGATTCAAAGCCGGATCCGGATTCAGACAGTGAATTAGCTACGATGTAGTCTGCATTCTTATTTTTAAGCTTTTGAGTGGCATTTTTGATCAGATCTTCCGTTTCCATAGCAAAACCGATCAGGGTTTGACTCTCTTTTTTATGCTCGCCAAGCCAAGCCAGAATATCCCGGGTCTTTTTAAGAGGGATGCTATTTTCCCCGCCTGACTTCTTGACCTTTTGGTCATAGACCCTAGCCGGAGTGAAATCAGAAACGGCCGCTGCCATGATGATGACATCAGCATTCTGATAATTCTGTACGGCTTCAAAGAGCTCGGCAGCACTGATGATCTTTTCAGCGTGTATACCATCCGGAACCGGAACAGAAAGGGGGCCGTGGATAAGGGTTACGTCAGCTCCAAGTTTCTGTGCAGCCTGTGCCATGGCAATGCCCATTTTACCGGAACTTGGGTTTGAGATGAATCGCACAGGATCGAGATGCTCTCTGGTTGGTCCTGCGGTAACGATCACTTTCTTGCCTTCCAGGGGACCTTTTATGGATCCGATGATTTCTGAAGCATTATCGAGAATTGATTCAATTTCCGGTAATCGCCCTTTGCCTTCCAGTCCGCTGGCTAAATACCCACTATCAGGTTCAAGAATGTGATAACCCTGCTGTTGTACAGTTTCTAAATTTTTGGAGACTCCCGGCGCTTCATACATTTCACCATCCATGGTAGGGCAGATGAGAATGGGACATCGGGCGGCTAAGACGGTACTTGTCAGCATATTATCGGAAATACCGTTCGCGATCTTGGCAAGGGTGTTAGCTGTACATGGTGCGATCACAAACAGATCAGCCCACTCTCCCCAATTGATATGGCGCGTCCAATCTGTGGATTCACCTTCTTCCGGGAAGATATCAACGGCTACATTATGACCGGAGAGGGAGGCAAAGGTCTCTAAACCAACAAAGCGGGTGGCCGAGGGGGTCATGGTGACACGGACTTCAGCTCCCGCTTTTTGAAATTCTCTGAGTAAAAAAGCAGCTTTATATGCTGCAATTCCTCCGGTAACACCAAGAATTATGCGTTTACCGGAGAGCATGATCAGTCTTCTTTGTCAGGGTGACGGTAGTAGATCTGATCTTCTTCCATTTCTATAATTGCCCGCTGTGTAGCGTGTGGTAATTTTTCAAAGGCTTTGGAAATATTTTCCTGTTCTTCGTTGAATGAGAACTCATCTTCTTCCTCAAATCCTTCGAAGTATTGAAGCTTTTCATCAAGCTCCAGCTTTTCCTGAGCAGCGATCTGACGGGCTCTCTTGGACAAGATCACAAGTAACTCATATTTGTTACCTGTTTTAAATTTCAGTTTCTCAATGTCTAATGTTTTGACTGCCATGGATGGTATCAGTTTTGATTCATGAATTTGACAACGGCACTCTTAACTTCCTGATAAGCCGTTTCAAGATCATCATTAATAATTACCTGATCAAAACGATCAGCGTATGTAAGTTCTTCTTTTGCACGTTCAAGCCTCAGGGAAAGGGTTTCATTGTCTTCCGTTCCCCGGTCGGTCAAACGTTGCTTCAGGATCTCAATAGAAGGTGGTTTGATGAATAAACTCAGGCATTCATCCCCATAAATTTCTTTCACATTTACGGCACCTTTTACCTCGATGTCAAGCAGAACAAAATAGCCCGAATTTAGTTTTTTATCAACCTCTGAACGCAATGTGCCATATTTCTTTCCACCGTAGAATTCCTCCCATTCAAGGAAGTCACCTGAGTTGATCTTTTTTTCGAATTCTTCGTTAGTGAGAAAGTGATAATGGACCCCATTTTGCTCACCTTCACGAGGTTGACGAGTTGTGGCAGAAACAGAGAATTTAAGATCCTCAAAATCTTCAAAAAGCATACGGGCGAGGGTAGTTTTGCCGCTTCCACTGGGTGCTACCAAAATAATGACTTTACCTTTTTGCGCCATTCTAAACTGCTGTTACTCTACGTTTTGTACTTGTTCGCGAATTTGTTCCAGGGCTTCTTTGCACTTAACTACGTACTGAGCGATCTCAGAGTTGTTTGCTTTTGAGCCTATGGTATTCAGTTCGCGATTGATCTCCTGAGTTAAGAAATTCAACTGCCTGCCCGCCGGTTCGGGTTGCTCAACCGCTTCCTTGAAAAACTTGAGGTGTGACCTTAGTCTGACGATCTCTTCAGTTACATCCATTTTGTCGACCAGAATAGCCACTTCCATCTCCAGCCTTTCAGGATCGATCTTATCCTCGTCAATCAGGTTGTTTATCCGTTCCAGGAGCTTTTCACGGGTTTCATCAGCCCGGCCATTGGTTTCTTTGGTAATGATCTTGATGTTTTCGTCAATGAAATCAATGCGGTCGATCAGGTCTTTTTTAAGCTGATCGCCTTCTTGCGTGCGCATTTTAAGCAGTGAGCTTACGGCTTCTTTCAGGGCTTTAACCGTGACTTTCCATTTTTCTTCGAGGATCTCTTCATCTTCCTCTTTGTTAATGAAGACATCATTGAATTGGGTGATATCCCTGATGGTGATCGGTTCATCAATTCCCGCAGCTTCTATGAGTTCCCTGAGAATGTTCGAATATCCTACCACTTTATTGGTATCTACCGCAATGGAAGGTCCGGCAGAATCCGCTTCCGATACATTTACGGTGATGTTGAGTTTACCGCGGTTGATGGATTTTTGAACCAATTCTTTGACTTCCAGCTCTTTGTCCTGAAGGCGTTGAGGCAGTCGGGTACTGACGTCAAGGTATCGGCTGTTCAGTGATTTGATTTCTACGGTTGCTGTGATCCCATTTTCCGTGGTTTCACCGCGACCGAAACCGGTCATTGATATGATCATTTATTCAAAACTGATGAAAATTGAGCGAGAAAATACAAAAGTAAACAGGGGATAAGAAATGGCAATCGGTAAATATTAAGCATCCTCGGTTTTCTCGAGGCTCACCGCATTCATGCAATAACGTAATCCGCTAGGTTCTGGGCCGTCCGGAAATACATGCCCAAGGTGGGCATCGCAAACATTACACAAGGCTTCGATACGGACCATCCCGTGAGAGGTGTCCATTTCATATTTAACGGCATCTTCTTTGATCGGCTGGGTAAAGGAAGGCCATCCCGAACCACTTTCGAATTTCTCTCCGGCATCAAAAAGTTCCGTACCACAACATACGCATGAGTAAATACCGGGATCGAATTTGAAGCACATATCGCTGGAACCCGGGCGTTCTGTACCTTTTAATCGGGTGATGGCATATTGCTCATCAGTGAGTTCCTTCTTCCATTCCTCAGCGGACTTTTCCACTCTGCATTCGGGTACAGGATTACCACTTTTGGCGAATTCTTTAAGATCTTTCCAAGTCAACATTTATCTGTACTTCGGTTTAAGTTGTAGTGTTTCAACACGCTACTATAATGTCGCGTTCTTTTGCCTGAGATAATTTACTTAAGCAGATCAAATATCTTATTGGCAAAAGCCTGAGCTGCTTCCGGCGTACGTCCTTCTGAATAAATACGGATAATGGGCTCCGTATTTGATTTTCGAAGATGCACCCAGCCTTCTGCAAAGTCGATCTTTACACCATCAATGGTATTTGGCTCCAGGCTTGAAAAATGCTCTTTAACCATTTCAAGAACATCATCAGCATCCTTACCCAAATCGTTTAGCTGGATCTTATTTTTGCTCATATAATAGTCAGGCAGGGTAGAGCGGTATTCAGAAGAACTCATTCCCTTTTCAGCCAATAATTGAAGTACCATGGCAACACCGACCAATGCATCCCGGCCGTAATGAAGGTCCGGACAGATCACTCCTCCATTGCCTTCTCCGCCGATCACAGCATCGTGCTCCTGCATGACTTTCACCACATTGATCTCCCCAACAGCTGATCGATAGCATTTTTCACCATGTTCACGAGCTACATCATCTGATACCCGGGAAGAGGAAAGATTTGTGGCACATGCACCGGGTTTATTGGAAAGAATAAAATCGAAAGCGGTTGCCTGAGTGTATTCTTCACCAAATAATTTTCCGGTATCATCTACCAGTGCGAGTCGGTCTCCATCCGGGTCTGTGACCACACCAAGATCAACGTTCTTTTCCTTGACCAGGCCGCAGATCTCAGTTAGATGTTCGGGCAGTGGTTCAGGGTTGTGTGGGAATAGTCCATTTGGGGTACAGTGGATCTTATGTACGGTGTTTACCCCCAGGCGTTCCAAAAGTCTGGGAATAGCTTCAGATCCGGCTCCGTTCACGGCATCCACAGCTACAGAAAAATTCTTTGCAGCGATCTCTTCTTTTTTGATGTATGGCAGTTCCAGGATCTTGTCAATGTGATCATCCAGCAGATCGTGGTCTTCAGTTATTTTTCCGATCCTATCATAGGGTCTATAATCAAATTCACCTGACTCTGCGATCTCGATCACTTGGTTACCCTGATCGGCATCCAGGAATTCACTTTTTTCATTCAACAATTTCAAAGCGTTCCATTCAGCCGGATTATGACTGGCTGATATGATGATGCCACCGGCGGCTTTATGTTTTAGAACTCCCATGGCAACGGTTGGTGTGGGAACAATGCCCACTTTTACCACATCACAACCCACACTGGCAAGGGTTGCTGAGACGATATCTTCACATATTTTTCCAGTCACTCTGGAATCTCGTCCAACCACTACGGTTCCACCATTGAGCCAGGTACCATAGGCTGCAGTAAATTTTGAAAGATTTTGAGGGGTAAGGTCTGTTCCGAAAATGCCCCGAATACCCGAGACGGAAATCATTAATGCCATAAAATGAGTGTGTTAATAGTATTGAAAATTTAATGTAGGGAGGATGTAATTATTTAGATCGTTCCGGTATCCAGGGAGTTTCCTCATCTCCCGCTTCTTTATTTTCGAAGCGTGCAAGCACGAAAAGAAAATCAGAAAGCCTGTTGATATACATAATGGCGACTTCAGAGATCTCTTCTTCGTGCCGGCATTCAACCGTGATACGTTCAGCCCGCCTGCAAATAGTGCGTGCAAAATGCAGTGTGGCTCCGGCTTGGGCGCCTCCAGGCAGGATAAAGTTTTTAAGCGGTTCGAGCTCTTCCTCCATTTCATCGATGGCTTTTTCCAGGTACTCCACCTCATTGTGACTGATCCGGTTGATCCGGACATCTTTGGAGGCGGGTGTGGCAAGGTCTGCCCCTAACACAAATAATTGTTGCTGTACGGTTTCAATAAATTGAACCCCTTTATCTGATAAGCCAAAGGACGAGGCCATCCCCAAAAGGGAATTTAATTCATCTACGGTTCCGTAAGCATCAATGCGCTTGGAGCTTTTAGAAACCCGTTGCCCCCCAAAGAGGGAGGTATTACCGCTGTCGCCTTTTTTGGTGTATATTTTCATGATCTGCAATTTTGATGAAAAATAAGGGTTTGCAAACTAAGCTGCATTTTTGTGGTATCGTTTCAAATACTCACTATAAATTTGGAAGGTACAAATGATCAAACCCTGATGTAATCTTCCTGTTTCGTATCAAAATGGATCTGTAGATGTTCCATACCACGGATGGACTTCTCAAACAATTTGGTATTTGGTGTGGGGCATGCCACATTTAGTTTTACCTTTTCAAGGTATTCTGATCCAACCACTTTGAGGTTAAAGTCGTTGATCAGTTTTTGAATGGTATTTTCTTCGGGATACGGGTACATGATCTCATACATTTGAACCGGTTTGATCGTCAAAAGTTCAGCCATTTCTAAACATAATTCGGCCCCGCGACCGTAAGCCTCAATGAGACCTGACTTACCTAGTTTAGTGCCACCATAGTAACGTACGACCACTATTCCGGCATTTACCACTTCAAAAGACCTTAACTGATTCAAAATTGGAAGTCCGGCTGTTCCGGAAGGTTCCCCGTCATCCGAACTGAATTCTTTGGGTTGAGCCGGATTCAATCGCCACCCCCAGCAATGATGAGTGGCGTCGGGATATTTAGATCTTAGCCCATCAAGTTCATTTTGAAAATCCTCTTCCGTCTCAATTGGGAAAAGATATCCCATAAACTTAGAGCCACGCTCTCTGAAGGAAGATTCGTATGTTTTATTAATGGTTTTCAATAGTGTGGATTTGATGCTCCCAAAGGTAATGGTCCAACGACCTAAATTCATTTCAAATCTTTTTCAAATTTATCCGGAAATTCTGAGGTGGAGAATGATATAACATGTAAATGATCTCTGTAGGTCACTGAGGTAAAACTCGTTCCCGTATTTAGACCTATTCTGCCTTGTTATTCAAAGAGGAAAAAGCGATTTTCTCAGCGCAGTTTAGCTTTTTAATGAAGTTTCAAAAATTTTTGAAACCTTGAAAAGTCATTTACTGTTGATTATCACAAATTGAAAATATCTAAGTAATAATTTCATGCCTTCATTTACTAAAGCACTGAATTCTCAGGTAGGCCGGAAAATTATGACTGGGATCACCGGTATTGGTCTTATGTTATTTCTGGTCGGTCACCTGGTAGGTAACCTCTCGATCTTTGGAGAGGAAAACGCGTTTAACCTCTACACCCACACCCTCGAAAGTTTAGGACCTCTGCTTTATGTGATCGAGGCCGCTTTAGCTTTCTTCTTCCTGTATCATGCCATTTTAGGTATCTCCATCTGGAGACAGCGAAAAAAAGCCCGCCCTGAAGGTTACAATACGTATAAGACCAAAGGCGGTCCAAGCCATCAAACCCTTGCTTCAAAAAGTATGATCATTTCTGGAGCTATCATTTTGATCTTCCTGGTACTCCACATCTGGCATTTCAAGTTTGGTCCAACTTACATGACCACTATTGATGGGACTCAAATGAGAGACCTGAAGAAATTGGTTATTGAAGAATTCAATAAGCCTTTAGTATCACTGAGCTACATTGCTGTACTGGCGATCACCATTTTGCATTTGTCTCACGGTGCATGGAGTGCCTTTACTTCACTTGGAATGAAGCATGGTGAAACATCCAAAAAGGTTCAAGTAGGAGCATACATCTTTGCAATTGTATTAATGCTCGGATTTATTTCCATTCCGCTATACATTCTGGTAAGCGGGTCAGTTTGAGCCAACAGGACATAAAGAGAATTACGAATATAGATTTAGCATTATGAAATTAGATTCAAAAGTACCCGGCGGACCGTTAGAAGAGAAATGGGATAAGCACATCAAGGACATCAAACTGGTAGCTCCCAACAATAAGAGAAAGTTTGAGATCATTGTAGTTGGAACCGGATTGGCCGGTGGTGCTGCAGCCGCCAGTTTTGCTGAACTCGGTTACAACGTCAGAAGTTTTTGTATTCAGGATTCTGCCCGAAGAGCTCACAGTATTGCGGCTCAGGGTGGTATCAACGCAGCCAAGAATTACCCAAATGACGGCGACAGTATCTGGAGGTTGTTTTATGATACCATTAAAGGCGGTGATTACCGCTCAAGAGAGTCGAATGTGTATCGACTTGCACAGGTCTCCAATGAAATTATTGATCAGGCTGTAGCCCAGGGCGTTCCATTTGCCCGGGAATACGGCGGAAACCTGGCTAATCGTTCATTCGGGGGAGCTCAGGTATCGAGAACGTTTTATGCCCGTGGTCAAACCGGACAGCAGTTGCTGCTTGGTGCCTATCAGGCTATGATGCGTCAGGTTCAGAACGGAAATATCAAATATCATCCACGCCACGAAATGCTGGATGTGGTAGTCATAGACGGACAAGCCAGAGGAATTATCACCAGAGACCTTGTATCCGGTGAACTTTGCCGATACGAGGCAGATGCTGTGGTATTGGCCACCGGTGGTTATGGAAACGTATTCTATCTATCCACAAACGCAAAAAATTCAAACGTTACCGCAGCATGGCGGGCTCATAAACGAGGAGCAGCTTTTGCCAATCCATGTTATGTACAGGTTCACCCAACATGTATTCCGGTTTCCGGTGACTATCAATCCAAACTGACACTGATGTCAGAGAGTTTGAGAAATGATGGCCGTGTTTGGGTGCCGCGCAAGAAGGGGGATGATCGTCATCCTAACGATATTCCTGAAGATGAGCGTTATTACTATCTGGAGGAACGCTATCCGAGTTTCGGTAACCTAGTGCCTCGTGATGTGGCCTCCCGTAATGCGAAAATGGTGTGTGACGACGGACTTGGAGTAGGTGATACCGGTCTTGCCGTTTACCTCGACTTCCGTGATGCCATCAAACGAGATGGAAAAGACGCCATTTCAGCGAAGTATGGTAACCTGTTTGATATGTACGAGAACATCACGGGAGAGAATCCATACGAAAGACCAATGAGAATTTATCCTGCGGTTCATTACACCATGGGTGGTCTTTGGGTTGATTATAATCTCGAAACCACGGTTCCCGGACTATTTGCAGCCGGTGAAGCAAACTTCTCTGATCACGGTGCCAACCGATTGGGAGCCAGTGCGCTGATGCAGGGATTATCTGACGGTTATTTTGTACTGCCTTACACGATCGGTGATTATCTGGCCAAACAGGAACCGGGTAAACGTTATGGAACGGATCATGAAGCTTTTAATGAAGCGGAATCTGCCGCACAGGAACAGATCGATAAATTACTGAATATAGATGGTAACCGAACCATCATCGATTTCCACCGTTCTTTAGGTAAGATCGTTTGGGATAAGATCGGAATTGCCCGAAACAAAGAAGGGCTTGAATCCGCCATTGAAGAGATCCGCGCACTGCGTGAGGAATTCTGGAAGGATGTTAAAGTACCGGGCGAGAAAAATAACTATAACAAATACCTGGAGTTTGCCGGAAGGGTCGCTGATTTCTTTGAATTAGCAGAACTAATGGCGGTTGATGCACTCGACAGAGAAGAGTCTGCAGGATGCCACCTCCGGGAAGAATATCAAACCGAAGAAGGGGAAGCATTACGTAATGATGATGATTATTCATACGTAGCTGCCTGGGAATACAAAGGCCTGAATGGCAAGCTGGAAGAAACCCTTCACAAAGAAAATCTCGAATTTGAATTCGTTGAGCTAAAACAACGTAGTTACAAATAAGGAAGACATTATGAGCAAAGAAATGACCATTCATTTAAAATACTGGAAACAAAATGGACCTAATGACAGGGGACATTTTGAAGAGTACACGCTGGATTCAGTAAACGAACATATGTCTTTCCTCGAGATGTTAGACGTACTGAACGAAGAACTTATACTTGCAGATAAAGAACCGGTTGAGTTCGATTACGATTGCCGCGAAGGGATTTGCGGATCCTGTAATCTGGTGATCAACGGACAGGCACACGGCCCTAAAGAACGGGTAGCCGCCTGTCAGTTGCACATGAGAAATTATAAGGACGGAGATCATATTACGATCGAGCCGCCACGTGCTGCATCTTTTCCGGTTATCAAGGATTTGGTAGTAGACCGTTCCGCTTTTGACCGCATTATTGAAGCAGGTGGGTATGTATCCATCAAGACAGGTTCTGCAACCGAAGCCAATTCTATTTTGATACAAAAGGAAAAAGCGGACGAAGCATTTGATTATGCAACCTGTATTGGTTGTGGTGCATGTGTGGCAGCTTGCCCGAATGCATCTGCTTCATTGTTTACCGGTGCGAAGATCGCTCACCTGAATAAATTGCCACAAGGTGAGATCGAACGTTCGAACCGCGTGGTAGCAATGGTTGATCAAATGAAAGAAGAAGGATTCGGCGATTGCTCTAACTTTGCCGAATGTGAAGCCGTTTGTCCGGTAGGTATTTCCATCTCTGCCATCGCAGAAATGAGAAAGGATTACATGAAAGCAGTTATGAGTGGAGATTGATATCCCGCTTTATAAGCTGAACTGACTTATTCAGGCACAACGATCCTATCGTTGTGCCTTTTTTTATGCGCACAATACCCGGATCAGTTTATCAAACTCTTCCTGAGTGTTGTAAACATTAGGCGACACCCGAATAGAGTCCCCTCGAAAAGAAACCAGTATGTTTTCCCTGTTAAGAGTCTCTTTGATCCCTTCCAGGTCATGATGATCACCCAAACGAATACCAAACAGATGTGACCCACGGTAGGCTTCATCTTCCACCCAGTATCCGGCAAATTTAAGATTCTCAATTCCGGTTGAGGTTAGGTCTTTGCAATACTGTTGAATATTGGCAGGTCCCCATTCATTCAACTGGCGAACCGCCTCCAGCAGCATGGGTACAAGTATAAAATTGCTGTGCTCTCCAACCTCATAACGCAAAGCACCGGGCTGATACTGATCATTATAATTCACCAGATTGGAAAAGTCTTCACTCTCGTATCGGTTGATCCAGTTTTCTTCCACCGGCTCACCGCCATCTAAAGCCGGCCCATAATACGCCATACCGATACTATAAGGCCCCATAAGCCATTTGTAACCGGCGCATATGAGAGCATCCGGTTTTATCTCTTCAACATCAAATGGCAGGGCACCAACGGATTGAGTCCCGTCAATAGCCAGCCGGGCTCCGACCTCATGCGTTCTTTCACGGATCTTTTTCAGATCGAACAGCGTGCCATCTGCCCAGTGTACATTGGCAACCGCTACCAATTTTGTGTTTGCGTTGATGGCTTCAAGAATGAGTTGGTTCCAGGTCTTACCCCGATCTTTCTTAGTATCAGGAGGGGTGATAGTAATGATCTCAGCATTGTTATTATCAGCTGCCTTCATCCATGGATAAACATTACTTGGAAACTGTTCACCCACTACGATGATATTGTCGCCTTGTGAAAGCGGAAGGTTTTTTGCCACATTCGCCATACCGTATGAAACGGAAGGAATGGTTACAACCCTTTTAGGGTCAGAGGCGTTTATGAGTTTGGCAAATTCACCTCTAAGAGTTTCAGTTTCACCAAAAAACTCTTCCGGCGAGATATTAAAGGGATTACGTTTCCGTTCTACACCTGCATGACCTGCTTCTTCAACCCGTTTCATTAAAGGCGACATGTAGGCGCAATTCAGGTAGGTAAATGAATGGTTAAGTTGAAAATCCGATTTTTTGCAATCCATTAGTTCGTTATACTTGATTCATTTAAAAGAGTTTGAATCTCTTCATTTAGTTTCAGAAATACCAACTGTTTTGTAATGACGATCAGGTTAGCCCAACAAAGCGATCTTCCAAAAATATTAGAGTTAAATGAGAAGGCTCTGCCTCATGTAAGCAAGGTACAACTTACTGATATGGAACGTTTTTTGGAGCAGGCCGATCCATTTCTTGTGGTTGAGTCGGATCATGAGCTGGCCGGTTTTATGATAGTCCTTCAAGAGGGACTCGATTACCCGAGCCTGAACTATGCGTTTTTTAATAACAACTACTCCGATTTTGACTACGTTGACCGTATTGTGATAGCCGAGCCTTTCAGGGGGCAAAAACTTGGGACGGGGTTATATGAGTATCTTATTGCAAACTCAGACAGGTCGTATGTTACTTGTGAGGTCAACACCAAGCCACCTAATCCTGATTCTATGGCCTTTCATCTTGGATTGGGGTTCACACAAGTGGCTGAACTGGTTACAGACAAGGGTAAGAAAAGTGTAGCCATGCTGATCAAAAAATTGTGATCTTTATTTTCAATTTGGAATGAAAGTTAAGGAAGTTGCATTATACCGGTAACTATTCATCAATAAAACAGAGACACAATGAAAACACTAAGTAAACTAACAGGAGTATTTGCACTTGCTGCAATTTTACTCTTTTCTACCAATTTAAAAGCGCAGGACAGCGATATTGTTGACCTTGCAGTTGCAACTGATGACCTATCAACTTTAGTTACCGCAGTGAAAGCTGCCGGCCTGGTTGAGACGCTACAAGGTGACGGTCCATTTACCGTTTTTGCACCTACCAATGCTGCATTTGAAGCTTTACCTGAAGGTGTGTTGGAGATGCTGCTCAAACCTGAAAATAAAGATCAGCTGACAGCAGTTCTTACCTATCATGTGGTACCTGCTGAAGTTATGTCGGGTGACCTTGAGGACGGTATGAAAGCCGGAACCGTTGAAGGAAGCGAGGCTACCGTAACCATTAATTATGGCGATGTAATGGTTGATAATGCTAATGTAGTGATGGCTGATATAGATGCTTCTAATGGCGTTGTGCACGTAATTGATGCAGTTATATTACCACCGAGCATTAAAGAAGCTTTGGCAGCCAACAAGAGCGAAGAAAAGAAAAGCGACTGGTAATTATACAGTAGTTTTCAAGTACGGCCGCATTCACTAAAGTGAGTGCGGCTTTTTTTATGTGCAGTTGTTTGATCAATATTATAGAAGTATCCGTTTGGCTTTGTATTTTATTCGATAATGAAATTACAGATGCCATTGGAAGAGTTATACGAAAAGACGGAGCATAACCTGAAGCGATATTGGGGTTTTGACAACTTCAGGAAAGGTCAGGATGAGGTAGTTCGTTCTGTCATTGAGGGGACTGATACTCTGGTTTTATTTCCTACGGGGGGAGGTAAATCTTTGTGTTATCAGGCTCCGGCCACTGTTTTTGATGGTTTGACGCTGGTGATATCACCATTAGTGGCTTTGATGCAGGATCAGGTTCAACAATTAAAGGTGAAGGGGATATCTGCGACCTTTATCAACAGTACGATCCCATCCTTTGAGGTTGAACAACGATTGGTAAATGCACGGAATGGGATGTATAAACTGTTGTATTGTGCACCTGAGCGTCTCAAAACTGACTTATGGCAAGCTGAGTTACCTAAATTGAATATCAGTCTTATTGCCATAGATGAAGCTCATTGTATCAGTGAATGGGGACATGATTTTCGGCCTTCATACAGAGAGATCCGTAGCTCACTCGAAAGTATTGCTGATAATACACGGTGGATCGCATTGACGGCCACAGCAACACCTGAGGTTCAAAAAGATATTGTAGAATCACTGGGTTTTAGTGAGTCGAAAGTAATTTCACAGGGATTTTCCAGGCCAAATCTGAAATGGTGGGTGACCGAAGCCTTGAAGAAAAAGCAAGTGTTGAAAACCACGGTTCAAAAAGCAGCTCAAAAAGGAGATGGTTTGATCTATGGTGGAACCCGCAGAAATTGTGAAGAACTGGCCGGACTGTTTTCTGAACTTGGAATTAAAACAGAAGCTTACCACGCCGGCATCGAATCAGAGAAACGTAAGGCCATTCAGCAGAGATGGATCACCGGGGAGACGCCACTGGTAGTTGCCACTAATGCCTTTGGTATGGGGATCGATAAACCAAACTGCAGGTATGTGATCCACGAAGAGATGCCATATTCACTTGAGGCCTATTATCAGGAAGCCGGCCGGGCCGGCCGGGATGGTGAAGAAAGCTTTCCGATCTTATTATTCAGGGAATCGGATCACAAAAAGGCCATCGATCGGATCGAACAAAAATATCCAAAATATGAGGAACTGGATCATGTATATCAGATCCTGTGTGATTCATTCGATCTGGCGGTAGGGTCCCTGATGGAGGAAAGTGAAACCCTGGAAGTGAAGGCGCTGTCCCAAAGGGGGAAAATTTCGTTCGGTATGTTGCGGTCAGCTCTCAGCCTGATGGATCAGTTTGATGTGATCAGTTTGCAAAATGAACTGAAACCCGCCGTGGAGTTACAATTTGCCCTGAGTAGTGACGGTTTGAAAGATTACAAGGAAAGGGCTGAAAATGATGCAAAAACGGAATTTGTTGATAAACTGGAGCGCTTGTTTGGTCCGGAATCGTTCCGGGAGCCGGTTTTTCTGGATGAAGATCTGGTACTCGATAAATTAGGGATCAGACATAATGCCCTGATCAAGGGCCTTGATGTACTGAGCCGGAATGATAACATCCTGAAGTACACGTATCACAATGAACGAACAAAGGTTAAGGTACTGGAAGCCCGTTCCCGTAGTATTCCTGTAAGTAAAAGCGAGGTTGAATCGTACCGAAAAAATATACTCAGAAAGCTGGAGCATATGTACGGATATGTGAACACCAAGCAGTGCCGTGAAGTTTATCTGAGAAGTTACTTTGGTGACCTCAATGCAGAAGCTTGCGGACATTGTGATAACTGCCTGAAAGGTAAGGGAGGCAGTGCATCACAACCAACCAAGGGTGAGGTTGTCAAAATTCATGAATTACTACATGATGATGCAAAAAGTATGACTGATCTGATGGGTGATACCGGATATGATCGTTCTAAGGTGGATCAAATTCTTCGATATTTGATCAAAGAAGAAAAAGTGACCACGGTCTCCGAAAAACCGGGTTACTATCAAGTGATCTGATCAGTTTGATCAGGGATCATTCTTCAGATTTCAGAGAATCACTCTTTTGCCTTGCAGATTGTGTGGAATCTATGAATGCTCGTATCTTCAATTCCTCTCTATCCAAACGGGAAATGACCGAGTCAATTTGCTCCAAATGCCGGTCAGGTTGCATCTGATAGTATTTGTGCGTTGCTAAAAATTGTGAATCAGACACACTGTATCGGTTCAGCACGGATGTTTTAAGTGAATCTGCATTTACGCTGTCAGGTTCAGCATTTCGGTAAGACTGAATGTTCTGCATCTCAACCAGCAGATCGATATATGTATCCTCAGGAATTAGATCTTTGGGTTTTTCCGGTTTATGCTGCCCCGAACAACCGGTCAGTACCATCACGATCAAAATAAGCATGAATGGTACTGTTTCGGTTGAAAGATCAAAAAGAAGTTTAATTTTCCTCATCTGGATTTTTAGGGTTAAGTGGACGCATGGTGATCTCATTGATGAGATAGTTGTCGTCTGTTTCCAGAAGGAATTTAATGGTTTTTGAGATATCTGTGGTCTTCATCATGTTCGGGTGGTTTTCAACCCCATCGATCTTATCAAATAGATTGGTGTCTATTGAGCCGGGGAATACACAGGTTACCTTGATACCGTCGTATCTCAGTTCCTTAAACAGTGCTTCACTGAAACCACGAACGCCAAATTTACTGGCGTTGTAGCCTGAGATAGTTGGATTCCCCATGATACCGGCAATGGAGGAGATATTGATGATGTGGCAGACATTTTCGTTCTCTTTCATCAGTGGAACAATGAGTCTGGTAAGATAAAAGATCCCATTCAGGTTAACATTGATCATGGTATGCCATTGTTCCATAGTGGTTTCATCCACATTAGCGGAGTACATGACTCCCGCATTATTTATCAAGGCATCCGGAAGGTGGTCATGATCAAATGTATTGTTTACCCATTCTTCTAAAGCGGATGCATCGGTTATATCCATAGAAACGGGATGAAACTGATGGCCAAGCTCTTTATGTAACCGGTCAAGTTTATCTTTGCTGCGCGCAAGTCCATAGACTTCTGCACCATTTTCAACCAGCATTTTACTAAATTCAGCACCTATGCCACTACTGGCTCCTGTAACGATGGCGACTTTTGATTTTAGATCCATTTTAAAACTGTATTTTATTTTTAAATTGTTTGTTTAAAAGTAATACAAAAAGATGAGCAAAAACGATTCGGATACCTCAAAAAAAACCCTTTATCTGGATATTGGTAATTCCAGTATAAAGGGAGCCTATAAGGTTGGGACACAGTGGATGGTCCTCACTGATGAACGAATTTTTACGGCTCTCGAGCTTGTAAACTGGATCCAAAAGCATCCTGATTCGTTTGATGAGATCGTTATAGCCAGTGTTCGAGATGACGTGACTGAAGCCATCGCCAAAGAACTGAAGCATCATAAGATCATAGAGATCAGTGTTTCGGATATTCCCAGAGATCTTCTGAATTATGAAACTCCAAAAACACTTGGCATCGATCGGTTCTTGTCATGCTACGGGGCAACCGGTCAAACCAATAAATCGGTAGTGGTCATAGATGCGGGTACCGCGACCACTATTGATATTATGGATCAGGATGATACCTATCATGGAGGGGTTATTATACCCGGAATCTGGGGCTTTTCAGAGGTGTTATCCCGTAAAGCACCTGCGTTACCCTTTGTAGAATTTGAGATCCCGAAACAGTGGCCGGGTAAGAATACCGTAGATTCACTGAAATGGGGTCAGGCAGGGTTTTACGAATTTGGAGTAGTGGGAATCCTGAAAAAATATGAAGAGGAATTCGGTGACTATGAATTATTCCTGACCGGCGGGGATGCCACCGTTCTGGAGGGGTTGCTAAAAAAAGAATCCAAAGTCCGACCTTTTTTGGTGTTTGAAGGATTGGAAAGACTGGTCAATCAATTGAAGGCAAAAAAATAAGGGAGAAGCCTTTCGACCGCTCCCTATTTTTAAATCATATTTTGAATCTGCTAATAAATACTATTTACCAAGATCTACTTCTGGTATGTGTTCTCCGTTATCCTTCACATAATGATCGAGCCACTGAACCCATCGTGTCCACAGGTCAAGCAGTGTTTCTTCAGCCGCCGGACCGTGAGCTTCGTGTGGATACATATACATGGCAGCCGTTTTACCAATACCATTTAACGCATGAAACATGCGATGTGAATGAATAGGCCAGGTTCCTACATTTTGATCCGCTTCACCATGATACATCAGTAAGGCTCCATCCATACGGTCGGCCCAGAAAATAGGTGTCATTTGTACATATCGTTCCAACCCTCGCCAAAGGTCTCTCGGTTCGCGTTGAAAACCCAGTGGGGTTAGCGTTCTGTTATAGTTACCGTCCCCTGCAATACCTGCCTTGAAGAAGGAAGTATGGATCATAGCATTTGCAGTACCAAAAGCCCCATAACTATGCCCACCGATGGCCATTCGATCCCGGTCAATGTAACCACGTTTAGCGGTGCTGTCTATCACAACAGTGCTGTTTTGAACGATACTCCACACAAACCCGTCATTCGGATCTCCCATTTCGGCAGAGATCGGCCAATCAGCGTTTATCACAGCGTATCCGCGTTTCACCAAAATATCGATGGTTCGGTGGTAAACACGGGGATAACTATTCTTGTTGTATCTGCGTTGACGTTCGTCGTAATCTTTCTGATCGTCAAACTCGCTTGGATAATGCCAGATGATTCCGGGAAGAGGAGTACCATCCCAATTTTTTGGGAGAGTGACATCCACCCAAAATTCAAAGCCATCGGCTCGCTTAACCTTAAAGCGATCCCTCCGGGCTTGAGTTACAGCCTCGTTATGATCCACGTTTGAGGTAAGTTTTGTCTCGTTCCCGTTGCTGAGATCCACTAGCCACGAATCAGGTTGCACAGTTGAAGATTCACGAGTGATCATGATCTCTGTAACGGCATCATTTAAGACAGCAGATGGATTTTCATAAAGATCCTCTGAACTCTGAAAGATTCGGTTTTTCTCACCGGAACGGATCTCTAGTTTATCTATAAACGGACGCGGGGCATTTTCTGAATAATTTTCGTCGTACTGAACCCCGTCCAGGTAAACAAATGAATCGTCGGCATTTGTACGAACCACACGCTCACCCTGCGCATTGGATGTGTACATCAGACTACCAGGGTCATCATAGAAGTCATCTGTTTTGTGATCGATGAGAGTGAAGGTTTCTTCTACGTTATCAAGGTACACTGCATAAATAAGGTCCTTATTTCTTGCCGACTCTTCTACGAAGATAAGGTTGCTGTTATCGGCATACGAAACTGACTCCATTTCCTTCTCGGTTTCATATACCGTAACCATATTGTCTTCGCCAAAAGGTGGCAGCCATTTAATCACTCTATCTTTTTCTTTTTTCTTTTCTTCACCTTCTTCCTCAGAATCTGATTCTTCGTCATCGTTGTTTTTGGGTTCATCGTTATCTCGGGTTGGTTCAAGTCCCTGACCTTCTTTTGCGAGTAAGCTTAAACCCTCACCATCCGGCCGCCATTTGATATCACGCCGACCGTAATTTTCAACTTCCTCATAATCACTTAATCCTTCTCGGGATTCACTGTTTCTCAATTCAAGCAGTTTATTTCCGTTCATATCCCAGATCTCTTCTTTCCATCCAAAGTTGTAAACAGGAACGATGTAGGAAAATGGTTCAGCCATGATCTGTACGATAATATGGTCTCCTGACGGAGATGGATCCAGGTTACGGAACATGGATGGTTGACCGATATTCTTTGTTCTGCGATTATCTACATCAATGCGAACCAATTGTCCTGTTGTATGAAACTTGAGTAACTCAGCCTCGAATTTTCCCTTCAAAAGATCAGGATAGGTTCGAAGCCGGTTTTCTTTGTCAGTTGTCTTTTTTACCTGGAGGGTAGTAGGTGTTGAGGGTTCTTTCGGTTCATTTCCTCTGTTCTCGGGAACCAACACAGTATATATGAATTGACTGTCACCTGACCACTCAAAAGAAGTATTCAGAGTAGCAAGAACCATACTTTTTGTAAGTTTTCTGGATCTTCGATTTTTAACATCGGCTACATAAATGTGGGTTTCATTCTCAAAGTGAGCAAAATAGGCCAACATCGTCCCATCAGGTGACCACGTTGCATTGGTTACTCCTGCGTTGTCAGGCGTTTCAATAGTAACATTGTCCCCACTTCTTGATCCGATCAGTTCTAAGCCATTACTTGTACTGGTTGTAAAATTTCGGTTTCTGTTAGCCTCAGGGTTGAATTGAAGTCCACCCAGATTAAAATAGGGTTTTGCAAATGCTGAAAGAGGCGAGAGTGTTCGGTTTTGGGTAGTGTTTAAAAAGTACTCAGAAATTGGTGAAAGATCATTCAAAAGTACATTTTCATGTCTTGGAGCTAAGACCTCTTCAGCAATTTCATCAGGAGGTGTCAGATACTGTTCCCTAAGGTCAGGAGGGTTTTGGGCAAAAAGTTCAACCTGAAAGCTGATCGCAAAGAGGATCAATAAAATGGTTGAAAAACGGAATGAGGCTCTTAAGTTCTTCATGACAACGTTTTTATAAGTGTGATTAAATTATGACGTTGTAAGTAAGGCACAAAATGAACTAAAAGCACGAAAATTTACAGTTCTTTAAAAGAGGAGGAGTTGGTCGCTTCTGAAATAGGGTAAATTGAGCTGTTATCCCATTTTGCCGCGTATTAAAGCGGTCACCATCTCAAGGGCTACTTTGTTTTTGCCGCCGCGTGGTATAATGATGTCAGCATATCTTTTGCTTGGTTCGACAAATTCGAGGTGCATGGGGCGTACAAACTTTTCGTATTGTTTCAGTACGCTTTCCACACTGCGCCCTCTTTCTTCAATGTCACGCTGTAAGCGGCGTAGCAGGCGGACGTCATCGTCGGTATCCACAAATATCTTAACGTCCATAAGCTCTAATAGATCGGGTTCGGAAAAGATCAGGATGCCATCAATGAGTATAACATCAGAAGGTGTGGCAGTGATGGTTTCGTCTTTACGGGTGTGCAACTCAAAATCATACACCGGAACTTCCACAGGATATCCTTCCATCAAAGCCTGAATGTGGCGGATCATGAGTTCGGTTTCGAGGGAAGCAGGGTGATCAAAATTTTGCTTAACACGTTCTTCAAATGGAAGGTGTTCTAACTCCCGGTAGTATGAGTCGTGTTCTACTCGGAGGATATTATCAGACGAGAATTCATCGCAGAGGTAATTAACTACCGTTGTTTTACCGGATCCGCTACCTCCTGCAACACCGATCACTAATGGTTTAGACATGAATTACTTAATCAGTTTGAAGAGGCGTTATAGGCTTGTTTACTTTCGTACTCCACTTTATAATCGCGGATAGCTCTGAACAGGGCTGAAGCCATGATCGATTGTCCATAATCGCTGGTCAGGAAACGTTGTTCTGCAGGATTGGTAATAAAGCCCAGTTCAACCAACACGGCCGGCATGGAAGCTTCAAATAGTACCTGGAACCCTGCTTGTTTAACACCCCTGGATTTCCGTTGTGCACGATTTTTGAACTGATCCTCGATCATGTAGGCAATTTTTTCGCTGGTGGCTATGAACCCGCTGTGAGCCAACTCATAGATCAGAAGATCTTCCTCTGATAGATCCGTGTTGACCTCTTCCTTGAACACACTGTTCTCCCGTTTCATTACTTCAAATGCGGCGTCACTCTTATGGAGTCCTAAAAAGTAAACTTCTGCACCACTGACGTGCCGGTTATGAAATGAGTTGGTATGAATAGAAACATACAGATCTGCCTCAGAAAGGTTAGCAAAATGCCCCAGTTCAGCTAATCCTAAGTAGCTGTCGTCTTTACGGGTGTACACCACTTCCACGTCAGGGAGGTGTTCCTCAATATAAGCTCCAAGTTTTAACCCAACGGCCAGCGTAATATTCTTTTCTTTAACTCCTTTGTAACCGATGGATCCGGGGTCTGAGCCACCATGTCCCGGGTCGATCACGATCTTATCGAACCGTAGTTTATTCTTTACGTTACTGTAAGAGGAGCCGTTTGAAGCTATAACATTAGTCGAGATATCAAGTGGGTCTTCCCCGATGATCTCTTCATACCAGTTCCTGGCAATGAATTGCTGAGAATACCGATCGATCTCTTCTTCAGTAGAACGGGTCAGGGCCACAAGAATATCACTTCCGTTCTTATCGTTATAGGCTTTTGCTTTATAGTAGGCGTTTTCTTCGAGATAAATATCAACCCCATAGCCATACTCGAGGTCGTATAGGCGAACTTCTTTTAATTTTTCACTTCTTTCAGGTAATCTGATCCCGGTGGTGTCGAGATCCTGATCATAGAGTACCATTTGTATGAGGTCATTGGCAGGTTGTATGATCTCAAAAGAATCAACCGGCGCCGTCATATGGTATCTGATAACATATCCCAAACCATCACTGCGGCCGGTATTTGAAACACGTTCCAAAACGTTCTGTGCAAACAGGTCAGTGCTTACCAACGATAGCAATAACAAAGCAAGCGCGTGAGCAGTAATTTTGATGCGCATTTTAATGCCGGGGTTATTTGGTTGAAATGTTAATAGCCTAAATAGATGATACACATAATGTAAGATATTCTTTAAACCATTGAAAGAGTTCAAAAAAAAGGATAAAGTACACATAAGTCATTACAACATAGCATCATATCATTGTTTGATTATATGAGCTATATTTGACGTCAATCAACATGTTCATAACCATTCATTAGGTCATCAGACGCATGGATCCTGACATCTCCAGAGATACCTTACACAAGCAGCTTAACGAAGAGTGGCTCACAAATATTGAGAAACAACTTAACTCTTATCTGGAACAGGATGCCCAAAAGTTGACTGATATACTAAAACTGGCCGCTGAAAGGATCAAAAAAGGTGAGCAGGAGAAGGCCTTTAGTGATGTGCTCCAAAAACTAAAACCGGCAGAAATAGCACCGGGTCAGGAAGAGGAAAAGAAAGAGAATGAAGACACTGAAGAGGATCCTGAAGTTTCGTGGCTTATCAATGTAAATGAAATTACAGATCCCATTCCTGAACTAGTTGAACTGGTGCAGGAAGAAGGGCGGTTTATTTCCGGAGATGATGACCCTACGATGGTTCGGTTCAATAAATTTTTTAAAAGAGCCTGGCGTGGTTATTTAGCGGGCCTTTCAAAATTGACTGGATCCAGTGAACAGGATGCTTACCCGAGATGGAAACAGGAAGTTCCGGTTCGTGCAATTGTAAAAAATCACTTTCTTGAACTTAATGAGTGGGTCAAAAGCTGGGATAACTACTTCAGGCGAATAGAATGTGATGTGTTACTGGAGGTAGAGGCAAGGATTCTTCACTCCAATGAACTGTTTCTGCTGCTTAAGGATGAAAATGATGATAAAGAAGAGCAGGACCACCCCAAGCCGGCTCCAAAAAGAATAGCTGTTCCGGATGAGCAGGATATCGAGATCTTTTTTGATAAAGCGATCGAAGAGGTAGATCGGGTCTTGAACGAACACACCTCTTCATTGAAAGAGATCATTGAAGAAAAGCGAAATGAAATCATTGAAGCTTTTTCTCTTGCAGGTACGATAGAATATAAAGAGGGGGATTTATCAGTAACTCAGATCAACAAAAAAGAAAATCAGATCCGGCAGGACACTGAAAAAAGAGCTGAAAACTGGGTAACCCTTAAGCTAGCCCTGGCAAATAAACTTAATTTATCCAAAGAGTTTATCAAGCTGTACGATCAGGTAAAAGAACGAATCGGTGGGTTTTCAAATTCGCTGGCAGAATTTTTTGATGAGGGTATATCGGCTCCTTTAAATGAATTGGGTGAAATCCTGGATGAGACCATTCTTCTGTTCAAGGTCAATGAAGAAGATGAGAAACCTCCAAAAGATCTTTCAGAAAAAAGAAGTGAAAAGAAAGAGCAGATCGATGAGTTTATCCAGTCTAAGCTGATCAACCCACTATCTGAGTTTACGGAAGAAGCTGAGTTGAGCACTAAGTTCGACCGATTCACATCAGCTATACAAGACTGGACTGAAGGCCTTCCTGAAAAAGCTGTTTTGATCGAGACGCTAGACCTTGGTGATTTTCCGCCGACGTTTGAATTTGAGGAAGTGGAATGGAAATCACTGGTTAAAAGGGTGTTGAGTAATCAGATCTCCAACGAGTTTGTTCCCAAAGAGATCAAACCCGAACAGTTTTTGGTGAAGATTTCCAGCGAAATCAAGGAAGTTCAACAGGTTGTGATCACGAATCTGGAAATAGCGGGAGAAGTAAAGAAGTCTGATGAGGAAGATCCGGTTGAGGTAGCCAAGGAAGGGTTGTTACGGGCACAAAATAAGTTAATAGAGATCTCTGATTCCGTTACAGAACGGCGAAACGAGTTGATCGATAAACTTTCCGGGCAACAAAGGGTGGCTTTTACAAAATTAGCCAACCTTCTGGAAAAGCAGGATGTAAGTGATGTCAGGTTAGCAGGGGCTCAGTATAAGGCCAAAGAGGCTGCTGTCGACTGGAAATCAAAATTTCAGGCCAGGTGGGCGCGGTTCGTTGACCGGGTTGAATTGTTATATCGTTTCTGCCATAAAAAAATCGGCCATTATTTTGAGGTCACCCGGGATTTTCTTGGCTTTTCCAAAAAACCTGAACTGGAAAGCACAAAAGTTGATCTGGCTGCTTTTCTATCTGAAACCGATGAAAAAATTGCCAGGCTGCCGTTTATTTATAGGCGACTCTTTGATTTTCAGAAGGAGGTAGATAATCGTTTCTTTATTCGCAGGCCGAATCAGTTCGAGAATCTCAGAAAGGGGTATGAGCTATGGCAGAATAACTTTCCCTCCTCCTTTGCAGTGATCGGTGAAAAAGGCAGTGGTAAGAGTCTGTTCATCAAAATGGTCAAAGATGAGATCCTGAAAAAACATGATATCGTTGAAGTAGAATTTGAAGGTACTGTTGCTGACAAGAAAAAAATAATTGAGCAGATAGCCTCTAAACTCAAGATCAGTGATGTTGAAGAAACCAAAGACCTGATAGATGCTATCAAAAGAAAGAAAAAACGCATTATCGTGGTTCTTGAGAACATTCAGGATTGCTATATCAGAAGTATCAAGGGGTTTGAGGGAATTGAGGAACTACTGTACCTGATCTCTGAAACCAACAAAGAGATACTTTGGGTGGTGAGCTGTACCCGTTATGGGTGGTTGTACCTGGATAAAGTTCTGACCATATCCAATTATTTTACCCATTCAGCGGAGACTGATAATTTGAGTTCAGAGCAAATTCAGGAACTTATCCTGAGAAGGCATAATGCAAGCGGTTACGAACTCGAATTTCTGCCTGATGAATCTGCAAAGAAAAGCAGGACATTCAAAAAGAACCTGGACGATGTTGAGAAAACTCAGGATTATCTGAGAAATAACTACTTTGAAAAATTGTCGAAACTGTCCGAAGGAAACCCATCAACGGCCATGATCTACTGGATCCGGTCGATAAAGGAGTTTGACGACACTCACTTTTATATCAATCCGTTTAATTTCAGTTCTATAGACCGCATCGAAAATTTAGACAGTTCAGATCTGTTTGCACTCACGGCCTTCATACTTCACGATTCTTTGTATCCGGAAGATCTGAGTAAGATTATGCACCAACCTTTGAGCGAAAGCAGGTTAACCGTATCCCGACTTGTAAGCAGTTCCATTTTAGTTGAGGTAAAAGAGGGATATGTATTGAATCACTTGATCTACCGGCAGGTAGTAAGGGTTCTGAAAGAGGCAAACTTCATACATTAATGGCCATGAAAATTAAATCGTTACATACCGTTGTATTAATTTTTAGTGTGGTTTTTCTAAGCCTGCTCAAGGTAGATCCGGCAATGGCCTTCCAACAGGCCGATACATCAGTTACGACAACAGATACGTTGCAAAATGTTGGATTTATGCCGGACTCCCTGATCTCACTAAAAGTAGATTCACTGCTTAATGCCCGCTTTTCGCAGCTTGATTCCCTGGTTCAGGAGTTGAAGTCAGAGGCCGGATCCGGTGAATCAGACACCACTCAGTTCTCTACGGAAAGTGAAAAAGCTATTGCGGAACTGGAAAATGTGATATCGTGGCCCAAGGTGGTTCTGATCATCCTGTTCTTTATCATTACTTATTATTTCACCTCTTTTCTCAGCAAGATCCTGGATAACTTCTCAGAACGGATCTCAAAGTATCGGCTAAAGATCAAACGGATGGTTCCTATTGCCAGGGTCGTGATCTGGACCATAGCGATCTATATTGCCATTGCAGGAATTATTCAACCTCCTTATGCGACCATAATAACGGTAATGGCCTCAGTAGGTATTGCGGTGGGTCTGGCCTCTCAGGATGTGCTTAAAAACCTATTTGGGGGGATCATGCTTATTCTCGACCGTCCATTTCAGGTGGGGGATAAGATCCAGTTTATGGAACATTACGGTGAGGTACAGCAAATTGGCTTGCGATCATCCCGAATTGTAACTCCCGGCG
Source organism: Gracilimonas amylolytica (assembly GCF_002911695.1). Lineage (GTDB taxonomy): Bacteria > Bacteroidota > Rhodothermia > Balneolales > Balneolaceae > Gracilimonas > Gracilimonas amylolytica. The sequence goes on from NZ_PQBS01000037.1 coordinate 165,350, forward strand.
ACTCTGTTGTTACCATTCCAAATGGGGAACTTATACGAACAGCTGTATCGAATGCGAATACCGGAGCCCTCGATTGTTTAGTGATCACAAATATTTATTTACCGGCCGAGTGCCCCATAGAAGAAGTAAAACAAATTGCATATAAAGCCGTCATCTCGTCTAAATATGTATATATGAAAAAGCCGATAAGCATTATGACTGAAAATGAGATGCACCAGCGGCGATTCGTCCTTAAGTTAAAGGTAAAAGCTTATGTGCTGGATATAAGATACGAATTTCCTTTCCAGAGCGATGTGACAGAATTAATTCTTACTGAGCTTAGAGAAAGAAATATCCTGAAGGATGAAACATTAGGAGTCGTTAAAAATTGAATCAATAAATTAATCTCCAAACACCAAAAAAATGACACATTTATTAAAAGCTTCTGCTGCAATTGTAATGGCTGTGTTAGTCATGTCAGGTTGCATCACACAAAAAGAAGATACCTCAATGGATATCGATGACCGGCTTGCTCAATACACCACGTTTACCCTGGAAGCTGATCTGTCTGAACTGACCGAAAACCAAAAGAAAATGATACCGTTACTGATCGAAGCCGCTAAGGAAATGGAGGAAGTATTCTGGCTTCAGGCATACGGGAATAAGGATGATCTAATGGAAGGACTCAGCGAAAAAGAACAACGGTTTGCTGAGATCAATTATGGTCCCTGGGATAGGTTAAACGGAAATGAGCCATTTTTGGCGGGTGTGGGCAGTAAACCGGCCGGGGCAAATTTCTATCCGAATGATATGTTAACGGCTGAATTTGATTCATGGGAGTCGGATGCGAAAGACGATCTGTATACACTGGTTCGCAGAGATGGTGACGGAAACCTGATCACTATTCCCTATCATGAAGCATTTGCTGCAGAACATGAAAGAGCGGCTGACTTACTCAGGCAAGCGTCTGAACTGGCAGAAGATGAAGGGTTCAAGTCATATCTGGAGTTAAGAGCCGATGCCCTGCTGGATGATGAATATCAGGAAAGTGACCTTGTCTGGATGGACATGAAAAATAATACTATTGAACTGGTTATCGGTCCGATCGAAACCTACGAAGACCAGCTTTTTGGTTATAAAGCAGCGCATGAGGCTTTTGTATTGATCAAAGACAAGGCCTGGAGCGATAGGTTATCAAAATATGCGGCCGTATTACCCGAACTGCAGGAGGGACTTCCGGTGCCTGAGGAATATAAAGCAGAAACACCGGGAAGTGATTCAGATCTGAATGCCTACGATGCCGTGTACTATGCCGGTGATGCCAATGCCGGTTCCAAGACCATAGCGATAAACCTGCCAAACGATGAGGAGGTTCAATTGGCTAAAGGAACCCGAAGGATGCAGCTTAAAAACTCGATGAGGGCAAAGTATGACAAGATCCTGATCCCGATCTCAGAAGTGCTGATCGCAGAAGACCAAAGACAATACATCAGTTTTGATGCCTTTTTTGGCAATACGATGTTCCATGAAGTTGCCCACGGACTGGGTATCAAAAATACCATTAACGGAAATGGCACGGTGCGGGAAGCTTTAAGGAATCATGCCTCTGCCCTTGAAGAGGGAAAAGCGGACGTTCTTGGATTATATATGGTAGATGCACTGCGTGAAAAAGGGATGATTGAAGATGGAAGCCCGGAAGAGGATTACGTGACATTTTTGGCCAGTATCTTCAGGTCCATTCGGTTTGGTTCATCAAGTGCCCATGGGCGGGCAAACCTGATCCGGTTCAATTATTTCCAGGAAATGGGAGCCTTTGACTACGATGAGGAGTCTGAAACATACCGCATCAATTTTGACCGTGTGGATGAAGCCGTGGCCTCACTGTCTGAAAAGATCCTGACCCTTCAAGGAAATGGTGATTACAATGCTGTGGATGCTTTTGTAAAGGAGTACGCTGTGGAAACTGAGCAGCTAAAGGCCTCACTGAATAAACTTTCAGAACAAAATATACCTGTGGATATTATTTTTGAACAGGGAACGGATGTCTTGGGTTTAGATTAACCCCTTACCTTTTATCAAACCCGTTCGTTTATTAAATGGACGGGTTTTTTTATGCGTTTTTATCACTGTATGTATAAGTCACGTTTTGGTGTGAAAGTGATGTTCAATGGAGTATTTGAATTAAGCGTGTCTGCATCGTGTTGAAAAAATTGAATGATCATGTGCTTTCGGCATATCGATTACCATTTTGTCTGCAACATTCGATATCTTTGCAGTGGTATTAAATTTTTGACGTTATAATCATAACACTAAAAAATTCACTAATACAATGTCTGCCACACCCTCAACCATGCTGGAACTTGGAACAAAAGCCCCGGACTTCAACCTTGAAAGTGTGAACGGAGGAAGCCTGTCTCTTACCTACACAGATCAAAGTAAGGGATTCGTGATCATGTTCATATGTAATCATTGCCCGTATGTACTGCATATTGAGGATGAACTTGTCGATCTGGCAAATGAATACATGGCCAAAGGAATAGCTTTTGTGGCGATCAGTTCAAATGATGTAGAAAAATATCCACAAGATAGTCCTGAAAAAATGGCTGAGAAAGGGTATCCGTTCCCATATTTGTATGATGAGTCACAGGAGGTGGCAAAAGATTACAAGGCTGCTTGTACACCGGATCTCTTTGTGTTTGATGAAAATAAATCACTGGTTTATCGTGGACAATTTGATGACAGCCGGCCCAAAAATGATAAACCTGTGACCGGCAAAGATCTTAGAAATGCCCTTGATGCTGTACTTGACGGGAAAAAGGTGCCGGAAGAAGAGCAAATACCCAGTATTGGATGTAATATAAAATGGAAACCCGGTAACGAACCCGATTATTTCGGTTAAAGATCATTATGGATAAAGAACAGCTTCAAAAGCTAAGAGAAGATTACAGTAAGCACTCACTTGACGAATCGGATGTAAGTTCCGATCCCATTGAACAATTTGAAACCTGGATGAAGGAAGCTTTGAAAGCTGAGGTTCCTGAGCCTAACGCTATGACTTTGTCAACAGTGGGGGCAGGAAACAAGCCACACTCCAGGGTGGTGCTTTTGAAGGGGATTGAAAATGATGACTTTGTGTTCTATACCAATCACAAAAGTGATAAGGGAGCTGAAATTGATCAGAATCCTAATGTCGCTTTGTGTTTTTTATGGCTGGAGCTGGAACGGCAGGTTCGAATAGAGGGAATAGCCGAAAAGCTTTCTGAGGATGAAAGTGAGGCATATTTTAAGAAACGGCCGTACAAAAGTCAGATCGGGGCACTGGCTTCCAATCAAAGTGCGGTTGTGCCAAACAGAGCATTTCTGGAAGATCGGTTCAAAGAACTGGAAGAGACATATTCTGAAGGTAAGGTACCTAAACCTGAATCATGGGGTGGATACAGAGTGAAACCCGAAGTCCTTGAATTCTGGCAGGGAAGAAGAAGTCGCCTTCATGACCGCATCAAATTTGAAAAGGTTGGAGATAAATGGGATATCAAGCGATTGTCTCCTTAACTTACCCTTACACCTAATGTAAATCTGATAAGCTTCGAATTAGCTATGCCCAAGATCAAAGAGCAACGCATGGAAGAGTTGCCTAAACTTGATAATACCTTAGTTTACACCGAATTCAGTAAAGAAAACCCTCCCCCAAAAGGAAAATGGAATACCGAGGTATTTGACAAAACTCAGCCAATTGTGCTGGAGCTGGCATGTGGCAAAGGGGAGTACTCGATCGGGCTTGCAGAAATTGAACCTGAAAAAAACTACGTCGGCCTGGATGTTAAGGGTAATCGGCTTTGGGTTGGGGCAAAAGAAGCTCTGGATAAAGGATTAGAAAACGTCAGGTACTTTCGCTGTTTCATAGATCATCTGGACCTTTATTTCGGGGAAAATGAAGTGGATGAAGCCTGGATCGTCTTTTCGGACCCATACCTCAAAAAAAAGAGAAAGCGCCTTACGCACCCAAAATTTCTTAAACTCTACCGAAAAGTGATGAAACCCGGTTCCGTTATTCACCTGAAAACGGATAGCGATGTGTTGTATGAGTACACGAAGGAGGTCATTCAGAAAGAGAAGCTGGAACTGCTTGTGGATGAACCTGATGTCCATAAAAACCGCCCGGATGATCCGAAGTTATCTATCATCACTTATTATGAAAGCATGCACCTCGAAAAGGGGAAGACGATAAAATACCTGTCTTTTAAACTTTAGAATACTCTAAAAAGAGAGTAGTTGATTTACGCTCCACAATAATTTCTGTACCTCTCTTGATTTTCGCTTTGGATTGGTTAAATTAAATCAGTTAACACTGTTAACCTAAATCAGGAAATGAGCGAAGAAAACCCGTTACGTGATCAAATACTGGAAATTAGTCGATCCATGCTGTTCAATGAAGGATATAAATCATTGTCTATGCGGAAGATCGCCAAGAAAGCCGGTGTATCGGCAACCAGTATCTATCTCTATTTCGAGAACAAGGATCACCTATTACATACGCTGATCGAGGAATCGGTTGAGGATCTCAGCCGGTTCATTGAAAAAAAAGCTCTGCCGGTTGGCAGTTGCATTGACCGGTTCAAAGCGATCATTCGTGCCTATGCGGAATTCGGGATTACGTATCCTGAGAAGTATGAGATCATCTATAAGGTGAGATCTGATTCTATGGCAAGATACCCTAAAGAGAAATTCAGAAAAGCCAGGCGGGCCTATGAACTGCTGGTGAAAACGATAGAGGAGAGCGTAGAAAAGAATCAGATGGATGTGGATGATCCGTTGGTTGCTGCTTATTCCATTTGGGCTCAGATGCATGGTATTGTATCAGTGGTACTAAATGGCCGGTTAGACAGCCGCATAAACAGAGAACAATTTATTGATGACTCGATCGAGCATGTGATACAGGGATTCCTGATTCGTGCAGCGGTCACTTAAAATAGGAGAACAAAATGGATGCTATGAGTGAATTTTTAGGATTTTTTGCAGAGGTGCCCTTATGGGCTTCGATCGGTTCAAGTGTATTGATACTATTAGTGCTTGGTTTTACAGGAGCCCCACTTTGGATATGGGCTATTGCCGGTTATGCGGGACTAGCAGGACTTAATGCACCGGGCTGGTTATTCATCACATATACCGTTCTTGTTCTGGTTTTCAACGTGAAAGCGCTTCGAAGATTAGTGTTAAGCGGACCGCTCATGAAGTTATTGGATGCCATAAACTTTCTGCCAAAGATATCTGAAACCGAACAAACGGCTATTGAAGCCGGTAACGTGTGGGTTGAAGGTGAACTTTTTTCCGGAAAACCTGACATGAAGCGCATCCTGAATGAAGATTATCCCGACCTGACAGAAGAGGAGCAGGCTTATATGGATGGTCCCGTAGAAAAACTTTGCGAAATGGTTACCGACTGGGACGTGATGGTGCGTAAAGGATTTACGGATGAAGTTTGGGAGTTCATGCGTAAGGAAAAATTCTTTGGACTGATCATACCTAAAAAATACGGAGGACTCGAATTTTCAGCCACTGCCCACAGTGCCATTGTTGCTAAACTAGCCTCTCGCTGTGGTCCTTTAGCAACAACGGTAATGGTGCCAAACTCATTGGGACCGGCTGAGTTGTTACTGCATTATGGAACCGAGGAACAAAAGGATCACTACCTGCCAAGACTGGCAACCGGAGAGGAAATGCCTTGCTTTGGTTTAACAGAACCCAACGCCGGCTCAGATGCCGGAAGCATGCGTTCTGAAGGGGTGGTCTTTAAAGGGGAGGACGGCAAGCTTTACCTTCGCATGAATTTTGAGAAACGTTACATCACTTTAGCGGCCATTTCTACGGTGATAGGCCTGGCCTTTAATCTGAAGGATCCGGATCATCTGATCGGAGACGAAGAAAACAGAGGTATCACCTGTGCGCTGATCCCATCTGATACAGAAGGGGTCGAACTTGGTCGCCGCCATGACCCATTGGGAATTCCGTTCTACAACTGCCCAATAGACGGTAAGGATGTCATCATTCCTGTAGACTCGATCATAGGGGGTTTGGACGGAGCCGGAAACGGTTGGAGAATGTTGATGGAATCTCTGGCTGTTGGACGTGGAATATCACTTCCGGCGCAAAGTGCAGGGGGGGCCAAAGTAGCGACTAGGGTGATAGGAGCCTACGCTGCTATCCGTAAGCAATTTGGATTGAATATTGGAAAGTTTGAAGGTATTGAAGAACCCATGGCGCGTATCGGTGGGTATAACTACCTGCTTGAGGCCACAAGACGGTACACAACCGGTGGTCTTGACAGAGGACAAAAACCAGCCGTCGTAACTGCGATCGCCAAATATAACTTTACTGAACTGGGTCGGGAGATCGCAAACGATGCTATGGATATTGTGGGTGGAGCCGGTATTTCAAGGGGACCCCGTAATATATTTGCAAGTACTTACACCGCACTCCCCATTGCGATCACGGTTGAAGGGGCTAATATTCTCACCAGAACCCTCATGATATTTGGTCAGGGTGCGATCCGTTGCCATCCGTATGCCTACAATGAGATCGATGCCCTGATGAATAAGGACGTAAAAAAATTCGATGATAATTTCTGGAAGCATATTGGTCATGTGGTTACGAATATGTTCAGGTCAGTAGTGCTTAGTGTGACACGCGGTAAGCTTGCCGGATCACCTGTCAGCGGGCCCGCTTCCAAGTATTTCAGGAAGTTGTCATGGGCATCTGCTTCCTTTGCTTTCTTTGCCGACCTGGCTCTCGGTTCTTATGGCGGAGCACTGAAAATGAAAGAAAAGATTGCCGGCCGCTATGCCGATATTCTTAGCTTTCTATATTTAGCGTCCGGTACCCTGAAACGCTTTGAAGCTGAAGGTAGACAAGAAGCTGACAGGGCTTATTTTGAGTGGGCCATGGAATACAGTTTCTATCGCATTCAGCAGGCTTTTGAGGGCATTCTACGAGAGATCAACGTGCCCGGTTTGAGCTGGTTGTTTCGCTTAGTTGGAGTATGGGGGCGTTTGAATCCGATCGGAACCTATCCTTCCGATAAACTGGGCCATAAAGTGGCACAGGCTATGCAGGTCAGAGGTGCGGATCGTGACCAAATGACAAGTGGCATGTACTTACCGGAAGATAGAGAATCAGCCATTGGCCGGTATGAATACACCATGCAGCTTAATGAAGAAGCATGGCCGGTATTCAAAAAACTGTACAAGGCTATTAAATCAAAAGAGCTGCCTAAAGAGCCTTATCTGGATATTGCAGATCTTGCAGTAGAAAAAGGAGTGATCACAAAGGCAGAAGGTGAGCTTGTCAAGAAAACAGAGATAGCCCGAAATGATGCTATTCAGGTAGATGAATTCACGCTGGATGAGTATTTGAATCAAACACCAACCAATCCGGTTGGAAGTGGTAAGGAATCAACAATGGTACCTTAAGTGTTTCTGGGACAAAACAGGTTAAAATAAAAAAGGGAATCTGACAGGATTCCCTTTTTGTTTGTCGTTTAATTTCTTCGGATCTGGAATATCGTGTTGGTCACGATCGCAGCCAGTGATACGATCGTGGAAAGAACGGTAATTCTTTCCGTTGTACTTAATCTGTCCCTTTGTTCTTTTGGAGGGATGATCACGGTGGAACCCGGTTCCACATCCGGATAGTTCTTAAAGAACAAAAACTTCTTGGTTCGATCCACTTCGCCATTCGCATACACTACATACCCTCTTTTGGTATTTGCTAGCTCAGTAAAACCACCGGCAGAGCCAATGTAGCTTTTAAAGGACTTAGAATCTTCAAAACGAACATTGATAGGATAAAGAACTTCACCACGAACCTGAACGGTTTCAAGTCGTTTAGGAATTTTGATCTGATCACCGGGCTGAAGCAGAAGATTATAGTTTGAGTTAGGATCATTCAAAGCATCATTCAGGCGAATTCCCACTCTTGATAGAGATTGGGTGCGCTGTTGAAGTACTGAATCAGCAAGATTTATTTCTCTTTCATCTACCTCATCGATGATATCTCTTGTAAGTGAGGCTCCTTCTGCATAGGCAAATTCTGTAAGTCCTCCACTTTTTTCGATCAGATCCGCTAACCTGAAATCACGTGATGAGATAGCATATTCACCGGGAAACAGAACTTCACCGGAGATCTTTACAGTTTGTTGGGTTTCGTAAGAAGGTGATTTTCGAACAAATACCTGGTCAAAAGGTTTGAGTTCGATCTCTTCTAATTCTTTTGAGTATAAAAGACCGTTCTCAATATTGACGGTTATGATCTCGGCAATTTCATTTTGAATGGTGCCGGAATGATCATCCGCAATTCTTCTGGCTATTTCAATATTATAGGGAGCAGCTTCATCCCTGAATCCATCGGCTTCAAAGATCAGATCTTTTAATGAACTCTTTTGTACAAAAGGATAGGTTCCGGGAGTCAGAACGGAACCGGAGATCTTAACAGTTTGAAATTCCCTTAGGTCAAAAATGGAAGAGATCTTGATGCGGTCGTCTTTCTCCAGTTCCACATCGTGGGTTGAAGGATCAGCCATCAGGTCATTCAGGTTAACCGGGATAGCCTCGATGGTATAATCAGGAAGGGTTCTGTAAATAATAGCCCGTTCCATAAAGGCATCACCCATCAGGCCTTCTGCATTCTGAATAAGTGTAAAGAGGGTAGCGTTTTGTTCAAGCTGATAAACGCCGGGGCGGAATACAGGACCTTCGATCTCTATTTTATTTTCGTATCGGTCCAGGATGCGTTCAGCAGTTACAATATCACCGGATCGTAATATGGTATTTGCTTGATCCGGGTAACTGATATCGATGACACGTTTTTCAGATTCAGTATTTCGTTCAACGTTAACACGCTTGGTATAAGCATATTGATTGAAGCCTCCGGTGTATGAGAGAAGTTCTTCAAAGGTTTCCCCTTCCAGGGTTTCGAATAAACCAACCTGCTTGAATTCCCCTTTTACCTGAATACGGTTCACGTATGGATCGACCTTAATGATATCCTGATCCTGAAGGGTGATATTTGAGCTTAAGTCACCGTGTATCAGAAAGTCGTAAAGGTCAATTTCCTTAAAAACAGAACCATCGCGAATGACTTTGATAGAGCGGTAAGTACCGTCTTCATTGGGCCCGCCTGCCGCATACAAAGCATTAAAAACTGAGGACAGTGATGACAATGTGTAGGTTCCGGGTACATTCACTTCACCAACCATGTTCACTTTAATACTTCTTACATCTCCAAGAGATATCTGAACGTAGGTGTTTTTATCCTCTCCTTTCAGTCCTGAGTAAATTTCAGAAAGCTTGTTTGTCAAGCGTTCACGGGCTTCTTCAATGGTAAGCCCATTAACGTAAATTGGACCAAGGTTATCTATACGAACCGCACCTTCAGGACTCACAGGCAACTGATAGGTGTTTTCTGAAGCGCCCCAGATATCTACCACAAGTTCGTCTCCCGGTCCTAGAACGTAATTTTCTGGAGTTGGGATATTTACTGATGGCTCAAAGGTTAAATACTGATTAGAGAAAACACTTGAACCGAATACCGTTGAAGAATCAGGTTTATTGTTATCAAGGAGCATGTCCATTGTATCAACTTTTACACTCTGGAATGGAGGTTGCATGCCGGGAGGAAGCTGTCCCTGAACCTGTCCTTGCTGATTTCTGCCTTGTCTATCACCTGTTAATTGTGAAGAATCACCTGATGACGATCGAACATCATTAATTCTTCTCCTTAGCTTGCTGATCTCTGCAGGGTCCATACCACGTGCCAATGCAAGTTGCTCAACCTCTGAGATACTTAGGCCCCGATCTTGCATTCGTTGGTAAAGCTGACTGATCTGAGAATCACTGAGTTGATCCACTTTTATGTTCTCAAAGTCGATGCCTACATCCTGTGCCAGAAGGGGGAGAGATAAAACCGAAAATAGTAAACCGAAAACAATGTATTTAATTTGTCGCATTCAGTATCAAAAGATTTTGAAATTAGATTGTTTAGGTGCGATATGCTATACTAATATTTAATAAGGCAAGTTAAGAAACAAATAATTAAAGCACTAAAATGAACTCCCCTATAGTCAAATTTATTGCCAAGGCTTTAGGATTCTTTGCGATCTGGTATCTTATTTATGACCTGTGGCTTCTACCTGCCGGGGAACTGGACCGATGGATATCGTTGAATATTGTCATGGTTGGTGGCGGAATACTTGAGGCCTTTGGGTTTGATGTTTATGCGTTTGGCCGCGTCATAGGCATTGTGGAATATCCCGGTATAGAGATCGTGGATGGCTGTAATGGAGTGGCAGCCATCGGCTTGTTTTTGGGATTTATCTTTGCGTATCCCGGTGATTGGAGAAACAAGTTAAGTTTCAGTTTATTCGGGGTTTCTTTGATTTACGTGGTTAATCTACTTCGGATCATCACCTTGACTATCACACAAGCCTATTACCCGTCGTTATTTGATTTTATGCATGATTATTCCACGACCACTATTTTTTATCTGTTCATCTTTTTGTTGTGGATGATCTGGGTCAACTTTAATGACAGCGCAATAAGCGAAACGGAATAATATGAAGTTGTCAAAGAAAGTATTTTGGATTGGTATATATCTTCTGATCCATTTCTTGATCCTGTCAGACCTGAGAACGAACCTGTTTCAATTTCAGATCAAAGGGGTGGATGAATACTTTAGTACCACTACCAATGAGCTAAGTATCAGCAGAATAGACAGCCGGATCATTGATTTTGTGCAAACAGGTGACACCCGTAAGTCCGCAAAGATCATTACCTACAAAATACCATTCGGCTTCTTCTTTTTGATCGGATTAGTTGGGTTGATCGCAGTTGGCGCAAATCGACGTATGTACCTTGTACTGATTTTATCACATTTGGCTGTACTGCTGCTTGGCAGTTTGGTATTTTACCTCTCAATAAATGTAAATACGTGGCTTTTGGCTATCAATGACCTGTTCACCCGGTATTTTATTCCACTGATATCGGTTGGAGTTGTTGCATATGCTTTACTTGAGAAAAAGAAAATAGATGGTGATGAAAAAGAAGTTGGAAGAACAGGCTGAGATCCTCCTGGATCTGGCCGGATTTGTATCAAAAACTGAGATAGGAACTTCAGGGGTTCACTCAGCCTTCTCCAGTTTAAATAATCGCAAGCCGGTCTGGATATTGGGAGCCGGTAAGGCTTCCGTGAGTATGGCAAAAAGTGCAGAATCCTATTTTGGGGGTGCGATCAAGGACGGGATGATCATAACCAATGCTCCAACCGATAAACTCTCATACACACAGGTATTCACCGGGTCTCATCCCTATCCACATGAGGATTCAGTTTCTGCCTCTTACGAGTTGATGGAGTTCGCATCAAAAATCCCTGAATCGGATCAGGTGCTTTGTTGCCTGTCCGGAGGGGCTTCTTCATTGTTCTGTATTCCTGCCGATGATATTGAGATTGACGAGCTAAGTAATACCTATAAATTACTACTCAACTCAGGGGCTTCCATTCATGAGATCAATGTGGTTCGAAAACATCTTAGTGAAACTTCAGGGGGCAGGCTGGGAAGTTTATTATCCAGCCACCGATTACTTTCTGTCATCGTATCAGATGTTCCGGGAGATGATCCCTCAGTGATCGGCAGCGGACCTACTGTACCCGATCCTTCTACCTTCAAAGAATGCTTTGCGATCGTGAAAAAATATGGGATCTGGCCAAAGTTACCACACACTGTCAGAATTCATATTTCGAAAGGTATGCACGGGGATGTGGAAGAAACCCCGAAGCCTCGCCGGAATAAATGGAAGCAGCATCAGGTTGAGGTTATTTCCGGAGCTAAGTTACTGGCTGAAGATGTAGGGCAGAAATTAACTGAAAAAGGATATAACGTGGAGATATCTCAAAAAGCTTATAACCGTGATGTGTCTTCGATATCCAAGAAAATATGCACTGATGCTATAACCATCCTGAGTAAACGCGGAGAGATAAAAGCCCCGGCCGCATTGATCTATTTTGGAGAGAGCACAGTTAAAGTAAAAGGGGAAGGTAAAGGAGGCAGGAATCAGCACTTGGCCTTAATGGCTGCATTGATGATAGAAGGTCAACATCCGGTCTCTGTTATGAGTCTTGCTACAGATGGCATCGATGGACCAACTGATTCAGCGGGTGCGATCATTAACTCGATGACCACACTGAAGGCCCGCAAGAATAAGCTTAAGCCGGAGTCGTATCTGCAGAATTTCAACTCCTATGAGTTTCATTCAGCAATGAACTCGCATATTAAGATCGGGACAACCGGAAAAAATGCTATGGATCTTCAGGTTGTACTGGTTGGGTAAGCCTTATTGCAGTATAAAATTCTAAATATTTTTTATAAATAGCATAAAATCCTTATTTAATAATTAATAAGGTCAATAAAACTGTAATAGTAGATTTTGGAAGGATAAATGATTACAATTATACTGTAATCTTAGGTAATAATTCTTCCATGGCACTTCTAAAATTAGATCAAACCGATAAGCAGATCATTCAGATCCTGCAACAGGAAGGCAGGATCGCAAACAATGAGCTGGCTAAACGAATCGGATTAACGACAACTCCGACCCTGGAGCGTGTAAGACGACTTGAACGGGAAGGGGTGATAGATGGATATGCTGCCAAGGTAAATAAAGATTCAGTGGGTCGGGGATTTACGGCTTTTGTTAAAGTGACGTTGAAAGTCCACCAATTGAACTTGATGGAAGAATTCACGGCTGCAATACGGGACATCCCTGAGATCCTTGCCTGCTATCATACCACCGGTGACGGTGACTTTTTACTGCATGTAGTGGCAAAAGACACCAAAGATTATGAGCAACTGATGCGAAATAAACTCACTACGCTCCCTGATGTGGAGCGGCTTCATACCAGCATTGTACTGAATACCATCAAAGATCAATCTCCAATCCCAGTTCATCATGAAGACTAAAGTAAAACCTACCTTTGCCTCAACAGCCATACATGGCGGAAAAGGAAACAAAGATCAATATGGTGCACACACTTCACCGATCTATCAGACATCTACGTTTGTATTTGATGATGTGGAATCGGGAGCAAAAGCCTTTCGCCATGAGGAAGGCGGGGCAAGCCATGTGTATTCAAGGCTGGGTAATCCTACGGTAGAAGAATTGGAGCGAACTATTTGTGCCCTGGAAACTTATCATTTAGATAATTCAGAGCAATACATGGGCATGGCATTTGGCAGTGGAATGGCCGCTATTTCCACCGGCATCATCAGTTTTGCGTATGGAGGGCATATTATTGCTCAAAATGATCTGTACGGCTGTACCTCACAGTTTCTGAAGGAAGAAGCTCCAGGAATGGGAATGACCGTTTCATTCACTGATACCTCTGATATCAGGAATATAGAAAAGCTTCTTGAAGAGCATCCGAACACAAAACTGATCTACCTGGAGAGCATTGCGAACCCAACGCTTAGAATTTCTGATATCAAAGCTATTGCACAGCTGGCCGAATCTTACAATGCAATGCTTATGGTAGATAATACCTTTGCCACACCTTACCATATTCAGCCTCTTGAACTTGGTGCAGACATCGTGGTTCACTCCACTACAAAATATCTCGGGGGCCACGGAACTTTGATCGGTGGTGCGATGGTGGCTAAGAAGGAGGTCTTTGAGGAAGCCAATACTTTTCTATTCAGAAAAAACCTCGGTGGTATTGCCGGGCCGATGGATGCCTGGCTGACTACAAATGGGATCAAGACGCTTTCAATCAGAATGAAGCAACATAACGAGAATGCCATGAAAGTGGCAGAATGGTTGGAGTCTCACCCGAAAGTTGACCGGGTATTTTATCCGGGATTGAGTTCACATCCACAACATGAATTAGCTAAAGAGCTGATGAAAAATGGATTCGGAGGGATGATCACTTTTGAGCTGACCGGCGGCTTTAATGCAGGGGTGAGCCTGATGAATAGCGTTGAGCTTTGTACGCTGGCAGTAAGCCTTGGTGCCGTTGATACTTTGATCCAACACCCGGCCTCAATGACGCATTCTATAGTAGATGAAGAGATCAAAAAAGCAGCAGGTATCACGGATGGCTTAGTTCGGCTCTCTGTTGGGATCGAAGGAGTTGAAGATGTCATTGCAGATCTGGAGCAGGCACTGGAAAACGCCTAAAAGCATGTATGGCTCTTTTCCTGATGGTTGATAGTGTGCTTGAGAATCTCAGGGGTGTAAAGGAGTGCTTACCAGCCACCGCTGGCACCACCGCCACCTGAGCTGAATCCGCCACCGCCGCCAAAACCTCCGAATCCGCCACCTCCACCAAAGGAGCTTCCGCCTCCGCCTCCACGGCTGCCACCACCAAATCCTCCTCCGTAAAAGATGATGCCGCTGGAACCGATGGAATGTCTGCGACCACCTTTGCCTCGGGTGATGAGAATGAAAATAATGATGATAAAAATTAACAAGACATCTATGGGGAAACCATCACCGGATGACTTTTGCTCTGGAAATCCTTCAAACTCTCCGGCAGCCAGATCGATCAGGACATTTGTAGCCTGATCAAGACCACCATAAAAATCATTAGCCCTGAAGCTGGGAGTCAGGATCTCGTTAATGATACGCCCGGCTATGATATCCGGAATGGCTCCTTCAAGTCCATATCCAACCTCTATCCGCATAGCGCGATCCTGTTCAGAGATCAGGATCAAAACCCCATTTCCTCGTTCCTCGTATTGGATATTCCAGTCATTATGCATTTGTAGGGCCACATCCTCAATGGGATAACCTTCCAGGCTTTCGAGGGTAGCTATTACAAAAGCGTTGGTGGTGGTATCCCGGTAGGCTCTTAGTTTAGATTCCAGTTGACGTTCTTCAGACTGCGTAAGCATGTTGGCAAAATCGTTGACCATACCAACGGGTTGTTCAGGAATGAAATCCTGTGCGTTTACTGATACTGAAATGAATAGAAATACAAATGTGGCTAAAATTTTACGCATCGTCCTGTTCTTTGTTGTAGCTGATGGTATTGGAAAGCTCATTTACATCATCAGATTGATAAGGGAAGTTTTCCTTCAATTTTTGACCAATTTGTAAGATCACCTCTGAAAGGCCCGTTTCATATTCTTCCTTTTTAAAAAAAGAAATGAGCAAATCTACTTCCTCTTCCCAAAAAGATTGTCCAACTTTTTCGTGGATACCTTTGTCTCCCCAAATGGCTACTTTATGATCTTTCCAGGCCACATATACGATAACCCCATTCCGTAATTCAGTCTCGTGCATTTTAAGTTCAGAAAACATCTGTTGTGCTCTTTCAATGGGGGACTCGGCTTTGCACTTTTTTTCAATATGAACGCGGATCTCACCTGAGGTAGCCTCTTCGGCCTGTTGAATAGCTTCAACAATATGCTCTTCCTGTGCTTGTGATAAAAATTTTGCCATGTCTGATCAAACTGGGGTTAAAGACATGAGATCAGTAACAAGATTCAAGCCTGACTGATCTCATGTTAATATTGATTTATTAATTACCGAAGTCGACTTCAGGAGCTAGTTCTGCACCTTCTTCAGCCTGGAAGTATTCTTTCTGATCAAAGCCAAGTATGGACGCAAACAAGCTGGTAGGGAATTTACGGATCTGCGTATTGAAGCCCTGAGCAGCCTGATTGAAGCGCATACGTTCGGTTGCGATCCTGTTTTCCGTGCCCTCAAGTTGAACCTGAAGGTCCCTGAAATTCTGGTTGGCCTGTAATTCCGGATATCGCTCAACGGTTACCAGAAGCCTGGATAACGCTCCGCTAAGCTGACTTTGAGCCTCCTGAAATTGTTGAAACATTTCAGGATTATTGAGGTCGTTGGCGTTGATATTAACAGAGGTAGCCCGACTGCGTGCTTCAATCACATCCTGAAGCGTCTCAGACTCAAAATCTGCGGCTCCTCTCACGGTGTTAACAAGATTAGGAATGAGGTCAGCTCTGCGCTGATATTGGTTTTCAACCTGAGCCCAGGCACTGTTTACCTGTTCTTCTGCTGTTACCAGGCTGTTGTTTACACTGATGCCGTAAAAGACAAGGAGTGCGAGTACTCCGAGGATGATAAAAAATTTAGCTTTCATGAGTTTTGAATTTGTGGTTTATTTGATGCCCCAATACGAGCGAGAACATGTTTTGTTTTGCCGACTGATAAATAAGTTTATCAATATTTATTTACTTCCAACAATAATCAAAAACTATTCCATTGTCACAACTGAAACCAAAATTCATTTATTTTGACCTGGATGATACCCTGCTGGACCATAAAAAGGCAGAAAGGGCAGGTTTGTCTGACGTACATCAACATTTTGACATGTTCAGGAATATCCCCGAAAGGCAGCTTTTAGATACCTATCATCATATCAACAAAGGCCTATGGGAAGAATATGGCAGGGGAGAGATCGATCGGCACGAATTGCACCGTCGCAGATTTCAGGAAACGTTCCGGGATCTTGGAGTGGATCAGGACATGCACGAAGAAGCCGGTCAGGTTTACATGAATTATTACCGGAATCACTGGGAGTGGATCAATGGGGCAAAAGAGACCTATGATCGAATCGCCGAGCGATTTGAGGTGGGTATTATCACTAATGGATTTGCAGAAACACAATGGCTTAAAATTGATCAGTTCAAACTTAAAGATACCGCACGGCATATTGTGATATCAGAAGAAGTGGGGGAAATGAAGCCCCACCCAAAAGTATTTGATCATGCCACAGATCTAACGGGATATGAGAGACAGGACATTTTGTACGTTGGAGATTCCTTTACGTCTGATATAGTGGGCGGCTCCAAAGCAAACTGGCAGGTTGCGTGGTTTACCAAAAATCCGATCGATCAGGGTTATAAACTGGCAAACCTTGTATTCAGTGACTTTAACGAGTTACTTAGATCTTTGAATATTCAGAATTAAGAGTACAGCGTAATACCAATTTTTAAATAAAGATATTCTTTTGATCGATGTAGGTCAGTGAGTCTGATTTCCATTCAAGGGTCAGTTTCCATCGGCCATCCTCAAAATCAGAAACCGGAATGGATTGCCGGCCATTTTCATCCAGCTGGAGTTTGAATCGCCGGTCCTGTTCCGAATCATTTGGACGATAGAAGGTCACGTTTCCGGATAGTGAATCGGTTATTAGGGCCTGTGGGAAGGTGATCTTGATGGACACCGTTGGCTCATCAAACAGAATTAAAACCGGAGTGTCCAGGTTTTTAGCTCTCTGAATACCATCAATGGTTTCCTGATACTGGACGCCATCTTCATAATGATCCTCAGAAACCAGGTAGAATTCCAGGCTGATCAGGTAGCTTACGGTGCTTAGGGTAGCCAGTACAAAAACCACAATGGCTATTGTGATACCGGATCCCCAGTTAAATTTCTCTTTCATAAAATTACTCATTGGAAATATTGGCCGGACCTAAAAATCCGGAAGTTACAGTTTCTAATTTTTCGTCGCCGGAGTAGACCTCAAAGGTCAGTTCGGTCTGTGAACCGGTCAGTTGGGCTTCGTCTAATTGAACCATGAATCGACCTTCAACTGAATTTTGAGACCCAACCATATCAACGGTTCCAAGAGACACAATGTCACCTTCGGGTGAAAGCAGTCTGATATCTACAGGTATATCTTCAAAGGTTTTATTCAGGATCTTGACGTTATAGATATTGCTGTATCGGTCGCCTGGTAGTTCTTGATACAAGGTTCCGGGTTCACGTAAGATAGTGGTTTCGGTATCCGGTCGTAAAGTGAGAAGGGTTACGAATGTTGTTAAGAGAACTAAAAGAATTCCGGAATATCCGGCAACTCTTGGAGTCAATACTTTTTGTTTGCCTTCCCGAATAGCGTGTTCCGAAGAATAACGGATCAATCCGCGGGGCTTGTCGATCTTATCCATCACAGAATCGCAGGCATCGATACAAGCGGTACAGTGCACGCACTCAAGTTGTGTTCCATTACGGATATCAATTCCCATTGGGCATACCTTAACACATTGGTAGCAATCAATACAATCTCCAAACTCCGTATCGGCACTGAAGCCAAGGTCTTCAAGAGTCGCTTTTCTGTTTTCAAGCTGGAACCGGTCTTTGACACTGGCCCGGCTTTCGCCACGAACGTAATCATACATGACATTGATCGAGTTGTTATCGAGCATAACGGATTGCATCCTTCCGTACGGACACACAAAGTGGCATACCTGTTCACGCATAAAGGCAAAGACACCGTAAAACACCCCACTGAATATGATCATTGCAGCGAGTCCGCCTGCGTGTTCAGAGGGTGGATCCGTAATGATCTCAAACAGCTGATCTTTTCCTATGATATAAGCAAGGAACATGTTCGAGATCAGAAAGGCCATGCCGTAAAAGATGGCATGTTTACTGACTTTTTTACGAACCTTCTCAAAATTCCAGTCCTGATTATTGAGACGTATCTGAGCGGCAGAATCTCCCTCTATCCAATATTCGATACGCCTGAATACCATTTCCATAAAGATGGTCTGAGGGCAAGCCCATCCACAAAATAGCCGTCCAAAAACAGCCGTAAACAGAACGATAAAGAGGATAAAGGTTAGCATGCCAAACAGCAGCAGATGCAGATCCTGTGGCCAGAATGCAACGCCAAAGATCACAAACTTGCGTTCAAGTATGTTCAGAAGCAGGAGTGGATTCCCATTTATAGTGATGAATGGTCCGCTGAAAAAGAAGGCCAGTAAAAGTACGGCTACAATGTTTCTGGCCGTGTAATAGCGACCACTGGGTTTTTTGGGATAGATCCAGTTTCTCTTTCCTTCCTCATTGACCGTGGCAAGGTGATCACGAAAATTCTGTTGGTCAATGCGACGGTCTTCTTCTAATTTGGCCATAATGTTACCTCATACTTATAGTACTAATACAGGGTGATAACTTTTAGTTGTTATTACCACTGACTCTCTTAAAAATATTGCCTGTTCTTGATGAAAGTGTGAATTAAAAATAAAAAGTGACGGAGCCTGCTTAAGATCCCCGTCACTTTTAATGGTTATAAACTACATTCCGTAGCCCGGGGATCCGGAGCTTTTGGGTTAGCGGGTTCAGTTCCCTGAATGGAAGCAATGTAGCTGATCACGCTTTGTACCTGTTCATCAGTTAACCGGGCACCACTTCCGTAAGCGATCATACCCCGGTCGGGATATCCCTCGATGATACTGCTTGCCACTTCTTCGGCGCTACAGCCGTGGATCCATAGATTATCCGTCAGATTTGGTCCTACCAAACCTTCACCGTTGGCACCATGGCAGGTATAGCACAGGTTATTGTTACCCATGTAGATCTCACGGCCTTCATCGATACGAGCCTGATCTTCAAGATAAGCCCATTCGAATTGAATCGGTTCACCGCTTTCATCAACCTCAGGCTCAAGGCCATAGCGTTCCTGAGCGGCTGCAACTTCCATCTCATACAGTTCATGTTGATCAGGTCCGCCCAGCATGTAGTAGTAGGCCAGATAGCCAATGCCAAATGCTATGGTAAAGTAGAACAGCCATAACCACCAAACCGGCATATGGTTATCCAACTCCTTGATCCCATCGTAATCATGATCCAGTAACAGATCCTTTTCGTCGTCAAATACTTTCATTGTTCAGAGTTTTTAGTGTTCAAATTGTCGTCATCCTCAAGAGGAAGATTAGCGGCATCATCCCAGTGTTTTTTACCTTTTGCGATCAGGTAAATGATCAACCCTATAAAGAACACAAAGAATATGATCAGGGATATGCTGGGGTAAATGCCGATATCTTCAATTGCGCGGAGCACATTTTTATACATGACGATCAGTCCTCAACCTGAGGTTTAAAGTTTGCCTGAAGTCGCTCGTTTGATGGCAGATCTTCCCAAGGGTTCTTTTCACCCTTGATGTCGATTCCCATTCGCTGCAGGTATGCGATCATGGCCACGATC
Organism: Gracilimonas amylolytica; assembly: GCF_002911695.1. Lineage (GTDB taxonomy): Bacteria > Bacteroidota > Rhodothermia > Balneolales > Balneolaceae > Gracilimonas > Gracilimonas amylolytica. The sequence goes on from NZ_PQBS01000037.1 coordinate 185,335, forward strand.
TTGGAGTCTGATGTGATCTCGATACCCTCGATCTCACCAAACCCGTTTTCTTTCAATCCGTTTACAATGTTATTTGCCTGAGCCATGTAATCGCGGATCGCAAGCTCCTCATAATCGGCCACGTAGGGCACTCCCACAGTTCGTAAGGCAGATATTCGATTTGGGATGCTTTCAATGTCTGCTTTTTCCGTAAACATCCACGGATAAGCCGGCATGATGGACCCCGGAGAGGTTGATGTTGGATCGTACATATGGCGTACGTGCCAGCTGTCAGGATATTTACCACCTATACGATGAAGGTCGGGTCCGGTACGCTTGGATCCCCACAGGAATGGGTGATCATACACGAACTCACCGGCTTTGGAGTATTCCCCGTATCGCTCGGTCTCTGAACGGAACGGACGGATCATTTGAGAGTGACAGTTATTACAACCCTCTGCGATGTAAATATCACGTCCCTCGATCTCCAATGGAGTGTACGGTTTCACACTGGCAATGGTCGGAACGTTTGAATCAACGAGTGCCGTTGGTACGTACTCGATGATACCACCGATCAGGATCACCACTAAGGTAAGACCTGTAAGTTGGAGTGGACGTCCTTCCAACCGACGGTGCCAGCTTTCTTTATGTCCGGCAGAAGGATCAATAATTGCCTGTGCTTCGTCCTCTTCCTGATGCACGAAAGAACCCTGACGGGCCGTTTTCCAAAGGTTATAGGCTCCAAAAGAAGCACCGATAATGAACAAGGTTCCACCGATGGCACGCAAGCCGTACATAGGCATGATCTGTGTCACGGTTTCAAGGAAGTTTGGATACTGAAGAAGACCTTCAGCGGTGAATTCTTTCCACATCAGCGACTGAGTAATTCCACCCCAGTACATAGGGATCACATAAAAGATGGCTCCCATGGTTGCGAACCAGAAGTGGATGTTCGCCAGCTTAACGGAGTATAGCTTGGTCTTGTAGATCTTCGGTGTGATGTAATACAGCATCGCGAAGGTCAGACCACCGTTCCATAAAAGGGCACCGTTGTGTACGTGACCAATGATGTAATCAGAATAGTGAGCGATCGCATTCACATTTGCGATGGACAGCATTGGGCCTTCAAAAGTAACCATCCCATAAGCGGTTACACCAACAACCAGGAATTTGAGAACCGGGTCTTCCCGAACTCGGTCCCATGCACCACGCAGGGTTAGAAGACCGTTCAGCATACCGCCCCAGCTTGGTGCGATCAGCATCAAACTAAATACGGTTCCCAACGCCTGAGCCCACCCTGGTAAAGAGGTGTACAGCAAGTGGTGAGGTCCGGCCCAGATGTAAATAAAGATCAGCGACCAGAAGTGAACAATCGATAACCGGTAAGAAAAGATCGGCCGGTTAGCCGCTTTCGGAATGAAGTAATACATGATTCCCAGGAAGGGTGTGGTCAGGAAAAATGCTACGGCATTGTGTCCGTACCACCATTGTACCAGGGCATCCTGAACACCCGCATAGATCGGATAACTTTTAAGCAGTGTTGCAGGTACCTCAAAAGAGTTCACAACGTGCAGAACAGCTACGGTCACAAAGGTTGCAATGTAGAACCAGATGGCTACATACAAGTGCTTTTCACGGCGCTTCATGATCGTCATGATCATATTGACACCAAAGATCACCCAGATGATGGTGATGGCGATATCAATTGGCCATTCGAGTTCTGCGTATTCCTTACTGGTGTTGAAGCCAAAAGGCAGGGTTAACACCGCAGAGACTATGATAGCTTGCCAGCCCCAGAAATGGATCTGACTGAGCTTTTGACTCCACATGGGAGTTTTAGTTAGCCTTGGCAGCGAGTAGTATACACCATAGAAAATGGCATTACCGGCAAAGGCAAAGATCACTGCATTTGTGTGCAGCGGTCGAAGCCGTCCATAACTCAGTTCCGGAATAAAGCCGAGAAAATCCGGCCATATCAGTTTAAGAGCAATGGTCAGCCCAACGATAAAGCCAATGAGGCCCCACGCCAGCGAGGCGACCCCGAATTTTCGGACAATATCGTTATCGTAATGAAAGGTTTCTAATGTTGATGATGACATTTATTCATCCCGATTTTTTTGGTTATTGGTTTTTTTATCTGAAGATTTTTGGTCGAAAAGAACACGCATAGACGGCGTATACTGATCATCGAACTGTCCTGACCGCACGGCCCAAAAGAACAGTCCCAGAAAGATCAGGGCCACAAGTAAACTGAAACCGATCAGCATGTAGATCACTTCCATATCGCCAGCCCTCCTTTATGCGCAAAATATCGTGTGGTAAAGAATGTGAACACCATGACGCTGATCGAGCTCAGTGGCATAAGTACGGCCGCCACCAATGGCGACAGGTGGCCGGTTATAGCAAAGCCTAATCCAACGGTGTTGTAAAGTAAAGACAGCACAAAGCTCGCAATAATGATCTTCATGCTATTCTGTGAAAATTGTATAAAACTCTGAAGCTTGTTTAGGGAATCGCCTTCAAGAATGGCATCACATGCCGGGGCAAAGGAACTGACGTCATCAGCCAGTGCAATACCAAAATCTGATTTTTTAAGAGCTCCGGCATCATTCAATCCATCCCCAACCATGATCACAGATTCCCCTTCTGTCTGCAGGCTTGTGATGAAATCCAGTTTTTCTTCCGGTTTCTTGTTGAATAAGAGTGAGCCTTTCGTACTGAAATACGTTTCAAATTCCTGCCGTTGCCCTTCATTATCACCTGAGATCAGGAATAGACGAAGGGTCTCTTTGAGCCGGTTAAGCAGGTCAGAAATACCGCTTCTAAGTCCGGCTTTGATCCCAAAATAACCCAGGTATTCGTTGTCAATGGTCAGGTGTACGGTTGAGCCGATGAAATCAGGTTCAGGAATCTGATCCTGACCCAGTGATGTTTGTTCTGAAATGAAGTGTCGTGAGCCCATACAAATACTTTGGCCTGCTATGGTTGCAAAGATCCCTTTACCGGGCACTTCATGGAACGTATCAGGTTTTAATTCTTTGGTTGAACTTGTTATATCAGCAATTTTTCGGCTAAGTGGGTGGATGGAGTTTCCGGCTGCGGTTCCAACCAAATTCCTTTCATCTTCAGTTAATGTCATACCAATAAACTCAATGTTTGAGGCTTCTGAATTGGTAAGGGTTCCGGTTTTATCAAAAACCACAGCCGATGCTTTGGACAAATTCTCAATGAGCAGGTGATTTTTAACGAACAGCCCGTTAAGTGAAAGTACATTGAGGGCTGAACCGAGAGTAAAAGGAGTTGAAAGGGCCAGTGCACAAGGACATGCAATGATCAGCACGGCTGTAAAGACGGATAAGGCCGAATCCATGCCGGAGGTTTGCAGCCAGTAGAATCCGGAAGCAAACGCAATTCCAAGTACCGCCATCGTAAAATAAGGACTGATCTTGTCAGCAAAGGTGGTAAGCTTCAGTTCCTTATCATTATTTTGAAAGGCTTCATGATTCCATAGCTTTGTGAGATAGCTGTTAGTTACTTTTTCTTCAGTCAGTAACTGAGCAGAGCGTCCGATCAGTCGGCCACCGGCAAATACTTTCTCTCCCTGCGTAACAGAAATGGGTTCAGATTCACCGGTAATAAAACTGTAATCAAAAAAAGCCTGCTCACTTTGAAGGGTAGAATCGCAGGGTACCAGCTCCTGATTTCGAAGTCTCAAAGTTTGGCCGGGCTCCAGTTTATCGAGTGAGAGAGAGTATTCACGTCCCTGAGTATCCAAAACATTAACGGCGATCGGGAGGTAGGACCGATAATCACGATCGAATGATAACCTGTGAAAGGTTTTTTGTTGAACGAGTTTTCCGATCAATAGAAAAAAGATAAGGCCGGTAAAGGAATCCATGTATCCGGTGCCCGTCATGGTGAGGATCTCATACACACTTCGGCTGAACAGAGCCACAATGCCAATAGATATAGGAACATCGAGATTTACTCCCCCTTGTTTGATCGCGGCAAAAGCGGATCGCAGATAATCACTGCTGCTGTACACCAAAACCGGTATGGCCAGAATGATGTTAAGGGCTCCAAAAAAGATGTGGAAATTCCCTCCAAGTCCGCTTCCCGTTGTATCCAGATAATCGGGAAAACTGAATAGCATGATATTCCCGAAAGCAAATCCCGCCACGCCCATCTTCAGCCAAAGTGAACGGTTTTGGTGTGAGGATTCGCTTTTGGAATCCAGTTTATCGAGGCGGATCTCCGGCTCATACCCGATGGTCACCAGTTGTTCAACCACATCGCGCAGAGTGGTTGAATCGGTATCGATGAGTAAGGATAGTTCCCGTTTCAGAAAATTAACACTGCTTTGTAGTACGCCCGAATCCAGTTTTTGGAGATTCTCAAGTAACCACACACAGGAGGTACAGTGAATATTTGGGATGTAAAGACTTAGAGATAATCTATTTTTATCCCTGAACTCGGCAATGCGTTCGATCACTTCATCATCTTCCAGGTAATCGAAGCGGGCGCGGTGCTTGGTGTTCTTTAAATTGATGCCCGGGTTGGCATCCAGGTCGTAATACGAACACAATCCGCTTTCATCCAATAGCTGGTAGGCGGAACGACACCCGTTGCAGCAAAAGGCTTTGTCATCGTAATGGATGGTCTCATCAGCACAGTCTTCACCACAGTGGTAGCAAATTTCTGATGATATGGTTTCAACGGTTTGCGGCATTAGCTTAATGAAGGAACCCCGCTTGAAAATTGCAAGCGCAGATCGAACCATGCCTTCGTCATTTTTTCATCAACCTGAGCAAAGGTGGTATTTTTCAGCCATCGTTCAATTTTAGTTCTTTCCACTGACCAGAATTCGTGAAACGGACAGGGTTCAATATGTCCACATCCTTCAATGCCCATAAAACATTTATCAAAGAACTCGGTGCCATCGATGGCAGCGATCACATCCATCATCGTGATCGTTTCGATCGGTTTGGCCAGGTAAACCCCACCGTTTAGTCCGCGTTGTGATTTTAGAATTCCGGGTTCCTTGAGCTTGGCCAGAACCTGAGACAAATAAGCGGTTGGGCAGTTCAAGGACTTTGACAAGTTGGAAGCAGAAACCGCTCCATCTCCACTTTGCTTGGATATCGCAATAATTGCCGATATGGCATACTGAGCACCTTGTGAAATGAGCCTCATAGGAGAGAGTTTAAATCAGATATTTAAATTCTAATAATAATATTAGATTTTAAGAGGAAATAGGAAGACTATCAAGAGTGAAGTCGGTTAATTTTTACTGAATCGAGAATAACTCTGAATGCGTAATTGATCGCATTTATAAATATGAGTTGATATATTCTACTATGAAAAGGGAAGAGATATATAGCACAGTAAAAAAATACTTTGAGGGGAAACCGGTCAAGAAAATCTACATACTAGGCTCATATGCACTGGGTAAGGAGAGGGATAATTCTGATTTAGATATTTTGATTGAACTAAAGCGTCCAGTCGGATTAATGGAATTATCGAGGTATAAAAATGATCTTCAGGATCAACTTGGCTTAAATGTAGATTTAGGTACAGAGTTAGGACTTTCTGTTGATGCGATCAATAAAGTACAGGAAGAAAGCAGAATAGTTTATGAAGCCTGAAAGCAGAGATGTTGAAAGGATTAATCATATTTATGAGGCAATTTTAGCCATCCAGAGTTTTACAGACAATGTAAGTGAAATAGAGTTTAGGGAAAGTGCTTTAATTCAATCGGCTGTGATCAGACAGTTTGAAATTTTAGGGGAAGCTGCATCTAAAGTAACTGAAATTACAAAAGAAAAATATCCGGAAGTAGAGTGGCGTGTTATTAAAGATTTCAGAAATCTTCTTATTTATGAATATTTTCGAATAGAGGTCACTGAGATCTGGTATTCTATTCAATATGATATCCCTGATCTAAAACGTAAAATAGAATCGATACGATCAGTCTAAGGACTTTAAAACTTTTTTTAAGGAACAAAGCCAATCCTTAACCTTAAAGAAAAATTCACATTGGGTCGTTATTATCTGTTCAAAATCATCAATCAATACACAGACCTATGAGTAAATATAAAACAGCAGATGAGGCGGTAAAGATCATTAAATCCGGGGATCGGGTATTTGTGCACGGGGTGTCGGCGACCCCGGTTCAGCTTGTGGAAGCCATGACCCGGCGTCATAATGAACTCAAACATGTCGAAGTGGTTCATCTTCACACTGAAGGTCCGGCCCCATATGCTGATCCTGAATACAAAGACAGCTTTTTTGTGAATGCCCTGTTTGTGGGCGCCAACGTCCGGAAAGCCATAAACGAGGGACGAGGAGATTACGTGCCGGTGTTTCTAAGTGAGGTACCAAACTTGTTTCGAAATAAGATCATGCCGCTGGATGTAGCTCTGATCCATGTTTCTCCACCTGATAAACATGGGTATTGCTCTTTAGGTGTATCTGTAGATGCAACGGTTGCCGCGGTTCAAACATCAAAATATGTGATCGCACAGGTAAACCCGAATATGCCAAGAACTCACGGTGATGGACTGATCCACGTAGATCAGATCAATGCCCTGGTTGAGGTGGACGATGCCTTGCCGGAACAAACCGTACCCGAACCGGATGAAGCAGAACTCAGGATCGGGCAATTTTGTGCTGAACTGATCGATGACGGAGCTACTCTGCAAATGGGGATCGGAGCCATTCCTAATGCGGTGCTTAAAAGTCTGACCAATCATAAGAACCTGGGTATTCATACAGAAATGTTCTCTGATGGTGTGATCGAACTGGTTGAGAAAGGGGTGATCACCGGAAAGAAAAAGAAAATACACCCCGGTAAGATCGTCAGTGGTTTTGTAATGGGTACCCGAAAAACCTACGATTTTATAGACGATAATCCTGCCGTGGCCATGCTGGATATTGCCTACATCAATGATACTGCTGTTATCCGGAGAAACCCCAAGGTAACGGCCATCAACAGTGCGGTGGAGGTGGACCTGACCGGACAGATCTGTGCCGACTCCATCGGGACCTACCAATACTCAGGTGTGGGTGGACAAATGGATTTCATCCGTGGAGCTTCACTCTCGCCGGGCGGGAAACCCATCATTGCTCTGCCATCGGTGACCCGAAAGGGGATCAGCCGCATTGTACCTCACTTGAAGGAGGGAGCCGGTGTAGTAACCACCCGTGCTCACGTGCATTATGTAGTTACGGAATTCGGTATCGCAAACCTATATGGAAAGAATATGGGGCAACGGGCCGAGGAGCTGGTAAATATTGCGCATCCGGATCACCGTGAGGAATTAAGCAGATCGGTTCGTGACCGATTTGGTAAATAGATCAAGGTACTTCAGCGCAGTTAAATTGGGTTGAACCGGAAAAGAGGAATTGAAGGCAATTAATCTATGTAAACCATTAGAGCCTTTTCTCAAATAATCGTACCTTCAATTCCGTCTTAATTCAACCGGTCATTTGAATCGGTTCAATCCCAATTCTATTTACTCAAATGTCAAAATCTGCCATTCAGGAACCAACAGTAAACCTGGAACTCGCCTTAGATCACGGACTCACTGAAGAAGAGTATGAAATGATACTGTCCCGCCTGGGACGTACCCCAACCTTCACAGAACTGGGAGTATATTCGGTGATGTGGAGTGAGCACTGTTCATATAAGAATTCCATCATTGAGCTGAAAAAGCTGCCTTCTGAGGGAGAAAATCTATTGGTTGGAGCCGGTGAAGAAAACGCCGGTCTGGTAGATCTGGGAGACGGCCTTGGTTGTGCATTTAAGATCGAGAGCCACAATCATCCTTCTGCCATTGAGCCATATCAGGGAGCGGCAACCGGTGTAGGAGGTATTCACAGAGATATTTTTACGATGGGTGCACGTCCGGTAGCGAGCTTGAATTCGCTGCGGTTCGGCTCCATGGAAAACCCAAAAGTGCGGTACCTGCTGGATGGAGTGGTTCGCGGAATTGGTGATTACGGTAACTCTTTCGGAGTCCCGGTTATAGCCGGTGAAGTAGTGTTTGATGAGAGCTACGAAGGAAATCCCCTTGTGAATGCGATGAGTATTGGGTTGGTAAAAGAAGGCGAAACAGCCTCCGCCATTGCCGAGGGTATTGGGAATCCGGTTCTGATTGTAGGTGCAAGCACGGGACGTGATGGTATTCACGGTGCTACTTTTGCCTCCGAAGAGATAAGCGAAGAAAGTGAAGCTAAACGACCAAGCGTTCAGGTTGGGGATCCATTTACAGAGAAATTATTACTCGAGGCTAGCCTTGAAGTCCTGAAAACCGGCGCCGTGATCGGTATGCAGGATATGGGAGCTGCGGGCATTGCTTGTTCCTCCTCCGAGATGACGGCCAAAGGCGGACAGGGCATGAGAGTAGATCTCGATAAAGTGCCGGCACGTGAAGACGGGATGACGGCATATGAATTACTGCTTTCTGAAAGTCAGGAACGCATGCTGATCGTGGCTGAAAAAGGTCGTGAGCAGGAGATAATTGATGTGTATGAGAAATGGGACCTGCATGCGGTAGTGATCGGTGAAGTTGTGGAAGGCGATAAAGTGACCTACTGGAAAGAAGGAGAGGTTAAGGCGGAGATCCCGGCTGAGCATTTAGTGCTGGGAGGTGGAGCTCCTCAATATGTGCGTGAAACCAAAAAACCGGCCTATCTGGATGAAGTTCAGAATTTTGATGCCAACTCAATTGAGCATTCTGATGACCATACTGAGATCACCAAAAAATTACTAAGCTCTCCTAATATCGCGTCCAAGAAGTGGGTGCACGAGCAGTATGATACCATGGTGAGAACCAATACCGTAACCGGGCCGGGAGCATCTGATTCCGGCGTTATTCGCATCAAAGGAACCAAAAAAGGTCTGGTAGCCAAGACGGATTGCAACGGTCGGTATGTGTATCTGAATCCACGTAAAGGTGGTCAGATTGCTGTGGCGGAATCAGCCCGAAATGTTGTGTGTTCCGGTGCCAAACCCATGGCGATCACCAACTGCCTGAATTTTGGTAATCCTTACAAACCGGAAGTGTATTGGACCTTCAAGGAAGCTCTCGGTGGAATGGGTGATGCTTGCCGTGCATTGAATACTCCGGTAACAGGTGGAAATGTAAGTTTCTACAACGAAAACCCAAATGGGGCGATCTTTCCATCTCCCATCATTGGTATGCTTGGGGTGATCGAGGATGTGGAAAAACACAGAACCACTCCGGCCTTCAAGAACGAGGGAGACATTGTGTTATACATTGGTGCTGATCGCAAAGGCCTGGGTGGAAGTGAATACCTGAAGGCCGTGCACGGATTAACCACCGGAGACGCACCTGAGATAGATCTCGATTTTGAAGTTAAACTTCAGGAAGCTTTACTCACAGCCATTAAGCTTGGGTTAGTAAATGCAGCTCATGATCTCTCTGACGGTGGACTGGCCACATCCCTGGCTGAAATGGCCATTTTTGGAAGAAAAGGGGCTGAACTTTCAGTTGAAACCCTGAAGGGATCAACACATGAAATTCTGTATAGCGAGGCTCAGTCTGGTGTTGTGATCACTATTCCGGCTCCTGAGCTACAGACCGTGAAGCACCACTTTGATGAAGCCGGAGTTCCGTTATACGAACTGGGTGTGGTCAAAGGAGATACCTTGTCGATCAAAGATCTTGTTTCCATCAATGTTACGGAAGCCGATGAGATCTACGAGAGCGTGTTACCTAAAGCTATGGCAGGGTAATCAGTTTTAGATACATCGGTTTTATACACTCTGTTTATCATTAAAAGCTTTACTATTCGTTCCGACCTGTATGCCGACAAAGGCAGGCGCAGAGCGTCTGAATGAGGTCAAGTGTAGTATTAAAGATCTTCTAAGGCACTGGTATCAGATCTGATCTTTAGATCATGCCCAAACTTCTCCAGCTACTTTCAAGAACTACTAACCACCCACGGCTCACGACCATCTCGCTCAGACGCTCTGCGTCGGAGCGAAAATGAGGAAACGATAAGCTCAAGAAGAGAACCTGCTAGCGTCCAACGGTCCTCGCAGCGTTCGGGCAACAACGCTCGTAGCTCGCCTTTGAAGCACCATCAGTCCATGGAACGAAAAATTCGTTTTCGGAATTTATGGGTGTGACTATTTATCAAGAAAGACGTTACACCTTATTTACCATGAAAGACAAGATCGTACTTATCGTTGGGGGATCCGGCGGAATCGGATCAGCAACAGCCAGAAAATTTGGATCAAAGGGAGCAAAAGTGATCTTGGCTGCGCGTAACAAAGTCAAAGCCGAAGAAGTGGCTAAAGAGATCAATGATGCAGGTGGAGAGGCCTATGCCATTGAAACTGATGCCACCGATCGGGCAGCTGTTGAACGCATGGCTACCGAGATCGAAGATCAGATCGGAAAGATCGATGTGCTGATCAATGCGTTCGGGCAGGGCATCATACTACCCTTTTTGGATATTGACCCGGCGGATGCTAAAGAGGTCATCGATGTCAATGTTTATGGCACATTTTTGGTCACGCAAACCGTGATGAAACACATGAATGAGGATGAACCGACATCTGTGGTCATGTTTCCGGGTACCATGGGCAAATATGTCATGAAAAATGCTTCCGTGTATGCAGCTTCAAAGTTTGCCATTCAGGGATTTACAAAAGCCCTCATTGAAGAACAGCGCCGTGGTAAAACTAAATTTTCTCTGCTCTATCTGGGAGGAGTGGATACACCGTTCTGGGACGATGATCGCGTTGGCATGAAGGTTAAAAAAGACATGATGCTAACCACTGAAGAAGTAGCCGATGCCGTATATTATGCTGTTGACCAACCTTCCGGGTCAGTATTAAATGAAATGGTGATACAGCCCCAAAGTCACCAGCTGGTGTAATATATTTCAAATTTAATCTTTGGTGACAAAGTTCAAAACGATTGCTTGAAATGGAAGTCAGAGACTTCCTGAGCATTAACTTTTCAGACACCGCTTTGCTCAAGACTGAAAAGATCTGAAAAATTAATCAGGCCTTCACGAAACTGTACCTTATTGGTATTAGTGTAGAGAAATGAAAGGTACATTTAACATTTGTTGACTGTATATTCGTTTTTTATCATTGAGGCAGGCTAAATAAAGAAAGGAAGGTTTATTGTGAGCAATGATTCACCATTGATCCTCGTCATTGAGGACACTGAGGTTATATACGAGCTCTTACTGTATAAGCTAAAGAAGAGCGGCTACCGGGTAGAACACCGGGCAAATGGAAAAGAAGGTCTTGAGGCAGTAAAAGAACTTAAGCCGGATCTGGTTTTGCTGGACGTGATGTTGCCAAGCATGAATGGTTTCGAGGTACTCCGAAACATCAAGGAAGACACGGAAACCAAAGATATCAAAGTGATCATGCTCACCAGTAAGAATCGTGAAGAGGATATCATGAAAGGGCATAAGCTGGGTGCGGAGCGATATATCGAAAAACCTTTCAAACCAAATATTTTGATGCTTAGGATAGAGGAAGTCCTGGGAAGTTGATTTCATTCACAAAGCCCGGCTATGGACATTTCTGTTTATTTACTTCTGATCGTTTCAATGGTACTGCTGGGCTTAACGCTGGTACTTTTTCTCAGTGCCATCATAATTCGGGTCAGGCACAGAAATTGGTCTGCCAAACTGGAAAATTACCGAAAAACCTTGATGCCCCATGTCTTGAATTACCTCGAAGAAGGAAATGAAAAAGAGGTGATAGAGCAATTTACCGGGAAAAACCTTGAATATTACGCCTTTGAAAAGATCATTACGGAAATGCTTACTCATGTTGAGGGAACAGAGGCTGATAAACTCAAGGAACTCCTCTTTATAGAACCGATCTTTGATCACCATTTTAATTTATTGAGGTCATCGGATGATGTAGCCCGGGTAAAGGCCTGTAACTATTTCAGTAATGTACGTTTGGTAAACTTTAAAGTGATCAAAAAGCTGAAGGGGTATTTAGACTCACCGAATCAGATGCTGGTATTTTCAGCAGCAACCGCACTAATGGGTAGCGATGACGTCAATTTGAGAGTGGAGGCCCTTAGTCGTGTTGCCAAAAAAGATTTTCTGTCAGAAATGGCGATGATCGAGTTGTTCCATAAATTCCACTCGGATGAGGATGATCAAAATGAAGCCGAAGGCGAGGCACTGAAAATTGTGTTGGATGAGCAGGATATCCCACCGGCAAACCGGGCGTTATTCATAAAGGGGATCACAGAAATAGGCTACTATAACCTTGTGAATTATCTGCTCGAAAAGTTACAGGATCCATCACGGGAATGGAATTATCCGGAGGTATTGTCAGCCATCATCAAGGCTCAGGGCGAATTCAATAATGTTAAAAGTATTAAGACCCTTCGCCGGTATTTAGACCATGAAGCTCCGGAAGTAGTGGTTTCAGCTCTGGAAGAACTGGGTGATTATGGGAGTGAAGATGACTTTATCTACTTTAAATATTTATTGGGACATGAAGATAAGAACGTTAAAAAGGCCATTGTTTACGCCTTATTAAAAAATGGATTCAAAGAATCTGAGATCCTTCAAGAGGTACCCGAAAGTGATATAAAATTGATCACGAAATACGTGTTGATGTACGTTCACGAAAAAAGGAATGAAACAAATTTTAATGGCTGAGATCAGAGACATACTTCAGCAATTTTTAACCTATATGGAGCCAGCTGAGTGGCTGTTTATTGGGTATTTTCTTGCCGTGAATCTGACGTATACCCTACTCGTAATAATATCATTCTTCTACATCAGGCATCAGCAAAACTACTATCAGGTGTTTAACCTGAAAGGCCTGTTCAATTCAAATTTGTACAAACCGGTCAGCATACTTTCTCCGGCTTATAATGAGGAGGTAAACATCATTGCCTCGGTTGAAGCACTGCTCCAGCTGCATTTTTCTGACTTTGAAGTGATCGTTATAAATGATGGAAGTACGGATGATACCTTGAAATTACTGATCGAACATTTTGATCTATATGAGATCGACCGGCCGGTAGAGCTGCCTATAGATCACAAACCCATCAAGAAAGTTTACAGGTCTTCGATCTACCCGGAATTGAAGGTGGTAGATAAAGAAAATGGCAGAAAGGCGGATGCCCTGAATGCGGGGATCAATGTAGCCTCAAAAGATCTGGTATGTTCCATTGATGCTGATTCCATCCTGGAACCGGATGTACTTCTGAAATTGCTTAAAGCCTTTATGGAAGAAGAAAATGTAGTGGCTGTAGGAGGGATCGTAAGGATAGCGAATGGCTGTACCATCGAGGATAACATTGTCAAAAAAGTAGATCTGCCAAAGAGCTTTCTGGGTCGCATCCAAACGGTGGAGTATCTCCGTTCATTTTTATTTGGCAGGGTTGGCTGGGATTACCTTGATAGCCTTTTGATCATTTCCGGAGCCTTTGGGGTGTTCGATAAGAAGGCTGTGGTTGAAGTGGGTGGGTACCTGCATGACACGGTGGGTGAGGATATGGAATTGGTGGTAAGGCTGCATCGACATTTCAAGGATAAAGGGGAACCATACAGAGTGCGATTTTTACCGGAACCGGTGTGCTGGACAGAAGTACCGGAAAGTTGGTCAGTGTTGGGGAGACAAAGAAATCGCTGGCAGCGGGGACTGGCGGATACTATGATGCGCCACAAGAAGATGTTGTTCAACCCAAAATATGGTCGACTGGGTATGCTGGCCATGCCATTCTTCTTTTTTATTGAGATGCTGGGCCCCGTAATTGAACTGTTTGGTTTTGGGTATTTTCTGATTGTTCTGCTTTTAGGTGGATTCAACTCCACGTTTGTACTTCTGTTTTTAACGGTGTCCGTATTCCTGGGTATGGTGCTTTCCATTACCTCTGTCCTTTGTGAGGAACTGTCCTTCCGCCGATATCCAACCCTTGGGAATATCGCCACCCTGACTCTCTACGCCTTTCTGGAGAATATCGGATACAGACAAATTCACACCTGGTGGAGATTCAAAGGACTGATCGATTTTATTAAAGGAGATAAGGCGTGGGGAGTGATGACCCGAACCGGCCTGTCCTCAAACAGTAATGTGACAGAAGGAATCAAAAAACTGAAGGATTCTGTATCCAACTTTTTCGGTTCATTAAAATATTGGCTGGTTGTGTATGGTGTAACGGTCATTGTTATAGCACTCATCCTGCACGTATTGATAGATAACGGAGTGATCCCTGATGTGTATTCCATCGTCAGGGCGGAACTTGGAATTTGATGAAATCAGAGGTAATGTTGATCATGAAAACACATCCCAAAACATGTATTGTAAGTGCAATTTCAAAACGGACCTGTTTATTGGTTGGGTGGTTAACGGGTTTACTGATGATCTTTTCACTCCAAACCCTTTCAGCTCAAACCGTTGAAAATGTTGATAAAGCCTTTATGGAAGCCCGGGAACTCGCTTTCGATGGCCAAAGGGAGGAAGCAAGGGAATTGGCCCATGCCATTCTGGAAATATCACCCGATTATCACGACGTCAGGATTCTAATAGCCCGCACCTACGCCTGGGATGGCAGTTACGATAATGCCCGTGAGGAACTGAATTACGTACTCGAACGCAGGCCCGATTATAAAGACGCCCTCTTTGCAGCCATCGATAACGAACGCTGGGCGGGAAATGAAAAGGCCATGCTGGATTACTCGAAGCAGGCAGTGAGATATCACGCCGTTGATGCGGATGTACTATTGAAGCGAGCTGAAACTCTAAATTCGGCCGGTAAGGATAAAGAGGCACTGCAGGTCCTGAATCAACTGGAGCAGATCGATAAAATAAACGAAGAAGCGTTACAGTTGAGGGAAAGCATAAAAACCTCAGGACAGAATTACACCCTTACCACGGCATATACCTACGATACATTTGAGGATGTATTCGACGATATACATAAAGCCTACGTACAGCTTTCGAGGCGGACAGGTATTGGTTCAGTAATCGGCCGCGTCAATTATCAGCGCAGATTTTCCACGGATGGATTACAGGCTGAACTTGATTTCTATCCATCCATCGCTGAGGGTTGGTATGGGTATGTCAGTGCCGGGTATTCTTCCAGTTCTTTGTTTCCGGAGTTCAGGTCAGGTGCGGAGTTATTTAAAACGCTGCCCGGCGCATTCGAAGTTTCGGCAGGGTTTAGGTACCTGAGTTTCAACAGCGATGTCTGGATATTTACCGGAACCGTTTCAAAGTATCAGGGCAACTGGTTGTTTACTGTAAGGCCGTATATCACGCCAAATTCAGTGGGTGTTTCCCGGTCTTTGAGTTTATTGGCAAGAAGGTACCTGTCAGGACCTGAAAACTATATAACCTTTCGGGGAGGATTCGGTTTTTATCCCGAAGAACGACGTTTTCAGGATGTTTCAGGAGATGTATTTTTTACCCAATCGCAATTTGTAGGCATAGATGGATATAAAGAACTTCGCTACAACCTTTCTGCTTTCTTATCGCTTGATCTTGCCCGTCAGGAGCTGACCTTCGATCCGGATAATTTTATCACGATCGTTACCCTGAATGGTGGATTCGTCTATAAATTTTAGTTCTCAGTCAGCTGTTCTTTCAGCTCACGCAGGTTTG
The DNA here is from genome assembly GCF_002911695.1 of Gracilimonas amylolytica. Classification (GTDB taxonomy): domain Bacteria; phylum Bacteroidota; class Rhodothermia; order Balneolales; family Balneolaceae; genus Gracilimonas; species Gracilimonas amylolytica. The sequence goes on from NZ_PQBS01000037.1 coordinate 200,945, forward strand.
AATTATCAGAGTCCAGTTCAAGTCCTTTATTGATCCAAACAGTGGAACTATCCCTATTTTCCATCAGGTAGTAGGTTCTCGCTTTACGAAAGATCAGAGGGACATAATTGCCGTTGTAGGCAAGTCCGGTATTCACAAAATCCATGCTTTTCTGATGCTCTCCCTGCCAGTAATACACATCGGTAAGTGCGTTGTAGGTATCCATGTAGGAAGGGTCACGATCCAATACCTCCCTGAAACGGCTGATCGCATCTTCATAGTTACCACCCCATGCCAGGGTTCTTCCATACAGTAAGCGGGCATCATGATAGTTGGGAGAACGGCGTAAAACATGCCTCAGGACCATTCGGGCGTAAGAATAATTGGTGCTAAAAGCAGAATCCCTGGCGATCTGGAATAATTCGGAATTTCCAAGTCCTGTCAGGTTTTCATTTCTTAAAAACTCAATTTCTTCATTCAGTGTCTCATGCTCCCTTTTCTGTTCCTCTGTGAGTCGGATAAGCTTATTTTTAGAAGTGGCATAGTTATTTCGGATTTTAAACTGCTCAAACTCTTTATAGAGCCTGTCTTTGATTTCGTCGTCCTGAATTTCACCCAAAAGCATACCTTCGTTTAACCGGTACAATCTATTATCAGAAATAAAATATTCCCCTGAGAGGTAATCAGCTAAGTTGTTTTTGGTTCTCATGAACGGCACCCTTTTTTGAGCCTCAAATGTTACACTCGTACTTAACTCGCCACCCAGCCAATGGACATTCTCCGGAGTAATGATCTGATCTCCAAAATTTGATCTGAGATAAGCCATCAGGGTTGGCGCAATGTCCAGATGGGATGAGACGCCCTTGAAGGTCTTACTTTCTTTGAGAAGCGGGGAGTAGATCATAAATGGCACGTAATACCGGTCAATACGATCCCGGTGGGGGATGGGAACCATACGGTGGTCACCCGTGATGATGAAGATCGTGTTGGCAAAATCATCCCGCTGTTTGTAACGGTCAAACAGCTGTCGGATGGAATCATCAGTATATAAAAGAGCTTTGAACAGTTCAGGATGGTTCTGATACATCTGTTTGTGATCATCCGGCAGATCAAGGGTTTCAAGCCTTTGCTCAAATATGAGATCAAATTGCTGACTTTCCGGGATGATAAACGGTTCATGAAAGTTAAGCGTGAAAAAGATATCGAGACGAGGAGTATTACTTTGAAACTCATTCAGAAATGAAAAAGCAAAATCATAGAGATCATGATCCGAGTATCCCCAGCTGAATCCACCTTCGATCTCATCCATTCTCTCATATTGATCCGGAAAACGGGACGCATTGACCAGCAGATCAATACCCTGTCGTTCAAGGAAAAGATCCAGATTGTCGAAACTTGTATCATAGCCTCCAAAATAACCGGTATGGTAACCGCTGTTATCCAGGATTGAAATGAGGGAGTGATGTTCAGGCATGCGGTAGCCCAGATCCATGAATCCACTGTTTGCATAAGGCAGTGAACCGAAAATGGAAGGTTGTGCGTTGAATGATCGACCACTGGTGGATAGGAAATGTGTCCAGTTCAGGCTCTCATTAGATAGCGAATCCAGAAAAGGAGTAAATCCTCCATACGAAGCATTGGGGTCAACCACGGTTCCGCCTAAACCTTCAACGATCACAAATACAAAGTTTGGCAGGTGATCCGGCTTGTTTAGAAAAGGGGAGAGCACATCTTCAGTATCAGGGACCCTCATGAATGGATATTCGTCACCGGAGTACTCATCATAGGTTAGGGCAGAAAGGAAATGGTTCGCCGTTTCACCAAAAAAGTAAGAGGCCTTATTAACAGAAAGGGCATAGGTCAACTCAAGTTCGTGATCCTCCTTAGATGGATAGGTGAAAAAACTCAATATGGCACATACCGATAAGAAGATCAGAAAGGTATTCTGAAATGCAGGTTTGAATTCAATTTTATTAAGACCTCGAATTCCGAATAAAAATATCAGAGGAAACAGGATAAGTGGAGCGATCTCCGTAAACCCAAAACTCACTGACGTGCTGACCGTATCTCCGATCTCAGTGATGTTATACGCCCAAAGATCCACACCAAGAAGCACAAGGACCTCACCGAAATATTGGATCAAAGCAATATAGATCACTATGAAGAGAACCATGAGTGCTTTGATGTTTTTTGAAGCGTAGTTGGGAATCAGTTTAGAAAGTATAGCCCAAATAGCGATCAGTATCACGGCCCAGAATGCAAACAGAAAGAGGTCAGGGATCAGGGCTTTAAAATAGATGAGAAAAGATCCTTCAGGTAAGCTGAAGTTTTGTGAGACCAAAAGAATCTCATAGATCCGTATAAAAAAACCAAGAAGCAAAAATGTGACCATGGTCGAGGTCACATTTTTAAGCTCCTGATCTGAAAATGGTAAATGATCGAGAATGGTTTTCAAGTGATAAGGTTTCTTTTAGAATGGTGGAATTCGGTGGTTAAAATACCATCCTCCCTGTAAACCTAAAAGAAACGTTTATCAGCCAACCACAGGACATTCATCCTGTTTAGCCAGATATGCTTTTTCAAGGATATCCAGCCCCTCATCGATCTGACCTTTGCTGATGGTCAATGGCGGACGGAAACGCACGGTATTCGGTCCACAAGAAAGGATCATCAATCCGTTTGCCATACACTCCTTGATCACGTGATCTCGCGCATGTGTATTCGGAAGATCGATAGCACAGAATAAGCCTTTACCCCTTGGATTACTCAGGTATTCATGTTTGTCAGCCAGGTCTTCAAGCTTGAATCTCAGGTGTTCACCTACAGTTGCAGCATTATCAACCAGGTTGTCTTCTTCGATCACTTCCAGGATACGCCCGAAGCGAACCATATCCACAAGATTACCGCCCCACGTAGAATTGATGCGTGACGAGACATGGAAGCAGTTGGTTTCAATATCATCTACCCGGGTATTGGCAAGGATGCCACAAACCTGTGCTTTTTTACCAAAGGCCAGAATATCTGGTTTCACATAATGCTCATGGGCCCAGAATTTTCCGGTCATACCTACACCGGTTTGAACTTCATCATAAATAAGCAGGGCTTCGTGTTGATCTGCCAGGTCACGCAGCGCCTGATGGAATTCCGGGCGGAAATGTCGGTCTCCACCTTCACCCTGGATCGGTTCGATAAGGATCCCGGCAATATCATCTTTATGGATCTCGAAAAAGCGTTCGGCTTGTGCAATAGCCATTTTCTCCTGAGCGGCCGTTGCCTCAATATGTTCTTTAGTGGCAGGGTAGGTCATGGCAGGACTTATAACCCGTGGCCAGTCAAATTTTGGAAAGTATTTCACCTTATTCGGGACGGTGTTGGTAACTGACAGGGTATAGCCGGAGCGTCCGTGAAATGCCTTTTCAAAGTGAAGGATCTTGTGGCCTTTTTCGTGTCGGTAGCCTTTTTGAAAGTTCTTCTGCACTTTCCAGTCAAAGGCTACTTTCATGGCATTTTCAACGGCTAATGCCCCGCCGGATATAAAAAATGAATAAGGCATGTAATCAGGAATACCAACCCGGTCGAATGTAGCCATGAACCGTGCCATATCTTCGGTATAGATATCAGAGTTGGAAGGCTTGTTGATGGCCACCTGTGCCAGGCGTTCAATAAAATCATCATCTCCGGCCAGTTTGGGATGATTCATGCCTAATGGGTTAGAAGCAAAGAAGGTGAAAAAATCCAGATATCTTTTGCCTGATTTTGAATCCAGAAGGTATGCGCCCTCACTTTTTTTGAGGTCAAGTACCATGTCGTACCCATCAGTGAGAATATGTTTACCTAAAACTTTACGTACATTATCAGGATTGATATTAAGACTATCTTGCATTCGTAACTCCTATTGTTGAATTGTTTCTACAAATCTACCAAAAGGATCAAAGTGCCTCAATAGCTTTTAAATTCACTAAAGTTAGAAAGGGTGGTTTTGGGTGTGGTGTGAGAGCGGGGATTGATTGATTAGATAAGTTTTTGAATCTTTGAAGAAATCATAGAATAGAAATGAGAGAGCGTAGTTTATAAATAAAAGAAGGATCAGAGAAAGACGAGTAAAGAACTAAAGCATCTTATACTTTAAGCAACCTCGCAGCGTCTTTAAGACCTGCGATCGTAGCGTAGCGTTGCGAGTGAACGCTGCGAGGACCTTCGGACGCTCGCAGGTTCTACATTAGTGCTTATATAACGAGTGATCTCGTTTTTTTTCGAACTCAGTTTCACATAAAAACTCACGTCTCTTAGCTGGTTTCAGATGTTTATCTTTGTGTAGAACTTCTTTCTTGGTCTCGAAATCCTCAGTATTGACCAATTCCCACGGTCGGTATTTTATGGTCCAACCTTTTTTACCTAATGAGTTATGAGAAAGTAAGCGTTGTTCCAGATTTGAAGTGTACCCGATATAGATCTTTTGATGAGAAGGCGAGTAAAGAGCATAAACGGTATACATAAGTTCCTACTTTTCTCTTTAATATAAAAAAAGCCTTCTGAACTAAATCAGAAGGCTTTTGGTAGTGGCGTGCCCGCCGGTGGTCGGATGATAGTCGGATTCGAACCTACGTCCGCCAATCGGCGGATAAGAGCCCGACGAGCCTAATTGAATTTTTCTTTAACAACCTCCCAGATATATTCCCGTCCTTTGGCTGATTTAAGCTGTTTCTCTCTGCGCATAGCGTCTTTCTTTGTTTGGTGTTCTTCAGTATAGGCTAATTTCCAGGGGCGGTACTTTATAGTCCACCCTTTTTTACCTAATGAGTTATGAGAAAGAAGACGCTGTTCAAGATCGGATGTGTACCCGATATAGATCTATTGATGAGAAGGTGAGTATAGAGCGTAAACGGTAAATATGAGACATCGATTTTCTCATGAATATAAAAAAAGCCTTCTGAACTTAATCAGAAGGCTTTTGGTAGTGGCGTGTCCGTCGGTGGTCGGATGATAGTCGGATTCGAACCTACGTCCGCCAATCGGCGGATAAGAGCCCGACGAGCTTATTTAAATTTTTCGTTTACGAGGTTCCAAATAAATTCGCGCCCTTTGGCTGATTTCAACTGTTTTTCTCTGCGCATGGCTTCTTTTTTGGTCTCAAAATCCTCAGTATAAGCTAATTTCCATGGACGGTATTTTATGGTCCACCCCTTTTTACCTAGCGAGTTATGAGAAATTAAGCGCTGCTCCAGGTTTGTTGTGTACCCAATATAGATCTTTTGATGCGAAGGTGAGTATAGAGCGTAAACAGTGTACATAAATTCCCGATTTTCTCCCGAATATAAAAATGCCTTCTGAACTTAATCAGAAGGCTTTTGGTAGTGGCGGGGGTAGGATTCGAACCTACGACCTTCGGGTTATGAGCCCGACGAGCTACCAGCTGCTCCACCCCGCGATGTCGAGACTTAAATATACGGCTAAATATCATTCGATATCAAGGGTAATTTGAAATAATTTTGTTCTTGTTTCAGTGATGCTTTTCCTATTTTCAGCAAAAAAAAATAACAGACAGCATTTTATGATCACATCAAAGCAAGCAATTGAACTGGAAGACAAATACGGTGCCCATAACTATCATCCGCTCCCTGTAGTACTTTCAAAAGGAGAAGGCGTTTATGTGTGGGATCCTGAAGGCAATCAATATTTCGATTTTTTATCGGCATATTCTGCCGTTAATCAGGGCCACTGTCATCCTAAGATCACCAAAGCACTGACTGATCAGGCCTCCACCTTGTGCCTGACTTCAAGAGCCTTTTATAATAATGTGCTTGGTGAATACGAAAAATATATGACCGAATATTTTGGCTTTGATAAAGTACTGCCAATGAATACCGGGGCTGAAGGTGTGGAAACTGCCATTAAGATCTGCCGGAAATGGGCGTATGAGAAAAAGGGGATCCCTGAGCAGGAAGCTCAGATCATCGTTCTGGAAAATAACTTTCACGGGCGTACCACAACTGTTATTTCATTTTCAAATGATCCGGATGCCCGAAAGAACTTTGGACCTTATACCCCCGGTTTTATAAAGATCCCTTATAATGATATCGAAGCACTTGAGGAAGCTTTAGCTCAGCCAAACATTGCCGGAGTGTTGGCCGAACCGATTCAGGGTGAAGCCGGTGTGGTAGTTCCTGATGATGGATATATCTCTCAAATGGCGGATCTCTGCCGCGAAAACAATGTTCTTTTTATAGCGGATGAGATCCAGACGGGAATTGCCCGAACCGGTAGCCTTTTGGCGGTTTGCGGTGATTGTGATTGTCAGGGACATTGTGAGCAGCAAAGTACTTACACCAAGCCGGATATTCTGATCCTCGGCAAAGCACTGTCAGGCGGAGCTTATCCGGTATCGGCCGTATTGGCTGATGAACCAGTCATGGATGTTATCAAACCGGGTCAGCATGGGTCAACATACGGAGGAAACCCCCTGGCATGTAAGGTGGCAATTTCAGCTCTTGATGTTGTAAAAGACGAAAACCTGGCCCAGAATGCACGAAAGCTGGGTGAGACCTTCAGAAATGAAATGCAAAAGCTGGTCGAAGATCATGACCTGTTTGTAAAAGTAAGGGGTCGCGGACTTCTGAATGCCGTCATCATTAACGATTCACCGGAAAGCGATACCGCCTGGCGATTTTGTGTGGCATTGAAGGATAATGGATTACTTGCCAAGCCCACTCACGGCAACATCATTCGTTTTGCACCGCCATTGGTGATGACGGAAGATCAGCTTATGGAATGCGTAAATATTATAAAAGAAACACTGCATTCTTTTAATAAGTAGATCACCGAGAATGGTATCGGGAATTTTATTGTAAATATTAGGCAGATAGTTGAATTCGTATTATTATAATAATAAACGGTTCATGTAGTTTAACTAAGGAAGTCACCGGTTATCCGATATTATTATAAGAATGATAAGACCTAATATTTACTTACTGCCCGGGATACTGTTACTCAGCTTCGTTGGCATGTCTTGTTCCGATAGCTACATAGATAATGTGCAAAGGGGGGGATGGTATAATTATGAAGCAGGGCTCCCCGAATTACGCCTCTCAACTACCGGTTACTATAGCCAGGTGGGAATACCCACTATTGAAGTGTCGGGGGATGTGGTGTATGGCGGATTGATCTATAAACAGAATGATGAGGGTAATATTCAGGCTGATATTGCTGTTGAGATCACCCTATACGACATAGATACTGATGAATTGATAGCACAAAGATCTTTTTCTCAGGCCTTAATAGCTGAAGATAATTCAGTCATTCATAGTCAGGAGTTGTTTAGATTTAATGAAACTTTTGAGGTTGAACCGGGCGAATATGAAGTCGTGGTCTCGGTTACAGACGAAAGTTCCGGTAAGCAAATGGTTCGAACTAATGAAACCTCAATTGAAAATATCAACGACGGGATCGTATCGATCTCAGAAGTTCAGATATTTGGGAAAGAGAATGCTGTGAGAGGGGCTAATTTTGTACCTGTTACAACCTATGATGTGCCTGCAAACCTGGATTCACTGAAATTCATGGTCCAGATCAACAACAGCACAGGCACACCGATCAACATACGATCAAATCTGAAGAAATTTGTAGCCGATACTTCCGTCGCCTGGCCGATGAGTATTCAGGATTATCCAAGATCCAGTATTCGCTTTCAGGGGATCGAATACGATGAATTCGAGATCATTCAGTCAGGGAGCCGCAGGATCAATCAAAACGGGAACATATTTATAGAATACTCATATGGTCAGCTTGAATTGGGTAATTATCGTCTAGAAGTGTTTATAGAAGCCGATAATGATCTCAAAACAGAAGGGGGGAGGGAATTCGGTATCAAACCGGCCTTTTATCCTGCTATAAAGACCACTAGGCAAATGGCGGAACCCCTGGCTTATATAATGACGGATAAGGAATATGAAGAGCTGATGTCCATAAAAAACGATGATTCATTAAAGGTGGCTGTTGACCGGTTTTGGTTGTCCAATATCAATAACTCAAATTTGGCAGAGGATGTAATATCACTTTATTATACCAGAGTAGAAGAGGCTAATAAACAATTTTCAAACTACAAAGAAGGATGGAAAACGGACTTAGGTATGGTATACATTCTTTTTGGGGCACCGTGGACGGTCAATGATGTCTTCAACAGTCGGGTGATTTTGTCATACACTTATAATTTGGAAGACCCGGAAAGAAATTTTTTATTTAGAGTATCCGATATAAGGGGTAAATACTTCCCGTTTGATAATTATATACTACAAAGAGAGATCTATTACTATACGATCGAGTATAGACAAAAGCAGCGGTGGAGAACGGGACTCATTCTGACTACAGATCTCTGAGTAACTAACTAAAAGCAAATGAATACTATGAAATCCAATAAATTAAATCTTGTTATTCTAAGTGTACTCATGATCATAATCGGTGTATCACCGGCATCGGTTCTGGCTCAAGACCAGGTCGATGAAAATGATATAGTGGATATGGTGGAGAGAAATGTAGTGCCCACTATCAAAAAGACAGAAATATCCGGAACACCATATGTGACGGATGATTTTACAAGTGGGTCATTTGAAGTATATAGTGGACGGTATGCGAATGCAGAATACATGAACTTCAATATCTACGAAGAAAGATTAGAATACAGATCTGGAAACCAGACCTATGGGGTGGATCTGGCCAATATCCGTCAATTTAAGCTAAGCGTTGATGGTACAGAACGGCTATTCAAAAGAGGTTATGACTCAAGGAGACTTGATGGAGATGAATTTGTAGAGGTGGCAGCCGAAGGACCGCTGACATTTCTGGTTAAGCATGAGGTTAATTTTAATGAGAATGCGAGTTCCGGTTATGGGTCTGCAACAAAACAAGCCAGTTATTCAAAAACCGAGAGATATTATTTCAAGGAAGGGGATAAGGTATCAAATGTTCGTCGGCTGAATAAAAGGAGGGTCATGGGCTACTTTGAGGGAAGTAAAAAGATGGAAACCTTCATAGATCAAAATAACCTGGATATGTCGAATCCAAGGGATGTGGCCATAGCTGTCTCAAAATTCAATGAGCAGAAGATGTAAAAATTGATTTAAGTATTTTTATTTATCTGTAAGCCAATTATTTTCATATCTATTCTAGCGATAGCTCTTAACGCTGTCGCTTTTTTATTATTCAATAAGCAGACTATTTCATTCAGATGAAAAATATTTTATTACTGACGGTTTCCACACTATTATTTATCACATCCTGTGCGTCCACGTCCAATCAGTATCTGGCTTCCGGATATGACGATAAAGAGGTAAATGCTACTCTTAGCATCCTGCCGGTACAGGCTGAAGCCTTTTTTGAGTATTTCCCCGGTTATACCTTCGGGAAACTTGAAAACAAATCAAATGAGACCTTCGAGCAGTATCTACCAACTTATATAGAAAGAAATACTCAGGCTGATGTTAAAGAGATCCTGACCTCTGCTTATCTGGAAGGAAGTAACTTTGAGTTAAAGGAACTGCCGCTGGAATCAGAAACTCAATTTCAGATCCTGGGGCCCAAGGATAATACCTCGCTAACAACAGATGGTATAAATTCCCGCTTTACCTTGATATTAGATCAGTTCAACTACCAATTGTATGATATTGAAACTGGTGGTGGAAATTATGCAGGCCACGAGACGGAGAAAGAGACCAGATTACGATTCGAAACAAAATATCTGATCTGGGATAATACAGCTGGGAAACCTGCGGCTTGGGGTAGGGTGAACTCAGCTAAAAGATACACTGCAATGGAAAAAGAAATGTTATATCAACAACTGCTTGATGAAGCCCTCGAACAGATACTTAGAAAAAGCCCCTTTTCTTGATCTTATTTCCTGCCGACCTTTTCTGTTGATATAAAATCATGGGCACTATGGGATTAGCTATCAAAGTGCCTTAGGCTTTAAAGGTATTTCTTTAACATTAAAAAAAATATTCCCTTCAGAATATTACGAAGCGTGATTTGGGTTATTATATTTTGTATTTGAACTTTATTATAAATAATATCCAAGCTGATATATGTTTGTTAAACATTTGATAACTGTTTGTTAAACATTTTTGTCTTAACCCAAAACCTAAATCAAAGCTACTATGTTTAAAAAGCTACTATTTACAGTATTTGCTTTGTTATTGTCGGCAAGTGCATATGCACAAAGCGGGACTTTAACCGGGCAAATTACAGATGCTGAAACAGGAGAGCCGTTGATCGGCGCGACTGTTTATATCGAATCTATTAACAGAGGAACTCAATCCGATGTTGATGGTAACTACACAATTACCGGAGTTGACGCCGGTACATATACTGTTTCTTACCGATACGTTGGTTATGTAACAGTAAATGAAGTTGTTGAGATCGGATCAGGAACCGTAACACGTAACGTTGAGTTAAGTGTTGATGTTGTTGGTTTGGATGAATTTGTTGTTTCCGGATATGCTGTTCAGCAAAAGAGGGAAGTAACGGGTTCTATTTCAACTGTTTCTTCACAAGATCTTGAAAACGTTTCCCTGCAAAACACAGAATCCCTGCTACAGGGTCGTGCTGCCGGTGTTAACATTACTACTACCTCCGGTAACCCGGGTGGTGCTTTCCGTGTAAATATCCGTGGTAACGGTTCTATTAACGCGGCTACTGAGCCTCTTTATATTGTTGATGGTGTGCAGATATCATTTGCTCAGCTATCATCTCAGGCCAGTACGTCTCCACTTAACACCTTGAACCCAAGTGACATTGAGTCTATTGAGGTACTTAAAGATGCGGCTTCTGCTGCTATTTATGGTGCTCAGGCCGCTGCCGGTGTTGTGATCATTACTACCAAAGATGGTTCTGCAGGTCCAACACAAATTACAGCGCGTGCCGAGACCGGTGTACGTTCTCTTGCTAACAACGTAGACTACATTAGCTCTGAGCAATATGTTGAGTATATGGGGGAAGCGTTAGCGTTGAACTCAGGCGTTACTCCAGGCGGTGATTATAGTTCTTACGAAGATATTTATAGAAACTTCTTCTTGAGTTTCTTCGGAAGTCCTGTAGAAGCCGGTGATGAACTTGCCAATACAAACTGGCAGGATTTCATTTTTGACGAAGGTGTAACTCAGAAGTATAACGTTTCGGCTTCCGGTGGTAACTCTGCTACGACTTTCCGTATCTCAGGTGGTTACGAATCCACTGAAGGTACTGCCTTTAATTCGGACTTTACCCGTTTGAACCTGAGAACAAATATTGACCACGAACTGGCTCAGAATTGGAGAACCAGCGTGCGTTTGAATATTTCCCGTTCAGGACAAACCGGTGTGTGTCAGGATGGTAACTTTATTAACTGTCCTCCGTCACAGGCTATGTTTGAAGCTCCAATGAGTTTCCCATATCTATTTGATGGTTCTTATAATCCAAATACACGTTTTGGTGAGCCATTCAACCCTGCGGTTGTTAAAAATGAAGTAGATCGCGAGAATACAGTAACTCAGATCCTGAGTTCTATTAGATTACAATATCAAGCTAACGACTGGTTATCATTCAACGGTAGTATGAATGTTGATTACAGAAATACTCAGGACAATCAGTATCGTTCAGCAATTGCTGCTCCTTCACAAAATGGTTGGATCAGTTTTGCGAATAGAAACGTAGAAAACTATCAGGGTAACCTGATCGCCAACTTGTCTAAAACTTTTGACGGCGTTCATGCTGTTAGTGGATTTGTTGGAACTGAGTATCGCTCTGATTACTCTGAAAGTCAGGTAACACGTGGTGACGGCCTTCCGGGACCATTCTTTACTGTACTATCTGCTACTTCTACTCCAACAACTGCTTCAGGTATCAACAGTGAGTGGAGACAAGCCAGTTACTTCGGTAATGTTGATTATGTCTATGACGAAAAGTATATCCTGAAATTGGTTGCCCGTTATGATGGTAACTCTCGATTTGGTCAGGATACTCGCTGGGGTTTCTTCCCGTCTGTTTCTGCAGGTTGGAGAATCTCTGAAGAGGATTTCCTTAATATTGATGCGATCAATGAATTGAAGCTACGTGTAGGTTACGGAACCACAGGTAACTCTGCGATCGGTAACTTTGCAGCTCGTGGACTATACTCTGCAAGTGGTTCATATTTAGGATCTACCGGACTTCGTCCTACTCAGTTAGCTAATGCTAACCTTGGTTGGGAAGAAGCTAAGGAGATCAATGTTGGTCTTGATTACGAATTGTTTGATGGACGCCTTTACGGGTCTATTGATGCGTATCAAAAAGACACAGAAGAACTGCTATTCGGTCGTCCATTGCCAAGTGACAGTGGTTACGGAAGTATAACCGAGAATATCGGGTCTGTACGTAACACAGGTGTTGAATTTGAAGTGAATTCAGTAAACGTGGTTCGCTCAGGATTCAGATGGCAAACACGTTTCAACGTAGCGTTCTCTGACAACGAAATTCTTGAACTGCCAAATGGTGACCCAATTGGTGAAGATGCCCTCTTTACAAGCTTGATCGAAGGCCAGCCTATTGGCCAGATTCAGGTTGTGCGTTGGGCCGGTGTTAACCCTGCAGACGGACGTCCAATGTGGTATGACGCTGATGGTAACATTACCTACACCCCAACCAACTCTGTGGATGCTGTTAACTACAAAGATGGAGTTGCTAATACTGTTGGTGGATTTGGTAATACAATCAGCTACAAAGGATTAAGTCTGGATGCATTCTTCCAGTTTAGTTTTGGACAGTGGGCCTTCCCTAACACGGATTACTACTTTACCAGAACGCCTGACTTCCTGATGAACCTTTCAACGGAAGTACTGGAAAGGTGGAGAATGCCGGGTGATGTAACATCTTACCCAAGAGCAATCACAGGAGGAACAGATTTTGCAGAAACTGCGAACTACCGTACTCAGCTAAGTACAGCTTCCATCTATAATGCAAGCTACATTCGTTTGAAGAACATCTCTTTGAACTATAGCCTGCCTGATAGATTTACACAGAGAGTTGGCCTGAATAATGTAACTTTCTTCGCATCTGCTACGAACCTGGTAACTTGGACAGCATGGCCATTCTATGACCCAGAAGTTGCCTTTAGTCCAAATGATATCTACAACAACTTGACAGCAGCCTCTTACCCAACAGAGCGTCAGGTTAATGCCGGTATTGAAATCCAGTTTTAATTAAAAAATTAGATAATCAAATGAAGAAATTTAAAACACTTAAGTATGCACTAGTCGTGGCCCTGTTTGTAGGGTTTACCGGCTGTGACAGTATGTTAGACGGTGTGGAACCATCTACATCGGTATCATCTGAGGTGGTGCTAACCAGCGAAGATGGAGTTAATGCTCTTAGAGCATCCATGTATTCCAAGATCCACGAAAATTTCAGTATGCATACTGAATATTTTGTAGGGCCAAGTGCGTTTTCTGATGAAACACGTAACCGACCCGGATCAACAAGGTACCAAGCCTTGAATAATGCCACAGGAACAAGTGGTGGAACAGCTCACCTGAACAATTGGGGACTGTATGAGATCATACAGGATGCCAACTTACTCATTGGAGCCGTTGACCCTTCTGTATTTGAAGATCCTGCAACATTGGATCAATATAGAGGAGAGGCTTTAGCTCTTCGTGCTTTCGCAATGCACATTATGGTTAGAGTGTATGGTTATGAGCCTGGTAACTTTGGTCAAGGTGACCTGGAAGGTAACTGGGACGCAGGAATCATCATCAGAACTGAGCCTACTTTGGACTTGTCTGATGCTGACCTGAGACCAAGAAGTACTGTGAATGAAGTTTACACTCAAATCCTAAACGACCTGAGCACAGCTAAAACATTACTAGCTGGACGAAACTCAGACAATCGTTATATAACTGAAGCTTTTGTTGATGGTTTAACAGCTCGGGTTAACCTATATGCAGGTAACTGGGGTGCTGCAGCAACTGCAGCTCAAAACGCCATCGATAATTTTCCAAATTCACTGGAAAATACAGCTACCGGTGTTGCTGATATGTTTGATGAAAGAACTTCAAACGCTCATTCAGAAGCTTTGTTCCTTGTTGTGATCAATCCTGATACAGAAGGTGGAGGATACAATAACAGTGGTCCTGCAACTTATACAGCTGATGGATTCTTAGCGCAACTTCCAACTCAGTTCTTGATAGATAAGTATGATGCAGCTGACCATAGATTAGGATGGTACCAAGACTGTACTACTACACAGTTGAATCCTTTAACTTCACCTACAAACTGTGATGCCATAAACACAAATGGTTTTGCCATCACAAAATTTAGAGGTGAAAAAGGTAATTCTGTAGATGATCTTCCAATGATGAGACTTTCAGAGATGTATCTCATCCGTGCTGAAGGATTAGCAAAAGATCAAAATAATCCAGCAGCTGGAGTTCCAGATCTTGAAACTCTGAGAACAGCAAGAAATGTAGGTGCAGTACCTGCAAGCGCTCTTGCTAGCCAACAGGCATTTGAAGATTTCATTTTGGATGAAAGAATGAGGGAATTAGGCGTTGAAGGCCATAGATTCTACGACCTTAAGCGTTTACAGCGAGACGTCAGAAATCCTGATGGATCCCTGAAAATGCGAGCAGAATCATACAGAATTCTTGCTGAGATCGGGTCCGGCCTGAGAAACGTAAATGATCAGTTGGTTGAAAACCCTGGTTACGAATAATCTCATAAGATTTTCGAAAAAATTAACTCAAAATATTTTTATCCAATGAAAATTAAATTACTTATAGCGTTACTTATTCCGCTTTTGTTTGTCAGTTGTGATGACCTATTTGACAAAGGCGATGTAGAGAAAACATTCGAAGGACCAGATCAGATTGAATTCAAGCCACTTCAGCAAGAAGTCAATCAAGCTGCTGGTTCATTCGATGTAACGATTCAGTTGATTGGTGAGCAGAGAAATTCTGACTTAACCGTTAGCTTTAATGTAGACGGTTCCTCAACAGCTGTTGCCGGAACCCATTACACTCTTAACGGAACCTCTGCAACTATTGCAGCAGGTACCAGTGCTGTTGATGTTTCTATCGATCTGATCGATGGTAACCTGGCAGCCGGAGAGGAAGTAACTTTGATCCTAAACCTTGAGGATGCAGACGGTGCAACCGCTGCCCCTAACTTGGATCAATCAACTACATTTATCTTTGGATCGTAAGATCAATTAACTGAGATAAATTCTTATATTAAAAGCCATGCCTCAAACGAGGCATGGCTTTTTTAATTTCTAAAGAATATTCTATGCGCAGTTCATTTATTACACTAATTATTTCTATTACACTATTATCAATCATATCAGCATGTGGCTTATTCAACAATGATATTCAGGTTGAAAAAAGACTAGCCATATATTTTCAGGCAGAAAATCTTGGAGATACTTTGACTACAGAACAAGATTCTTTAGTAATTAGTGATTTTAAATTTTCGGCTGACCGATTTATTGTTGCCGGAAATGATATTGAACTGGAGAGTTCACCTAATGTGAGTACGTTCTTATTTACTTATGACCTAAATGCATCAGAGGAGAGATTGGTGCTTGATGTAGGCCTTGGAATAGCTGACAATACCACTTTTAACAACTATACTATGTTTATTCAGCCTGTACCAAGAAATGCAGAAATCCTTGACGATGACTTTTTTGGTGAAGACAATAACTACTCAATGGTGATTAAAGGTACCTATAACCGAAAAGAGTTTAATTTCAGGATCTCTCCAACCTTCGACAGAATTTTCAATTTCGATCGTGTTACTTTAAGTGATATTGATGAGACCTTGATCCTCAGTAAATCCATAGATTTGAATGACGTCTTTATAAATCCGGATGGATCTATTCTCGACCCAACAAATTCTGATAATAATTCCATCATCAGAGAAAGAGTGAGTACCTATCTGCAAGTTGAAGGCTTTGCAGTCAATATTTTATGATAAGGCATTCTCTCTATTCAAACTAGATAGGAATATTAAAAACACTACATGTCATGTAAAAGTGATCTTGAACCGCCAGCCGGCGGAGAAAGATCTTGCCTACTGTGGTCAAACAAATTGAGTATTGCAACTTTCTTGCCACTATCAACATGGTAATCTAGGCAAACACTGATACTTCGTTATAGGCAAGATTCATCGCTGCGTTCTGAATGACGCTGGAGGTTATGGTAAATACAAAAACTAAATCCAACTCCGGTCATCTTGATCCGACAGCCGGCGGAGAAAGATCTTGCCTATTTAGAGAATGGTGTTTTCCTATCTTTTCAGTAGCCACTACCAACATACTACTCCATGCTAACTCCGAAGCTCCGCAATAGGCAAGGTTCATCGCTACCGCTCTGAATGACACGGGAGGTTGAGTTAAATACAAAAACTAAACCCTACCACAGTCATTCTGAGGGTACTCCCGAAGAAACTTGCCTATTTAGGGTATTAGTTCAGCACTACCAATGAAAATAGCCACTGTCAATTTGATAATCATTGCCTGTAACGAAGCTTCGCAAAAGGCAAGGTTCATCGCTTCGCTCTGAATGACGAATATTAAATTAAGTGAATAAACCAAACTCTACCCCGGTCATTCTGAGGGTACTCCCGAAGAAACTTGCCTATTCTAGCAAAGGTGTTTAATCCATCACTTCAGTAGCCACTACCAACATACCACTCCATGCAAACATCAATGCTCCACAAAAGGCAAGGTTCATCGCTATCGCTCTGAATGACTTTATTGTTGAGAAAAGACTAAAAAGCCCGCGTTAATATGCTTCCGGATAGCCAGCGTTCTACCTGTCTGCGTTGTACGTTGTAGTAATAATTGCTTCGGCGAAGTACAAAATTATCAAAAGGGTAGAATTTGGTATTTAACTTGGGGCGATCAAAGATGAAGTTGGATTCCGGGTCTTCACGGTTATAGGAATAGGACCAGATCATCTCCGTAGAATAGGTATTAACGTACATAGGCGGGCCAAACAGGATGTACATCATGCCGGTATCGGTCTTCCAGCCTTCCTTGAAGTTTGAAAACTGTTTATTGGCTTCCTCAACCCGTTCGTAGTAGAGGGAGATCACTTCGCGGGCTTTATTGGAATTCCCGATATTGGAGAGCCAGAATCGATCAATGGCATTCTTCAAAGCTGCAGGGTCGGAGATACCCATGATCCGTTCGTATTCCTTCTCGGTCATAATGTATGCCAGGGGAGCCGCAAGTTCCCGGGCGGATTTCAGGGATGGGTAGTTTGGGCTTTTGATGCCAAATTCCATGGCTTTGTAGATCCGCTCTTCCCCTTCGCCGGAACTGACTTCCAGGCGATAATTGCCTCTTTGCAGTTCATGAAAATTATACTCGATCACAACATTACCGGGTTGGGTTAGGTTACGTACGGATGATTGTACCACCTCATATTCATCATAATCAATACCGATACGCTGAATACTGGAAGGGGAGTAGTCGCTGTAATTCATCGGGCGGGCTATGCTGGTATCCGATTCAAACCGAAGAAGTCGCATCTGCACATTCAGGCCCGTATCGGCATTTCGGTTGATTGCCTGAAACCTGAATTTGAGGGAATCCATGCGGGAGGGAATGTCAAAAGTGGTGGCCTGATTAAAGGCCATATCCTCTGAATCCGAATTCCGGGTTAGCAGGCTTACGTTGGTTATGGCAGAGCTGTTTGTGCCGGGAGAGGGGACAGTGATCCGGTTGCGCCTCAGGGTTTGCTTGGAGGACTGATCATCGATGATGCTGACCTCAACAAGCAGCTCACCCGGTGATACGTCATATTCTCTCTCAAATAAATACACATCCTGAGAGTTGGTGATCTCTTCGCCCTGATGTACTATGGTATCATTAAATGAATCCCGCATGAGGACCTCCCCGCCATCTCCCTGCTCCCGAATGGTGATCTCAAGGGAAAAACTGGCCGAATATCGATCATCCTGGTTCACATAGATCAGGCTTCCTTTAACGATATCACCGGTAACCGTAACCATTGGAACATTCGAATCATTGATATATGCCGTTGCCGCCATTCGTAATTCGGGAAAACCTGGGCGATAGTTGTAGGAATCCCCACGATCTATATCATCTATGTAAGAGTTGGAACAGCTTGCAAAGATCAGGATCAGGATAATTGATTGTGCTGCAATAAGTAGAGGAAATCGATAATTCATAGAAAAAAATTAAATTTTGTCTGCATGCAATGTACATATAAACAAAGGGTCTTTCTATTTATTATAGTTCAATTTTCATTAAAACGGGCTTTTGAGGTATTTGTGAACTTTATATGAATTGTAAATTAATGTTAGATAAAATATTGATACGGAGGTGAATAATAATTATTATCAAAGCTCATCTAACAATTAACTAACGAGGACCTAGTATGTTAAAAAAGCTACTAATCAGTTCATTTATGGTCTTGGTTTCTGTTTCTGCGGCGTTTGCGCAGACCACGACAGTGACCGGAACCGTTACTGATGCAGATACTGGAGAACCTATTCCGCAGGTTGCGATTTATATCTCGGATCTTTCTACCGGTGCTGCTACGAATATTGATGGTGAATACACGATCGATGGCGTTGAATATGGTACCTACACTTTCCGTGTAAGTTCCGTAGGATACATCACCATTGAGCGTGATATCACTGTAAACGCAAATAACAACTCCTTTGATTTTGAGTTGGCACAAGATATTCAGCTACTTGAAGATGTTGTGGTAACTGCTTTTGGTGTGAGCCGTGAGCAAAAATCATTGGGATATTCCGTTCAGGATGTTAATGCAGAAGACCTGGCGCGTGTTGACCAAAATAGCGTGGTTGGCGCACTAACCGGTAAAGTTGCCGGTGTACAGGTTGTGCAAAGTCCAACTATGGGTGGTTCTGAAAGAATCCGTATCCGTGGCGTGAACGGACTTTCTGATGGTCAGCCATTATTCGTAATTGATGGTACACCTGTTGATAACTCTTCTTTTGAAGTAGCCAGTAATGGTTCTTCAGCTCGTGGTCGTGACCTTGGTAACCTTGCCTCAGATATCGATCTGAGTAGTGTTGCAAGTGTTTCTGTACTTAAAGGTGCTGCGGCATCTGCACTGTACGGTAACCGTGCGGCCAATGGTGTTATCCTTATTACCACAAAAAGTGGTCAAATGGGTGAAGATCAGCCGGTAAGAGTAGATTATACAAACAGTACCTATTTTGAGAATGTATATATTCTGCCAAATTTCCAGAATGAATACGCCGGTGGTTATACTCAGGATTTTCTTCAGTATACCGACCCTGCTGATGGTCAGACCTACAACGGTTTGAACTATGCGGCGGATGAAAGCTGGGGGCCACGAATGGATGGTACACAGTATCGACCATGGTATTCGTGGTTTGATGGTGATTTTGATGGTGACGGCGTGAGTGATTACGGTAAGACCGTACCGTTGAATCCAAATCCTGATAACGTTCGAAATTTCTATGATACAGGTGTTAGGATCGCCAATAAACTGTCTATCTCCGGTGGTTCAGCTAATTCTGCTTATCGTGCAGGATTGAATAACACCAATCAATCAGGTGTTTATCCAAACTCAACCCTTGATAAGACAGCTGTTACATTCAATGGTTCTTTGAACCATAATAACAAACTGACATCCAGTGTTTCATTCAATTATGTGAACACACAGGGTAAAGGACGTCCTGCAACCGGTTATTCCGCAGTACAGGGTAACCCTGCTCAGAACATGAGTCAGTGGTTCCAGCGTCAATTGGATATGGATAAGCTTAAAACATACCGTCTCGAAGATGGTTCTATAGCTTCCTGGAATATCCGCTCAAATACAAACAAAAGACCTTTGTATTGGGATAGTCCTTATTTCTCAGTTTATGAGAATGTTCAGCAAGATGACAGGGATCGTATTTACGGTAACTATAATCTTTCTTACAACGTAAATGACAATGTTGAGCTGATCGGTAAATTACACCTGGATGCTTACTCCTTTACGGTTGAAGATCGCATTGGTACCGGTGGACTTGAAGAAGACTGGTATTATATAGCTCAGCGTTCACGGCGTGAAGTGAACTATGAGGGTGGAGCGAAATTCAACAAGGATTTCGAAGATTTCTCAATGTCCGGTTATTTAGGAGGTAACATCCTTACTCAGGACTACAGTTCTGTAATTCAGCAGACAGTAGGTGGACTTTCTACACCTAACTTCTTCAATATTGATGCTTCTATTAACAGACCTAATGTGTCGAGTTACAAGCAGCAAAAAGAAGTGCGTAGTTTATTCGGTACTGCAACAGTTGGATACCGTGACTTAGCGTATATTGATGCTTCTTTAAGAAATGACTGGTCATCTGCATTGCCTTCAGACAATAATTCATACCTCTACTACGGTCTATCCGGTAGTTTGGTATTTACTGAGTTTGATGCTTTCAGCGATCAGAATATCTTAAGCTTTGGTAAGATCAGAGCTTCTATCGCACAGGTAGGTAATGATCTTGACCCATACAGAATTCTGCAAACGTTCAACAGCTCGACTCCTTACGGAAGTCAGCCTGCACAATCTATTCCAAACGTACTTTCAAACCCAGACTTAGAGCCGGCTATTTCTTCCGACTATGAGTTAGGTTTAGATCTGCGATTCCTGGATGGACGTGTAAGAACAGATGTAACGTATTACAACTCAGTTCGTGAGAATGAGATCCTTCAGCTTGATGCTCCGGGATCCAGTGGTTACAGTGCTACATTGGTTAACGCCGGTAAATTCACAACCACAGGTTGGGAAGTTGCACTGGGTGCTACAGCCATTGAACAAAGAGACCTTACCGTTGATATGAACCTCAACTGGTCTAAGAGTAAAGGCGTTGTAGACGAACTTGCTGAAGGTATTGATACCCGACTTCTTGAAAGTGCATTCTTTGGAATTCAGCTGTTTGCAGTTGAAGGCGAAGAATGGGGTAGAGCAATTACTTCCGGTGGTTATGGTGGTACTGCTTACCATGAAAATGGTCAGCCTATCATTAATTCAAGCGGAACTTCCTATAAGTTGGAATACAATAAAGATCTTGGAAATATCCTTCCTGACTGGAATGGTGGATTCAATCTTGATGTGAATTATAAGAACTTCTCTCTTGGAGCTTTTGTTGAGTTCCAGAAAGGTGGACAGTTCTATTCAATCTCCAGAATGTTTGGAGCTTATTCCGGACTTGTGGAAGAAACAGTAGGAAACAATGCACTGGGTAACCCACAGCGTGATCCTGTTCTGGATTCAAACGGTAATGAAGTTATATCTACTCCGTTGAATCAGGCGGCATCTAATTCCGGTGGTAAGACACTTCGCGGTGTTGATGAAAACGGTAATGAAGTGGCATACCTTGTGAACGCACCTACTTACTGGTTGAATATGTTTTACAACAAAGAAGAATGGTTAGAAGATGCAAGTTATGTTAAGCTGAGAGAGCTTAAGCTGACCTATGATCTTTCTGCCAGAACTTTAGAGAGACTTCCGATCAACCGTGCAAGTGTTTCTTTGGTAGCTATGAATCCTCTGCTGATCTACTCTAGCGTAGACGGTGTTGATCCATCTGCTATTCAGAACAATGCCAACGGTTTTGGATTCTGGGAAGGTGGTACTCTGCCGGGTACTCGCTCCTTCGGATTTAATGTCAATATTGGATTTTAAATCATAGGAGACAGACTATTATGAACTTTTTAAATAACACATATATGAAAGCAGCAAAGAAACTAGTTCTTGTTATGTTACTGACAGGACTGTTCATGAGTTGTGATGATTTCGGAAATGTAAATACAGATCCGAATAATCCTTCTCAGGTACGAACTGACCTACTGCTTACGAATGCTCAGCGTAGCATGAGTAGTAAAGTAGGTGCCGTGATGGGAACCCTTTGGGTTCAGTACATGGCTGAGACGCAGTATACAGATGATCAGGAATACAGAAGTGTTAACGCTGATTTCAATGGTTGGTATACCGGTCCATTACAGGATCTTCAAACCATCATTGACCTGAACTCTGATTCAGAGACTGCCGGTGATGTTCTATCCGGTGGTAGTAATGCAAATCAGATCGCCGTTGCGCGAATCCTGAAAGCCTACTTCTATCAGATGATCACCGATCGCTGGGGTATGGTTCCTTATTCTGAAGCACTTCAGGGTAGAGAAAACCTACAACCTGCCTACGATATGCAGGAAGCGATCTACACTGACATCATTAATGAGCTGAAAGCCGCCGCAGATCAGATCGATCTGGGCTCTGCAGCTGTTAATGGTGACATCCTTTTTGAAGGTGACATGCAGAGATGGATCAATTTCGCCAATAGCTTAAGAGCTCGTGCAGCCCTCAGGTTATCAGAAACATCCGGTGCTTCATTGACTCTGGCTGAAAACGAATTCGCTGATGCAATCAGTGATGGCGTTATCTCAGAAGATGTGATGTATCCATACCTCTCGAATGCTGATAATGAGAACCCATGGTACTCAAGATTCAGAACTCGTACTGACTATGCGATCTCAGAACCTTTTGCAGATTACATGAAAGGTATCGATGATAACCGAATCCTCGTATTTGCCAATCCGGCACCTGCACAGGATAACGGAGACACGGAGGTAACTTTCGACGAGATCGTAGGTATGCCTTATGTAGAGAACGCTGGTAATATTCCTAACACTGATATCTCATTCCCTGGTTCAGCTATTGGAGCAGGTGGACCGAGCGTAGGTGTACAGGATGCTCCGCTACCGATCATTACTGTTGCTGAGATGGAGTTGGCGCAAGCTGAAGCCGTTGAGCGCGGGTGGATCACTGGTGTTGCAGCTGATCACTACTATGCAGGTATAGAAGCTTCCTGGAACCAATGGGGAGTTTATGGCGATGGTTCAGATTACAACGATTACATCACTCAGGCTGAGGTCATGTATGACCCTAATAACTGGGACGAATTGATTGGTAATCAGAAATGGATCGCTCTTTTCCCGAATGGGTATGAAGCATGGTCAGAGTGGAGACGACTTGGTTTCCCGGCTCTGACTCCAAACCCATGGGGCGTCTTGAATCAGATCCCGGTACGTTTCACGTATCCAACGTCTGAGGCAACTAACAACACAGAGAATTACAACGCTGCTGTTAGTGCTCAAGGTGCTGATGATCCACTTACCAACGTATGGTGGGATCAATAATTCAGTAACATACTGAAGTCTATTTTATAGGCCGCTCTGCTTACAGAGTGGCCTTTTTTTATGCAGTTAATTTTACTCGTCATTCAGAGCGAAGCGAAGAACCTTGCCTTTTGCGGAGCATGGGTGGTTGGAATGTATTTAGTGTTTGTAGTGGTTGCTGTGGGCAGTGTTATACTTTAAGCTGCCCATTCCATCACCCGGCTCTTTTTGGATCATGATTTTGTTCATTACTTAAGCTGAGCCGAATGATGGAAGTGCTATCAATCATAATCCATCATTCCATCCGGTTTGAATCTGGAATTCAAGTTTATTCTTGAGAGGACGGGGTGATGGATTTAACGCTATATAATTTTATCAATTCATTATCCAACCAAGTGTCATTCAGAGCGGAGCGATGAATCTTGCCTTTTGCGAAGCATTTTATTTATTATTATTAACAGAGTATGTAGTGGTGAGTTGTTTAAGAGATGCCAACAAAGTATCCTAAATAGGCAGGATTCTTCGGGAGTACCCTCAGAATGACTTTCCTTATTATTATTACAGATTCAAGATTCAAGAACGAGTCATTCATTAAGAAGTGATGAACCTTGCCTTTTGCGGAGCATGGGTGGTTGGAATGTATTTAGTGTTTGTAGTGGTTGCTGTGGGCAGTGTTATACTTTAAGCTACCCATTCCATCACCCGGCTCTTTTGGGATCATGATTTTGTTCATTACTTAAGCTGAGCCGAATGATGGATTTAGCGCTATATAATTTTATCAATTCATTATCCAACCAAGGATCAGAATGACTTTAATTTTTACTACAGATTCAATTTCCAACTACGGGATCAGAATTTCTCCCATTGATTTCACAAGGTTGCCGTAATAATGCCCCCGGAAAGCCATAGTTCCCTCACCCGGTATTCTAACTGAAAGTAAACGTTGTCTCTTTGAAGCACATAGTGTTCAAAGGGATAGACATCTGATCTTGATTTTTGCCTGCGAAAGATGAAATTGTACTCAGGTGCAGAGAGGTCGTAAGAATAAGCCCATTTCATTTCGTTAAGGCTTTTAGTCTGATAAAAGGGAGGACCAAATAATATATAGACCATTCCCATATCCGTTTTCCAACCCTCTTTGAAGTTAGAGAATAGTTTGTTGGCTTCTTCAACCCGACTGTAATACATAGAGATGGTACTTTTAGCCAAAGAGGAGTTCTCAATGTTGCTAAGCCAGAAGCGATCGATGGCCTTTTTGAGCGAATCCTCTTTCTGAATACGTATCAATTGTTCATACTCTTCAGGATCCATGATATAGATTAGGGGTTCAGCAAGTTCTTGTGCCGATTGAACTAACGGATAGTTTTCACCTTTGATGGAGAAGTCACGGGCTTTGTACAATCTGTCTTTTTCATTCAGATTCTGACCTACCTCAAATCGGTAGTTGCCTTCCTGAAGGTTATCAAAAACGAACTCAACCGTTACGTTACCCCTTTGCGTCAACTCTCGTTGTGTGGATTGTATCACCTCATAATCCCTCATGTCGATCCCTTTGTATTCAATGCTGGATGCAGAACGGTTTGTGTAGGTCATGGGAGTGGCTATGGTCGTATCAGCCCTGAACTTAAGGAGCCTGGCATTGAATGTGAGGGGTGAACGGTTGTTAGTCGTATTAGCTACCTGAAACTCGAATTTCAGGCTGTCTGCCGTATTATTTACATCATAGGTTGGTATAGGTACAAAATCATCGGTATTACCGATGCCTTTGGCCAGTAACCGAATGTTTGTTACGTTCTGTACCCCGTCACTCAGATCGGGTATGGCTGCCGTCTTCTCTCTTATGACAAGCTTACCTGTTGCCTGATCCATTACAGAAACGATCACATCGAACGTACCGGGAGAAACTTCATATTCTTTATAAAAGTTATAGAGTTCATCATTCAAGGCACTTTGCCGTTCGTTTTGGGCTATGGTCTCTTTGAATGTGTCGGAAGTGGACTGACCCGTGTTTGTGTTGATCACTTCAATGTTGACACTGATGGATGCTGATAATACATCATCCGCATTTTTATAGATCAGGCTGCTTTTAGGGATGGTACCTGCGACTTTGATCACAGGAATACCCTCAGTGGTAATCACACCGGCCGGTTCAAACCAAAGTTCCGGAAGTCCCGGTTCATAATCATAGGCTGATCCCCGTTTGATATCTTCTGTGTAGTTATTGGAACAGCTGATGATCACAAAAGAAGAAATTAGAATGATCATCAGATGCGATCTTTCAAAATTAAATACCCTCATAATCTGACCTCATCTTTTAAAAAATCAATTCACAATGATTGCAACATTTAAGCTATCTTTAGGCACATTGTAAAAACGTACTCACTCATTTAAATAATCACTCTTTATGATTTCTGCAAGGAGACGAACAAAAATTGTTTGCACCATTGGTCCCAGTTGTAATACTCAGGAAAAGATCGAGGACCTGCTTTTACATGGTATGAATGTAGCACGGGTAAATTTTTCTCATGGCACACATGACGATCATGCCAAAGTGATCAAATACATTCGTAAAGCCGCAAAAAAATATAAGTACAGTGTACCCGTGTTGATGGACCTTCAGGGACCAAAGATCCGCGTTGGGCAGATGAAAGATGGGGCTCAGGAATTAAAGACCGGTTCAACCATAAAGATCACGGCAGAAGATGTTGAAGGAACAAATAAAGTGGTTCCTATTGATTATAAAGGGTTGATCCGTGAAGCCGAAGAAGGAAATACCATTTTACTTGATGACGGATTGCTGGAGTTTAAAGTGACCAAGCAGTTGCCGGATTCCCTGGAAGCCAAAGTTGTGGTGGGGGGATTACTGAAATCCCGAAAAGGAGTGAATCTGCCAAATGTAAAGATATCAGTGCCATCACTTACTGAAAAGGATATTAGAGACCTCGAATTTGGTATCAAGCAAGATGTTGATATCATTGCTCTTTCTTTTGTACGGTCGGCCAAGGATGTACGGGATATCATTTCAAGAGTAAGGGCTGCTGGGAGTCAGGCGTCTATTATCGCTAAGATCGAGAAGCCGGAAGCGCTTAAGGTGATCGATGAGATCATAGAAGAAGCTGATGGTATCATGGTGGCGAGGGGTGACCTTGGTATCGAGATACCGACCGAGCAGGTGCCGATCATGCAAAAAATGATCATTGAGAAGTGCAGAACGGCAGGTAAACCGGTTATCACCGCTACACAGATGTTGGACTCCATGATCACCAATCCACGCCCAACACGGGCAGAAAGCTCGGACGTGGCCAATGCTGTTCTTGACGGAACCGATGCCGTGATGCTTTCCGGAGAAACCGCTGCCGGAGCTTTTCCAATGGAGGCTGTGAACGTGATGGACCGGATCTGCCGATCCATTGAAGATAACAGGCCACAGCTTTATAACAGTCTGGGTTACAGGAAGCCGGAATGGAAAGAAAAGCAGGTGATCGAATCGCTTGCCTATTCCTGCGTAACTATTTCCGATAACGTAGAAGCCAGTGCCATCAGTACCATCACACATTCCGGGAATACGGCCCGCCGAATCGCTAAATTCAGGCCCAAAGTTCCGATCGTAGCATTTACAGAAAATAAGAAAGTACGTCGCCAGTTGAATCTTGTTTGGGGTGTGTACTCAGTTCGATTGGATGAGCTTTTTGACACGGATAAGAGTGTTAAGATGATGGAGGATTACCTCAAGGAAAACGGAATGGTAAAAGAAGGAGACCGGGTGATCGTAGCTACCGGCATGCCAATAGCCAAACGAGGTCGCACTAACATGATCAAAGTGAGTACAATAGAATAGCATGGACTTTTGGGCGTGATATGGGTTTCCGAAATATATTTCTGTGGGTCGTAATTGGAGTCTTGTTTGCCGGATGCAGTATTTCTTTGCGATCGAGCTGGAAAAATTTCAATGCCTATTATAATACCTTTTACAACGCTCAGAAGAGTTATGAATCAGGGTTAAATAAAAATGTTAGTCAGCCCAGAGACTATAATCCCCTCGTTCCGATCCGCATCCATCAACCTCCGGTAAACGCCGGCTATCAGGATTTTGAAAGTGCCATTCAAAAATCAGCCGGTATTTTAAGAAATCATCAGGAATCCAAGTGGGTGGATGATGCCCTTTTCCTGATCGGCCGTTCTTATTATTATCAACAGGAATATTACTCCGCTGATCAGAAGTTTGATGAGCTATCACTGACCACTAACAACCCAGAACTGTCAAAAAGATCAGTGCTTTGGAAGGCAAGGAATTTTCTCGAAATGGGGTTGAATTCCGAGGCTATTGCCTTCATAAGTGAAGTCCTGAATTCGGAGGAAGATGGTTGGAACCATGAGGAATTAGCGGAACTGCGTACCATTTTGGGGCAACATTTTGTAGCACAGGAAAACTGGTCGTCTGCAGAAGAAGCACTCAGAGAGTCTGTGCCTTACCTTGAGAGTGAAAGTCAAAAAAGCCGGGGATATTTCTTACTTGGTCAGGTTTATGAGCGCCTTGGTATTTTGGAGACGGCTTACGGGGTATATGATCGTGTGGGAGATCACTTTACCGACTACAGGCTACAATATCTTGCGCAGCGTAAAAAAGCAGAACTGGCCCGACAAATGGGCCGTAATGATATTGCTGCAGGTATATTCAATGCTATGCGTCGGGACGATAAGAATGTGGATTATCTCTCCGAACTTGATTTTGAGCTGGCAAGAACGGAGCATGAAAGTGGTAATTATGAACGAGCAGAATTACTGTATAACCGGGTTCTTCATGGTGGAGTAACCCCGCCCAACCCGGAAATACGAGCCAGAAGTTATAACGGTTTAGCCGAGATCTATCGTCATGGTTATGATGATTTCATGATAGCTGCGGTTTATTATGATTCAGCTGCAAGCGTGAACGTTTCGAGAGAATTATTACCCGAGGCTTATAATGCTCAGGAACTGGCCGATTCCTTTGGATCGTATGCGAGTTTGAAAAATGAACTTTCAAGACAGGACAGTTTGCTGGCACTGGGACTGTTGAAAGATGAAGAACTGGATTCCGTGATCACTGAGATGCGTCGTAATAAGATCCTTGAGCTGCAGCAACAGCAAAGAGCCGGTAACCGGGATGACCGATTGGTAACTTTAGATCAGCCGTCCGGAACCGCAGATCCGGGCACCACAGAACGAAATGGATTTCTGAATACCAATAATCCGGAACTGCAGGCTTCCGTTAAACAACAATTCAATCAGGTATGGGGAAATCGTGCATTGGTTGATAACTGGAGAGTGCAGAGTCTGATGGGATCACAAATTGTACAGGAACAGTTCACTGAACAGACGGAAGACCGTGAACAAACGATCCTTTTGGATGTTGAAATTGATCTTAGTGATGTGCCATTCACTGAAATGGAGCAGGATTCTGTGAGACGTAATATTTCAGCGTTGCAGTACGAACTGGGTAATCTGATGTACCTGTCCATGGATATGCCCGACAGCGCTGCATACTACTTTCAAAAAGCGCTGGAAAATCCTTCGGATGATCGAATAAATATGATCTCTCTTTATTCCCTGACGGAGTTGTATGAAAATGCAGGTGATACCCGAAGATCGATGGAGTATGCTGATAGATTATTGCAGGAGTATCCAAACAGCAGCTTTGCCAAAGAACTTATTGGGGAGGGACCTGAAACTGAAGACAGCAGTGATACCCAAAACCTGATTGCTCAATATAATTCAGTGTCTCAAAACGACAGTCTTTCTTTTTCTGAAAAAGCCGATTCTCTCAGGTTCCTTTCAATGTCATTTTCTGATCATCCGAGATCGGATCTCATACTGTATGAATCGATTCAGTTGTATCTGGAAGAAGGGAGTTCAGATTCCCTGTACAATGAAAAGATCATAGCCTGGGACCGGTATAAAGATATTAAGAGAAATGGAATGGATTCACTTTCCATCGCTGATTCTTTGAACCCGCTTTTATCCGATACCCTGATATTGCGTAGTGACCGTGCACTTGTCGCCGATTCAACACTGAACCAAAATGATCTGTTAGCCATATTCCCATATCAGAATACGTCTTTTGACAGTGCAAGAAGCCTGATCGATACCTTTTTAAATACCTATCCAAATTCTGACCTGGCCAATAGGGTAGAACTGCTGCAGGAAGAACTCAGCCTGCCTGAAGCAAGTCAGGATGAGGCTGATCAAGAGGTTGAGGATACTGAATTGATGGCCAATGAAACGGACATTGATGATGATGGTTACGTGAATTGTAAAGAAATTGAAAGAGAGCTGAAGTTTAGATCGGGACAGGAATCGATCCAAGGGTTGATCAGAAGTTCAGGTGAGGTTGGATCACTTACAATTAAATTCAGGGTAAACCATCGAGGATTGGTGGATACTTACGAATTGATCACTGAATCATTGAGTGATGCACACATTGAAGATCTGGATACGATCATTAAAAGTGAAGTGGTTTTTGAACCAACTATTTATCAGGCGAGATCAGTACCTGTGTTTTGTACCGTTGTTATTTCAGCCGACCAATAAGGGCTTTATTGATCTTTTTAGCCAGTGAAGGACCTTCATAGACCATGCCGGTGTAGATCTGTAACAAATGTGCACCCGCCTCGATCTTCTCAATGGCTGCTTCGGGGCTGTCAATGCCTCCTACGCCCACCAAAGGTTTGTTGCCGCCTGTTATCTCACTGATCCATTGTACGACCTGTGTACTTCGTTTTTGGATGGCACGGCCACTTAAGCCCCCATTGCCGATCTCATCCAGCAGATTTTTTGGAGTGTTTAAACCATCATGAGTAGAAGATGTGTTGGTAGCCACATATCCGGCCACTCCATGCTCCTCACAAATTTCGATCAAAGTCTCCAGTGCAAGTTTATCAATATCCACGGTGAATTTAACCAATGAAGGTTTACGGCCAGCCTGATTCGGTTTAAGCGTTTGGAGGAGATCGCGAAGTGCCTGCGGGTCTTCAAAGGTTTTACCTTCCCCGGTATTTGGGCAGGAAATATTAATGGTAATATAATCAGCCACCGACTGGGCTTTTTCGTAACTGTACAGATAATCCTCAAGAGCGGCTTCACCATGAATGGAAGCATCGTTGGTTTTGGCAATATTGACACCCAAAGGGATATTCAGATCCAGGGTGGAAAGCCGTTCAGTGATAACATCAGCCCCTTCGTTATTTAACCCCATTCGGTTGATCAGAGAGTGGTCACGCGGAATGCGAAAAGCCCGGGGTTTTGGGTTTCCCTGAGATGGTTTGGCAGTGATGCTTCCCACTTCTACAAAACCAAAACCGAGCGCCTGCATAGCTTTGGGGGTGGTTCCGTTCTTATCAAAACCAGCTGCCAATCCCACAGGATTTGGAAAACGGCACCCAAATAGTTCCTGTTCCAGGGATGGATGCGATGTTTTGTAAACGGCAGATGCCAGTACCTGTAAGAATTTCGAGCGATTGGTCAGAGAGGCTATCCGAAGTCCAAGTTCATGAGCTTCTTCGGCATCCTTGTTAAATAAAACGGGTTTGATAAGATTTTTGTAGATCATCGGTCAATAATAAGAAAAAACGTTCAAAAAGAGTTAAAGAAGCCTTATAATCGATCGCCGATATTATGGAAAGAAAACGAGATTACATATTAGGTCTGATAGATCAACTGAGTGATGAAGGAGAGGTAGTTTTTCTTGAATCACAAATGGACGAACATCCGTCAAGCAAGAAAAGCTTTCTGGCTGCACGACCATCTGCATGGATCAGATCGACGGGGCGTACAATAACGGTTTACAGTGAAGGCAATAAAAGTACGTTTGAAGGAGACCCCTGGGAGGCGCTTTCAGAATTTTGTGAGCAGCATAAAGACTGGATGTTCGGATATCTGGGATACGATCTGAAGGATCATCTTGAGGATCTAGAAAGCGGTAACGAGCCGGTAACGAATACTCCGGATATGTTCTTTTTCATCCCTGAATTGCTCATTGAGTTCGGAAGAGATCGATCAGTTTTCTCTCATAAAGGAGAAGTTCCTGATCTTCAATTTGAAACAAGAGGACCAGCCGGGGTAAGTCTTCAACTGAGCAAAAGTATAGACCGGAAACATTATGAGGAAACCATTCGGCTTGCTCAGAATGATATCTATGAAGGGGAATATTATGAGATCAATCTATCTCATCCCCTTGAATTTGACTTTGAAGGCCACGGGCTGGAATTGTATGAAAAAATGAGAATGCTGGGTCCGGTTCCCTTTGGTGCTTACATGAGTTTTGATGGGATTGAGGTATGCAGTTCGTCTCCTGAACGGTTTTTAGCGAGAAGAGGAAACAAAGTCTGGTCGCAGCCTATCAAAGGAACCGCCCCCAGGGAAGGAGGGGTGGAATCGGCCCGAAAACTCTCAGAGTCTGAAAAAGAACGGGCAGAAAACCTGATGATCGTAGATCTGGTGCGAAATGACCTTAACAGGGTGGCTAAAAAGGGTACCGTTCAGGTTTCAAAATTGTTTGAGATCCAGAGTTTTGAAACGGTGTACCAAATGGTATCCACCATTGAATGTGAAGTCCCTGAGTCGGCTGACAGTATAGAACTGATCAAAGCTTGTTTCCCTATGGGCTCCATGACCGGTGCCCCAAAGATCGCGGCCATGAAAGCGATCGACCACTATGAAACCTACCGCAGAGGGATCTATTCGGGAGCAATAGGTTACTTTAAGCCAAATGGGGATTTTGACCTGAATGTGGTGATCAGAACCGCTCTTATAGATGGAAGTAAATTGGTATATCCTGTGGGGGGAGCCATTACAAGTGATTCTATTCCGGAACAGGAATGGGAAGAAACCATACTGAAAGCAAAAGCCATTACAAATTTATTGTCCTGATAAGGAATTTCCTGAATGAAGCTCTGATAATTAAAGTTATAAGGGGAAAGAATAAAATTCATTTCAGAGTAATAACAGTATGAGAGCAAGTACCCTTGGTGAGTTGAAAGAAAGTGGCTGGAAATCGATATCCGTAAAAGACGAGATACGGCAGAACCTGATCAAAATGATCCGCAACAAAGAAGAATTGTTTCCCGGAATATTAGGGTATGAGAAGACCGTACTCCCGCAAATACAACATGCCTTGCTTTCAAAACATGATATGATCCTTCTGGGATTACGAGGGCAGGCCAAGACGCGGATCCTTCGCATGCTGGTACAGTTCATGGATGAATATATACCGGTTGTTAAAGGATCAGAGATCAATGACGACCCGATGAACCCACTCTCAAAATATGCCAAAGACCTTATTGCCGAACAAGGAGATGATACCCCGATCGACTGGTTACACAGATCCTATCGTTATGGAGAAAAACTTGCCACTCCGGATACCTCAGTGGCAGACCTGATCGGGGATATTGACCCCATCAAAGCAGCTACAAAAAAACTTACATTGGCCGATCAGAGCGTGATCAATTTTGGGTTGATCCCAAGAACGAATCGGGGACTGTTTGTGATCAACGAGTTACCGGATCTTCAACCGAGGATTCAAGTGGCGTTGTTGAATATTATGCAGGAGCGGGATATTCAGATCAGGGGATTTAATGTACGTATCCCCATGGACGTGGCCATGGCTTTCTCTGCCAATCCTGAGGATTATACAAACCGTGGAAATATCATCACGCCATTGAAAGACCGGATCGATTCACAGATTATCACGCATTATCCCAAAGAACTTGGAACCGGTGTAGCGATCACCCGGCAGGAAGCCTGGCAGGAGCGCCCATCAGGTATTAAGATCCACATACCGGAATTTGTTCGTGAGATCGTGGAAAAAGCTGCTTTTGAAGCTCGCGATTCAGAATATGTGGACCAAAAGAGTGGGGTGTCAACACGTATGACCATCACTGCTTTAGAGCAGGTCGTATCGTCTGCAGAGCGGCGAGCAATTTTGAATGATGAATCTGAAACCACCGTTCGCATAGCCGATCTGTTTCATATGGTTCCGGCCCTTACCGGAAAAATAGAATTAGTGTATGAAGGTGAGCAGGAGGGGGCGATCAGCGTGGCTAAACATATTTTGGGTAAGGCCATCAATGGAATATTTAAACGATACTTCCCCGATCCACAGGCAAAAGGTGAGGAGCAGAAATCGGTGTATAAAGAGATCACCGATTGGTTTGCTAATGGCAATGAGATCAATATCAGTGATACGCTCACAAACAAGGATTATGACAAAGCATTGAATCAGGTGACCGGATTAGACGCACTGATCTCCAAGTATGTCAAGGACCAACCCGATGATGAGATCAATGCCTGGAAAGACCTGGTACTCGAATCCCTGCACCAAAATTCCATGCTGAGCAAGCAGGACCTTGATGATCAGACCTTATACACGGATATGTTGGGTTCCATGTTCTCATCACTCGGTGGTTTTGAGGATGAAGGCTTTGATGAATTTGAGTAATAAATAGATTGAATTCAGTTGTAGTTAGTGTTATCTTTGAGACCTTTGCAAATTTCAAGCAAGTACAAGACCATGAAAAAAGGAATTCATCCAGATTACAAAGAGATTACAGTTTTAATGAGTGATGGTACTGAGATCCAGACTCGCAGCACCATGGACACCAAAGATGGTGTTTACCGCAGTGAGGTAGATTCTAAAAACCACCCATTTTATACTAAGAGCAATACATTTACATCTACCGCCGGCCGTGTTGACCGCTTCAAGCGTCGTTACGGAAAAGGCGAAGACAAGTAAGCTCAGTAAATATTTTATTAAAGGATGTATCTTAACCGGTGCATCCTTTTTTTATTTAAGTCGGTTATGGAAATACAAAAGTTTGAAGTCGGACCATTTTTAGAAAACACCTACCTGCTAACCAAAGGGAGTGAACATATTCTTGTGGACCCCGGTTTTTCAAGGGAGCCTGAGTTTCAGGAATTCAAGAACAGTTTGACGGTTGAACTGAAAGCCATTGTGTTGACCCATGCGCATGTGGACCATGTACTCGGCTTAAAACGGACCCTAAGAGACTTTGATGTCCCAGTCTATTACTGCAAGGAAGATCGCTTTCTCTGGGAAAACTTTGGAAGCCAGTCTCAGATGTTTGGGATCAATCAGGGCGGACTCGATTTCATACCTGAAAACCTTCCGACCGATGATGTGTTTGAGATCGGTTCCTTCACGTTCAAATGCCTGTACACCCCTGGGCATTCACCTGATCATTTGTCACTGTATTTTGAAGATGATGGAGTACTGTTAGCCGGAGATGCTTTATTTAAAGAGAGTATTGGGCGCACCGATCTGTACAGAGGTAGTTTAGAGGTGCTTGAAAAAAGTATCAGGGAAAAACTATATACACTGCCTGCCGAAACAGTGGTATATCCCGGTCACGGACCTGAAACAAATATTGCACACGAGAAAAAGAACAATCCGTTTGTGCAGGCTTAGTTAGAAAAGAAGCTTACCCTTTTTTCTTTTTTTTCAGCTTATCGATCTGCTTTTGATAATGATCAGCCTTGTCTGACTTAAGCTCAATGAGTCGCTGATACATTTTGACGGCTTCCTTTTCACGGCCTTGCTGAGCATGGATCTTGGCCAGAGTCTCAGACACCAGGTCATCCACTTTCTCTGATTCTTTCGAAAGGTCAGTATCGTCAAATTCTTCATCCTCACCGGGAATCTGTATGCGTTTAGACTCCACCTGTTCCAGCATTTCGATCAGCCTGTCCAGATCCAGTATGGATGATGTGCGTGCGGCTTGTTGAAGCTTGGTAGTACCTGAACTGTAGGAAGTGGTC
Organism: Gracilimonas amylolytica; assembly: GCF_002911695.1. Taxonomy (GTDB): domain Bacteria; phylum Bacteroidota; class Rhodothermia; order Balneolales; family Balneolaceae; genus Gracilimonas; species Gracilimonas amylolytica. The sequence goes on from NZ_PQBS01000037.1 coordinate 235,911, forward strand.
GGGACCGCAGCTTCAAATTTTTCGGGGTGAACCAGAAAGTAATGCAAATGCTCCATCAAGGGGCTTCCCGGCGCATACGTTTTTGCCTTTAAAGCTTCGGCAATAGCCTCTTTATTCATGCCTCTGAGGTGAAAGAACCACGACAGTAAAAAGTGACCTACGGCATCAGGTCCCCTCTTTTTAAGGTGTTTCTTCAGCTTTTGAGTGATCAGCTTTGGATCCTCATCAAACTTCTCCACATAGGAAGAGAGTGACTTAGGTATGTTAAATGGAAAATCTTGCATAGATGAATTTAGGGCTGACCAATAATAACGGGAAGTGTACTTACAATCAAAGCTATTTGCCTACCAATTACTCACTGCGTCGTTGAACATGTTATTAGCTATTTGTTCAAGCGCTTCAGTAGCTGCATTACGTTCACCATCAATAGGATCCTGAGCCGGATCATAAGTAGCCCGGCCATTGAAATTTGTATTCCACTCAGCTTCTTCTTCCGTGGCATATTTGAATGAAGCCCGAACTGAAATTGAAACCTGATTTTGCCCTGTTTGTTCATCCCCGCCAATACTGAATGGGCGGTTAGAGTAGGAAGTGATTACACCATCCAGTACGGCATCTGCATCCTCTTCATTATTAGCAAGCTGCAGTCGACTCTGGTTCACAAACCGATCGATCAAAACCTGATTTAACTGTTCTCCGAGATCTCCAAGTCCACTGTTGGATTGATCCGGGAAGAAGGGAATATAGATCGTATTGACCCCGCTTGGAATGGAAGCACCGGTAAAGCTATAGGTCATACATCCGCTGAACGTAAAACAAATGATTAAAAGCAGAACGGCACGAAATTTAGTCAAGCCCATATTGGTCCAGTTTTCTGTAGAGGGTTCTTTCGCTGACGCCCAGTGTTTCTGAAGCTTTGCGCCGATTTCCGTCAAAGCGTTGAAGGGCTTGTTGTATCAAAAACTTTTCAGCCTCTTCAATAGATGGTATTTCATCATTTTGAAGAAAACCTGCCAGTTCCGATTCCTCGGTAGCCTCAATTTCTTCATCATCCGGCATAGATTGCATCCCAAGCGTGGCATGATCTCCCAGGTTGATATTCATGCCTGTAGTATCCGTTTTGTCGACTTCTTCTTTCACTGAAGGGGGTAGGGCTTTTAGATTCTTGGCTGAAAACGATGAATACAAAAAGTTGGCAAACATTTTTTTAACATCGGCAATGTCATTTCGAAGTTCTACCAGAGCCCGATAAACAAGTTCTCGGTCTTTTTTATCAAGAGGTTCATCACCTTCATAGGTACGGTCGTTTTGGCTATCCTGAGCTACCATAGGGAGATTATCGGCACTTCCCTGATGTTGCCGGCCTTTCAAATACTTTTGCAGCTTCTCCTTATCAATAAACTGTGACTTTTCAAGTACCACAAGCTGTTCAGCCACATTTCGTAACTCCCGGATATTACCCGGCCAGCGGTAGGAGATGAGCAATTCCCTGGCTTCATCAGAGAATCCCTTGAATACAGAATCATACCTGGCTGAGTATTCTTCTACAAATTTTCGAAATATGGGTATGATGTCTTCCTGTCGGTCTCTGAGTGGAGGCAATTTGATCTGAACCGTATCCAGGCGATAATAGAGGTCTTCCCGGAAATCGCCACCCTGAACCATTTTCCAGAGATCCTGATTGGTAGCGGCAATGACGCGGACATCCGTTGTTTGAACCTTACTGGAGCCCACCCTGAAAAACTCTCCGTTTTCAAGCACTCTCAGTAATTTTACCTGTACGTTCTTAGGAGTATCTCCGATCTCATCCAGAAATATGGTGCCACCGTCTGCTTTTTCAAAATATCCTTCGCGCGAGGTTTCTGCTCCGGTAAAAGCTCCTTTTTCATGACCGAATAGCTCACTTTCAATGATTCCCTCGGGTATAGCCCCGCAGTTCACTATCACCAGGTTATTGCGGCTTCGGTTACTCATAGCGTGAATGGCCCGGGCAGTGACATCCTTCCCAACCCCGCTTTCACCTTGTAAAGTAACGGTAATATCTGTTTTTGCTACCTGCATGATCTTATCGATCACCTGACGCATGGCTTCAGACGTGCCTAATAATCCATACTGTTCCTGAAATACTTCTCTATCCATAGATAACGATTCATGAAAACTAAGTCCGGTTATCTATCAAATTTTCCATCCGGACTCCGATTTAGTTACTGACAGATTGACGTAAGTTAATGATTCTTACCTTAGTAAGTAAATGTAAACTCCGGTGAATTTGTGTGTAGCTGAGTTACTTGATAAGCTCGGTTGCGTGTTCGACCGGGATCTGACGGGTTTCCTTAAAGCTGGAAAGAACGAGGTTGGAGCGGGTTTTACTGACCCCTTCCCAGGATTGTATCTTTGATAGAAGTGCCTCGAAGGAACCGGTGTTTTTAGTTCTGACCTTGAGGAAATGCGAGCCGTCTCCTGTAATGGAATGGCACTCGAGAACTTCAACTTCTTCAGAAGCCTTATCAACAAAGTTGGCATAATTTTCAGAACCATCCACCTGAACAAAGATAAAAGCAGTGATGTCGAAATGGAATTTCTTGCTATTGAGAATGGCTTTGTATCCTTCGATCAAGCCACGCTCTTCAAGTTTCTTCATGCGCTCTGATACCGAAGGTACCGATAGATTCACGATCTCGGCAATGGTGTTGCGCTGCGCACGACCATGTTCTTGTAAATGATTCAGGATGGCTATATCGGTCTCGTCTAACAAATGGCTCATTTTTAACAGGGTTATGCCTTAAAATACTTTGAAGGAGCAATGATAACCTTAATTATTTAGGTAGTCAATGATAAAAGCGCTTCCAAAGCTTTTCTTTTAAATAACTGTTGAGTACCAAAAAAGGTGCGATATAAAATGGAATACCTCTTATCTTTGAGAAAAATCAATCAGAAAGAAGAACAACAATGCTCGACATTAATTACATCAGAGATCATAAGGAAACGGTAGAACAAGCGATCGTCAATAAGGGGGAGAAGGATACTTCCATTGTTGAAAAGGTATTGGCTGCTGATGAAAAGTGGAGAGCGAAGGTTCACGAAGGCGATCAGCTTAGAAGTGAAAGCAATAACAAATCGTCCAAGATCGGACAGTTGATGGGGCAGGGGAAAAAAGAAGAGGCTCAGGCGATCATCAAAGAAACGTCTGCCATGAAGGAGACGATCAAGGAGATCGATGAGGATGTAAAGGCCTTGCGTAAAGAACGGGATGACTTGTTACTAAGGATACCAAATGTGCCCCACCCAAGTGTGCCTGTGGGAGCTACTGAGGATGATAACGATACCTTCAAAACCTGGGGTAAACCTGATGAAAGAGATTGGCTAAAGCCGCACTGGGAATTAACCGAACGCCACGGATGGGTCGATTTTGAGCGCGGTGTTAAAGTAACCGGTGCCGGATTTCCGTTTTATGTAGGGCCTGTTGCTCAGCTGCAGCGTGCCCTGATCAACTATTTCATTAACGAGGCTGTAAAAAACGGGTACACCGAATTACAGGCTCCGTATTTCGTGAATGAGGATTCAGCGAGAGGAACCGGACAAATTCCGGATAAGGAAGACATGATGTACGTGATTCCGCGTGATGAATTTTTCACTATTCCGACCGCTGAGGTACCGGTAACTAATTTTCACCGGGATGAGATCCTGGAACTGAAAGAGGTCCCTAAAAAATATGTGTGCCACACACCATGCTGGCGGCGAGAAGCCGGTTCTTACGGCAAGGATGTTCGTGGGCTGAATCGTCTTCATCAGTTTGATAAGGTGGAGTTGGTAAAGATCGTGAAACCGGAAGATTCCTATGATGAACTTGAAAGCCTTCGTGTACACGCTGAAGGTTTACTTGAAGCACTTGAACTTCCTTACCGAACCCTGTTGATGTGTACCGGAGATATGGGCTTCACCCAAAGCAAAAAGTATGATCTGGAAGTTTGGAGTCCCGGACAAAAGCGCTGGCTGGAAGTAAGTTCCTGTTCTAATTTTGAAAGTTTTCAGGCCCGAAGGATGCAGCTGCGTTACCGTAAAGGCGAAAAAGAAATTGAGATCGTTCATACGCTTAACGGTTCAGGACTGGCTTTACCACGGGTTGTTTCTGCCATTCTTGAAACATATCAGGAAGAAAATGGCCGGGTCAGGGTTCCGGAAGTTCTCAAACCTTTCTTTAATCGCGATCATCTGTAAATCAATGCAAAACTGAAGTGATCAACCGTCTTTTACTGATGGTTGAATTTGATTTGAGGAAGGAAATGTTATTTTGGTGCGAATCTGAAATTATTCCAAAATAATACTATGAAAAAACTCCTTCTCCTGTCTTTGATGATGTTCATGGGTTTTCATGCGGTAGCTCAGAAACGGGCTATGACTACCGATGATTATCTGAATATGGTCAACCTTAGCTCTCCTATGATCTCACCTGATGGCGACCTGGTCATTTTCGGGAAAACAACACTTAACTGGGATGACAATAAATACGATACCAAATACTACCGGATCAACCCGAACGGTGAAAATGAGTATCAGTATCTGGGAAAAGAAGGGGGAAGTGATCTGAAATTCTCACCGGATGGTAAGTATCTGTCGCTAAAAAGAAGTGTAGATGGAAAGTCACAGATCTTTCTGCTTCCAACGGCCGGGGGTGAGGCAGTTCAGCTCACGAAGCATAAAAACAGTGTGGGCAGTTACGAATGGTCTCCGGATAGTAAGTCGATCTTCTTCAGATCTGATGTTCCAAAAACCAAGGAAGAGGAAAAAGAATATAAAGCCGGCTATGATCACCTTTTTGTAGATGAAGCACCAAATGGACAACAGGAAGGTGAATGGAGTCATATCTGGAAATTTGACCTGGATTCCAAAGAAGAGACTCAGATCACTCATGATGAACACATTGTTGGTGAATTTGAAGTATCACCGGATCAGGAAAAAATATTATACACCGCTCGTTTTGAGAACAGGAGAAATCAGGGTAATCTGTCTGAGATCTATTTGTTGACGATCGGGGATAGCGTATCTGTTCAGCTTACCGATAATGAGGCACCGGAAAACAGCTTGACCTGGCTGCCCGATAATGAGCATTTTATTTTCAGTGCGGCTGATGATGAAAAGCATGAGCTTCGACAGGATAAACTGTGGAAAATGAATGCTTCAAACAAAGAGTATGAAATGATCTCCGGTAATTTTAACGGAGATCTGAGAGGTTATTATTTATCTGGGGATGGTAAGACCATTTACTTCACGGGTTCAGTCAAAACAAACAGTAATTTATTCTCACTGAACATAGAAAATGGCCGGGTAACTCAGCATACAGATCATACCGGAACCCTGCGTGTTGCAGATTTTGATAAGAACCGTTCTAAAGTTCTTTTCACTAAAGAGGATGTTTCCACACCAAGGGACCTTTATGTAGCTGATATCGATAAAATTAGTAATCCCACTCGGCTCACAGATCTTAACCCTTTAGTAAGAGACAGCTTGATCCTGGCAGATCATGAGGTCATTACCTGGAAAAGTAACGATGGGCTTGAGGTTGAAGGCATTAAATACCTGCCGAAGGACCTGAACGAAAATGAAAAATCTCCATTCCTGCTGCATATACACGGCGGACCGGCCGGAGTGTTTACAAATTCATTTTCTGCCCGATACCATATTTGGGCAGGGTTGGGTTATGTACAGCTGGCGCCGAATGTACGAGGAAGTACAGCATACGGAGATGATTTCCTAAGAGGCAATATGCGTGATATTGGAGATGGTGACTATCGGGACCTTATGACCGGTGTTGATAAGCTGGTCAACGAGGGACAGATCGATCCGAATAAGATGGCAGTACGAGGATGGAGCTATGGTGGGATTCTGGGTGGTACCGTGATCACCAAAACTGATCGGTTCAAAGCCGCATCATTGGGAGCTATGGTTTCTGATTGGTCTTCAGAATATGCCCTTGGGTTTAACTATGATGTAAGATTGTGGTATATCGGTGGTGAACCGTGGACCAACCCGGAAGGTTTCCGTATGCGATCGCCGGCTACACATGCAGCTAAAGTAACCACACCAACCCTGTTCCTGCATGGTGCCAACGACAGGGTGGATACGCCCGCACAAAGCATGATATTTTTCACGTATCTCAAAGATATTGGAAAAGTGGATACCCGATACATTTATTTCAAACGAGAAGGGCACGGTTTCCGTGAACCACGAAATCAGCGAACTCGTGATATTGAAGAGATCAAATGGATACAGAAATATACCTTAGGTGAAGAATGGACTCCATGGCAGCGAGCTGATAAGAAGGAGGATGAGGAAGAGGCTGACAACGATTAAAGGCCTCAAGCCCTTGGTATCATTTTAAAAGTTTGATAATATCCCCTTAGTTAATAACTATGGGGATATTTTATGAATCAATGGACTCTATTCCGCCTTTCTGTACTAATCGCTTTCTTTCCGGTCCTGACCTTTCAGGGGTGTGCCCCTGTTTATGTTCCTAATGCCTATCACGTGCATCAGTTAGATGATTCGGGAGATTTTAGCGGAGGGATCTATACTGGAACCAATGGATTGGATGTTCAGGCAGCATATGCACTCAATAATTCCATCTTTGTTTTTGGAGCCGGATCATTCGATAATTCTGATTACAGTTCTGAAGATTCATATCAGTCTCATAGGTATGTAGAAGGAGGGGTGGGATACTTTAAACCGTTCAGTAAATTCGGGCGGTTTGAATTTTTGGGTGGATTAGGTTTTGGCAGCTCGGAGGCAAGCAGTAAGTATTTTTTCTTTGAACCTGATGAAGTAACAGCAAAGGGAAACTACTCCAGAGTGTTCATTCAAGCCAATAATGGAATGGAAAGAGAGCATTTTGATATTGGAATGGCACTCAGGTTGGCTCATGTTTCATTCGGTGAATTTGAAACCACTTCTTCAGTTTATGAAGGGGCAAACAGCAGCGTTTTCTTTGAACCGATGCTCTATGTGAATGTAGGTTGGGAAAAGGTGAAATTTGTTACTCAAATAGGTATTTCAGATCCGTTGATAGATGACCTGTCGTTCGGATATGAACCGCTATTCTTCAGTATTGGCCTTAAGGGAAACTTCAGGTCGAAATAGGAAATGCTATTCCGGTTGGTTAACAACGGGGTGAATTGTTAGCTGTTTCTTTTTGAAAGCCAGACCACCCCCCAAATGATCCCAACCAAAGCCAGGGCTAAACCAAATCCACCAAGAAAGGCATACAACAGATAGGGAATGATCAGACTGATCACTATGCCGGTGATGGCTTTAAGAGGAGCCGCTGCAACGGCTGAGGCTCCGATGAATGAATTTATAAGTCGGGCAAGGCGTGTAAACATACTTGGGTGGTTACATTAATTTTCGTGGAATACGAGCCCATCCGCCAAAAAGATTCACAGCAATTCTTTAAGCTACCGCGTGAATTTCTGTTTCATCAAAATTAAGCAGCAGTTCCAGGATAGGTTGCATCTCATCGTGTTCCATAAGTTCCATACGAAGCTTCTTGCCGTTTCTGACACCTTTCAAATACTGCCCGTAATGCTTTTTCATGATGATAACCCCATAGCGTTCTCCATGCTGCTGTACGGAAAGCCGGAGTTGTTCGGCACATAATTCGACCCGTTGTTTCACCGTAGGTTCAGGTAACAACTCACCGGTTTGCAGGTAATGCCTGGTTTGTTCAAAGATCCAGGGATTTCCAATGGCACCACGTCCTATCATGACGCCATCCACACCGGTTTCTTCAAACATCTTTTTGGCAAGTTCAGGAGAGGTGACATCTCCGTTACCTATGATCGGGATCTCGAGTCCCGGCGTATTCTTTAATTTCTTTAACCAATCCCAGCGGGCATCCCCTTTGTATTTCTGTGCTCTGGTTCTGGCATGAACCGTCAGGGCTTTTACTCCAAGCTTTTGGAGCATCAAGGCGACTTCCTGAATTTTGATCGTGTTATCATCCCAGCCCAGGCGGGTTTTAACCGTAACCGGCCGATCTTTCACTGCATCAACAACGGTTCCCGCCATACGCTCCATCATACCTAGATCTTTCAAACATCCGGCACCGGCTCCTTTTTTGACGATCTTATACACCGGGCATCCAAAATTGATATCCACTAGATCGGGATTCTGATCTACAGCCACTTTAGCGGCCCCTTCCATGGCTTCCTCACGTCCTCCAAATATCTGTACACCGAAGGGACGTTCCATTTCTTCAAAATCCATTTTCTGCATGGCAATATCAGAATCACGAATGATAGCTTCAGAACTGATGAATTCTGTAAATACGATATCCGCTCCCTTGCGTCGACAAATTTGTCGGAACGGGGAATCGGTGACGTCCTCCATAGGGGCGAGGAATAATGGTTGATCCGGTAATTCTATAGGACCGATGTTCATTGCTGAATAGTCTGATGAAATTTTGATTTAGAAAACAAAGATACAGCTTTTTATAGGCTTTTATAAAGGAGCGATTTGTTACCCCGAAACTATTTTCAACCCTATAATGGAAATAATGAGGGTGGTAAGAAAGAAGAGCCTGGGAAAAGTGGTCGGTTCATTGAAGGCAAAGATGCCAATTAAAACAGTGCCAACAGCACCGATTCCGGTCCAGACCGCATAGGCTGTTCCAATGGGTAATGTTTGTGTGGCTTTTACCAGAAGTCCCATACTGATACTGAGGGCTACCAGAAATCCTGCAAACCAGAGATACATTTCAGTATTTGTTGTTTCCTTTACTTTTCCGAGGCAAAAGGCAAAGGTTACCTCAAATAACCCTGCAATAATTAGTATGATCCAGTTCATGGCCTGTATTCCTGTTTTGTGAGTGGAAGGTGATAGAAGGTATAATTTAGGAATAAAAAAAGACCCCATCAGTTTCACCTGATGAGGCCTGGTTTTCGGGGTACAAAAAATCTTTAGATGGCTTCTGCTTTGATGCTTTCCATCAGTTCACTAAACAATGTATGTGATTTTAATCGTTCCTGATGGTCAAAGATGTATGAAGCAGTGATGAGTTCATCCACATTCGTTTGATCCATGAAATGCTTCAGGTTCTCACGGATCTTTTTCTTATCGCCTACAAAGGAATACGCAAGCATCTGCTTTAGCGCCATTTGATGCTGAAAAGGCAGGACCCTGTTAATATCATCAACAGGAGGGGGCAGGGGTTTTCTTTCGCCGGTTATCACCCCAACAAACATCTGCTTGGTGGATGTGGCAAGGTACTCTGCCTGCTCGGTGGTATCTGCAGCGATCACATTTATGCCGGCCATGACGTATGGTTCATCCAGTTGGGCAGAGGGCTTAAATTCTTCTCTGTATATTCTGATAGCTTCCAATAACTGCTGTGGTGCAAAATGACTGGCAAAGGCATATGGCAGCCCAAGTTTTGCAGCCAGATGTGCACTGTCGGTACTGGAGCCTAAAACCCATAATGGCACTTCAGTGCCTTCACCGGGGAAAGCCCGGACTTTGCTGTCAGAATTATCAGCAGATAGATACTTTTGGAGCAACTCCACGTTTTTGGGGAAGTTATAAACCTCCCGCATACGATCCGGCCGGATAGCGTGAGCCGTGGTTTGATCGGTTCCCGGTGCACGCCCAAGCCCAAGGTCAATACGGTCAGGGTACATGGTGGCCAGGGTTCCAAAGTGTTCCGCAATAATGTAGGGGGAATGATTTGGCAGCATGATACCTCCCGAGCCAATTCGGATACTGGAAGTTGCTTCAGCCATGTGTCCCAATAGGACAGAAGTGGCCGAACTGGCAATATGTTCCATATTATGGTGTTCTGCCATCCAGAAGCGATTGTAGCCAAGGTTCTCGGCATGCACAGCCAGCTCCCGACTGCGTTCAATGGCTTCCTTTGCATTACTGCCTTCGGTTACTACTGCAAGGTCTAATACTGAATAAGGAAACATAGGTGTTCTTTATTCTGAAATGATGTTGAATTTCTGTTTGAACCACTGCTTGGCATTCACTCCGATGTAGTACATGGAGGGAACCAAAAACAGGGTAAGGAATGTGGCAAAGCCCAGGCCGTAAATGATGGTCCAGGCAAGGGGACCCCAGAAGCTCGCATTATCGCCACCGAAGTAGAGGTTCGGTTCAAAGCTGGCGAAGAGTCCATAGAAGTCAATATTCAGTCCCATTGCCAAAGGAATGAGTCCCAGAATGGTTGATGCAGCGGTTAGCAGTACCGGATTCAAACGTACGGATCCACCTTCAATAACGGCTTCTTTAAGGGAAGCTCCCTCATTTCTGAGGATGTCGATATAATCGACCAGAATGATCCCGTTCTTAACCACGATACCGGCTACAGCAATAATACCCATTCCCGTCAATACCACGGAGATATCCATTCCAAATGTGGCAAAACCAATGAATACACCGATCAGACTAAACAATACCTGCGACATAATGATCAGCGGCTTACCGATGGAGTTGAACTGAGCCACAAGGATCAGGAAAATGAGCATCACAGCAGAAAATAATGCCACGATCAAAAATTGTCCGGTTTCAGCTTGTTCTTCCTGTTCACCGGTCAGGCTGACCTCATATCCCTGAGGGATCTCAAAGTCCTGTAATTTTTCCCTTATCTGAGCATTGATCTCGTTGGCATTGTAACCGGTCAAAACGTTAGATGACAGGGTAGCAACGCGTTCAAGGTCAATTCGGTTGATGGCACCCACACTGTTTGAAAGGCGAGGGGTGGCAACAGCAGAGATCGGTATGAAGCCGGTGGGCGTTCCAACTTTCATGTTCATCAGGTCTGTGATATTAGACCGGTCATTTTCCAGCAATCTGAGTGTGACGTCATATTCGTCTTCATCAACACGGAAAGTCGAGATCGGTTCACCCAGTAAAGCGGTACGAATAGTACCACCGATCTGTACATTACTGATGCCGTAGCTGTTCGCTTTCTCGTTGTCAATATCGATGATGATCTCAGGATTATTCACCTGAAGATCAGACCTAAGTTCTTCGATACCCTCAATGTTTTGATCTTCAATAAATGTTTTGACGTTTTCAGTAAGGGTAATGAGTTCTTCAAAGCTCTCGCCCGTAATCTCAATATTGATAGGTTTACCTGTGGGAGGCCCATTCTGTTCTTTTTCAACGGTGATGGTCGTGTTAGGTATATCCTGCACATTGTCACGAATATCGTTGAGTACATCCTCAGTGGAAACTCCATTTCTGTACTGATAATCCACAAACTCCACGGTCACTTTACTTTTGTTGGGTGATGGAGTAGGGTCGATACTATTGGGCGGATTGGCCCCGATCGAGACGTTGGATATCACAGATTTAACGATCGGATTGTCGCGGCCGATCACTTCATAGACCCGATCTTCAATTTGACGGGTTATCCGATTGGTTTCATCGAGATCGGTTCCGGCAGGCATTTCATTGTAAACATAGACGAAGTTAGGCTCACTTTCCGGAAAGAAGACCACTTTCGGGGACACAACACCAAGCAGAAATATACTGAAAACCAGGAACACAAAGGTTCCGCCTAATACGAACCAGGGTCTCCAGCCAACCAGGATCCATTGGATAAGATCATGATACAGGGACTGGATCTTAGGCAATGTTGTTTCGTTGAATTTTCGGATCAATGGTTTCAGTACAAATCGCTCAAGCAGCCACAAGAGAAATAGGAATACGAGAAGATTGGCGACAAACAGGCCTCCTGTGATATAAAAGACAACAGCGAGTATACCAACAACAGCAGAGGCGATCCACAGAAACTTGTTGTCCTTGTGTTCTACTTTTTTAGTGTGATCATCGTCTTCGTTCATAAAAGAAACGGCAAAGACCGGATTCATGATCAGTGCAACAAGGAGAGAAGCAACCAGTGTTAAAATGATGGTAACCGGCAGGTAGAACATAAATCGCCCAATGATCCCACCCCAGAAAAGTAATGGAAAGAAAGGAGCGATGGTCGTTAATGTACCTGTGATCACAGGAAGGGCTATTTCACCTGCGGCTTTTTTAGCGGCTTCCTTCTTACTGAGCTCACCTTTTGTAACGTGGCGGTAAATGTTTTCAACAATCACAATGGCGTTATCAACCACAATTCCGAGCCCAAGAATGAGCGCAAAGAGAACCACGATGTTGATCGAAAAGTCGATCATGGGCATCACTGAAAAGGCTATGATAGAGGAAAGAGGAATAGCAAGGCCAACAAATACCGCATTCTGAACCCCCATGATGAACATCAGAACCAAGACCACGAAGAAAAATCCAAGGATCACGGTGTTGAACAAGTTAGAGACACTGTCCTTTGTATCCTGCGACTGATCTCCGGTAATGGTGATATTCAGGCTTTCTGGAAATTGGGTTTCCTGCAGTTCTTGTATGATAGCCATACTGGCTTCAGAGGTTTCAATGAGGTTTCCGCCGCTTTTCTTCTTAACATTGATGGTGATGACCGGCTCACCGTTCAGGCTGGCGTAACTTTCCCGGTCGGCAAAGTCATCCTCAATCGAGGCAATATCCTTCAGATATACTTCCTCACCTTGTGCGTTGGTAATAATAAGTTCTTCAAGATCTTTGGCCTCCTCGATCTCACCATCAACCCGAACAGAGCGCTCCATAGATCCGATCTCAAGTTGACCGGCAGAGATGGTCATATTCTTATTCTGTACCGCAGTTCGGATATCATTAAAGGATAAACCAACGGCCTGCATTTTATGAAGGTCCACATTGATCTGGATCTCTCTTTCCAGTGCCCCAATGATCTCAGCTTCATTTACATCAGAGATACTTTCGATGCGATCCTGAATTTCATCCGCAAACTTTTTGAGTTCAACCAGGTCAAAATTACCCGACAGGTTGATGTTGAGTATGGGCTGATCATCCAGGTTGAAATCGTTGACCTGCGGCTCCTGGGTTAGCTGAGTTGGGAGCTCAGTGCGTGCCTTCTCAACGGCATCGTTCACTTCCTGCTGGGCCACCAGTTTGTCCTTCTCGGTAGTGAACTCAATGGTGATAATGGAAGTAGCCTGTTTTGATACACTGCTGATCTTATCGATGCCATCGATTCCCTGTAATTCTTCCTCAATGGGCCGGGTGATCACGTTTTCAATATCTGCCGGTGAGGCTCCTGCATAGATCGTCACCACATTAAAAATGGGTATTTCTACTTCAGGAAAGGATTCTTTGGGAAGGGTGATGTAAGAATACACACCGATAATGGTGATCAAAACCGTAAGCAGGTAAACCGTTGTTCGGTTGTTGATCGAAAGACTTGAGATCTTAAATTCTTTGAAATTCATCTTCTGTTACTCAGTTCTGATCTGTTAATTTTCTTGAATTGAAATGGCTGATCCGTCCGATAAGTTTGCATATCCGGATGTGATCAAAAGGTCTCCGGTTTGCAGGCCACCGGTAACCACCAGGGTGTTGCCGTAGTTTAGTCCGGTTGTCACTTCCTTATTTTTAGCGATCCAACCATTTTCCGTCTGCTCAGCAACAAATACATATCGGATATCATTAGCCTGTTGTACAGTGTTTACCGGTACCACGATCTGTTCTTCCAGTTTGGTGTCGTTGATACTTACGCGAGCCATCATATTTGGTCTGATTCCCTCAACGCCACCCGGAAGGTAGATCTCTACCCCAAAAGTCCTGTTAGAAGGATTGATGGCTTTACTCACTACATCCAGCTGTTTCTTAACGGATGAGTTCAGGCTTGGAAAGGTGATCTCAACGCTGTCAGTTTCATTGACGCGTGTAATGTAGGCTTCCGACACTTCAGTGGTCACTTTCAGGGCATCAGAATTTGAGATCTGAAAAACCGGAAGAGTAGGACCTACGGTTTCACCTACTTTAAGATCAACACGATCAACGGTTCCGGAAATGGTAGCACGGATGGTATAATACTCATATTGCTCTTTCAGGCTGGCAAGCTGGCTTTGCGCTGACTCATACTGAGTTTTGGCTTGCAAGAATTCTACTTCTGAACCAATGTTTTGCTCACGAAGATTTTGCTGGCGTTCAAATAATGTTTTTGCCAGTTCCAGCTGAGTTTCGGCCTGGTTCAGTTGGTTACGCGTGATCTCTCCGTCAAGTTTGGCAAGGATGTCACCTTTGTTTACTTGTTGCCCGGCACGGACAAGGATCTCTTCAACCGTAGCTGAAGTTTTAGGCGTGATCATAATGGTCTTGTCTGATTCCACATCACCCTGAACGTTGATATAGTGTTTAAAGGTGGATGGCTGGATCTCACTTACATAAACAGGAGTGCTTCGGCGATTCTCATCCTCGCCGTTTTCCTGACCGCCATTGCCACAAGCTGTGACGAATAATAGTAATGCTAAAACCGATAATTGAAATTTCATGCTTAATGTGTTCATCTTATTTGAGTTCAATTGTTTCTTTAATGTCTTGAATATCCTGACCCACAAAAGGGACTTCACCGATCGCCTGATCGTATTGCGCTTTGGCTGACAGATACCCTGATACCATTTGTGCATAGTTGATCTCTGCTTGCCGGAGTTGAAGTTCAGCATCTGTTACTTCCTGCTGCGAACCGACGCCATTCTGATATCGGATGAGTGACCTTTCGTAACCAAGTTCGGCTTGCTTGATGGCTTTCATCAAAGCGTCACTTGTTTTTAATGCTTGTCTGACTCCTTGTTTGGCGTTATAGATCTCTTTGTTAGCTGTTTGTTGAGCCTGATACATTTGCAAATCGGTATCCTTGATCTGGATCTTGGACCGTTGTATGGCTGCATCACGGCTAAATCCCTGAAATATGGGAAGCTGAACGCCCACCGTCAGGGTTTGTGATCTGGCACGGGTCTGTTCGGTTCCAAAAAAGACCGGTTTCCCTCTTTGAGAGGCTGTCCAGTTTAATCCGTAGTTGGCAAAAACGGTTGGGAGATAGGCACTGCGTTGTGCATCAAGCTGCTTTCCCTGTAATTGTTTTTGTATGTCCAGTACTCTGAGATCACCGCGCAATTCAAAAGCTTGCTCAATTTCGGATGAGTCGGTGGTGAGTACCAGGGGAGTCATCGTATCGACTTCGTGCAGTTCCTTGTTTTCAGGATCAGTCACACTGTTATCGTCGATCTTGTAATCACTCAGGTTCCCTTTAATATCCACAGAAAGCTGAACGGGAAGCCCCATGACATCAAGCAGGTTTCTAAGAGCTTCATCAACCGCGAACTCTGCCTGTGTTAGTTGAGGTTCAAGGTTGCTTAGCTGAACTTCGAGTTGCAGAATGGCATAATCATCCGTAAATCCTTGTTCGAATAATTTTCGGGTATCCTCAAGATTTTCTTTGATACGGTTGATCTGGGTTTCTACCAACCGAAGTTGTTCTTTGGCCACTAATGCCTGATAGTAGGTAACTCTTGTCTGTGTGACAATACCCTGAGCTGTAGCTCGCATGCCCTCAGATTGGGCCGTTTTGTACAGTTCTGAACTGCTGATGCCGACAAAAGCCTGCCCACTGAATAGGGTTTGTGATACGGTGAAGCCACCCTGCCAGTTGTTATCGGTTCCAAAGGCAACGGGGATGAGGTCATCCGGATTGGCATTGGGATCAAAGATGATGGCCGGAATAAAGTTGACGGGTACTTCAAGGTTTCTGGTGTAATTAGCCGAAGCTGAAACTTCAGGCATTACGTTACTCCAGGCATTTCTCACCTGTTGATCTGCATCTCTGACCGAGAGAAGTGACCGTTTCATTTGTGTATTATTAGCCAGGGAGATCTGAATGGCTTGCTTTAGATCTAAGGTCTGGGTTTGGTTTATTTTAAAATCAGAGGCATCCTGAGCCTGTGAATAGGTGGTCAAACCAAGACCAAAAATCAGAATGAAGATCCCGGTTAAAAAACCGAAGGCGTTTCTGCTTTGTATCATGTCAATAATTCGATGGTTTAGTAAAGTCGTTTTTAATTTAATGGTGATCATGGCTTTTCAACATGACTGAGATGAATGTTCAAAAATTGATCCATGAGTTCACCAAGGGTTAATTTCTGTTCTTTGAATATCTTGACGCCCATATTTTTATTGTCAAGAATGTAAAACTGAAGTAATCCGCGCATCTGGAAGCCGATCTGAAGGGCCAATAATTTAGGATCCAATTTGGTGGTTATGCTGCCGTCCTGAACCCCGATCTGTATAGCTTTGACCATGAGCATATTCACATCATTTTCAATATTCAGGCATTTCTCAGCAATGGACGACTGCTGATCACTATCTGAAGATTCTGAGCCTCGATACAGCATTATGGCTTTTGTGAAAGTGACATTCTTTTGGATCATATCCAGAAACGAGGAGATCATTTCCTTAACCAACATGGCTCCGGGCTTATCTTGCTGAAGAACAGTCAGGAAATCCTGATGCAAAGATTGCAAGGCTCTTTTCTTGATAGCCTGATACAGGCTGGATTTGTCTTTGTAATAGAGATAAAGTGTACCCTTGCTGAGCTCAGCTTTTTCAGCTATCTCATCCATAGTGGTTCTCTCAAAACCCTGCTGGCCTGTCAGCTCAATAGCAGCGTCGAGTATTTGATCTCTGCGGCGACTTTTTTCGCGTTCTTTTCGTTCTTTAATTCCCATTTACTGACCGGTAGTCATTTACTGTGTGTGATTAAAACTTCAACTCGTGAATTGATGCACGGTTGACAAAACGAAAATTACGAAGAATAGTTTCAGTAATTCCAATCCTTCTCTAAATAATGTTCAGCTAAGGTTAATTCTATCAGAATAGGGTTCAGAAAGGAAATTAAGACTGAAAAAGCGCTTTCAGTAAAAGTGTGAATGAATAATATTTGATGCGTTTAAATTGAATTAATAGAAATTTAATTGAACGATGAGTCATTTTTTGTGCGAGAATTTAATTAACTGTTGACCTGAATCGAAAAGTGCAGCCGTAAAGCCGCTAAATTCTGAATTAAATTCAGATTAATCGAACAGCCAATGGATATTCCTATTCAGTGCTTCACTCGAATAATTACTTAAAGATCAGTTTAGCCATTTCCCTCTTTTAGGCTTATATTTTCTGCCCACTTACTCACTCATAAAAACAATTTTAAATAAGGGAAATTAATTATGTCACTTGGAATTAATAGTATCGAAGAACTTCTGGGAGATGAAGCTTCCGATCTTTTAGAACATAAATGTGAAACCATCAGCAAAGACCGCCTGATCAAGCCATCCGCTTCATACGTTGATGAAGTATGGTATCACTCAGATAGAAATAACAGGGTACTTCAAAACCTTCAGCGGTTACTTAACAACGGTCGTCTGGGTGGAACCGGTTACCTGTCTATTCTGCCTGTGGATCAGGGGATAGAGCACTCAGCGGGTGCCTCATTCGCCAAGAATCCGGATTATTTTGATCCTGATCATATTGTTAACCTTGCCATGGAAGCCGGTTGTAATGCTGTGGCATCTACTTTTGGTGCATTGGCTTCTGTTTCAAGAAAATATGCCCATAAGATTCCTTTTGTGGTAAAAATTAACCATAATGAGTTGCTCACCTACCCAAACAACTACGATCAGATCATGTTTGGAACCATCGATCAGGCTTATGATATGGGAGCCGCAGCTGTTGGAGCAACGATCTATTTCGGTTCTGAAGAATCAAACCGTCAGATCCAGGAAGTGGCTCAGGCATTTGCTTATGCCCATGAATTAGGTATGGCAACTATTCTATGGTGCTACACCAGAAATAATGCCTTTAAAGTAGATGGTGTTGATTATCACAGCTCTGCTGATCTAACCGGTCAGGCTAACCATATTGGTACAACTTTAGGTGCTGATATTGTTAAGCAAAAGCAGCCAACCAACAACGGTGGTTACAAAGCTCTTAATTCCGGCGATTCCAGCTATGGTAAGCTTGATGAACGTATTTATACCGAACTTTCTTCAGATCACCCGATCGATCTGACCCGTTACCAGGTAGCAAACAGTTTTATGGGCCGCGCAGGCCTGATAAACTCAGGCGGAGCGTCCGGTACAAATGATTTTGCCGATGCGGTTAAAACGGCTATCATCAATAAAAGAGCCGGTGGTATGGGACTCATAAGTGGTCGTAAAGCATTTCAAAGACCGCTTGGTGAAGGTGTGAAACTTCTGAATATGATTCAGGATGTGTATCTGAACGATGATATCACACTGGCATAAGAAAGCCTCAAATTTTATTAAGCCTTGCAGGTAACCTGCAAGGCTTTTTTTATCTTTTTCAAAAGTTCATCCCTGTTGAGTTCTGAGCATAAACATATTAGGCAGCCACAATCTTTGTTTTCAAGGAAGTATCTGATCATCTCAGTAATGCTTAGCCTTGTAACCATGGGAGCGGTCATTTATTGGACCTATACTCCCGGTGTCCTGAAACACCTTGCTCCAAAGCGACTGCCCGGATTAGGGATCGCATTGGTTGTTTCTTTGTTGAGAGTGTGGTTTAGTGCGGCAAAGATCCGTTTTCTGGCGGATAAAAAACTTAGCTGGATGGCATCCGTAAGGGTCGTGTTAGCCTGGGACTTCACTTCGGCAGTCACCCCATCAACTATTGGAGGTGCGCCAATGGCGACCTATGCTATGACAAAGGAGGGACTTAAGCTTGGTGATTCCGGCGCTATCATTCTCTACGGAGTTTTACTGGATCAGATCTGGTTTGCCATGGCCATACCGATCTTACTGTTTGCCGGTATATTCTATGAGGTGGTTCCGGCTGAAATTGGATTAGTTGGTGATGTTTCCATGGGGCTTTTATATGTTGGCTTACTAAGCTATGCAAGTGTATTAGCTTATGGTGTTTTGGTCAACCCTGCTGCCATCAAGAAAGTGGTCAAGTTTGTATTTAAACTGCCTATCCTTCGAAGAATGGGAGATAAGATCGAGATAGAGGCCGAGAACCTCGAAGAGTATGCGCATCAGTTACGCAGAAAACCATTCAGTTTTTTGGTGAAAGCATTCACTTTGTCAACGATGTCGTGGCTGATGCGTATTGCATTACCGACCATTGTGGTATTGAGTCTCTTACCTGCTCCTGAGGTTCTTTCGGTGCTGAGAAGTCTGGCAATGAATCTTGCCTTCCTGGTCGTTCCAACACCCGGCGGCAGTGGGGGAGTGGAAGGACTCTTTGTACTCTTTCAGGGACCATTGATTTCCCGTGAAGGATTTATCGGTTTGGCTGTATTCCTCTGGCGAATCATCAGTTACTATATAAGTATCGGTTTGGGTATAATGGCAACCACCTGGTATGTAAATCAAAAGGTTGTGGAAATAAAGAAAGACTAAGATGGCTAAGACCAAAACTCAGTTTGAGTGTTCTAATTGTGGATACATTTCACCGAAATGGAATGGCAGTTGTCCATCGTGTAATGAATGGAATACCTTTGTTGAAAAAACAGTTTCAAAGAACAAGTCATCGTCCAATCATAAAGCCAAGGTAGAGGGACTCGAATCAACTGCTGAGCCAAAGAGGTTACAGGATGTTGAAACCTCTGAAAAGACCCGGTTCAAAAGTAACATCAGTGAACTGGATAGAGTGTTGGGTGGTGGTTTTTTACCAGGGTCATATGTACTCATTGGGGGGGAACCGGGGGTCGGAAAAAGTACGCTGACCCTACAGATCGCCAAGGCTAATCCTGAAATGACTATTTTATATTGTGCGGGCGAGGAGTCAGCCGGACAGATCAAGCAGCGAGCTGCCCGCCTGGGAGTTGAGTCAGAGAACTTGTTGATCTACAACGAAACGCAGGTTGATAACATCATTGCTGAAGCTCAGAAAATGAAGCCAGATCTGCTGATCGTGGATTCCATTCAAACGGTCTATCGAACGGAATTATCGAGTATGCCCGGCAGCATTCAGCAGGTGAAGGAATGTGCAGCCTTATTCCAGCAGTTAGCTAAAAAGAAGAATATCACCACACTCGTTATAGGTCACGTGACCAAAGAAGGGGATATTGCAGGTCCCAGGGTGTTGGAACATATGGTAGATACAGTACTGCAGTTCGAAGGGGATAAACAGTACACATATCGTTTACTCAGAAGTCTTAAAAACCGATTTGGTGCTGCACAGGAAGTTGGGGTTTTTGAGATGAAATCTGATGGTTTGAGTGAGGTATCGAATCCTTCAGAATTATTCATATCAGATAAAACGGCCGGAGTGAGTGGAAATGCGGTAGTTTGTACCATGGAAGGCACACGCCCGCTGTTGATCGAAGTACAGGCATTGGTTACGCCCTCAGCTTACGGTTCACCCCAAAGAACAGCGAATGGATTTGACCGTAACCGACTTCTTTTATTATTAGCCGTGTTGGAAAAACGGGTTGGGAAGAACTTTTCGAATCATGATGTGTATCTGAATATAGCAGGAGGGTTCCGTTTGAATGATCCTGCCGGTGACCTTGGGGTCTGTTGTGCTTTGGTATCGAGCCTGATGGACGAAGCGGTAGCTCAAAAGATGGCTTTTGTGGGAGAGGTAGGACTTGGAGGAGAAGTTAGAACGGTTCCACACCTGGAGCAACGGATCAAAGAAGCTAAAAAACTGGGTTTCGAGGACCTGATCTCACCTGATTCCAAACAAAAAGATGGCATCAGATACTTACATCAGGCCATAAAAAAAGCCCTCAGGTAGAACCGGAGGGCTTGAATTCGTTACACTTCGTTTAGAAGTTGTCGCGATTGCGACGTCGTTGTTCTCGCTTGGCTTTTTTCAAAGCTTCGCGTCGCTCAACTGACGGCTTCGTATACTGCTGACGATCTTTGTATTCGTTGAGAACACGTGATCGGGTTACCAGTTTCTTGAAGCGGTTTATTGCGCGATCAACACTTTCGTTGTCTTTTACTTCGACTCCTAACATGAAGTATCACATCCTTTCATTTGATTTTTAGTTCCCATAATTGGGAACATTAAATATACAAAGTCTTTAGGTGTTTTAAAATATGTGGTTGATCAGGCTGGAATGGGTGAGGTACAGTTAATTTAGAACGAAAAGTGTTGCCTGATTTTTATTCTGAACTATGTAGAACCTAAAACCATATAGAACCTGCGAGCGTCCAGCGTACCTCGCAGCGTTCGGGTTGCAGGCTCCTGTCCATAATGCTCGCAAGACCTGCGGACGCTGCAAGCTTGCTCTAAACAATCTAAGTTGGAGGGGCTCACTCTACCCGCTGGTTGATGATCAGTTCCTCAGGTATATCAGAGCCCAAAACACCTATTCCAAACAAGGCATAATCATATTTTGCAGGATCATCCGGATCTAAGAACTGCAGACGTTTTGTAAGTTCCAGCACAGACTTCCAGTCATTTTGCTTGCGTGACAGGAGTCCAAGTTTCCGAGCCTGACGTGCAACGTGCACATCCAGCGGGATCTTTAGCTTTTCGGGTCCCATAAAACTCATGGTGCCGGGGTCTACCGGACTGTTTTTTCGGATCACCCATCGTAAGTACATATACAGTCTTTTGGCTGAGCTGTTCTTTTCAGGATTTGAAATGTGTTTATGAACCCGCACAGGCATTTCAGGATGGAATGTGAAAAACTGTTCGTTGAATACTGAGATCAGATCCCTGTTCTCACGTATAGCCTGATCATCACAGAATGCCCAGAAGGCTTCAAAATTTCCGAATTTCAGTAGAATGGATTGCAGCGTCTTCGTTAACCAGTGCATATCCACCGGTTTAAAAGTGCGGTGTTTGAATCCTTCAAATTTAGGGGCATCCTTTTCCGTGTAATTCAAAATAAACTCGGTAGGTTGATGGTTCATTCTATTCAAGAGGTCTTCAACCTTGGCGTTCACAATATCCCGCCGGCCCCAGGCCATAACTGCTGCAAAAAATCCGGCGATTTCCCGGTCGTTCTTTTCCTCAAAGGCATGCATAAATTGCACAGGATCACTGTCGATATACTCCGGCACTTCAATTTTTACTACCAGATCATCGAGAAAGGGTTTAAGTTCAGTGAGTTTACGCTTAGAGATGGTTCGATATCTTTTTCTCTTTCGGGGCAAGGAATTTTTCTACTTTATGAGTGTTTTTCATTTAGGTTAAAGCGGTCAGGATTTTGGTACCTTTCCATACGATTATACAAACAAATTGCAGTCAAATTGATTCACATTATTAACGATTGGTTCATTTCATTGGTTGACCGGTATATGGATGCTCATTACGGCGGAAGGAAGCAGTCGCTGCTTCGCGATCATCCGGAAACAATTGTGGAGATCGGTGCGGCATATGGGGCGAACTTCAGATACCTTAAACCGGGTACCAAGGTGATCGTGATAGAGCCGAATGAATCCTACAATAAAATTCTCAAGAGGAGAGCCGAAAGATTTAATGTGACTATTGAAATTCATAACACAGGTGCCGAATCCATTGACCTGCCTTCTGATTCGATCGATATGGTATTGGATAGCCTGGTTATGTGTACGGTGGAATATCCTGATCAGGTATTGTCAGAAATTCATCGCATCCTAAGAACAGGTGGGAAGTTTGTCTTCATTGAACACGTTAGATCGGAGCATCATACATGGCTGTGTCGTCTACAAAACTTTGTGCAAAAGCCATGGAAGTGGTTTTTTGATGGCTGCCATGTAAACAGGGATACAGCCTCAAGTATTGATAAAGTGCCGTTTAGTAAGATCGACCTGGAGGAATTCAAAAGTAAAACGGTATTCCTTCCGATCATACCTCATATCAGTGGAACAGCGATCAAATAGTAAAAGGGATTCAGTTTACCAATTTGGAGATCAGGACCTGATTAGCTTTTGGAAATGGAAACTTCTGAAGGTCATCGGTGGCCACCCATTTTACTTCCTGACTTTCTTTAGGTTTGGGCTCCCCGGAAAGCAGCTTACAGTGCCAGGCATGCATGGTTATGGAAAAGTGCGAGTAGGTATGTTTTAAATGTGTAAGCTCTTTGTAGGCTTTCACTTCCACTCCGAGCTCTTCCTTTAACTCCCGTTCAACAGTTTCTTGAATGTCTTCACCATCTTCCTGTTTACCGCCCGGAAACTCCCAGAGCCCACCCAGCATAGCCTCATTTGGCCGCAAGGCGATCAGTATCTTACCATCCTGATCACGCTCAATGATCCCAACTCCGATAGTGTAATGAGGTTTTTTCTTGGCAGGAGATTTATAGGGGATGGAATCTGTTTTGGCCATTTTAGAGGCAGTACATCCGGCTTGAATAGGGCAGGAATCACATTTCGGTTTGGAAGGTGTGCAGATCACGGATCCTAATTCCATCAACGCCTGATTGAAATCTCCAGGGTGCTGCTTATCAATTAGTTCATCGGCCAGTTCCTGAACCTGTCGTCTCGTTTTACTGCTTCGGGTGTCATCTTCGATGCCATAATACCGGGTGATGACGCGGATCACATTTCCATCCACTACGGCATTTGGTTTGCCGAAGGCTATACTTGTGACGGCCGCAGCTGTGTAAGGTCCCACTCCTTTCAGTTTTATGATCTCATCATAGGTATCAGGTACCTGTCCATCAAATTCTTTAACCACCATTTTTGCTGCAGCATGAAGATTTCTGGCACGGCTGTAATAACCCAAACCTTCCCAGGCTTTCAGTACTTCCTGTTGAACTGCTTTGGCAAGATCGTACACTGTTGGAAACAGAGAGATGAAATTTCTAAAATAGGGAGTAGCTTGCTGAACCTGTGTTTGCTGGAGCATGATCTCTGAGATCCAGATCTTGTAAGGATCCGCTTCACCACGCCAGGGCATTTCACGTTTATGATCCTGATACCAGTTCAGAAGTTCAGTTCGAAATTGCTTTGGGTCCACGTCTTCGATTAAAGTTGAGCTGAGTTTCTAATACAGATGTAGCCTAATTTCCGTTCTCAGAACTTCCCCGGGAGATATCAAGCACATTCAGGGTTACTTCAACCGAAGAAGCTGCCCCAAGTTTATCCGTTGCGATGACTTTAAATGTGGATTCACCAAGTTGTCGTTCAGATGGTGTCCAGGTAAAGGTTCCGGTTTTTTCATTTAAGGCAGCTCCATCCGGCATGTCAACACCGATAAACCTGACTACAGATTGTTCCGGACTATCAGGGTCTATTGCACTGAAAATGAGTTCGTAAGGTTCGTTAACAGCAATGCTGGTATTTCTGACCGGACTGAATCGGGGCGGTGAATTAAATGAACGAACATCTACCAGAAATCGGGTACTGTCTGAGCGCCCTTCATTATCTGTTGCTAAAACCGTAAACCAAAAGCTTCCAACCTGATTGATATTGGGTTGCCAGTAAAATCCTTGCTTTCGAACCATGGCATTTTTGACGTTAGACCGGTACGAAAATTCAATATCCTGGGTTGTACGGTTACCTTCCATTTCCAGAGGCAAAAGAAGTGGGGCAGGGTAGGTCACGATCTGATTGGGAATATCTTTAATGCTGAACCCAGTGCTCGAATTTGAATTAGCCGTCACATCAGGATTTGTTGTGTTCGATACCTTGATCTCAGAGATCTTGTCGTTTTCAGCAATCCACAATCGTTCTTTACTCTTAGTCAGAAAATTATCTGCGGCTCCATCAGTTTTCCAGGGTTGAAGTGTATTTGAGTTAACACCTGTTACCCAGACTTTACCGGAAACACTTCTCACAAAAGTTCGGTCATTCCATCTGTAAATGCTTTCTGTGCGTTCATTTATGGAACCGATTCTCTGCCCCACACCCGCAGCCCGGATCATGAATATTTCTCCGTTATTGTTGGCACCCCATACGTTCTCATCATCCACAAAGATATTTCTGAGATTTGTGGTCAGATCAATGTTTTGGGATAATTGCAATTTTTGATCTTTGTGATCGAGTACAAGCAGTGAAGGTGCGTCTGTTAACACAAACAGTTGTTTACTGACAGCAGTTGATCGCACATCAAGAACTGTATGACCTGAGGTCTGGTCTTTGATCACATATTCAGGAGATGAGTCAACGGTTTCAGGGGTATCAAGAGATATCTTTCCTAAGCCATTTTGTCCAAGTGCTATAAAGAGGTTATTACCGATGCGTGCAGTTGCTGCCGGTTTTTGTGGAAGCAGCGTGGAAGAATAAACACCAAGTGCTGAGGTAGGTTCTAATATGGTTAATCGATTGGTATCACCAAACAAGTATGCAAATCGAATATCAGCCATGATCTTATCGCCTCGTCTCTGCATGCCTGATGATGTGTACAGCCATTGAAGTGAATCAGGATAGGATCGGAATACAACCATGCCTTCTGAAGCTGATAATACGTACAAGTGAGTTGGAGAAGATTCCATAGCCACGATCTCAGGGATCTCCATGACATTTGAGAAATCCTGCATCAGTTTGTCCTGTGCAACCGCAGGTAATGTTATCAATGAAACAATTAAGAGAAGTAGGAGATGTTCTAAGTTTGATCTCATAGCCTTACAACCATTTATGCATTTTATACCAGTGAATGGTGCGTGAAATACCTTCCGCCAGTGAGGTTTTGGGTACATAACCAATTTCATTTTGTGCTTTGTTAGAGCTGCAGGTCCATTCCAGTATCAGCTCGTTTGCTTTTTCTTTATTCACAACGGGATAGATCCCAAATAATGATGAAATATTTTCAATGACCGCTGCCGCTTTTTTTACCAGTGCGGGTTTGATCTTAAGTGGGATGGTTCGTTTACCCAGAACTTTGGAGGTGACACTACGAATTTCATTCCATGAATGAGTGCCTTCCCCTGAAATAAAATAAGTGTGAATGCCGGGATCCGTTTTTGCTGCCGCCTGCATGATACCATCCACAAGGTCACTTACATACACCATCGATACCTTCGGATTGTTCCCATCCCCAATGATAGGACAAATGCCTCTCGAGCAACTTTTAAAGAACGAAAAGATCTGATCCTCTCTGGGGCCATACACAGCCGGCGGTCGAATTATTTTTATGCTGTCGCTCTCTGTTGCGACTTGTTTGATCTTCTTTTCCATCTCCTTTTTCGATTGCCCATACATACTCACAGGCTCCATGGGATCGCGTTCGGTTTTGGGTGAACCGTTACTTGGCCCTGCCGCGGCTAAAGAGGAAAGAAGAACAATGTTTTTGACTCCTTTTTTCTGAGCCAGTCTTACAAGTGTTTCAGTCGCTTCAACGTTGGCACGGGTAAACTCTTTTTTTGTTGGTGCTTTCACAATTGCGGCCACATGAAACAGGATGTCTGCGTCTTCAAGTCCGGCACCTAATGCTTTTAGATCGTTGAGATCACCTGAGATCTTTTTAAAGTCGAGTCCGTTTAGCCATTTCTCATTACTTCTAACCAGGCAACGGACCTCAGAATAGTTGTCAGAATCTAAAAGTGCTTCAACAAGGTGACTTCCAATAAAACCAGTTCCGCCGGTTACAAAGGCTTTCATTAAATTCCTTATATTTAAAGATTATTTATCGAAATATAATAATCAGAATCTCTATTACATTGCAGGGCGATCAAGATACGAATCTGCCACCTGCTTTTAAATTTTTATGAAAGAATTAAGAATCGCCCTTTTTACCGGAAATTATAATCATATCAAAGATGGCGTTTCCCTTACACTAAACAGGTTGGTCAAGTTTTTGGAAGATCAGGGTATTCCGGTGTTGGTATTTGGCCCAACCATCGATAAACCGGATCTGGAACACAACGGTACGCTGATTCCATTGCCCTCTGTAAGAATGCCCGTATCCGGAAGGGGAGAATACCGGGCAACACTCGGGCTGTCCCGAGAGGCTAAAAAAGCACTTAAGGAATTTGACCCCACGTTGGTTCACATAGCCACCCCTGATGTTGGCGGATTGAAAGCTAAAAAATGGGCACAAAAGCATAATGTTCCCATTGTCGGTTCATACCATACCCACTTTACCAGTTATCTGAAATACTATGGATTGAACCTGATAGAGAGCGTAGCATGGAAATATTTGAGCTGGTTCTACAATGCTTGTAGGCATGTGTATGTTCCGTCACAATCCATGATCGATGAGCTCATACCTCATGGATTTAAAAGTGAGATGAAGATCTGGGCACGAGGGGTTAATACAGATCTGTTTTCCCCCGATAAAAGGAGCGAAAGCTGGAGAAAGGAACGAGGCTTTAAAGAAGATGATATCGTTGTAACATTCGTGTCTCGTCTTGTGTGGGAAAAAGAACTGGATACCTTCCGTCATAGTGTTCAAAAACTTTCTGAAGAGAACGCTCACATAAAAGCCATGGTGGTGGGAGATGGGCCGGCAAAAGCCGAATTACAGGAGTTAATGCCTGAAGCGGTTTACACCGGTTTTTTAAATGGCGAGGATCTGGCTACGGCCTATGCAAGCAGTGATGTGTTCATGTTTCCATCTCACACCGAAACTTTTGGCAACGTAACCCTCGAAGCTATGAGCTGTGGCTTGCCATGCCTTGTTGCCAATGCCACGGGCAGCCGTTCTTTGGTTGAGGATGGGGTAAATGGCTTTTTGGCAGAACCTCAGGATAAAACCGATTTTACGGAAAAGCTTAAAAAGATCGTTGAAAGTATAAGCTTGAGAAAAGAGATGGGAGAGCGCTCCAGGGAGAAAGCCTTGGGTTACGAGTGGGACGAGATCAACGGACAGTTGGTTCAGAATTATCGGGAAGTATTGAATACAGCTATCAACCAGAAAAATAATTAAGGGATCTCCATTTTATGAAGATCATTGACGTTGCAGAGTTTTATACGGATCAGGGTGGAGGTGTTAAAACCTACATCAATCAAAAATTGAAGTTTGGGTCCCAGATGGGCCACGAGATCGTGATCGTTGCCCCCGGCGAGGATTGGGGAGAAGAGGAACGTGATGGCGGGAGAGTCATTTGGGTAAAAGGCCCGCGATTACCGGTCGATTGGCGATACTATATTCTATGGAGAGAAAAAGCCGTTCATGAGATCCTGGATCGGGAAAAGCCGGATGTAGTGGAAGGTTCGTCACCGTGGACAGGCGGCTGGTTTGCCGGCAGGTGGAAGGGGGATGCGGTCAAGACCTTTATCTTTCATCAGGATCCGATCGCGGCTTACCCACAAACTTTTTTTGGGCACTCCGTTGGTTTCAGGAATATTGATAAGATGTTTGGATTCTACTGGAAGTATTTACAGAATCTGAGTAACCGGTTCGACGCTACAATTGTAAGTGGTAGCTGGCTGGCAGAACGGATAGGTGAACATGGGGTGAAAAATCCAATTGCTGTCCCGTTCGGGATCGATAAGGATTTCTTTTCACCGAAACGAAGAGATGAGAAGCTTCGGTCCAGGCTATTAGCTGATTTTGGGCTTCCTGAAGATGCTAAGCTTATGATCGCGATAAGCCGTCATCATCCCGAAAAGAGATTAGGTACCATAATTGATGGATTTATCAAGGCCTCAGAAGAAACACCCATGGGGTTGATGATTTTTGGAGACGGACCCATCAGAAAATATGTGGAATCGAAGGCCGGTAAATCGGATCTGGTCAAATTGATGGGATTTACGGAGAACAGGGACGAACTCGCCAATATTCTGGCCTCATCAGATTATTTTGTTCACGGTTCTGCCGCTGAAACTTATGGTATTGTGGTAGCGGAAGCTGTGTGCAGTGGACTCCCTGTATTGGTACCCGAGATCGGTGGGGCCGCAGAGATCGCAAATCCTGAACTTGGGGAAACCTACAGACCCGGGGACAGCGAGTCCTTTACTAAAGGATTACTGAATCTGGTAAGTCGGGATCGAAGTGACCTGGTGAACGCCACCGTAAAAGCCGCAGAAAATGACATCGTTACCATGGAGCAACATTTTAAAATGTTGTTTGAAACATACGAGGATTTGTTAGCTAAGAAGGGCTGAGGATCATCGAAGAAAATTGCTCATCTGAGTACTGATTTACATGTAATTCAGAAGCATTCTTATAAATTTGTTATCTTTGCTCAGATAATTACTTTTTGTATCAGCAGTCGGTTTTTCTAACGTCTTTAGTAATAACTTTTTAGGATCAAGAAGCCGGCTATATTTTGATGTTTATTTAGAATCTTTTTTAAGGAAATCACCTAATGGCCGATAAGAAAACAAGCGCCAAAAATTCAGACATTTTTTCAAAGGCTTATAATTTCAGAAAAGCCGATGAGGTAAAAGAAGCAGGATTGTTTCCATACTTTAAGCCCCTGGAAGCCACTGACGGAACCATTGTAGAAATTGAAGGGCACCGTGTGATCATGGCCGGTTCCAATAATTACCTTGGCCTCACTAACGATCCACGTACGATCAAAGCAGCCCAGGATGCTTTGACCAAATACGGTACCGGATGTACCGGTTCAAGATACTTGAACGGAACACTTGACAGTCACCTGGAACTGGAGGAAAAACTGGCCGAATTCATGGGTAAGGAAGCCTGTGTATTGTTCAGTACCGGATATCAAACCAATGAGGGATCGATACAAACCATTGCAGGCCGTAACGATATTATTTTCTCTGATAAGGACAATCATGCCTGTATCGTAGTTGGTACCCTGGTTTCGAATGCGAAGACCGTTCGGTATCAACACAATGATATGGATCAGCTCGAGAAGCTTTTACAGCGGGCCGATCCTGATTCAGGTAAGATCATTATTACTGATGGTGTATTTTCCATGTCAGGCACACTTGCCAATGTTCCAAAGCTGGTAGATCTTGCTCAAAAATACAACGCAAGGTTATACCTGGATGATGCTCATGCCGTTGGTGTAGTTGGAGATGGAGGACGTGGTTCAGCTTCCGTGTTTGGGTTGACCGATAAAGTTGACTTGATCAGCGGTACCTTCTCTAAATCATTTGCATCACTTGGCGGTTTTCTGGTAGGCGATAAACCGGTTATTGAATTTATCAGACATAACTCACCGGCACATATTTTCAGTGCTTCTATGCCACCGGCTAATGTGGCTACAGTATTGAAAGCTCTTGAGATCCTTCAGGAAGAGCCCTGGAGACTCGAACGATTGGAAGAGATCGCAAATTACATGCGTAAAGAGCTTAAGAATCTTGGGTTCAATGTCTGGAACAGTCAAAGTCCTATTATACCGGTCGTGATCGGTGAAATGATGGATTGTTTCCGTTTCTGGAAAGACCTGTTTGAAGAAGGCGTATATGCAAATGCGGTTGTTCCCCCTGCTGTGCCAAGAGGGCAGTCTCTGCTGAGAACCAGCTACATGGCAAGCCACACCGATGAACACCTGGATCAGATCCTAGAGGCCTTCCGTAAAGTAGGGCTGAAGCATGGTATCATTGATCGTAACGGTCACTCCGGAGTTGAATAATTAAACTGTAGTACCGTATGAATAGCTCCGCTGTCACGGTTGTTTCTTCAAAGGATGAAAGGAAACGATTTGTAGATTTTATATACACCTTCTACGAGAATGCTGAACACTGGATCCCACCTTTGCGGATGGACCAGAAGAAGCTTATCGATACCGATAAAAATCCTTTCTTCGAAAATGCCGAGATCCAACTATTCATGGCAGAAAAGGATGGAAATCTGGTAGGTAGAATTGCTGCCATTATCGATCACCGGTTCAATGATTATCACAATTCCAAAACAGGACATTTTGGTTTTTTTGAATGTATAGATGATCAACACACTGCAAATCTATTGTTTCGCGTAGCCTCAGACTGGCTGCGTGATAAAGGCATGAACAAAGTGATCGGTCCGGCCAGCCCCAGTATGATGGATACCATTGGGGTTTTGATCGATGGGTTTGACAAGGATCCTTATGTGTTGATGCCTTACAACTTTGATTATTACGACAGGCTCATCAAAGGAGCCGGTTTCGAAAAAGAAATGGACCTGTATGCCTATATGGTGGATACTGAGACTGTTTCGCTGGACCGAATGAACCGGGCGATGAATATCGTTAAAAAGCGACTTCCCAACATTGATATCCGTCCCGTTGATCTTAAAAATCTTAAATCTGAGATCCGGATCGTTCGTGAGATATTTAACGAGGCCTGGAAAAAGAATTGGGGGTTTATTCCACTTTCTGAAGCCGAGTTTGATGCGGTGGCCAAAGACCTGAAATTCATCATTGATACAGATTACGCCCACATTGCAGAGATGAACGGAAAACCGGTTGGATTCTCGATCGGAATACCCAACATCAATGAGATCTTGAAAACGATGAATGGAAAGCTTTTTCCATTTGGGATCTTTAAACTTCTGTGGAAAAAGAAAAAGCTCAACTCTCTGAGAACCGCTTTGATGGGGGTAGTTCCTGAACATCAGGGTAAAGGAATTGATGCTTTGCTGCATCATAGGTCCATTCAAAACGGCCTGAAAGGTGAAAATAAGACCGAGTCGGAAATGAGCTGGGTCCTGGAATCAAATCCTGAAATGATACGCGTTGCTGAACGCATTGGTGGTAAACTGGATAAGACCTATCGGATGTACTCAAAATCGCTCTGAGCATCTCACCAATTTTAACAACCATTTCACAACATCTACACAGTTTTTCCTTATCTTTTCGAGGCTAAGAAATTAAATTTCTCTGCTCTGTATTTATGCGTTCATGTTGAAGACAGAGTATTCCTTTTAACCTCTAAAAGAACTAAGTAAGATGAGTGATTTTCGTATCGAGAAAGATTCAATGGGTGAAATTAAAGTTCCAAAAGATGCCCTTTACGGTGCACAAACCCAAAGAGCCCACGATAACTTTCCGGTGAGTGGTATCAAATTCAGCCGGGAATTCATTGAAGCACTTGGATACGTTAAAAAATCAGCGGCTGCAGTTAATGCCGAACTTGGTCTTTTGGACAAGGGAGTTGCTGAAGCCATTCAGGCAGCCGCACAGGAAGTGATTGAAGGCGTCCACGATAAGGAATTTGTGATCGATATCTTCCAAACCGGCTCGGGTACTTCAACAAATATGAATGCCAACGAGGTGATCGCCCACAGGGCTAACGAGCTTAAGAATAACGTGGATGTGAACATTCACCCCAACGACCACATCAACTATGGACAAAGCTCCAACGATGTGATCCCCACCACCATCCGGGTGGCTGCTGTAAAAGCCGTGAAGCATAACCTGATCCCGGCGCTTCAGCATTTACAAAAAGCCTTCCTTGAAAAAGGAAAGGAATACTCTGATGTGGTTAAAACCGGGCGTACCCATCTTATGGACGCCATGCCTGTGACCATAGAACAGGAATTCGGGGGGTATGCACGTCAGGTTGAATTGGGAATTAAGCGGGTTGAATCGGCTCTTGAAAGAGTAAGTGAATTACCACAGGGGGGAACCGCTGTCGGGACCGGTATCAATACACACAAAGATTTTGGTAAGAATTTTGCAGCTAAAATCTCTGAACTGACCGGTGAGAGTTTTGTGGAAGCAGAAAATCATTTTGAAGCCCAGGCCACGGTTGATGCTCCGGTAGAATTAAGCGGGCAGCTCAAAACCATAGCAGTGGGTTTGATGAAGATAGGAAACGATCTGCGATGGATGAACTCAGGTCCCAACAGTGGAATCGGTGAAGTAGAATTAGCGGCACTTCAGCCCGGGTCTTCCATCATGCCGGGTAAGGTAAATCCTGTTATCGAAGAATCACTTACCATGGTTTGTGCACAGGTTATAGGGAATGATTCTGCCATAACAATTGGCGGGCAGGCCGGTAATTTTGAGCTCAACGTTATGTTACCCGTTGTTGCTCACAATTTACTCCAGTCAATTGATATTCTGGCTAATGCAGCTCGCAACCTGGCAGACCGGTCTGTATTCCGACTTAAGGTTAAGAAAGAACAAATTGCTGATATGGTGGGCAGGAATCCAATTCTTGTTACAGCATTGAATCCGATCATTGGTTACGATCTGGCTGCTAAAATTGCCAAGAAAGCTTTTGCTGAGTCACGACCATTGAAAGAAGTGGCCAAGGAAATGACCGATCTTTCTGATGAAGAGCTGGATAAAGCCCTGGATCCCATCAAGATGACTAAAGGCGGTTTTACAGAATAAATTGCTTAGGTCTTCTTAGCGAACGATCAGAACGTTAGGAAGACCAAAACCAGTTTCATAAAAAAGCGCTTTTCCTTATACTGTCGCCCCTTTCGGAAGGTGCTTACCAAATTTCAGAACTAATTTTATAAAATGGCTAAAGCGAAAAAGAAATCAACGAAGAAAAAATTTACTGCAGCTCAGAAAAAGGAGATCCTGAATGATTTCAAACTGGGTTGGGTAAGTCGGCATATGTCACTTATCGGACGAAAAGAGGTTCTGACCGGTAAGGCAAAGTTCGGCATCTTCGGCGATGGTAAAGAGATACCTCAGATCGCATTAGCCAAACAATTTAAGGAAGGGGATTTCAGATCCGGTTATTACAGGGATCAAACCTTTATGCTTGCAATAGGTGAGGTAACTCCACAGCAATTATTTGCTCAGCTTTATGCACACGCTGATGTGGAAGCTGACCCAAGCTCTGCCGGACGCCAAATGAATTCACACTTTGCCTCAAGACTGATAGATGAAAATGGCGAGTGGAAAGATCAAACCAAGTCAAAGAATACGGCCTCAGATATATCCCCCACAGCCGGACAGATGTCTCGTTTACTTGGGCTTGCGCAAGCCTCCAAAGTGTATCGAAATGAAAAAGCCCTGAAAGGCAAGGAATGGAAAAAATTCTCGAGTAAGGGTAATGAGATCGCTTTTGGAACCATAGGCGATGCAAGTACTTCGGAGGGTGTTTTTTGGGAAACCATTAATGCCGGTGGGGTGCTTCAGGTCCCAATGGTGGTTTCCGTTTGGGATGATGGTTACGGAATATCTGTATCCAAAAAATATCAGACGACCAAAGAAAGTATCTCAGAGATCCTGAGTGGATTTCAGCGAACCGATGATAAAGACGGGTATGAGATACTGACGGTGAAGGCCTGGGATTATGAGGCTTTGCTTGATACCTATGAAAAAGCAGCAAAGATAGCACGGGATGAGCACGTTCCGGTATTGGTTCACGTTCAGGAAGTGACGCAGCCACAGGGGCATTCCACCTCAGGCTCTCATGAGCGATACAAAGACGAAGATCGTCTGAATTGGGAAGAAGAATATTGCTGCTTAGAAAGACTGCGACAGTGGATCATTGAAAATGATATTGCTAAAGCTGATAAGCTGGATGAGCTTGAAAAAGAAGCAAAGGCTGAGATAAATGAAGCTAAGAAAGCCGCTTGGGATGCTTTCATGAAGCCCATCAAGGAAGAAAAGAAATCAGTGCTTGACCTGCTATCGAAATTACAGGAAGAGTCGGGTGTAAAGGAAGTTGGAGACTTTGCCAAGGCACTTAAGAATTATCCTACTGCGATCCGAAAAGATATTTTATCAGCTGCCCGAAAATCTCTGGCAGCAACTGCAGGTCAAAGCGGTTCAGCTCGACAGGAATTGAAAGACTGGGTTGCAAATTCCCTTAAAGAAAACAGGGAAAGATATTCCTCACACCTTTATAGTGAGACCAAGTATTCACCACTGAATGTGGATGAGATCAAGCCTGAATACGATGAGAAGCCGAAGAAGGTAGATGGTCGACTCGTTCTGCGTGATAACTTCGATAAGATCTTTGAGAAATACCCAAATACGCTGGTGTTTGGCGAGGATTCCGGAAAGCTTGGAGATGTAAACAAAGGCCTTGAAGGAATGCAGGACAAATATGGTGAGACCCGTGTAAGTGACACCGGTATTCGTGAGGCAACCATATTAGGTCAGGGAATTGGGATGGCTATTCGTGGTTTGAGACCCATCGCAGAAATTCAGTACCTGGATTATTTGCTCTATTGTTTTCAGGGAATCTCTGATGACCTTGCCACCATTCGTTACAGAACCAAAGGTGGTCAGGCTGCACCGCTCATTGTGAGAACGCGCGGACATCGTTTGGAGGGAATCTGGCACTCAGGTTCACCAATGGGCATGATCGTTAATGGTGTAAGAGGGGTACATTTTTGTGTACCACGAAATCTGACTGAAGCTGCCGGTTTTTATAATACTTTACTTCAAGGAGATGACCCTGCGATCATTGTAGAGCCATTGAATGGCTACAGACTGAAAGAAGAATTGCCGAATAATCTTGGTGAGTTTACAACACCATTAGGCAAGCCTGAGATCGTGAATGAAGGTTCAGACATTACCGTGATTTCTTATGGATCTACGTTCAATATGATCGAAAGCCTGCTTCCACAATTAGAAAAAGCCGGAATTTCCGTTGAGCTGATCGATGTAAGAACTCTGTTGCCATTCGATATTGATCATGTGATCGGTAAATCACTTGGCAAGACAAACCGACTATTGATCGTTGATGAGGATGTACCGGGTGGAGCCTCGGCCTATATACTGCAGAACATCCTTGAAGTACAAGGCGGGTATTTCAACCTGGATTCTGAACCTAAATGCCTGACAGCCAAAGCCCACAGACCGGCCTATGCCTCTGACGGTGATTACTTCAGTAAACCCAATGCTGAGGATATCTTTGAGACAATCTACTCGATAATGAGTGAAGCTGATCCTGCTCAGTACCCTGAGATCTGAGTTTCAGCAAATTCTTAAAGCTTTTGCAATCTATTTTTTAATGAGGGTGATTCGGATTCCCTAAAAGGAATTACGATCACCTTTTTTTGTGATGTTAAAATAGATAAGCAAAGAGGGGGGCTTGATATAAAATCCAGAAGTTTTAAAAGGGTAAGATCAGATCAGAAAGAGATGAAACGATCAATAAATACAGCAACCCAAACCAAGGGCAGGTAGGCAATAGATGCGAACATCATTTTCTTGGCATTTTCCTTTGTTCGGTCCATCCCAAATTTGATGGTATAAGCTGTAAAGCCAATAGCTAAGATCATTCCGAGAACCAAGAAGATCATTCCTGAAATATTCAGTTGCCATAGGGCCAGGGTGACCGGAAATAGACCCAGAACACAGATCATAGACCAGAAGAGGGTTTTACGCCCCACTTCATCATTCTTAGGAAGCATCTTAAGACCGGCGCTTGAGTAATCATCTTTACACAGCCATGCAATTGAGAGTACATGTGGTACTTGCCAGAAAAACATGATCCCAAATAACAACCACATTCCCGGTTCCGCAATATTACCCGTTGCTGCTGCCCACCCACCAACAGGGGGCAGTGCCCCCGGGATAGCTCCAATAGCTATGTTAACAGGCGATACTTTTTTCATAGGGGTATAAACACCCAAATAGATCAAAGCGGTTACGAACGAAACGGCACCGGCGACCGGGTTGACCATTAAAATAAGGTAGAAGAGACCAGAAAAGATCAGTGAGAGCGAAAAGATCATTCCACTCCTGGATTCAATTCGTTGATCGGGAAGCGGACGTTTGGCCGTACGCTTCATGAGTCGGTCAGAAACTCGTTCAATAAATTGGTTATGAGCACCGGTTCCTGCAGCGATCAAATAGGTGCCGATTAGAGCGTGAACAAGAATTGAGAAATTAATATCGGAACCACTTCCAAGTATAAATCCAACCAGCATACTCACCAAAACAGACATAGTAATGCCGGGTTTAGTCAGTTGATAATAGTCAGATACTACCTCGCTGAAAGGTCTCTTGATTAATACGTTTTCGTTTACTGAATTCATTTACTGAGCTTGTTCAAATACGGCTTTATGAAGCAATCATGAAGGTAAGATAAATTCCTGATTTTTGTTAGTTACTTTGAAGTTTTCTAAGGCAAAAATGCAGTTTTGATACAGAATACTTGTAAAAATAGTTTAGGGCGGTACACTTTGTGATCCGTTGAACCTATCAGATGATAAACCTATTTCCCTTAAAGCCTTTCAAGAAGGTCATTTAAAAATACCCGGATCTCAGAAAGGTCTTTTTGTGCCTCGGCACTCAGGTCTGATTGCTTCTTTTTGGGTTCGCCATTGGTCAGGATCTCCTGAACACCTTCTGTGCTGTACTTTTTGTCGTGCAACAACTCTTTGATCCTGAAGATGAGCGCCAGCTCACTTTCCTTGTACACACGGTTTCCCGCACTGTTTTTCTTAGGTCTAAGCTCAGAATAGGTCTTTTCCCAGTTTCTGAGAACATGCGGCTCAAGTCCCGTTAATTTACTGACTTCACCCATGGAGTAATACAATTTTTTCATAGCAGGCAGAAAGTGTATTTTAGAGCTGTTTTGTTTATGAAAGTAAACTAATTCTGATCATTTATAAAAGGTTACATTTTGCAAGATAAGGATACTAATTCAAATATTGACATAAGTTTAGTGATCCCGGTTTATAACGAAGAGGATTCACTGCCTGAACTTGAAGAGGCTATCTCAGAAGCTCTTTCTGCTCAATACAATTATGAGGTCATATTTGTTGATGACGGATCTTCAGATAATTCCTGGAAGGTGATCAAAGATCTGGCCCTGAGTAAAGAGGGTGTAAAAGGCGTTTCATTCCATCATAACTATGGAAAAAGTGTAGCTTTGCAGGCCGGATTTGAAAATGCGACGGGAGAGTTTGTGGTTACACTGGACTCTGACCTTCAGGATGATCCGCATGAAATACCTGAGATGATACAAATGTTGAAGGATGGTTACGATCTTGTAAGCGGTTGGAAAAAAGTAAGGCATGATCCGATCTCAAAAACCATTCCTTCAAAATTTTTCAATTACGTAACAAGGAAAGTAGCAGGCATTGATCTGCACGATTTTAATTGTGGCCTTAAAGCCTACAGATCAGAAGTTGTGGAGAACATCTATTTGTATGGAGAGCTTCATCGGTACATCCCAATGCTAGCAAAGAGGGAGGGCTATGGCCGGATAACTGAAAAAGTGGTCAAACATCATCCACGAAAATATGGCAAGACCAAATTTGGCCTGTCAAGGTTTATGAACGGCTTCCTTGACCTGGTGACCATCACTTTTGTTCAGCGTTACCTTCAGAAACCCATGCATTTTTTTGGAACCATTGGTATGCTGCTTCTGATTGCCGGTGGTGTTATTAATGGTTACATGGCTTTTATAAAGATATTCTTTGGGGAAAGTATTGGAAACAGGCCTTTACTGTTTTTAGGTATACTGCTTATGGTTGTCGGTGTTCAGTTCTTTTCAACCGGTTTGTTAGGTGAGCTGATAAATAAGAATCATGTGGAGAAACAAAAGCCACGTATAAGAGACAGAATCAACTAAGTCACCGTCTTAAAATATTCACCGATCAAAGTATTTCATAATGGCAACAGGGTCAGGATCAAAAACAGAGTTTGAAGAAATCAACAAACCGTTTGCCTTAGCAGGAAGTGAAGTACTGTCAAAATATGGAGTGGATAAAGAACAGGGCCTGACAGAGGAAGAGGTTCAAATCAGGAGAGATAAATTTGGGGTCAATCGGTTAAGACAGCATAAAAGCAGAAGTATATGGTCTGTTTTGGCCGCTCAGTTCAAAAGTATCATCATAGGTTTACTTGCGATAGCTGCCATAGCAGCCTTTTTATATGGTGAGTGGGTTGAAGGTTGGGCTGTGTTGGTCGTGATACTTATTAATACCCTGATCGGTTTTGTGACTGAATTGAGAGCTGTCCGTGCTATGGAAGCTTTGTCCAAGCTGGGAACCGTTAAAACCCGAGTGAAAAGAAATGGCCGGACGATTGAAGTAGATGCCGAGGAACTGGTACCGGGTGACCTTGTGGTGATCGAAGGGGGAGATGTAATAACGGCCGATCTCAGGATCATTAACGCTTCAAAACTACAGGCTAATGAATCGGCACTGACCGGGGAAAGTCTTCCTGTTTCCAAAAATGAAGAGGTTGTGGAAGAAGAAGTTGTGCTGGCTGAAAGAAGCAACATGCTTTATAAAGGCACGGCAGTGACCAGAGGATCAGCCATGGCAGTAGTGGTTGGAACCGGAATGAACACCGAGCTGGGTAAAATTTCTTCACTTGTGGAAACAACTGAGGATGAAGCCACACCTCTTGAGGAACGGCTGGATAAACTCGGGTATAAACTGATCTATGTGACTGTTGGAATTATTCTGGCCATTGTGTTTACCGGCATATTAAGTGGTAAGGATATTGTGTTGATGATAGAAACCGGTATTGCTTTAGCCGTTGCAGCTATTCCGGAAGGACTACCAATTGTTGCAACATTATCACTGGCTAAGGGACTTAAAACCCTTGCAAATAAGAATGCATTGGTCAATAAGCTATCGTCGGTTGAGACACTTGGAGCGACCTCCGTAATTTGTACGGATAAAACGGGAACTCTGACTGAAAATCAGATGACCGCTACACAGGTTCATCTATACCAAAAAGAGATAGATGTAAATGGGGAGAATGGTCAGGAAATGACAGAAAACGGAATTTCAAAGAGTATTGAACAAGATCAAGACCTGAGGCTTGCCATTGAAATTGGAATGATCTGTAACAATGCGACCTTCGAAGCAGGATCTGAGGAGAACAATGGTGACCCCCTTGAAATTGCACTTCTTGAACTTGGGTACAAAGCTGGGATCTCACATCCAAAATTGATCGAAGAACACCCTGAGGTTAAGGAAGATGCCTTTGATTCCACAACAAAAATGATGGCCACCTGGAATAAAACAGATCAGGATTCATTTAGGGTTTACGCCAAAGGAGCTCCTGAAGCCATTATAGAACATTGTACCACTTACCTAAAAGATGGGGAATGCGAGTCTCTTGATAAAACGGCTCAACAGTATTGGTTAGACCTAAATAATAAATTAGCAGGGCAGGGATACAGAATGATAGCCCTGGCCAGTAAACTTTCAGATACATCGGAAGGCAATTCGTACAGTGATCTTTGTTTTGTTGGGTTGGTTGCTTTAATGGATCCTCCCAGGAAAGGAGTTAAAGCGGCCATAGAAGATTGTCGGCAGGCAGGTATCAATGTAGTGATGGTGACCGGCGATCAAGCTGAAACAGCACGGTACATTGCTAATGAGCTCAGGTTGGATGAGAATAGTAGTAATGTGGTGGTGCATGGCAGCAAGCTGTATGACACAGACAAAGAAACAAAACTCAATTCATCGGTCTATGCCCGGATCGATCCCAAACAAAAGCTGGATATTATTGAAATGTACCAGAATGAGAATCAAACGGTGGCGATGACCGGAGATGGGGTTAATGATGCACCGGCTTTGAAAAAAGCGGATATAGGGATCGCTATGGGTCAGCGAGGGACACAGGTGGCCCGTGAAGCGGCTGACATCGTTTTAACAGATGATGCCTTCTCTACGATCGTTGTGGCGGTAGAGCAGGGCAGGATCATCTTCAATAATATCAGAAAATTTGTGTTTTACCTGATGTCCTGTAATGTAAGTGAGGTAGCCGTGGTTGGTATTGCTTCTTTTATTGGAATGCCACTCCCGATCCTGCCACTTCAGATACTATTCCTGAATCTGGTAACCGATGTTTTTCCGGCTCTAGCATTGGGGCTTGGGGAAGGGGATAGATCCATCATGAAAGAAAAGCCAAGAGATACCGATGAGCCTATTTTAACGACGAAACACTGGAAAAGGATCGGGGTGTACAGTTTTGTGATCATGACGTCTGTTCTTGCCGCATTCTACATTGGTCTTCAATGGATGAGTGTTGGAGCTGATGGCGCAGTTACCATGAGCTTTCTGACTCTTGCGCTAGCTCAATTATGGCACGTGTTTAACATGAGAGATGACCACAGTTCTAACTTTTCGAATTCTGTAAACAGAAATAAATGGGTTTGGGGAGCAATCTTACTTTGTGTGGGATTACTCCTGACCGCGATCTATGTACCGTTGTTTGCGGAAGTTCTTAGTCTCGTAAAACCAACTCTGCCTATGTGGGGTGTTGTAATGGTGATGAGCTTAATACCATTAGTGTTTGGGCAGTTATTTATCAGTTTAAGAAAGAAGAATGGATAATATCTTAAATGCCACAAACAAAAAAAGCTCCCCTTCTTGAAAAGGGAAGCTTGATTGCTGTACCGCGTACGGGATTTGAACCCGTGCTACCGCCGTGAAAGGGCGGCGTCCTGGACCCCTAGACGAACGCGGCATCAAAAAACTTGTCAATAAAAAAACCGTGGATGTTTTGAATATCCACAGCTTATTAAAAAGGGAGCCCGATGGGATTTGAACCCACGGCCTCCAGGGCCACAACCTGGCGCTCTAACCAACTGAGCTACGAGCTCCATTTTAAGTACCGCGTACGGGATTTGAACCCGTGCTACCGCCGTGAAAGGGCGGCGTCCTAGACCCCTAGACGAACGCGGCATATATGAAAATCAATATGTCAAAAAAGAGCTACAACCAATTGAGGCGACAGGCGGGTTCGAACCGCCGTACGAGGTTTTGCAGACCTCTGCCTAACCACTCGGCCATGTCGCCTTTTAAAGCACTAAGTTAGTACGCCCGACAGGACTCGAACCTGTAACCTATTGCTTAGAAGGCAATTGCTCTATCCAGTTGAGCTACGGGCGCTCAACTTAACATTATGTCAAAAAAAGTGAGATTTCCTGATCAGCTTTTTTTGATCAGGAAATCTCGATGTCGGGGAGACAAGATTTGAACTTGCGACCCTTCGCTCCCAAAGCGAATGCGCTACCGGACTGCGCCACTCCCCGGTTTCCGTCCTCAGGACAGATTCCAAAAATACGAAGCTTACTAATTGCAGGCAAATACTTTTAGGGTTTTTCTTTAAATACTTTCTCCATCAAGAGGTCGGTAAACGCAGTCCAGCTCAGTTCTTCTTTTAAGGTTCCCAGATTGCGACGTATGGTCGTGCGAACTTCGATATCTTGAATGGATTCTATGGCTTTCTTCAGTTCATTAATATTCTCAGTAGGAAAGATAAGGGCGGATTTATAGGCTTCAATATGTTCCGTTAACCCCTTGAGGTCGGATACAATACAGGGGAGTTCAAAGTTGATGGCATTGGCGAGTATACCGCTTTGGGTAGCCGACCGATAGGGCATCACCATTGCATCAGATAGCGTAAGTATCTCAGCCATTTCCCGGTCACTTACAAACCGGTCTATCACAGTATAGTATTTTTGGTGCTCCTCTTTGATGCGGGATAGAAGAGATTCCTTGTCTGTATAAAATTCTCCAACTATAAACGGGCGAATTTGATTAGCCTCCAGGTTCAAGCCATTTAATGCTTCTATCATGAGGTCCAGCCCCTTATAAGGCCGAACCAGCCCAAAGAATAACAAAATAAGATCGTTATCGGAGAATCCGTACTGGTTCCTCAGAGCTGATCGTGATTCTTCCGGAAGATCCTGTTCATAAACCGGATGAAATAGTTTAATGACTTTTTTACCGATGGATAGTAGGTCAGCTTCCAAAGTACTTTTTTCCGATAAAACGATCACCTGATCTGCCTTATTCATTAATTTCCTGGATAGGAATTTTCCCAAGGGAAATTTTTCGTGAGGCAGAATATTGTGAGCCAGTATTGAAATGGTGGTGTCAGGTGAGTTCTTATTCACCTGATTGATCACTTTGATAAAAGCAGGCGCAAAAAAGGGGTGCCAATAACTTATTAAAAGATGATCAGGTTTATCGGATGCGATCTTTATAGCAGCTTGTTTCCAATTCAGTGGGTTCCAGGAATGAAGGATACGTTTGGCGTATTCTTCAGTGTCGTCATCCTTTAAAAACTGATCTTTTCCCGGAAACAAAAGAGAAGGATATAAGTTGGTAAAGTTATAAGCCTTTACATCTGTTCTATCGTTCAGATTCCGGATCAGATAATCACTGAATTTTGCAATGCCCCCTCGGTAGGGAGGAAATACACTTAAAAATGAGATCAAGGGATTCTTTTATTTGAAATGGTAATGTTTAAAATAAATAATCACAAACTCTAACGGGAACCATATTAAACTAATAGCTCTTAATAATTTTCAGTAAGTTTGCACCGAAAATTTTATCAAATGTATTTATGAAATATCTGACAAACCTCGCACTTTTTTTATTTCTTGTTAACTCAACAGCACTTGCTCAATTATCGGTTTCTGTAAACGGTAACAATTCTATGCAGGTGTTTACTATTAATGATGAGAATGTGGACTTGAGCCGAAGTTCATATTTGAATGCTTCTTCAGTTTTGACTTCCGATATAAACACTTTAACCGGTTTATCAACCTTGTTGAAGTCAGATGCCGTTGAGATATTCGCAGCTGTCAATGAACCCCTTTTTACCTCTCAGATATCCACTGCCGGGGGGGACGAGTCACTGAAAATATATGCAGCGCTGAATGGTTCATTCATCATCCGTGAAAATATTGCCAATTTTCTTTTTTATGATTCAAAGGGTGAGATCAAACAAACGATCTCGAACAGCTCTCAAAGCACTGAAGGGGAATCCATTTCCGAATTTGCTGCAGATCCTGCCATGAAAACAAAAGTATTGTATAATCC
The DNA here is from genome assembly GCF_002911695.1 of Gracilimonas amylolytica. Classification (GTDB taxonomy): domain Bacteria; phylum Bacteroidota; class Rhodothermia; order Balneolales; family Balneolaceae; genus Gracilimonas; species Gracilimonas amylolytica. The sequence continues at coordinate 279,252 of NZ_PQBS01000037.1, forward strand.
GAAGATCGTTCGTGACGGAGTGGAAGGGTCACGAGCCAGGATCATAGAGTCTAATTATACAACCAATGATTTCTATAACAGTTCAGATCGGGCAATAAGAAACGTGAAGGTTTCAGGCGAGGGTCAGTTTATTGGAGTAATTTCCTATGGCAGTGGAGATGATCAGCTTTCCCTGTTTGACCGATTTGGGAATGAGCTGAATACCATTTCATTTGATCAGGCTGTGATGGATTTTGAAATTTCTTCAAATGGAAGATTTGTAACGCTCAGATCTAATGGAAGGGTAGGTGTTTATGACATTCTGAGCGGGGAGAGAGTTGGAAGTACCAGTTTCAGATCCAGGCTACAGTTTGCAACCTTTGTACCTGAAGATCATACGATCGTAGCGATCACTGCAGAAAGTTCCGGAAATACTCTTTCAGACATTGAGTTTCATGCCATCAATACCGAGTTGCGAAGTATAGAAAGAAAGGAATATAACGGTCGGCTTGGTTTTCATGATGAGGTGCCGGTTACGTTATTAAGAAACAATGCCAACGAATATGTACTGAATGGCTTTAACAATACGGTTGAACTCAGAATTAACTTCTGATTGAAAGACTGATCTTTCAAATTTTCTGACGGATAAAACAAAAGCCCTGCTCGTTGAACAGGGCTTTTGTTGTAATTAGATTAGAACTTATCAGAAAAATTTAAGCCTTTTTGGCTTCTTCAGAAGTGTCCTCTTCATGATCAGATTCTGAAGTGCCATTTTCTGATTTTGTTTCAACCGGTTCTGCTTCAGCCCAGTCAAAATCCAATCCATCTCTGGATTTGTTCATTTTGATCTTAATGACCGCTCCTTCCTTATGTTCATTCTCAAGGATCTCCTCAGCCAACGGATCTTCGATATATTTCTGAATCGCTCGTTTCAGCGGTCGGGCTCCATATTTCTGGTCAAAGCCCTTATCAGTAATGAATTCCTTGGCAGCCTTGGTTACTTCGATCGTAAACCCAAGCTCTTTGATCCTTGCGAATAGTTCCTCATTCAGCAGGTCAATGATCTGATAGATATCCTCTTTCTCAAGTGGCTTAAAGGTGATCACATCATCAATTCGGTTCAGGAATTCGGGATTGAATACTTTCTTCAGGGCGTCCTGAATGGTTGATTTCATCTTCGCATAATCGAAGGGAGAATCATCCGTATCAAATCCGATACCTTTACCCATATTACGAATATCGCGGGCTCCGATGTTTGATGTCATGATGATAATGGTATTTCTGAAGTCAACCTTTCGGCCCAGACTGTCAGTCAAAATTCCGTCATCCAACACTTGCAGTAAGATATTGAATACATCAGGGTGAGCTTTTTCGATCTCATCCAGAAGAACCACGCTGTATGGTTTGCGTCTTACTTTTTCGGTGAGAATTCCGCCTTCCTCATATCCAACATAGCCGGGAGGTGCACCCACCAATCGGGATACAGAAAATTTCTCCATGTATTCACTCATATCAATGCGAATGAGCGTGTCTTCTTTGTCAAATAAATACTTGGAAAGAACCTTGGCCATCTCAGTTTTACCCACTCCGGTTGGTCCCAGAAAGATAAAGGAACCGATTGGGCGAGATGGATCTTTGAGTCCGGCTCTGGTTCGTTGAATGGCTTTTGTGAGTTTGATGATGGCTTCTTCCTGCCCGATCACCTTACCGGAAAGACTTTCCTTCATCTTCAGAAGTTTTTGTCCTTCTTTCTGGCTGATCTTGTTAACAGGCACGCCACTCATCATGGCTATGACAGAAGCTACATCTTCCTCATTTACATCATATACAATGTTCTCAGATTCTTTTTCCCATTCACGCTGGGCAATTTCAAGTTCTTCGATCAAGCGTTTTTCCTGATCACGAAGTCGGGCAGCCTCTTCAAAACGCTGCTTTTTGACCATTGAGTTCTTTTCCTCACTGGTGCTTTCGATCTGTTCTTCAAGATCAATGATATTTTGTGGAACCGTGATGTTTGCCAAATGAACCCGGGCTCCTGCTTCATCCAGGGCATCAATGGCCTTATCCGGCAAAAAGTGATCCGAAACGTAACGATCGGTGAGTTTCACACAGGCGTCAAGAGCTTCATCCGTGTATCTTACACTGTGATGTTTCTCATATTTTGATTTGATCTGATTCAGGATCTCAATGGTTTGCTCCGGTGTGGTAGGATCTACCATGATCTTTTGAAAACGTCGCTCAAGGGCGCCGTCCTTTTCAATAAATTGTCGATACTCATTCAGAGTGGTAGCTCCGATCGCCTGAACTTCACCTCTTGCCAAGGCAGGTTTCAGCATATTTGAGGCATCAAGTGAACCGCTGGCACCACCGGCACCAACAATCGTATGAAGCTCATCAATGAAGAGGATCACATCGTCTGTTTTTTCGAGCTCGGTCATCACAGCTTTCATTCGCTCTTCAAACTGACCCCGATATTTTGTGCCGGCAACCAGTGCGGCAAGATCAAGGGCGATCACACGCTTGTCGTATAATACCCGGGATACCTTGCGCTCTACAATACGGGAGGCAAGTCCTTCGGCTATAGCCGTTTTACCCACACCGGGTTCACCGATCAATACCGGGTTATTCTTTTTACGGCGACTCAATACCTGGGCCACACGTTCAATTTCTTTTTCACGACCGATAATTGGATCAAGGCGACCTTCTTCAGCAAGTTCAGTAAGGTCACGGCCGAAATTATCCAGTACAGGAGTTTTAGATTTATCCATTTTTTTCTCTCTGGAACTGCCTGAGCCGCTTGGTCCTTTTGAGGCCGCGGCACTGGCTTTCATGGTTGAAGAATCACTGTGATCATCCCGCGATTTACCGGAAATGATCAGGTCAAGTTCCTCCCGAACAGCATCATATGAGATACTGAATTGCTGGAGGATCTGTGCGGCGATATTTTCATCATCTCTGAGTAGTGATAAAAGAAGATGCTCTGTTCCAATGGTATCGCTTTTGTAGAGTTTGGCTTCCAGATAAGTAATGCGTAATACTTTTTCGGCTTGTTTAGTAAGCGGTATATTTCCGACCTGAACCGAGCCACCGGTTCCTCTCACAGTGTCTTCAATAGTTTTTTTGAGTTTAAATAGGTCGCAATCCAGGTTTTTTAAGATCCGGACTGCAACACCGTCGCCCAAACGTACAATTCCTAATATTAGATGTTCAGTTCCGATGTAGTCGTGTCCCAATCTCAGCGCTTCTTCACGGCTGAATTGAATAACATCACGAACTTTACTTGAAAAATTTCCCTCCATCTGACGTGTTCCTTAGTCCTTTTGGTATATAATAGTTTCTTTTGATGTATTTCAAAACGTGTCTGACACATCTTTAGTTCATCGCTACTCGAAGGTAGTAGGGCGGTATAGTAAATGCAAACTAAAAGCTTGAGAGAAGAACTAAAATAATGGTGTGCCGGTCATTTCCTCAGGTTGCTCCATTCCCATGAGCTTGAGAATGGTTGGGGATACATCGGCAAGGATGCCGTCATGCATCTGTATTTGTTCAGGATAATTGACGATGACTGCAGGCACCAATGCCGTAGTATGTGCGGTATGTGGACTGCCATCTGCCTTGATCATTTGATCGGCATTTCCATGGTCCGCAATGATCAGAGATCTGTAACCGTGTTCGCTAGCCGTATCGATCACCTTCTTTAATTGAGCATCAACAGCTTCCACAGCTTTGATCGCAGCATCCATGTCTCCGGTATGTCCAACCATATCCGGGTTAGCGAAATTGAGTACTACGAACTGATACTCCTCTGAAGATAGTTTTTCACAAAGTGTATCTGCTACTTCCTCAGCACTCATTTCGGGCTGAAGATCGTAAGTGGCCACTTTGGGGCTTGGGATAACGGTTCTGTCTTCTCCCTCATTTGGAGTTTCAACCCCGCCATTAAAGAAATAGGTGACGTGTGGATACTTTTCAGTTTCAGCAATACGGAACTGTTTAAGTTCCTTTTTGCTGATCCATTCACCCATCGTGTTATTTAAAACCTGAGGTGGAAATGCTACTCTTGCAAACTCAAAGGTCTGATCGTAAGAAGTAAAGGTTGTGTAATGAAGATTCAATTCTTCAACATCAAACTCTGCGAATTCTTTTTCATTAAGTGCCCTTGAGATCTCGCGGGCTCTGTCACCTCGTATGTTATAGAAAATTACGGCATCATCTTTATTGATCCTTGAAGACGCATCGTCGTTTATCAGAATCGGTTTGATGAATTCATCGGTAACATCATTTGCGTAGGAACTTTCAAAAGCTTCCCCGGGAGTATCAAATTTTTCACCTTTTCCTTTTACTAACAGATCGTAAGCCAGCTTAATGCGTTCCCATCGGTTATCACGATCCATGGCATAGTATCGGCCTACAATACTTGCGATCTCACCTACACCGATCTCGGCAGCTTGCTTCTGAAATTCTTTGGCATACTCAATACCACCGTTAGGGGAGGTATCACGACCATCCGTAAAAGCATGAACGTACACATTATCTATGCCGTGTTTTTTACAAAGACGCAGCAATGCAAAGAGGTGTTCGTTATGACTATGAACCCCACCATCCGAAAAAAGACCCATCAGGTGGATCTTATTCTTCTGTTTAGCTTTTTCGATGGCGGCCAGTAACGTTTCGTTCTCGAAAAATGAACCATCTCTGATGGCTTTGTTAATTCGGGAAAGTTCTTGCCAGACAATTCTTCCGGCACCAAGGTTAAGGTGACCAACTTCAGAATTGCCAAACTGACCATCGGGTAATCCTACATTTTCGCCACTCGCGGAAAGCCTGGAGTGGGGGCAGGATTCGAATAGGGAATCAATGAAAGGTTTGTCAGCTTTATCAATTGCGCTGACGGCTGGATCTTCAGCCAACCCGAATCCATCTAAAATGACAAGCAGTGCTTTTGACTCAGGGTTGGCCATCCAACTAAGATCTATAGGTTATTAACGTACTTTGTAAGCTGTGCTTTTTTTCTGGCGGCGTTATTTTCGTGGATAATTCCTTTAACGCTCATTCTGTCGAGGTAAGAAACAGCTTCTTTGAGTGCTTCCTCAGCTTTGCTTTTGTCAGAGATATCGTAAACATTTTTGATTAGCGTTCTCATTTTAGAACGTCTGCTTCGGTTGTGTTTACGGCGTTGTTCAGCCTGACGTACACGTTTTTTAGCTTGTTGGGTTATTGGCATTGCTTAATATGCTTTTAAAATTAATCATTCCTCGATTTTTTTCGAGATTCCAAAATTAAGAGTTATGCAAATATTAAACAAGAAATGATTGAATAATTAACAATATAAGTTTAATTTAGCTGATCTGTTATGATAGTGGTAATTGACGGGCCAGCAGGCTCAGGAAAAAGTTCAACAGCAAAAGCCGTAGCGGCAAACCTTCAGATTCAATTTCTTGACTCAGGAGCGTTGTATCGCGTGGCTACTCTTGTTTATTTGAACAGCCGCGAACATAACCGATCGTTCTTTGAACAGCTTGAAGAAAGTGAGATTTCCTTTTATTTCAAAAAAGAAAAATTTCATGCGTTTCTAAACGGGCAGGATGTCACCGAAGAGATCAGAAGTATGGATGTTTCTGACCATGTAAGTGAAGTGGCTTCAGATCCCAAAGTGCGAGCTTATATAAATGATTTGATGCGGAAAGCCGTAAAACAAGACGTTTATATAGCCGACGGCAGAGATCTGGGTACCGCGGTTTTTCCCGATGCAGAACTGAAATTTTACATGATCGCGGATCTGGATACCAGAGCCGAACGCAGATATAACGAAATAAAGGGATCAGATCCTGAAGTTACCTTAGAAGAGATAAGGAAGAACATTGCACAAAGGGATGAGAAAGATTCGAACAGAGATTCGGATCCTTTAAAAAAGGCCGATGATGCAATTGAAGTGAACACCTCTGATATGACTTTTGAGGATCAGGTTGCTTTCATCAGTAAGGTGATCAGGAAAGAACTATCTAAACAGATAAAAAAGTAAACCCTAACTTATCCCACAGTTGAAAGTCAATTGTGAGGTAAACCAATAACCAAACATAATGACAGAAGAAACGAAACAAGAACAAAACGAAGCAGCTGAAGCACAGGTCGAAGTAACCCAGGCTGCGAATGAAACTGAAGAAGTTGCCACTGAAGAAGAAGTAGCAACACAAGCCGAAGAAACGGCTGCTGAAGAGAGAAAAGAAACACTGACTCACGTATTTTCAGGTGATGTTGAAGGTGATGTATATAAGCTTGAAGACCTTCAAAGACCTTCTGATGAATATACTGATGAAGAGTACAATGAGATGGTGGGTATGTATGAAGATACCCTCAACGAAATTGAAGAAAAGGAAATCGTACAAGGCCGGGTTGTCTCTGTTGATGACAAATATGTTGTAGTTGACATCGGTTTTAAATCTGAAGGTATTATTCAGGTTAATGAGTTCTCTAATGAAGCCCTCGAAGAAATGGAAGTGGGCGATGAGATCGAAGTATTCCTTGACAGAGTAGAAGATAAAGAAGGACAGTTGATCCTTTCCCGCCGTAAAGCAGATATTCTGCAGGCATGGGAGAAAATCGAATCCTCACACGACAATGGTGATATCATTGAAGGTTACATCAAACGACGTATCAAAGGTGGTATGGTTGTGGATATTCTTGGCATTGATGCCTTCCTTCCCGGTTCACAAATTGATGTGCGTCCGGTTCGTGATTTTGATGCCTACGTGGGTAAGACCATGGAATTCCAGGTTGTGAAGCTGAATATGGCCGCTGAGAACGTTGTTGTTTCTCACCGTGCTCTTATTGAGTCTGACCTTGAAGACCAAAGAGAAGAAATTCTTGAGTCTATTGAAGCCGGTCAGGTTCTTGAAGGTACCGTTAAAAATATCACAGACTTCGGTGTATTTATCGATCTTGGTGGTGTTGACGGACTTCTTCACATCACGGACCTTTCCTGGGGACGTGTTGATGATCCAAATGAGATCGTATCTCTGGATCAGCGCATGAACGTTGCCGTTATCGACTTTGATGAGAAGAGCAAACGCGTTTCTCTTGGTCTTAAGCAGCTTCAGCCGCATCCGTGGGAAGGAATCAAAGACAAGTATCCTGAAGGAATGAAAGTTCAGGGTCGTGTGGTATCTATCGCCGATTACGGTGCTTTCATCGAGCTTGAAAAAGGCGTTGAAGGATTGATCCACATTTCTGAAATGTCCTGGACACAACACATTAAGCATCCATCTCAATTGGTTGAGAAGGACGACATCATCGAATGTATCGTTCTGAACATCAACGAAGATGAGAAGAAGATCTCTCTTGGTGTTAAGCAACTTGAAGAAGATCCATGGGCAGATATCCTGGAAAGATTCCCAGTCGGTTCTAAGCATACCGGTATTGTTCGCAACCTCACCAACTTCGGTGTGTTTGTTGAACTTGAACCAGGTATCGATGGTCTGATCCACGTATCTGACTTAAGCTGGACTGAGAAAGTTGACCATCCAAATGAGGTTGTTGACAAAGATCAGGAGATCGAGGTTGTGATCCTCGGCGTTGACTTCGATAACAGAAGAATCACACTTGGACACAAGCAAGTTGAGGACAACCCTTGGAAGAAATATGCTGAAGCATACGCGCCAGGAAATAAAGTGGAAGGCGAAGTTATCAAAACCACTGACAAAGGCGTATTTGTTAAGCTTCCATTAGGTGCCGAAGCATTCCTGAACTACTCTAAAGCTACTGAAGCAGAGTACAAGGAAGGCGATAAGGTTGAAGATGCTTTTGTTCTTAACTTTGATGAAAACAGCAAGAACATTGAATTGAGTCAGCTGGATTCAGACAAGAACAAAGCTAAGAAAGCCAAGAAGAAAGTTGAATCTTCTAACATGGAAACCGGTGCCCCAACACTGGGTGAAATGTCAGGTTTGGCTGCTTTGAAAGCTGATATGGAAGAAAAGGAAAAAGCTGAAGCTCAGAAGAAAGCTGACGCCGCTAAAGCTAAAAAGAAAACAGAAGAAGACTCTGACGAAGAAGAGTGATCTTCACATTTAGCTAACTGATTTAAAGCCTCGTTCAAATGTTTTTGGACGAGGCTTTTTTTATGCTTTACAGTTACCAATACCGTAATTTGGGGTATGTGTAAGTTGCAAACATATAGTACTCTGTTTTTAGTCTTGCTTGCAGGCTCTGCCGCCTTTGGGCAATCGGTTCAGCAGGTCTCTTCTCAGATACAGGCATCCGGTCATCAGATCAATGATGAGTCACTGCCCCCACAATCAGCATTATTTTTTTCTTTTCAGTTACCGGGTTCGGCTGAGTTCATGGATGTTGAGAACAACCACTTGTCTTCAGCCGAAACGAACCATGAAGAACTTTCACCAAAAGGTGTAGAATCGAAAGGAAATAACAGGTGCCGGCAAGAACACTACAGAGCAAACTGTTTCCTGATCGAACCCGGACTGAGCCTGAGGAAACTGATCTTCCCACATCACGTTCATACCTGAGTAAAACTAAGATCTCATCGGTACAAATCATCATTCCACATTAATTGAATAGAAGGGAATGGTGCATCTTAGAATTTTTAATTTTTACTCACATGGAATTTGATGCAGCAACACTCATAATTGCAGCGTTGGCGATCTTATGTTTCGCCATACCCATTGGTTATGATCAGCTAAAGAACAAATCGAAAGAAGAGGACAAATCCTGATCGATGATCAGGTCACTTAAAAAGAAAAAAGCCTCATTTCCCGGAATAGGGATATGAGGCTTTTTTATGGTGATTTTCAGATGAGCTTGTAAATCAGAAGCGTTTACTTCTAAGGCACCTGTACATTATTCATGATCTTGGTAACGATATCTTCGGGACCAATATCCTCGGCTTCAGCCTCAAAGGTTGGAATGATGCGGTGTCTCAGAACATCCATGGCAATAGTACGCACATCTTCGGGTGTAACATAGGCTCTGTGCTCCATAAACGCCTGTGCACGGGCCGCAAGGTTCAGGTTGATGGTGGCCCTTGGTGAGGCACCGAAACTGATCAGATCCTCAAGATCATCCAGATTATAATTCTTTGGTTTTCGCGTGGCAAAAACAAGATCGATAATGTATTGCTCTACCTTTTCATCCATGTAGATCTCGTTGATCGTCTTTCGGGCATCAAGGATCTTTTGGGGATCTACCACTTTATTCAGTGTTTCTTTCTCACCCGTTTTAGCCTGCATGCGCATGATCTGCATTTCCTCTTTTTCAGTCGGATAATCGATCTTCAGCTTCAGCATGAAGCGGTCAACCTGAGCCTCAGGAAGCGGATAGGTACCTTCCTGCTCAACCGGGTTTTGTGTAGCGAGTACTAAAAATGGTTCTTCTAGTTTAAAGGTGCTTTCACCAATGGTTACCTGTTTCTCCTGCATGGCCTCAAGTAGGGCACTTTGAACCTTGGCCGGAGAACGGTTGATCTCATCTGCCAGAATGATGTTGGCAAAAATAGGGCCCTTTTTAACAAAGAAATCGCCTTCTTTCTGATTGTAAATGAGCGTTCCGATCAGGTCGGCAGGGAGGAGATCCGGGGTAAACTGAATACGCTGAAATGACGTGGCTAACACAGTGGCCAAGCTCGATACGGTCAGTGTCTTGGCCAGGCCGGGAACTCCTTCAAGCAGAACATGCCCATTGGTGAGTAACCCCACTAACAATCGGTCTATCATATATTTTTGACCGATAATAACCTTATCAAGTTCCTTTCTGATATCCTCAATGAAAGCACTGTCCTTCTCGATCTTTTGGGTCAGGGCTTCCATGTCAACTGCGTATTCACTCATATTTAATAATTCTTTATTTAGTATTAGCTGATGATATGATTATTTTCTCGCCTTAAAAAAGTGAACAAATATAATAAATGGACATTTTACAATCTTTTTTATTAGGTATCATTCAAGGATTAACTGAATTTTTACCTATCAGCAGTTCGGGACATCTGGTTTTAGGTAAACAAATTCTGGGGGTAGAGGTTGAAACCGGGATCACTTTTGAAGTAGTGGTACACTTTGGAACCTTGTGCAGTATCCTTGTTTATTATCGTAAGATCATCTGGGAACTGATCACTTCAGGATTAAGCTTCTTGCGAGCTCCCTCAGCAAAGAAAGAAGACCCCAATGTAAAACTGATCGGTTTTATTTTGATAAGTATGATCCCTGCCATGATCGTAGGTTTTACACTCGAAGAGCAGGTTGAATCCATATTTTCTTCTCCTTTGATCGTTTCCGGAATGCTTATTGTAACCGGATTAATGCTTTTTTCCACTAAGTTTGTAAAAGATACTCCAAAGGAAGTCTCTTTAGGCAAAAGTTTCCTGATCGGAATTGCCCAGTCTTTTGCAATGATACCGGGTATAAGTCGTTCAGGTTCCACTATTTCCACAGCTTTATGGCTTGGGGTGAAACGGGAAGCAGCCGCTAATTTTTCATTCCTGATGCTGATCCCTGTTATTGCCGGTGCCATGCTGCTTGAAGTGAAAGAACTTATTGAGCTGGGTATTTCTGATGCAGCCCTGATAAATCTGGTGATAGGATTTTTTGCAGCATTTATTTCAGGTTATTATGCTCTCAAATATCTAATTATCATTCTTAAAAGACGCGGTTTCCATTATTTTGCCTATTACTGCTGGATCGTCGGTGCAGTAGGTTTGGTGTATTTCTTTGTATGATTCTTTAGGAAATATTCGATTCAAATTAGTAGAATTAGTCAGGACTTCGTTTCTTCTTTCAATATCAATCGTGAGGTGACCTATGCTTAAACGACTATTTGTAGTTCTATTTTCAGTGATCCTGATTACCGGATGTAACTCCTCTGAAAAGCTTTTGCAGAAAGGTGAGTACGATCGAGCCATCGAGAAAGCTGTTAATAAACTCAGAAAGGATCCCGGTAATGATAAAGAGTTATATGTGTTGAAAGAGGCTTATACCAAGGCTAATACATTTGACATGGATCAGATCACCTTTCTTGAAAAAGAAGGCAGAAGTGAAAATTACGTACGGATATATGAGCTTTACGGTCGGCTTGATCGCAGACAAGACAGGATCAAAACGTTGCCTTCCAGGCTTTTGAATGAGTTCCGGATCATTGATTACGATGATGAATTGATCGCCTCAAAAGAACAGGCGGCTGAAACGTCTTACCTGCAAGGGCTTGAATTTCTGGACATGGGGGGAAGGGAAAACGCGCGGCGGGCGTATTATGAATTTGAAAATGTTCAGGACCTGTATCCAAACTACAAGGATGTGAATGATCTGCAACGGGAAGCAGCCTATCTGGGTACCAATCAGGTCTTGTTTGTTGTTGAAAATAATTCAGAGATCATGCTGCCCGAACGCTTTGAGGCTGAGTTGCTTAAGATCAGCCTGGGCGACCTGAATAATCGCTGGATACAGTACAGTGTGTATGAGAATGAGGAGGTGAATTACGACTATTTTGTTGCTTTGAACATCAATCGTATATCAATGAGTCCTGAAGGCCTGGAGCGCGAAAAGTACACAGAATCTGTTGAGATTCAGGATGGCACCAAATACGTGTTGGATCAAAGAGGGAACGTCATGAAAGACTCCCTGGGTAATGATATCAAAGTTCCGAATATGATCACGGTATCAGCAGAAGTTCAAACTCAGAGACAGTTCAAGGAAGCTACCGTTGGCGGAAGTCTTGACTATATTGACCTGCGTACAGATCAACTGGTTAGATCTGAAAATATTGGTGTCACCGCTGTGTTTGAGCATGTTTCAGGTGCATTTACCGGTGATGAGCGTGCTTTAAGTGAAGACTCCAGGGAGATCATTGAAAGAAGGGCCGTGCCATTTCCAAACGATGAATTCATGCTGATGGATGCAGCTACTTTACTCAAAGAACGTGCTAAGGATATCATGTACCGAAACCGGGAATTACTGAGTTCTACTTACTGATAAACATCAGCTCTGATCAAAAAAGGTAACCGGCGGTAAAGTATAATCCATAGCCATCGTCAGAAAAACCGAGGTCAGCACGAAATATAAAATTCGCGTTGAAGAAAGAACTTGTGCCTCCCAAACCATAAGTGTATTTAAGATCATCAAACACGTCCTTTAATGAGGTTCCATTGGCATAGGTTCGTCCTGCATCAAAGAAAAGAGTACCACCAAATTTGACTTCATAAGCAGGGAATTCGAATAGCCAGGTTCTCAGTTCGGTATTCAGTAAAAGGGCATTATCATCCATGAACCGGTTTTGCGGGTAACCCCTCATGGTCTCTTCGCCACCTATGACCGGAAGTTTTCTGAATGGAGCCTCTCCGTCAATGTGTTGATATGAGAGGCGATTGGCAAAAGTGATATCCCGGATAAGGTGAAAGGTGTAATACGTTCTGATCTCACTTTCAACGAAGGGAAAGATATCGGTTGTCCGGGTGTAATCTTTGATCAGCTGAAACCCTGCTTTGCCATAGATGCCATTACGGGGATCGAATTCGTTATCACGACTGTCAAAAATATATCCGGTTCCAAGAGAAACAGTCCCTGACTTTTCTACACCCACAGGACTTCTCTGATACAAATATGAATTTTGACCGATATCCACCGGGTTGTGATAATCAAATTCGGTCAGGAAATACACATCAGATGAATATCCTGATGAGTATTGTTTCAATGAATGGCGAAGGATCGATTCTATGCCAAACGAAAAAGATTCGTAATAGTAGAATTCCTGATCTTCTAAAATAGAGGGATGCAGATCATCGTAGGTACCAACTCCATAAAATTGATCATTCAGGAACTTGGAAACAAACAGTTCAGTGGTGAGTCGTTTTCTTTGATCAAAGATATGAGGTTTATCGTACAGGATGGATGCAGAAAATAATCCATTCGTGGAAGCCAATGCATCAACCGTAAAATATGAGTAAAATGGCCGAACCCCATCTCTGTAATGATACCGGCTTATGATCCCACCACCGATCAAGCCATAGTCGCTGTTGTATCCCAAAGCCGGCATAAAGGCAAAGTCCAGGGTATCGGTCACAGTGATCCGTTTCCCTTCATCGCTAATGGGTTGTGCGAAAGTCTCGGGCAGTGAACCTGTTAAGATGATCACAAAAATAAAAAAATAGGACCTAAAGCGTTTCAAACGATCTTTATAAATTGAATTTTGATGGATATGGAGCCCCGAAGATAAAAGCTTTATCGACCTATCTAAATTAGAGTATGGGTGTTATCGGTTCTATAGTAAAATGACCAAAAGGGCTACGATAAACCCGAATAATATAAAGGACAGTGCCGCTCCAATTGACGCTGAAAATCCATCCGATTTGACCTCACGGCCTTCTGCCACAAATGATGGCAATAAGATCTTTAGAGGATTCTTGGATACCGATGAAACACCCCCTGCAATCGCATAGACTACCTGCTCAGCTTTGCCAAACAGGTTATTTGGGAAGGTAACGAATATCTTTTCTACGATAGTTGCCGGTTTGCGATAAAACCAGTCGGTGTCTGAGGAGATGGTTGAAGAGGTGTTCAAATGATCTTTAAGGAACCAGAAAGCAACAAAAGCCAGTACCAGGATCTGTGTCATTTCTACGAAATTATACACTGAGAATGGCTGGAAGTCAGTTGGATAGGGCAGTTGGGTGTAAAGAAGTTGAGGAGCCACTCCAAACAGAATGCAGAAAAAGGCTCCAACACCCATTGCCACTTTCATGTTCACAGGTATAGCTTTGAGTTCCAGATCCTCTGTTCTTTCCCTGAACCATGTAAAGTAGGGGAGTTTAAGTCCTGAGTGTATGAATGTTCCGATGGTTGCAATAAGTAGCAACAAGATAGGCCATTCCAGGTGAGCGTCTCCCATGGCACCGGAGATCATTGTCTTACTGATAAACCCATTCAGAAACGGAGCTCCTGAAATTGATAGGGCACCAACCAGATACAATCCAAGAACTAAAGGCATTTTTTTGGAAAGTCCGCCTAATTCGCTCAGTTTACTTTTTCCGGTTGAGTAAATAACGGCACCTGCTGCCATAAACAACAGAGATTTATAAATAATATGATTGAAAGCATGAGCTGTGGCACCATTAAGGGCAAGTTCAGAACCGATTCCAATAGCGGTCACCATATAACCGATCTGACTGATGATGCTATAAGCCAGGATCTCACGGATATCATTTGCAAGTAGGGCATAAATGGTGCCATAAATGGCCATGATCACTCCAACCCAGATCAAAACTTCCCATCCGGGGAATAGGCGGATCATCACGTAAACTGCAGATTTTGTAGTCAAGGCACACATAAATACCGCTCCGGTAATAGTAGCTTTTGGATAGGCATCAGCAAGCCATGCGTGCAGAGGCGGTACGGCTGTGTTCAATGCCACACCCAGAAGTATAAAAATGTTTGCAAGGGTGTAATCGGGCATCAGCTGTTCGAGATAGAGAGATCCGCCTGCATTCAGATGTAACAAGATACCGGTAAACAATAAGCCACCACCAAGAATATGAACCAACAGGTAGCGCATACCTGCTTTATCCGATTCGTTTGTACGCCTTGCCCAGATCAGGTAAGAAGAGGCCGCGGCCATCAGTTCCCAGAATATGAACAGAGTGAAGTAATCCCCTGCAAAGGTTACCCCAAGGGCTCCACCTGCGTAGGCAAGTGCCGAACTTTGCTGTCCTATGTCTTTGATATGGAAAGCATATATCCCTCCAATTATAGTGATGAGGGAGAAGATGATCCCAAAAATTCGGCTTAATCCATCTACCGAAAGAAGTTGTAATTCATAACTGGCGAAGGATACCTGTAACAGATCACCATCAGGTAGATTCCAAAGGATCCCCAACGCGATCAGAGGAAAGGTGATAAAAGCAGCACTTCTGACACGTTCCGGTAACAGTGGAAGCACGAGGGCTCCCAATATCAAAATTATAGCCGGAATTGAAATGAGCTCAACGATCATAGTAATCTTCGTTGCTTAAGATGAATATTTTACCAAGGATCTTTGAACCAAAGATCAAAACGATAGCTCCCAGTCCACCCCATAAGGCATAAAAAGCGGGAACGCTGTTCCACCAGTGTGAGTCGTAGTCAGCCAGGTAGGTAAATTCCAGTACCAGACTGACGATCAGCAGTAAACCTAATATAATCCAGTGCCAGTTCTTCATGGTCAGATAGAATTAAATATGGTTGAGGCTACAGAGGAGGCCATATCGAAAAAGTTGAAAAACAGATCAGGATTCAATCCAAATAAAATGGAAAGAACGGCCGTGCTCATTAACGGGACTACCATGAAGGGAGAAGCCTCGGTATGGCCTTCCAGTTCAGGGCCGCCTTTCTTGAAATAAGCTCTGTGGATGATGGGAAAGAAATAGCCCACGTTCAGTAATCCACTCACTACAAAAATTATGACCGGTACCAGCATGCCACCTTCAAGGGCTCCGGCTGCTAAGTACCATTTACTTACAAATCCGTTTACTGGTGGGATCCCGGCGAGCCCCATGGAACCGATGGTAAATGCTGCCATGGTCCATGGCATGACCTTGGCGATCCCATTCAGGTCGCTGATATTCTTTTTATGCAAATTGACCATAATAGCACCGGCACAGAAGAAAAGGGTGATCTTCATGGTGGCATGAAAGGAAATATGCATGATACTACCCACCAGGCCGGTTTCAGTGAGTAAAGCCACACCAAGCACGATATAAGAAAGATGACCTACGGTTGAATAAGCCAGTCTTCGTTTCAGATTATCTTGTGCAAAGGCCAGTAGGGAGGCTACAATAATGGTAAAGCCGGCGAGTACCATCAGTATATCGTTCAGGCCGAACTGGGCCATTACATCAGGACCAAAGATGAATCCAACCACACGGATCACCCCAAAAACACCGGATTTTACCACGGCAACAGCGTGTAGCAGGGAACTTACCGGTGTGGGGGCAGCCATAGCCGAAGGTAACCAGCTATGCAGAGGCATGATGCCGGCTTTCACCCCAACACCGCCGAGAAATAGAAGAAATATGGTGACGGCCATTGTGCTTGTAAGATCCGTGTCTCCAAAAATACCACCCGGTACAAAATCCAGGGTTCCTGTGAGGGAATAAGTAATTCCTGCGGCAGCGATCAGGAGTAAGCCGGCAGTCAGGGTATAGCTAAGGTATTTACGACCAGCTGCTATGGCTTTTTTGCTTTCACTGTGAATAACGAGAGGATAGGTGGCCAGGGTCAGCATCTCGTAAAAGATGATAAAGGTCAAAAGGTTACCGGAAAACGCGATCCCAATGGTAGAGCTTAAACAGACAGCAAAACTGGCAAAATATCGGGTCTGTTTCTTTTCTTTGTGGCCGCGCATGTAGCCTATTGAATAGAACGAGGTGAAGATCCATAGTCCGGAGGCAATGAGGGCAAAGAACACGCCAAAGGTATCAGCTTTGAGTACCAGCGGCAGGTTTGGTGCGATCTCAAGCAATTCCAGTTCGATCACATTGCCTTGCAGGGCAGAGGGTAATAAGGTGAGAACCAGCAGGAATTTGATAACACCGGCAAGTATCGTCCAGAACTCGCGGAGATTCGGTTTCTTTGAACTCAGCAAGATGAACGGCACCGCAGCCAGCGATACCAGTACAGCATATAAAGGGACGTACGTTAGCTCCATTGCGTTAATTATCTGATTAAAATCCTGCAGGAAACATGGTGAAAATTATATTGACGATGTAGGCATTGAATATACCCACTACTAATAAACCTAAAGCCATCACAGCCATTGGAAACATCATGGTGAAACCGACTTCGTTGTTTTCTATGATTTCGGTGTCTTCAGTTAATTCTTCTTCAGGATCGTTTAGATATACTTTTTCGAGAATTCTGAAGAAATACACCGCATTCAGCAATGAACTGATGAGGATAACCGCAAGGAGGATCCAGTTACTGTTTTCGATGGTTCCCAGTGCCAGATACCATTTCGAGAAAAAGCCGGCAAGTGGCGGTAGCCCAACCATAGAGATGGCCGCAGTTGTAAAAGCAGCCATCGTCCAGGGATATTTTTTGCGATAGCTGTTATTGAATTTCGTAATGAGAGAGTGGCCTTCTTTGGATCGTAAACTTCCGGAGACAAGAAACAGCAATGCTTTCATCAATGCGTGGTTTAGGACATGAAGCACGGCCCCAATAAACCCAAATGGATTTGCCTGGCTGATCCCCATGATAATATATCCGATCTGAGATACGGAGCTGTAAGCCAGCATCTTCTTCATTTCACTTTGGGCAATAGCCATGATGGAACCGTAAAGGATCCCGATACCAGCAAAAATTCCAATGATGGTGGTTACCGGTAACTGATCATCGATCAGATCCACTCCGAATAAAAAGAGAACCACTCTAAATAAAATGTAGGCAGCTACTTTGGTACCGATAGGGGCGATCAAGGCAGAAGAACTTGAGGAGGCAAAAGTGTACGAATCGGGCAGCCAGCCATGAAGCGGGAACAGAGCCGCTTTCACCCCAACACCGATGACCATAAGTATAAGTGCGGCCACTACGGAGGAATGTCCGATCACCTGAGGCAACATGGCATGCATGTCAATGATATTCAGAGTGCCCGTAACGGTGTAAAGAAATCCAACGCCCAAAAGATAGAGTGAGCCACCGACCGTTCCGATAATGAGATACCGGAAGGAAGCATAAGGAGCTCGTTTTTCACCAATAGCGATCAGTGCATAGCTTGAAAGTGATGAGATCTCCAGGAAAACATACAGATTGAAAAGATCGCCGGTGAGCACCATGCCATTGAAACCAAGCATCATTAGCATGGCGATGGTGTAGTAGGGCATTTTCTTGCCGGGAAATTCCAGTTTGCTGATCTCTTTAGAGTGAATCAAGACCAGAAAGGCGATGGTGTTGATGACCAGAACAATAAATGCCGCCAGGCCGTCATAAACAAATTCAATTCCGACCGGGGGAGTCCAGCCACCAAAGTAATAGCGTATGGTTTCTCCGGTGTTAATGAGATGTAAAAACCCCCAAGCCGAAAGGAAAGAGGCTATGCCGGTACCGAGCAGGCTCAGGTGCCAGACGATCTCACGCTTCCATAATCCTATGAGAGGTATTAATATCGCAAACAGGATATAGGTAACAGGAATTAAAGCCGGTATCTCTGATCCGATCATTGAATCTTATCTAAAAGTTCTTCTTCGTTCAGCGTGCCGTAACGGTTGTATATCTTGATCAAAAGGGCGTAGGCAACTCCCAGTGTTGCTACACCAACCACAATAGCTGTCAGCATTAAAGTATGCGGTAAGGCATTCATGTAATTTGCCACTTCACTGACCGGAAGGCCATCGGCTTTTACCGGAACGGTGGCACCTTCTTTCATCGCTACAGACACAAAAAACAGAATTACACCGGCCTGAAAAATGGACAGACCAATGGTCTTCTTCACTAAATTCTTTTTCAACAACATTCCATACAGCCCTACCGAAAGCAGGATCATGGTAAACCAATACGCGTAATGGCCCATAAAGAAATCAAGCATAATCTTCTCCTTTCACCATGTTATCATAGATCAGCACCAATACGGTCATAACCGTGAGCCCGATCCCAAGTTCAATGATCAGAATTCCCCAGTATCTCAGGTCTGCTCCTTCCAATCCGGGAAGAGGCAGTTGTTCGTAATCCAGGAAATATCCGCCCATAATGAGTGCGAGTAATCCCGTTCCAAAATAGATGATCACACCAATGGCGGCATAGGGTGTTGCCAGATAATCCTTGAATTGAAGGTTGGCGATCTTTGTGCCGCTGGCAATTCTGACCAGTAAAAGTGAAGCGGCAAGCAGGGTTCCACCCTGAAATCCGCCGCCCGGGGAATAGTGCCCGTGAAAGATCACATAGAATCCAAAGACCATGATATACGGACTTAGAAAACGGGTACCTAATAATACGATCGGGCTGGGTGACCTACCTTTCATCGTCTTCCCTCCGGTTTCTGAGTAAAAGGAAGGTGATCATACCGGCTGTGAATATCACGATCTGCTCACCCAGGGTATCAATGCTACGATAATCACCAAGTACAACGGTTACGATATTGGGTGTGTGAGCATCGTTATATGCTTCACGGATATAGTAATTGCCGGGCACCTCAGTGCCGGTCATGCTGGTTCGCTGATTCATCTGATTATCAGCCTTTCCACGAAAGGGAAGGTCTGAAGCAGCAAACAGCAGCAACAGTGCAAATACCAGTATTAAAAGTAGTTTTAGAACCTTCAATCTTCTGTCTTAAATGTGGTTTGATAAATTGCTACGATCAAGAGTATTCCGGTCACACCGGCGCCTACTACGGCTTCGGTAAAACCTACATCCACGGCTCCCATGGTGGTAAATAACAAGGCCATTAAGAAGCTGAAAAGTGTAAGCATGACGGCGGCCACCAGCAGGTCTTTCGATTCGAGGGCTATAATTGCCGTGATCAATAAAAAGATGAAAAGAATGATCTCAAGTTCCCAGAACATCAGCTATCCTCCTTCTTCTTTTTATGATCTTCAAAAATAGGTTTTAATCCTGAATTGATAGCTGCACGCGCCAGGGCATGAGCGCCAACCGGATTGGCCAGTAATATGAACAGGAGTATGAGAAACAATTTTCCGCTGTTAATATTCAACCCCTCATAAATGATCAGTCCAAGTATGATCAGCATCATGCCCAGCGTATCACTTTTACTGGTGGCGTGAGTTCTTGAGTAAAAATCGGGTAAACGGATCGTACCAATACTTCCGATCAGCAAAAAGAAGATCCCGGCAACAACAAAAAGTATGGTCAGGATATTTGTGATATCAATCATCGTATCGGAAGTTTGTGTTCTCTGATGAGAAATATTTGGCTATGGTCAACGATCCAACAAATCCAAGTACTGCGTAAGCAAGAGTGATATCCACGAACATGCCAATGCGGTCAAACACATATCCGATCAGGCAGATCAGCACAATGGTCTTTGTTGCGATGGCATTGGTTCCTACAAGGCGGTCAAATACCGTAGGACCTTTGATCACCCTGTAAGCAGGTACCGCAATAATGGCAGTGAGAATAACTGCACTGTAGAGGAAAAATGATTCCATCAGTTCAGCTCCTCCTTACTGTGTAAAACTCTAAAATCATAAACTACCTGATCTGTTTCTGCTTTAAATAATTTCAAGACCATTTGAGGCATTTCATCGCTTGCGATACCTTCGAAAGAAACCGGTGAAATGGCATGCACGGTAAATTCATCTCCTTCTATATCCACTGTGAGTGTACCCGGGGTCAGCGTTATCGAATTTCCAAGGATCATTTTGCAGTGCGCATTTGGGAAATTGACCTTAAACTTTACCACTGAGGTTTGAATAGGCAGCGATGGCGTGAGTAAGATCTTTGCAACCTGAATTCCTGAAACCACGATCTGAACGAGTAACCACAGAAAATAGTAGGGTACATAGAAGACCCTGAGGTCTTTGATCACGTCCGATTCATCCGCAAAATAGGAGTGAGCTTTGAGTTTGTAATTAACGGCCATCACAATACCAACACTGACAACTCCCATCAGTGAGTGTGTCACATCAAAAAAACCGCTCATGATGTACCAGAATGCCATCAGGCTTAAAAAGGAGGTAATCAGGCTTTTTGCAGATAATGACTTCAAAATTAAGTAAAGAGTAGGGTTAGCGTTAAATTTCTAATGGCTTATAACATACAAATTCTGAATAATTCTTGAAATGTTATTTGAGCGATTGTTAGTTCTGTTGAACCATCGATTTAAAAAATAATAGCCGGCTGAAAAATCAGCCGTTAAAAGATTATCAAAAGTGAGTTGTCATATCCTTTAAATATTGTAAATGCGTTTAGCGTTCCGATTCGCTTCGCATTATAAAGTTCACCATTTACAAAAGAATCGTTAAGTAATTATGAAGCTGAGCGTGAGAGAGCGTAAGCAACTACCCGGATACATGGAACTATTTTGTAGTGACTCGCACTGTATTAAATGAAAATGGCTATCGTAGAAATCTGAAACATATTCTAAGTAGGAGAAGAGTATTATGGCAAAACCATTAACAGAATCAGATATAGAGCAAAAACTTGGATCTCTGTCCGGCTGGAAGTTTGAGAATGATAAGATCAGCAATGAATACGAGTTCAAAAACTTCAGTGAAGCCCTGGGTTTTATCGTTCGGGTTGGAGTTGAAGCAGAAAAGCAGGGACATCACCCTGAACTGTTCAATGTGTACAATACAGTGAGGATCTCGTTAAGCACCCACGACGCGGGAGATAAGGTAACCCAAAAAGATCTTGATCTGGCAAAGGCGATCAATGAATTGAACTGAAAGTTTACACCTTAAGTATCTGAGTTGGGCATGTGTTGAAAATAGGGAAGGTCAAGTCAGTAAGGTGATCGGCACGCTGGTTTAGTATTTAATTAATTCTGTTGTAATAGTAGCTGAAAAAAGCGTATCTTTGGAGTCTTCTGTTGCTCGGCAAAGTGCCAGAGTGACTGCTTTTATCTCAGAAAGCACCCAAAGAAAACATATATAAAATGAGCAAGAACTATTACGAGTTTACCTATATCATAAACCCTGTTCTCGAAGAGGACATGTTTAAAGAGACCGTTGATAAAGTTAACAAGCTTATCGAAAACAACGGTGGTGAAATTGATGAAGTTGATGAGTGGGGCTTACGTCAGTTTGCATACGATATCGACAAAAAAGGAAGTGGATACTATGTGAATATGTATTTCACTGCACCTGCTGAAGCGATCGCTTCTGTTGAACGACAGTTACGCATTGACGATAACGTGCTTCGTTTCTTAACCCTCAAGTATGATGCAAAAATGTTGCGTCACAGAGAACTTCAGAGAAAAAATGAAGTCCCTGATATCTTCGCGATCGAAGACGAAGATGAGGACAACGAAGAAGACGACGATTAAACAGCCAAATCTCACAAAAGGAATTGAATTATGATTAAGAATCCATCACACCCGAAAAAAAATCAACGTAAAGTTAAGCAGTGTAAGTTTACACGTGCCGGACTTGAGTACATCGATTACAAAGATGTTGAGACTCTTCAGCGCTTCACCAACGATCAGGGAAAGATCCTTCCGCGTCGTGTTACCGGTACAAGTGCTAAACATCAACGACAGTTAACAACGGCCATCAAACGTGCTCGCTTTTTAGCACTTATGCCGTACGTAGCTGAAAACCTTCGATAAAATTTATAGAACAGTATTATGAAGATCATTCTTAGAGAAGACGTAGAAAAATTAGGACAATCCGGAGAAGTTGTTGATGTGAAGGATGGATACGGTAGAAACTACCTGATCCCACAAGGCAAAGCCGTTATGGCAACCAAAGGAGCCATTCAGGAACTTGAAAGACTGAAGAAGGAAGCCGCACGTCAGGCTGAATTTACAGTAAATGAAGCCAAAGAACTGGCCAAGCAGCTTGAAGTGACCTCACTGACCATTCCGGTTACAACAGGAGATGAAGACAAGATCCACGGTACCGTGACCAACGCAGATATTGCCAAGGCACTGGAAGAGCGTGACATTCTTGTTGAGAAGAAAGATGTGACACTTGATCAGGAAGTTAAAGGTCTCGGTGAATACACCGCAACCGTTAGCCTGGTAGGTGATCTGAAACCACAGGTTAAGTTTTGGGTTGTTAAAGACGAATGATCATTTTCATTCGGGATTTCAGGCACTAATTTCGAATAAAGTAAGTTTCATTCAGTGTACAACATCCTATAAACAGGTTTAACCTGAACAACGACAGAAATTAGTTTCAATGAAATCATTGCAAATCAAATTAATGGGGATCATCATTCTGATGTTATCCCCATTTTTTTTACAGGCTCAAATTCCCGATCCGGTAAAATTCACCCTATCAGAAGTACCTGACTCAGTATTAGCCGGTGAGGTATTCGAAGTAAAAGTGGATGCCTCCATCGAAGGTAACTGGCACCTGTATTCTATTCTTAATGATGAAGACGCCGGGCCTTTCCCAACCGAATTTTCAGCCAAATCCAACAATTTTGTGATCGTTGGTCAGGCTACCGAATCGGAAGCCGATATTGAAATCGATCCAAACTTTGAAGCCGAATTAGGCTGGCATAGTAACTTTGCTGAATTCACCATTCCGGTTGCGATCAAGACCACAGAAACCGGGAAGCAAAACCTGGATATTGAAGTTTATTATCAGGTCTGTGACGACAAAGTATGTTTGCCACCCACCACTAAATCGATCGTGGCAGGTGTTACGGTAACCGGTGTAGCCGCGGATCCTGATCCGGAGGCTTTGGATGATGGCAGCGGTACGGAACTTTCAGGTACTGAAGCAGAGATCAAGGAATCAGCCCTTGGAGGAGAAGGCGTCTTTTCCTTTTTATGGCTGGCTATTCTGGCCGGTTTTGCAGCCTTGCTGACTCCATGTGTTTTCCCGATGATACCACTGACCGTATCCTATTTTGCCAAGCAAGATGAAGGCGGGAAAGCTGTGGGTAAAGCTTTTCTTTTTGGTGTGGCGATCGTAGCAACATTCACACTGTTGGGGATTCTGCTGGCCGCTGTATTCGGAGTATCAGGAGCTCAGAATTTTGCATCCAATCCATGGGTGAATCTATTTATTGCCTTTGTATTGGTGGCATTTGCTTTCAGTTTACTGGGGATGTACGAGCTGCAATTACCCCATCAGCTAACTAACTGGCTGAACCGTAAGAGTAACCAAAGTTCAGGAGTAGCCGGTATCTTATTCATGGCTTTGACCATCAGTGCAGTATCCTTTTCCTGTACGGCACCTTTTGTTGGGGGCGTATTTGCTGCCACAACCGGTGGTGAATGGTTCTATCCAATTATCGGGATGATCGGGTTTTCTGCCGCATTCGCCAGTCCTTTTGTGATCTTAGCCATTTTTCCAAAATGGATGGAATCACTACCCAAAAGCGGTTCATGGATGAATATTGTTAAAGTGATCCTTGGATTTATAGAATTGGCTGCAGCCTTTAAATTCCTGTCAAATGTGGACCTGGTTTGGGAGTGGGGGGTTGTTTCACGCCCACTGACGATCGCTGCATGGATCGCCATATTCCTGTTAACCGGATTGTACCTTCTGGGCAGTTACTCCCTGAAGCACGAGCAAAAGCCGGAAAGTATCTCAACCGGACGGATGTTGCTGGCTATCCCTTTTTTCCTGTTTAGCTTTTACCTTATACCGGGTTTGTTAGGCTCCTCACTTGGCATTTGGGATGCGTTTCTCCCTCCAAAACAAGCTACTGATGTAAGCCTGGTGGCATCGATCGGAACCATGGGAGGTTCAGGTACTTCAAGCAGTGCTGACGATGGCTGGTCTAAGGATTTTGAAGCTTCTAAAGAAGTGGCGATAGAAGAAGGCGTGCCGATCTTCATCGATTTTACGGGTTACACATGTACAAATTGCCGGGCTATGGAATCAAATGTGTTTCCGTTAGCTGAAGTGGTGGAGCGTTTTGACCAAATGGAACTGGTTAAACTGTACACCGACGGTGGTCCTGATGGTCCTGAAAATCAGATGTTTCAGTTTGAACTGACCGGGAATGTGGCCCTTCCTACTTACGCTATTGTGGACCCGGAAACGGAAAGGGTGATCGCTCAAAGCCTGGGGTATAGCAAAAAAGAAGATTTTGTCGCCTTTCTGGATAAGGGACTTCAAGCCTACCAAAACCGATAACGGTTGACCCTTACCGATTAAAGCTTTAGCCTTGATCAACGGCTAACTAAATCTGAATTCTCTGACAGCGCGGATTTCCAGGTACGGATTATATTGTGTGTTCTGCATTGTGGTGCAGTGCCTGTTTGGTACGTTTGAAATTCGGGCACAATCCACCATTGAACAGAAGTTAAGTTTTCGGTCATTGCCTAACGATACCACGGTATTTATTGGAGATTGGGTCGTGCCGGGCACGCTTGAGATCACCGTTGAGAATAACATACTTGGGGATTCGCTTTGGGTTTTTAACGAGCTGAAAGGTGAATTGACACTCATCCCCAAAAATAATGAAGTACGCCTGTACAGAGAAGTCAGGGTTCGTTTTCATGAATTGCCCTACTCGCTTCCACGAACCTATCAAAATCTGACACCCAGAGAAGTTGATCCTTCATTTTATACTGAGCCGGATTCCCTCCAAACACTTTTAAATGAGACAGAAAGGAATTATTCCTACGCCTCAAACCTCAGACAATCCGGTAGTTTGAGCCGGGGAATTATAGTGGGGTCAAATCAGGATTTTTCTCTCGAAAGCGGTTTGAATTTTGAACTTTCAGGGGCTTTGACCGAGAACATAAATATCAACGCCTCTTTGACGGATCAAAGTATTCCCATTCAACCCGATGGAACCACCCAAAACCTGAGGGAATTTGATAAGGTCTTTATTGAGGTCGAGGCTCCTAATTCCAGGGTGGCCATGGGGGATGTGGACGTGAGCCTTTCGGAGAGTTCTTTTGCCAGATTCAATCGAAGGTTGCAAGGTGCCACCGGAACCTTAGACCTGGATCATGGAGAATATCAGGCGGCATTTTCTGTGGTCAGGGGTACTTACCGGTCCATGCGTTTTAGCGGTCAGGATGGGGTTCAGGGACCGTATCGCCTCACGAATGAAAACGGGCAGGAGTTTGTGACCATCTTAGCCGGAACTGAGCAAGTGTACATAAATGGTGAAAGGGTGAGTAGAGGAGCTCAAAATGATTACATCATCGATTATGGGATCGGGGAAGTAACTTTTACCAATCAGCAGCTCATTACAGATGAAAGCAGGATCACCATAGAATATGAGTACCTGGATCAGAATTTTACCAACACAGCCATTGCAGGTGAAACGCAAACTTCTCTTTTTAATGGTAAACTGGATATTGGGGCCACGGTGATCAGGCAGGCAGACGGTGATGAGTTACTTTCTCAGCGGTCTCTGACTCCCTCCGATGTGAGCCTGCTGCAACAAGTAGGAGATGATCTGGACGAGGCTGTGATCGACGGTGCTCGTATAGCCACTGCAGAGGAAAGAGAGCAGTTCGTCATGTACACAAAAGTGGATACCACCGTCAATGGAGAGAACCTCACGATATATGAACACCGGCCCGGGGCACCAACCTCTATATATAGAGTGCAATTTACAAAGGTGCCTCAGGGGGAGGGGAATTATCAGCGAACCACGGGTCAAACGAATGGTTTTTTATATGAATGGGTGGGTGAGGGAAATGGGGATTATACTCCCTTCAGGACACTGGATGCACCGGAAAGCAAACAGATGGTGGCACTTAGAGGAGGTTACAAGCTAACGGATCACATTGAGTTGACTGGAGAGTTTGCTACCAGTGATCACGATGCCAACCGGTTTTCGAGCGAAGATGATGCCGATAATACTGATATCGGTTATACCACAGGATTTAATGTAAAGGAAGCCCGGACGAGACTTGGCAAACTGAACCTTCAATTCAACCGTAGGTACAACGGACAAAATTTTGAATTTTTTGAACGCACCAGAGATGTGGAATTTGAGAGGATCTGGAATATTAACAGAGCATTCGTGGGGAAAGAAATTGCAAATGAGATTTCCCTGAATCTGATACCTGCAGCATCCACTTCCATCATAGCCGGGTATGGAACCGTTGAGTTAAACCAATTTAAGGGTGAAAGGCAGCAGACATCTGCATCCGTAAGTTTGCCTGATAGGTTTATGTTCTCTTACGATCAGGATTGGATCCGAAGTGAGGATCAGCAGCTTAACGAAGAGGGTAACTGGTTCCGCCAGCAGGGTAGTTTATCGAAGAAATTTGAGGTCGGTTCAACCCTTATTACTCCGTACCTGAGTTTTGAGCATGAGAACAGAATTCTAAGGGATCTTCCCACAGATTCGTTGAAGATTGAATCAGAAAAATTTTACGATATAGGTCCCGGAATTAATTTGGGATATCGGGCAATAGATCTTGATGCCGGTGTGGCTTATCGAAATGAGACCGGTGTGCTGGATGATCGGTTCGAAAAGAGAGCAGAGGCTATCGAGCAACGGTACAGGCTATCCGTAAATCCTGAAGGGTTTTTCAGAACGGTTAATGAAGTTCGTATCAGGAATAAAGAATTCACGGATGATTTTCTAAACAGCGGGTCTGTAGCAATCCGAAAGGGAATACTAGTCCGGTCAGTGACGGACTACGGTTCAGAAGAGAGTATGTTTGAAGGAGAGGTATTCTATGAGGCCAATACCCAGCGGCGCGCACTGCTTGAGGAGACATATATCGAAGTCGGGCCGGAGATCGGACAGTATGTTTGGGATGACCTTAATAATGATGGGGTCAGGCAGGTGGATGAGTTTTTTCCGGAAGTAAGTATCAATGAGGGGACCTATATCAGGCAGTTCCTTCCAAACGATGAACTCTTACCGGTCGTTGATCTGAATACACGGTACCTAAATACGTTCAGGCCTTTTAACCGCTTAGATAATGAAACGTGGTACAGCGGATTGAGCTTGAGGTCAAGGATCGATATCACTGAAAACTCAACCACCGAAGATATTGGAGAGATATATCTGTTGAAGCTTCAGAATTTTCAAAACGATTCAACCACGATATTTGGAAGGATTAGATGGGAGCAGGAACTGGATCTGCTGGGGGACATTGAAGGCGGAGATATATCAATAGGGTATTCAAGTAGCGAAAGCCTGAACCGCCGCAGCAGGGAATCCCTGAAAACGGAAATGACCACTCAATATGTGAATTCTCTTTTTGATTTAGGCAGCAGAACCCAGGGAAGGTTCGATATTAACAGAGGGCGAAATACTGCAACAAGCAATACACTCATGAACCGGAATTTTGATATCAGAAGTTATTCTGTCTCGCCGGGATTGAATGGGACTATCAACAGAAACTGGAATGCAGATCTGAGTTTGTCCTATATATATAAGAGAGATCTCGCACAGGCAGATGAAACAAAGGCTGAACAATGGAAGGTCAGAACGGTTCATCGCGCATATATAATGAAAAAGATACAGGCTAATATCAGTTTAGAGTTCAGAAGTACCATCTTGAAGGGGCAGTCAACCTCTTATGGAAACTATGAACTAACAGAAGGGACCGGCGCAGGTAATAATCTGATTTGGGGGGTAACTGGTAGCCTTAGAGCCAGTGAACTCTTGCGGTTAACCATTAACTATGATGGAAGAACTGTGACCGGGCGACCGTCTATTCATGTGGCAAAAGTGGTGGTGAGTGCAAATTTTTAAAATTAAAAATGCCGTTTAAACACTTTGGTAGATAATTTTTTAGATTGAGTAACATTACGTAAAAAAGATTTTTTAAGAAGGATGTTACTTTGACATTTAGTTTAAAATGAACTATTCTTTTTGCTCATTAATCTTAGCCTTTAACAATTAAACAATTAGTGGAGTAGACATGATATCGTCGATTGCTCTTTTTCTTTTACAAGCCCCTGCTGACGAAGGGTTTTTTAATGTTGTCGTAGCAAAATTTAACGAAGGTAACGATGGCGGATGGATGTGGCCGGTATTGATCACATTGATCCTCGGTCTCGCTATTTTCCTTGAGCGTATTATTACCCTCAACCTTGCTGACATCAACACACGTAAATTTATCGTTAACGTACAAGAAGCACTTCAGGAAGGTGGCGTTGATGCTGCTGAAGAACTTTGTGCACAAACTCGCGGACCTGTTGCCTCCGTATTCCAAGCCGGCCTAATGCGGTCAGATGAAGGAATCGAAGCGGCAGAGAAAGCAATTTCTGCATACGGCTCTATTGAAATGAGCTTCCTCGAAAGAGGTCTTGTATGGTTGTCACTATTCATTGCCATTGCTCCACTATTTGGATTCCTTGGAACAGTAGTAGGTATGATCGAGGCGTTCGATGATATTGAAGCTGCTGCCGATATTTCTCCAAGTATTGTAGCCGGTGGTATTAAAACAGCCCTTTTAACAACAGCCGGTGGTTTGATAGCGGGTATCATTCTGCAGATCGGATACAACTATTGTGTATCTAAAATTGACCGCCTGATCGCTGATATGGAAGAAAGTTCCATCACTCTTATTGATTCCATTATTCTTCTGAATGAAGGAAAAGACCTTGTTCCTAAGGCTGATAACGACGCCTAAACTGAACAAAACTCCAATCAATAAAAGGATTTAACAATGGAAACAATTAGTGTAGGACTTGCTGCCGGTTTGATAGTTCTGGGTGTTCTGACGATGGTAGTTGCCGGAATCAGAAGCCTCGTGCTCGGTAAGCAGGATTATAAGAAAATCGGAATGATGGCCGTTCCATTTGTAGTGTTCGGGATCTCTTATGGCGTAACTGGTGAAGTTGCCAAAGCAGGAGTTCTCACCGCTACTATTATGATGGCTTTCATGATACTCACGATCGCTCTGACGGGTCTTCGTGGAACATTTAAGTTTTAGTTAGGACTCAAATATGTTATTGAAGAAACGAGAACGGGAAAGTGCTGAAATCAATGGGTCATCTATGGCCGATATCGCATTCCTTCTCCTTATCTTCTTCCTGGTAACCACAACCATTAATGTGGATACCGGTATTGGCTTGGTGTTACCACCGCCATTACAAGAAGATCAGGAACCACCACCCATCAAGGAGAGAAACCTGATGAATATTCTGGTGAATGCTGAAGGGCGCGTGTTGATGGACGACCAACCGTATCAACTAACAGAAGTTAAAGAACGCTTGAAAGAGTTCATTGACAACCCAACCAATGACCCAAATTTATCCGAATCTCCGGATATGGCCATTGTATCTGTGAAAACACAACGTCAGACACCATATCGCATTTATGTGGATATGCTGGATGAAGTTATGGGAGCATATAAAGAATTACGTGATGCTGCATCACGGGCCAACTATGGTGTGCCATTCGGTGCATTACAGGATGACAGCCCGCAGTATGACCAGATCACTGATATGTATCCTAAGAAAATATCAATCGCAGAACCGGGAGATAACTAATGGCACATTTCAAGAAGAAACGAGGTGGAAGTAAGCAGGAGGTACCAACTTCTGCAATGCCCGATGTTGTATTCATGTTGCTTTTCTTCTTCATGGTAACCACTGTGTTGAGAGAAGTGACCCTGAAAGTTCGTGTAAACCTTACACAGGCTGAAAACATCGAGAAGATCGAACAGAAACGATTGCTTTCTTATGTCTACATTGGTCCTGAACGACTGCCGGGTAATCAACTTGGTGAAGATAAAGTTCAGATCGACGATGCCATAGTGGAAGACATTGGAGCTATTCGTAACCTCATGTACGATAAGCTGCGTGAACAACCAAAATTAATTGTCTCGCTGCGTGTGGATGAGAGCTCTGAATTCGGACTTCTCACCGATGTACAGGAAGAACTGAAAAAAGCGAGTGCTTTTAGGATCAACTACTCTACAAGACGCGAACCTTAAGCATATCGAATAACGATTTAAGGCAACTGTATCTCCGGATGCAGGTGCCTTTTTTTATTTTAACCCAACTACATTTCATGTCAGATTCATTTCAGACGATTCAGAGTATAGGCGCTAAAGGACTTTTAGATAAGATCACAAACTTTGACTCCTACAAGAATGAGAATGTAATACAGTCGGTGGGTGATGACGCCGCTGTTATCAAAGAATCTCAAAGTGATCTTTCCCTATTATCATCAGAAACTTTTGTAGAGGGTGTGGACTTTGATCCAACTTACACTCCTTTTCATCATTTAGGATATAAGATCGTGGTAGCCGGTATCAGCGATATCTATGCCATGAACGGTAAACCTACCAGCATGCTGATCAACCTGGCTGTTCCTAACCGAATGTCGGTGCAAATGATACAGGACCTTTATAAGGGTATTTATGCTGCAGGAAAAGAATATGAGGTTGAGTTAGTAGGTGGGGATATGAAAGCCAATCATGCCAATCTCGTCGTGTCAGTCAGTATTTATGGAAAGGTAGGTGAAGACAAGGTCAGCTACAGAAAGGGAGCTAAGGATGGCGATGCCATTTGTGTGACCGGAGATCTGGGTGGTGCTTTGGCAGGCCTCAGGATACTGATGAGGGAAAAGAAATTCTGGGAGGAGCACGGAGATGATTCGGTTCAGCCTGAATTAGGTGATTATCAATTTGTGGTAAAACGGCAGTTGGTTCCTAAAGCAAGAAAAGACCTTATAGACAGTCTGCAAGATAACAACCTGGTACCAAGTTCGATGATCGACCTGTCAAAAGGTCTTGTCAGTGATCTAAATGCCATGTGTGAAGCTTCAGAACTCGGGGCAACGATCTATCAGGCAGCTTTACCTATAGCCATAGAAACCCGACAGGTGGCAGATGAAATGCAGGAAGATGTTGATCGTTACGCGCTGTTTGGCGGTGAGGATTTCGAACTTATGTTTACCCTTCCTGAAAAAGAAGTAGAAAAGTTTGCCAAAGAGTTCAATGATTTTGTGGTAATTGGCAGAATGAGGCCTGAAGAAGAGGGGATGAAAATGCAGACAGCAGAAGGGGATCTTGTTTCCTTTGATGATTTGTCATAACAGGATGGATGGCACGTTTTTTGCCAAACTACCGTTTCAACTTACACATTAGAAAACGAAGCCGACTTATTTGAGTATCAGGTTCCGTATATTACAGTTTAAAAAAATTTCATAAGCTAATATTTGATGGCGCAAAATAACCCCAAAAAGAAAAAATCGATAAAGCCAGGTGGGAAAAAGGGAAATGGAAATTCCCCAAAGTTTCCGACTTGGAGTATTTTTGTTTTGTTTTTCGTGCTCTTGCTGGCACAGGTACTATTCTTTCCCGCTGAACCCGGCAACCGAATTAAGTACAGTGAATTCCTGGATCATGTAGAAAATGGACACGTTTCTGAGATCACGATCACTAACGGTGTGGACATTACGGGAACCTATTCAGACAAGGCGCTTTCAGATGGGGTGATCT
This sequence comes from Gracilimonas amylolytica, assembly GCF_002911695.1. Classification (GTDB taxonomy): domain Bacteria; phylum Bacteroidota; class Rhodothermia; order Balneolales; family Balneolaceae; genus Gracilimonas; species Gracilimonas amylolytica. The sequence continues at coordinate 311,217 of NZ_PQBS01000037.1, forward strand.
CCCGGCCAGAACAATCTGACAATAACAATCCCTTTACTACCACGGGAGGTACGGAACAGTTTAAAAAGTTCAGTACCACCATGTTGCGTAACGATGAAATTCGGCCGATCCTTGAATCCAACAATGTAGAGTTTGATGTCAGGATCGAAGAAGATTGGTTCAGTGGTATCTTTATATGGCTTATACCGATCGCAGTACTCATTGTGATCTGGATCTTCATTTTCAGAAAAATGAATCCGGGACAGCAGGTGCTGAATATTGGCAAGAACAAAGCTTCTCTTTATGATCAGCAGACGGAAACTAAGGTAACCTTTGAGGACGTTGCCGGATTACAGGAAGCCAAAGCTGAAGTAGAGGAAGTGGTTGAGTTCCTCAAAAATCCTCAGAAATTCACAAAACTGGGGGGCGTTCTGCCCAAAGGTGTTTTATTGGTAGGCCCTCCGGGTACGGGTAAAACCCTGCTTGCTAAAGCCACTGCCGGAGAGGCAAGTGTTCCTTTCTTTAGCCTGAGTGGTTCCGATTTTGTTGAAATGTTTGTAGGAGTTGGAGCAGCCCGTGTTCGTGATCTGTTCAAGCAAGCCAAGGAAAAAGCTCCATGTATCATATTTATTGATGAGATCGATTCTATTGGTAGAACCCGTGGGCGCGGAATGGCTATGGGTTCTAACGATGAACGTGAGAATACCTTGAACCAGCTGTTAAGTGAAATGGACGGCTTCAACTCGGATAAGGGTGTGATCCTTATGGCAGCCACTAACCGTCCGGATATCCTGGATTCCGCTCTGCTCAGACCGGGCCGTTTTGATCGTCAGATCATGATTGATAAGCCGGATCTGAATGGACGTGTGGAGATCCTGAAGGTGCACACTAAAAAGCTTAAACTCGGAAACGATATCGATCTAAGAGTTTTAGCTTCTCAAACTCCCGGTTTTGCGGGAGCTGATCTTGCGAATCTATGTAATGAGGCTGCTCTATTGGCAGCGCGTAGAGAAAAGAATAATATTCAGATGGAAGATTTCCAGGATTCCATTGAAAAAGTGATAGCCGGACTTGAACGCAAGAATAAACTGATCAGCCCGGAAGAACGCAAGATCGTGGCGTACCACGAAGCCGGTCACGCCATTGTCGGTTGGTTCCTGGAGCATACCGATCCGGTTCTTAAGGTGAGTATTGTACCTCGCGGTTTAGCAGCATTGGGTTATACCTTGCAAACACCTCTGGAAGAACGCTTCCTGATGACCACTGAAGAACTGGATGATAAGATCTGCGCTCTGCTTGGTGGTAGAGTGGCTGAGGAGATCATTTTTGGAAGGATCTCAACCGGTGCTCAAAATGACCTGGAGAGAATTACCAAGATGGCCTTTGCCATGGTAGCTGAGTATGGAATGAGTGAAAAACTGGGGTACATTTCCCTGAAAGATTCACAAAATGCCGAGAACAGCTACGGTTTCAATAAGAAGTACTCTGAGTCGACAAGTCAACAGATCGATCAGGAAGTCCGAAATATTATTGAGAAGAACCACGACCGGACCATCGAGTTGCTTAAGAAACATAAAAGTGAACTTGAGAAACTGGCTGAAACCCTGCTTGAAAAAGAAGTGCTTGATCACCATGCCCTGAGAGAGTTATTAGGTGACCGCCCACACGGGAAATATCCGGATGGGATCTTTGAGAAAAAAAGCAGCGAAAGTTCCAAAAATGGAATGTCAGATGATGGTAATGAGAAACCATCGAAAGCTGAAAAAGAAGCGAAGGATGCCGAGATCATTAGCGAGGAAACAGAACCTGATGAAGAGCAAGCTCCTTCTGAAGAAGAAAAAGAGTAAGCCTTACTTCAAAAATAAATTCTATAGAGAGGCACTGAACATATCAGTGTCTCTTTTTTTATGCCCTTCATCGAAATAAGCTAATGAGTGCCCTTCTTAACATTAGCATAAAGTTCGGATAACTAAAGGATAATTCACGGGTAACATTGCATAAATGTACCACCTCTATTTTGGCTCGTGAAAACAGTACAGCAGCATCACGTCTGATCTAAAGTTGTGAAACTTAATATCTGATTCTGTTAGAAATCTAAAATCCAATATTTAAAATATCCATAACTCATGAACTTCAAAGTTACATTAACTTACTTGTCAGGATTATTTCTGGCTTCCATGTTGCTAATATCTTGCAGTGACGATTCCACCACAGGAACTGATATCCCGGAAGAACCGGATGCAGAGAACACGATCGTAGTATCTGATAACATTACGGAAGATACTGTCTGGGAAGACGGTAATATTTATATACTCGGCGGAAGAATTTCTGTTGAAGCCGGTGCCACCCTGGAAATCGAACCGGGAGTGATCATAAAAGGAGAAGCTGGAACCGGTTCAAATGCAACGGCTCTATTGGTAGCCCGAGATGCCACTATTCTGGCTGATGGTTCACCTACACAGCCTATCATCTTTACTTCTGTTGCTGACGAGATCACACCTGAAGATGTGGATGCCGGAAATTTTGGCAGCCCGAATTTAGATCCTGACATCAACGGATTATGGGGTGGAGTGATCGTTCTGGGTAACGCACCTATCTCTGCCAGTAATGAAGGTACTGATATCACTGAAATTCAGATCGAAGGGATCCCATCTTCTGATCCCAGCGGTCTTTACGGCGGAAATGATGCCAGTGATAGTTCAGGTTCAATCTCTTACATATCAATTCGCCATGGTGGAGCCAATATTGGTGAAGGAAATGAGATCAACGGACTGACTCTTGGTGGCGTTGGTACCGGAACATCAATTTCAAATATCGAGATCGTAGCGAATCAGGATGATGGTGTTGAATTCTTTGGTGGGACTGTAAATGTGAGCAATGTGCTTGTATGGAACAGCGGCGATGATTCTATCGACTCAGACCAGGCATGGGCAGGTACCCTTAATAATGCAGTGATCGTAAGTCCTGCCGGTTCAGCTTTCGAACTTGACGGACCTGAAGGCAACTACACCAGTACCGGTCACACCATTCAGGATGTAACCATCTACATGCAAGGCAATGGTTCTGAGCTTATGATCGATGTAGACGCAAACACGGATGTCAACATGAGTAACCTTTTCTTCTTTGGATTAGGTACTAATGAAGGTGCAGCTGCTCACGTTATCTCAAGTGACTATGTGGATTACGCGGCTAATACCAACGGATACTCCATCACAAATATCGAAGCAGTTATACCTGATGGCCTTTCAGTTGAAGATTACTTCACTGGTGGACTTGATGCAGAAGTGACCGTAGTTGGTGACGTTGCAAATGCAACAGTAGGTGCAGACGTAAGCGTCTTTGGCTTTACCTGGGCCAACCTTTCAGGTGCACTAAGTGACATTGGACTTTAAACATAGATGACCTGGTTCATTGCTTGTCCTTCAATAAAGAAGGGCAAGCAATTTTTTATAACACCCATTTTCTCTAAATAAAACGATCAGCACAAATGAAAATGATTAAACAACTACTGCCAATTATGGTATTGGCACTAAGTTTCTCTGTAAATGCCGTTGCCCAAAAAGGAACATTGAGAGGAACCATTATTGATGACGAAACCGCCGAACCCATATTCGGTGCCACCATATACATTCAAAGTGAAGGAACCGGAACGACCTCCGATTTTGACGGAAAGTTTAAACTGCAACTGGATCCCGGAGAATACACACTGAGAATATCCTACATTTCCTATCAGACCATAGAAGTTGAAGATGTGGAGATCGAGGAAGGCGAGGTGACCAACCTTGGCAACATTCGATTGAATCCGGCTATTACCGAACTTGATGGGGTAGTTGTAACCTCTTCACGGGTGACCATCTCAGAAGCAGCCATAATGACGGCCAAGATGAATTCACCAAATGTGATTGATGGAATTTCTGCCGAAGCCTTTTCCAAAATAGGAGTTTCTGATGCGGCTGAGGCCCTCAAAAACGTAACCGGTGTTTCTGTGGAAGGGGGTAAGTACGTGTATGTACGCGGACTTGGTGACCGGTACACACAAACCATGCTGAATTCGGTTGAGATCCCAAGTCTTGATCCTGACAGAAACAGTCTTCAGATCGATATCTTTCCTACCAACCTGATCAACAATATGGTCATTACAAAAACAGCCGTAGCCGAAATGCCGGCTAATTTTACCGGTGGTATCGTGGATATCGAAACGATCGACTTTCCGGAGGAACCGATCTATGACTTCTCGATCAGTTTTGATTACAACCCGGATATGCACTTCAACAGTGACTTTTTGACCTATGATGGCAGCAGCACTGATTTTCTTGGGTTTGACAGTGGAACAAGAGAACTGCCGGCCGGAGCCAGCGATGGTAATATCCCAACTCCTATAAGCGGCAACTCAAGTCAGGAAGTGTATGATTTTGTGAATGGATTCAATCCAACCTTAGGTCCAAGTGCATCAACGAATTTTGCCAATTACAGTGCCAGCTTTACACTGGGTAATCAGTACAATGTGTTTGATGACAATAAGCTGGGTTACATCATGTCTCTCACTTACAAAAGTTCGTCAAATCATTACAGTAATTATCAGTTAGGTGAGTATCAGAATCAGCCTGATCCATCTGCTTATGACCTGATCTATGCTACAAGGCAAAACGGAACATTATCTGAGCAAAGTGTTCTTCTTGGCGGTTTAACCGGTATAGCATTCAAGACAGACAACTCAAAGTATAAGCTTACGGCCATGCATCTTCAGAATGGAGAAAGTACAGCCGGTAACTTCTTTATTGACAACAGTCAGGATGCACCGGGTCAATCCGGTTATACCGCAGATTCTTATAATTTGGAGTACGGTCAAAGAAGTATTACCAACTTCATGTTGAATGGGGTCAATTACTTTGATAATACCAACTGGGAGGTCAACTGGAGATCGGCTGTAACCCTGTCGTCTATGACGAACCCTGATATCCGCAAAACGGCTTATACGCTTTCACTGACGGGAGCAAATCCCCGATTCAATGCCGGTGCCGGTGGATTCCCAAGCCGTATCTGGCGGTACATGGATGAAGTAAACTATGCCAATCGTTTGGACATCACACGGGAGTATGATCTGTTCGATCTTCCTGCCAGCCTAAAATTTGGCGGAAGTTTTGTGTACAAAGAACGTGATTACGAGGTATTATCCTACAACCTGCAATTCTTTGGTTCTCAGCCAACCTTTACCGGAGATCCCTCTGAGATATTGGTAGAAGAAAACCTTTATGGAGGAGGAGGTAACATCTATTACCAATCCGGTAATCAGATCCCTAATCCGAATGCCTACAATTCAAATGTAAGCAGTTATGCCGCTTATATATCCAACGAATTCAATCCATTTGAAAAACTGAAAGTGTACGTTGGACTTCGGGCCGAGCAATTCACTCAGCGTCACACCGGTCGGGATGCCTTATATGCACAAGGAGGTTCAGGAAACAATCTGGATAATGAAAAAGTATTGGATGCCCTCGATCTGTTTCCTTCAGCGAATCTTAGTTACGAAATTGGAGACGATCAAAATCTAAGGTTTGCGTATTCCAGAACCATTGCCCGTCCATCCTTCAAAGAGCTCTCGTTTGCCCAGATCCTGGATCCGGTCTCAGATCGTATCTTTAATGGAGGACTATTTGCCATTGGTGACTGGGATGGAAATCTGACCGAAACCTACGTTAATAACATCGATCTGAGATGGGAAAAATATCTGGGACTGAATGAAATGCTTTCTGCCAGTTTATTCTATAAATCTTTTCAGGATCCTATTGAATTGGTTCGTATTCAGGTGCAACAGACATCCAGTGAGTTTCAGCCACGAAACGTAGGAAATGGTGAGGTATATGGTGCAGAGTTTGAGATCAGAAAGTCACTGAATTTCATCTCAGAATCCATACGTCACTTTGGTTTAAGCACGAATGTGACCTTGGTAAGGTCATTGATAGACATGACCGAACAGGAGTATGTGGCTCGTAAAAACGGCGAGAAAGATGGGCAGAACGTTGACGATACCCGGGATATGGCCGGTCAGGCACCCTACATCATCAATGCAGGATTCACATACGATAATCCTGACAACGGATTGGATGCAGGGTTCTACTACAATGTAAAAGGAGAGACCCTGACTGCTGTTGGTGGTGGACTTTTCCCTGATGTGTATTCGCAGCCATATCACAGCCTCAATTTCTCGTTGAATAAAACCTTTGGCGAAGATGGAAATTCAACCATCAGTCTGAATGCCACAAACATTCTGGATGATGCCAGAGAAGAATTGTATAAGGGATTCAATACGGCCGATCAAATATTTAGCAGCTATAACGAACATCGTAGTTTCAGTATCGGATATAAGTATTCCTTCTGATATTGAATTAGATCTGCGTCAAAATATACGTCTCACATCACTGTGAGGTGTGCTGATCAAGGAGAGCTCCGGGGAACCGGGGTTCTCTTTTTTTATTGCAGATTTTTGGATTGAACGGATTAAGATGATGAATAATGAACCGTAGTGGCGTATCGCAATACGCCCTTTCGGTTTATGAACTAATTGTTGTGAATGACCGGAATTCAACTTACCTTTTATCGTATAATTACGATAAACGATTATGGCAATTACAAAAGCACAATTATTTAGCAAAAAAGAGGTGAAAGCAGCAGAGTTTGCAAAGGCATTGTCACACCCGGCCCGTATAGCGATCCTTGAGATCCTGGCTCGCCGAAATGCCTGTTACTGTGGTGATATCACCGAAGAACTTCCGCTGGCACAATCAACGGTATCGCAACATCTGAAAGCCTTGAAATCGGCAGGGATCATCAAAGGAGAGATAGAAGGGATCAGAACCTGCTATTGTCTGGATGAAGATAATCTTACGGCATTCAGATCTATTTTGGATGAATTTTTCTCAGATCTGAGAAGCAAGAATCCAAACTGCTGTTGACACTGTAGAAATAATTAAACAATAACGACTCAAACATTAATATTATGACTACCAACATAAAATCTCCGGAAGAACTCAAGGAAACAGTTCGAAAGAAATATGACGAGATCAGTCGTCAGGGAAAAGACTATAACGCCCGCAGCTGTTGTGGTGCAGGAGGAGACTCGACCAAGGTATATAACATCATGACGGATGATTACAGTGAGTTCGAGGGGTATAACAAAGATGCCGATCTTGGATTGGGATGCGGGCTGCCCACGCAGTTTGCTCAGATCAAAAAAGGGGATTATGTCATTGACCTGGGTTCCGGAGCCGGTAACGATTGTTTTGTAGCCCGACATGAAACCGGACCGGAAGGTAAAGTGCTGGGTATTGATTTCACGGAATCCATGATCGCAAAAGCCCGGGATAATGCCGATAAGCTGGGTTTCAATAATGTGGAATTTCGATATGGGGATATTGAAGACATGCCGGTTGCTGATGGAGTCGCCGATGTGGTGGTCAGTAATTGCGTATTGAACCTGGTACCTGACAAACCCAAGGTGATCTCAGAGATATTCAGAGTTTTGAAGCCCGGGGGGCATTTCAGTATTTCTGATATCGTGCTGGAGGGAGAGCTTCCTGAGGCTTTGCGTGAGGATGCAGAAATGTATGCAGGTTGCGTAGCGGGAGCCATTCAGAAAGACACCTACCTAGAACATATCAAGGAAGCCGGATTTGAGAATATTACGATCCAGAAAGAGAAACCGATCGAGATCCCCGAAGATATTTTGTCTCAGTATTTGAGTAAAGATGAAATAGCTGAGTTCAATTCAGGAGGAACCGGGATCTATAGCATTACGGTATTTGCACAAAAAGCGGGTGGTGAGAAGAATCAAGTTACCCTGATAGCATCTGATGAGGCAGCTTCATGTGAGCCGGGCTCAGGATGTTGTTGATAAAAAATTGTAGCCAGCAATTTGACAGCCCTGTACCGTAGGGGCCATTCATGAATTGCCCCTACGGTACAGGAGAACCGATAAGTAAGAATATGTACCCAACACTAGAAAATTATATAACGAGGCTAGTATCAGATTTCAGTTCCATTTCAGAAGATCGAAAGAAGGACCTGAAAGAAGTGGCCAATTATATCAGGACCAAACTATCGGCCGATGAAGTAGCCAAATTGAATTTCATCTGCACGCATAACAGCCGGCGAAGTCACCTGTCGCAGATTTGGGCACAAACAGCTGCCGCCTTTTATAGCATTGATAAGATCGAAACCTACTCCGGTGGAACCGAAGCTACGGCTTTCAACCCAAGGGCTGTAGCTGCTGTGGAACGAGCCGGATTTAAGGTTGAGGACCCCGGTGGTGAAAATCCCGGATATAAAGTTTCATTCAGTGAAGGATCGGAACCCATGGTCTGCTTCTCAAAGAAGTTTGATGATGATTTCAACCCTGATGAAAACTTCACCGCTATTATGACCTGTTCGGATGCCGATGAAAACTGCCCGTTTGTACCGGGTGCCGAATTCCGAAAACCGATCACCTATGTAGATCCCAAGGAAGCAGACGGAACCGAACGGGAAGCAGAGGTCTATGATGAGCGTTGCCGGCAAATAGCTACCGAAATGTTTTACATGATGAATTTAGTGAGTTCAAAGAATTAAATATCAACTGTGAACTCGAGATAATGTGTCTGAAGTTGTCATCCCGAGTGGTCGAAAAGTGGCTAGGATCGATCTTTTTAACACGAGGGATCTCAATGTTTAATAGGCCCGCTGGTTCAAGCTAAGAGATCCTTCGGGCAATACAACTTCAACCTTTTATATACCAAAACACAACTCGTGAGTATCAACCCAAAGTAAATTTTATTTCGAATTGAGACCAATACACATGAGGTTACACCAATGAATACCAACTCCTCAAGAGAAATGGCAGATTGTTGCTGATACGGGAGATAAATCAAACGGTATTTATATTCTCTTAAAACAAGGATCGTATTTTAATTACGGTACTTAAACTCAACTTGTAATCAGGAGGTCCACATGAAATTCTCACACGCATTGCTCGCCCTCGACCTGTCACTTTCCAGTGAAGATCTGGTTCGTGGAATGGCAGATCTCAAAGAGATCGGAATTAAGAAAGTTACTCTGTTAACGGTAGTGACCAAAGATTATCCCAACGGTAAAGAAAAGTTTGATCGTGAAGTTTATGAGTCAAAATTAACTGATCATACTGAACGGCTGAAAAAAAGTGGTATCGAAGCTGAATGGGTCCTGAAAGTTGAAAATGGAAGCTATGCACCAACCGAGATCCTTGATTCTATGGGCAAGATCGGTGCTGACCTGCTGGTGATCGGTAATAAAGGCCACACCTTGCTTGCTGATATGCTTTTGGGCAGTGTGGCCTCAGAGGTGATCCACAGGGCAGAAGTCCCATTGCTACTGCTCCGAATATCTGATAAGCCGGGTAAGGGGGAAGTCTCTATTTGCAAGAACGTCAGGCGACATATACTGCTGCCCATCGATTTTTCTGAGGCGGCCGATCAGGCCATGCAGGCTTTTCAGCAGAAGGAACTTCGGGATGCATCTGTGACCGTGCTGAATGTGCAGACCATGCCCAAAGAGGGTGAACCGGATAAACTTCAGGAGCGAGTGGACTACCTGAAACGGATCGGTGTCAGAGAGGTTCAAAGTGAAACCCGTCACGGTAACATCTGGATCGAGATCACCGAGTTTGCGGATAAAAAAGATGCATCCATGATCCTGATGGGTTCACAGGGTAAAGGCTATGCAGAAGACGTGTTCATTGGCAGCAACAGCCTGCGCGTGGCTCGGCATACGTCAAAACCGCTTTTGTTGATCCCCGCTCATAAGTAATTAAATCCATATTAATTTAAACCAAATAATACACTTAATTCATGGCAGAAAAACAGATCGCGTTCTTTGAGAAATATTTAACGGTGTGGGTACTTTTATGTATTGGGATCGGAATTGGTGTGGGATATCTGGCCGGTGATTCCATTCAGGTGATCAGTGACTGGGAGATCTACAAAGTGAACATTCCCGTTGCGATCCTGATCTGGCTTATGATCTATCCCATGATGCTGCAGGTAGATTTTGCCTCGCTCAAAGAGATCGGGAAGTCACCCAAAGGCGTGGTTTGGACGGTGATCATCAACTGGGCGATCAAGCCATTTACCATGGCCTTTTTTGCCTGGATCTTTTTTGATCAGATCTATTCGGCATGGGTAAGTCCCGAACTGGCGGATCAGTACATAGCCGGAGCCATATTATTGGGTGCTGCCCCCTGTACCGCCATGGTGTTTGTTTGGTCTTATTTGTCGGATGGAGATCCGAACTACACGCTGGTTCAGGTGTCTGTGAACGATCTTCTTATTCTCATTTTGTTCATTCCCATAGTGGGACTTCTGCTTGGCATCACTGACATCACCATCCCGTGGAATACACTGGCAGCCTCCATTGTGGTTTTTGTAGTGATCCCACTGGTGGCCGGATATCTGACACATAAAGTAGCCATCGCGAGGAAAGGGCAGGAGTGGTACACGTCAAAGTTCCTTCCAAAATTTAAACCCGTTTCTATTTCAGCCCTATTGATCACCCTGATATTGCTCTTTGCCTATCAGGGAGAACGTATTGTGGCTCAACCCCTGGATATTCTGCTGATCGCCATTCCGCTGACCATTCAGACCTACTTCATTTTTGCACTGGCATGGTATGGTGGCAAACGAATCGGTTTACCTTATCAGGTCTGCGCGCCCGGTTCCATGATCGGAGCCAGTAATTTCTTTGAACTGGCGGTTGCCGTGGCGATCGCCCTTTTTGGACTTCAATCCGGAGCGGCTTTAGTAACTGTGGTTGGCGTTCTCATCGAAGTGCCGGTCATGCTATCCCTGGTACGCTTTGCAAACAAGAAAAGAACGGCCTACTAATAACCACCTGTACACTGATCACTGTTTACTGTTCACTGTAAAAAACTTTCCACTTGCAGAACTGTTTTTAATTTTTCAATGTTGAAGCATCTGAAAACTTAAAAATAGTCTGATTTTGATATTTGTAACACGAAGAGCACACTTTAATGCCGCACACCGACTCCATAATCCTGATAAGAGTAAGGAGTGGAATCAAAATACCTTCGGTAAATGTAACTATCCAAACTGGCATGGCCACAATTATGTGATAGAAGTAACGGTAGCCGGTGAACCGGATCCTGAAACGGGATACGTTATCGACCTGGGTAATTTAAAGTCCATCATCAAGGAGAAGATCCTCGACCCCTGTGACCACCGTAACCTGAATATGGATGTACCATTTCTGAAGGGGATCATCCCAACCTCAGAAAATTTGGTACGTGTTTTCTTTGATCAGCTCCAGGCTGACGTAGAAGCAGCCTGCACCAACGGGGGAAAGCTTTACAAGGTCAAATTATACGAGACCGAACGAAACGTGGCCGAATATTGTCCTTATCTGGGAATCTAACAGACTATTCATTATACAATTAGCAGTAAGTAAGAGAAGAACTATGATTTCAAATGACGTACAACGCATATATGATCCGACCTTTACGGTGACTCCTGAGTACAAAGAATCTTTACCGGATCTACAGAATGGTCCGGCCTCACTCATCGAGGGAGCAAATGTACCGATACAGCAGGTTGGGATCTCGAACTTCAAGCTGCCCCTGAAGTTCAGAAGGAGAGAAGGGGAGCCAGTAACGCTTGAGGCTTCCGTAGATGGCTATGTGAGCCTTGAAATGGATAAGAAAGGGATCAACATGAGTCGCATCATGCGGACCTTCTACAAGTTTCAGGATAAGGTCTTTCACCTCGATCGACTGGAAGAGGTTCTGAAAGCCTACAAGGAAGACCTTGATAGTCAGGAATCATTTCTTCGGATCACATTCAATTACCCGCTATTGATGGACAGCCTGCGTTCAGATATGAAAGGCTATCAGTATTATAATGTACAGTTGGAAGGAAGACTGGATAACTACGGGCAGTTTCAGAAATACATGCACCTCGATTTTGAGTACAGCAGTGCCTGCCCATGCAGCTATGAGCTGGCAGAACATGCGCGTGAGACAAGAGGAGTCGCCAGTATTCCACACAGTCAGCGGAGTGTGGCTAATATCACCGTGGCGCTCAAGGATGAATTCTTTGTGGAGGACCTGGTTCAGATCTGCCGCAATGCCCTGAAGACCGAGACGCAAGTGATGGTAAAACGTGAGGATGAACAGGCTTTTGCGGAAATGAATGGAGCGTATCAGAAATTTGTGGAAGATGCCGCCCGGTTGCTCTATGATGAATTAGACAGCTATAACAGTATCCGTGATTTTGTGGTACGTTGCGTGCATATGGAAAGCCTGCACAGCCATGATGCGGTAAGCCGTATCTGCAAGGGACTGCCAAACGGATTACGCTAAAAAGAATTTGGGTTGCCTATAACCCAAAACATACGAGACCTCATTAAAGAATGGCCGGACTGAACACCGGCCATTTTTTTATCAAAGATCTTTTCTCTTCACTATAAGGAATCGCAGTTCGGTCTATCGGTCCATCGGTCAATCGTAGTTCTATTCATCATGATAATGGTCTGCGAATCACCGAATAACCGATCTGCGAGTGACGAATAGGTTGAAGATGGCAAAGGAATAGAACACGGATGAAGCGGATCGTGCGGATGGTCGCTGTTTTTATATGCTAAAGTATATCCCTCGTTCCGGCGACTCTGCCCCGGAATGCCTGCAGGAGGCTCCGCCTCCAACTATAATAAATTAGGGCTACGTAGGGCATTTATTTCCCGAACCACCACTCTTTACGTTCCGGTTGAGTCATTTACAAGACTACTTGCAGGGTGAGGCGGAGCCTCCATGGGGCATCACGGAGCAGAGCACCGTGACGAGGACAAGATCTTTTCTCTTCACTATAAGGAATCGCAGTTCGGTCTATCGGTCCATCGGTCTATCGAAAATCTCTTCATCATGATCTGGGATGGACAAACAGGTTGATAAAAGCATGGGAATAGAACACGGATGAGGCGGATCGTGCAGATGATCACTGATAGTAATGAAATAGGTATTGAATCCGAATTTTGTTTACCTCGAATTACTATTTCCCCTCGTGCCGGTGGCTCTGTTCCGTGACGATGACAACTTTCTTCTTAGCCGCCTCATTTATCGGACATCCATTCAAAGTCTGAAGTTCTCGGGAACCTGTCCATAACCTCACCTACCTTCGGAACCACACCCAGTTTTCGGGTCTCCAGATTTAGCCAGGCGCCATCAACAACCAACTGAGCCGCTTTGATACCTTCTTCGCCTTCTTTAAGGATCTCATGCAGAAAACTCCAGCGGGAGCCATCGCGTCGCATGGATCTCAATGCACAGGTTACTGTGATGGTTTCAAGTAAATGTATTTCCCTTAGAAAATTGGTCTCTTCCCGAAACAGTATGGGGCCGAAACCCAAGCGACTGATCTCGGTCAGGGAAAGGTCGAAATCGGAGAACAATCCGACCCGAGTTTGGGCGGCATAGTCGTTGTACACGGAATGACGCATATGACGATTGGGATCCATATCTGCCCACGTTACCTCAAAGGATTTGCTGTATGTTTGCATAATAGAGGTATATGTAAGTTGGGGATAAAATGTAATTTCAAAATATAAAAAGAATAGGACGCATACATACACCTAACGGTCTGGTGTCTAAGCGGCGAGGAATATCCGCTTAAAGTGATGGATATAGGACGTTTACTGGTTTACCCGCGTTCCGGAGCAGAGCACCGTGACGAGGAGAAGATCTTTTCTCTTCACTATAAGGAATCGCAGTTCGGTCTATCGGTCCATCGGTCAATCGTAGTTCTATTCATCATGATAATGATCTGCGAATCACCGAATAACCGACCTGTGATGGACGAACAGGTTGAAGATGGCAAAGGAATAGAACGCGGATGAAGCAGATCGTGCGAATGGTCGCTGTTTTTATATGCTAAAGGTTTTGAACCGGGATTTTCAGGATTATTCAGGATCAAAAAACGATTTCGGCGGCTCTGCCCCGTGATGAGGAGAAGCTACGTCCGCGTTCCAGTTGATGCACTTGCTTTGTGTACAGTTTGAATAGCGATTGTTCTTTGATCGTAGTAGTAAACAAGAATAAACCAAACTGCACAAGCAACCGCACCAATCTTTTGAACTGCAGGAAGAATCTCATAGATGAAATCCCCATAATATAATGTTGCATTTATTAGTGGTATTGAAATACACGCCAGGCCCAATACCAACAGCTGATTATTTTTTTGCAGATATAAATTATGCAACATGCTGACAACCGTAACTATAAAGAACACAAGTGCAATACTAACCATCAGATTATGCATAGGAGTAACAATTAAAAAAGCATATACCGCAAACCCAATTCCAGCAATTTGAATTATTTTTTGATGGACTTTTGAAGTTGAATTTTTTGAAATTCTGCGAAATATAAATGTCAGGCTTAAGCAATAAACAAACATGGCAGTGATGGCAAAATATCTCGCCGGATTAGTATCCCCATTCAATGCATTGGGTTGAAATAATGCTGAAATGGTGTTGTTAGCCCAATCGTATCCAACAGTATTTGAGGAGGCCATTGTACCACCTGGATATAAGTTTGCTGCTATCAAAAACAAGAATAGTGAAAAGAGGGCACCTACTAATGGCCAGTGTTTTTTCATAGATGTAAGATTAGGAATAATTTTATCACACAACGGCACAGTGATTATGAATTATTTGAAGTAGCGAAATTAATTCCTGGTAAACAAGTTTCCAACGCACCCGTCCGCTTCCGCTTTAACGCCTTGTTAGCTTTGCAGCTAAAGCTTGAATTTTAGTGAATTTCCTGAACTTCGTTTTTCTATTCCCCACATAATAAATGCTTCAGCTGATGATTCTTGATAACCCATTATCTTACTATATGGAATAGAGACTTTTGAATTTCCTTCAATAGTAGGCCATTCAGCATTAGGATCTAAATCAACCAGTGTTGATGTTTGATATTCAAGTAGGATGTAATGGATAATCTCATCCGAATTGTTCGCAAGAATTACGGCCGATTCTTTTGTTGTAATGCTGAGGTTTTCATCATCAAGTGAATCCACGCTACTATTGCAGGAAAGGAAGATGAACGAAGCAATAACGGAGATATAAAGTAATTTTTTCATATAAACACCTTCTGTATTTGTTTAGTAATTAGTACAGCTAACGGTGTGGCGTTTAACGGGTGCGGAGATTATGAGTTAATTAACGGCTAAAATCTCAAAACAAGCAATATTGGAGACCAAAGGCACGTCCGCGTACCAGTTGATGCGCTTATGCCTGAACAGCCTTAAGTGGAGCAATTTCTTTGCTTGGTCGATGTGAGGATAAATCATGCATAGCCTGTAGATTTAACCAAAATTCAGGAGAGGTATTTAACGCTTTCGATAGCAGCCAAGCAGTATCAGAGGAAATTCCTCTTTTACCCCTTACGATTTCATTAATTCGTTGAATGGGAATATCCAGATGGTCAGCTAATTCCTTCTGCGTTAATTTCATCGGTTCAAGGTATTCTTTCAGTAAAATCGTCCCGGGATGTGTAGTTATTCTGTTTTGTGGAATCATGGGTTTCACCTTTTTCTAATGATAATCAACAATGGCTACATCACATGCACTGGAATCTTGCCAACGAAAAATAATTCTCCATTGGGCATTAATTCGAATACTGTGATATCCTTTATAATCTCCACGCAGTGCTTCTAATCGGTTACCTGGAGGTGACCGTAAATCATCCAAAGAAGTGGCCGCATTCAGTATATCTAATTTGTAAATAGCTGAATCAAGGATTTGAGTAGGTAACTTTCGAACTTTATTGCTCGATTTTCCATGAAACAGATCTGACGTTGCTTTGTCTCCGAATGATTTGATCATTCTTTAATTTAATGGATTAACGGTATCCATGCAACGAAATTGTTTTGTGAAGGCATAACGGCCTGGCAAATAAGCGGCACGGCTAAATACTTGAATGTAAGCAACTAAACGCAAACGCGTCCGCTTGATTTGCCTTGTTATACCCACAGCTTGTTTTATTGTGAAGCCCACATTCTTTCTTGTTCTAAGACTGCCTCAGCATGTTTTTTATCTCCACTCTGACCTTTCTGCCGATTATCCAATGATTCAAGAAGTGCAGCCCGTCCATACAGTGTTACGGTATCATCGTTATAAATTTTTGTCTCTCCTCGTGGTGCTCCGATATATTCACCATTGCTTCGCTTTATTCCCAATACCAATATGCCTTCATCATGTAATTGTAAATCATTTAAGGTTTTGTCAGCCAGCCAATCTTGTTGTTCCACCTTTATTTCTGAAACCCGATAATTGTCTGAAAGATGAAGGAGACTATAATAGTCTCTGACGTCTAAGGTTGTATAACGATTAAGGGCAAGGTTAATGAGATACGATAGTTTGCGGTCAATCCATTTACTTTGCACTAAAAGTAATAGCAGAATAAGCCCCAACCCCAAGACTAAAATTTCAACGGAAACATATCCTATTCGTTCAAGAGATATAAAACTAAGAATGAGAGATGAGATCGTAGAAATAACACCAGCGCTTCCAAGAAAAATTAATATCATCAAAATGTTACGGCGGACCGGATGGTTAACCACGTTCTCTGATTCGGTTGTAGTGAACCCCGTTCCTGTAAAGGCTGAGCGAGCCTGAAATCGAGCAGCATCTTTTGAGAGTCCTGTATGAATTAATGCCATGGCAGCTATACGGGTAACGAGTATAGAAAGAGAAATAACAACCAGAAGTGAAATAATAGCAATCATAGCTATACCCATTAA
Source organism: Gracilimonas amylolytica (assembly GCF_002911695.1). Lineage (GTDB taxonomy): Bacteria > Bacteroidota > Rhodothermia > Balneolales > Balneolaceae > Gracilimonas > Gracilimonas amylolytica. The sequence goes on from NZ_PQBS01000037.1 coordinate 328,010, forward strand.
ATTAGTTTTCAAATAGTAATATAGAGAATATTGAAAGAATTGAAAGAATAGAATGAATTGGGAGACTTATGGGAATTGGCACAATTATTATTGAAACTTTACATAATATAATTATGGGGGCGTGAGGGCTGATTCTATTCTAATTTTCAACCTTTAAAATAGTTCCTCCCTCTTCCCCTAAAATGTTAACCCATACAGGTCAATTTAGAATAAAAATAATGGAGGAAAACACTTACGAAAATCAAAAACTGATTGATACCCTTGAACAATGCATCTCCCAGTCGAATCTGGGAGTGGTCATCCTGGATAAGAACCTCAAAGTAATAAGTACTACTGACAAAATAACAGAATGGTTCGGATACCGGTTGGAGGAACTCCAAAATAATGCCGCTACTGAACTGGCCTTTAATACCATTGATGAAGAAGACCTGCAACTGGCTCTGAAGTCAATCGACTCTCTCCTGGAAGGAAAGATGAAGAGCACATGTTATTATTTCCGGATTATTGCGAAGGATGGTTCGGTCAAACACACACGTTGGTACACCACACTTATAGATGACCAACAAGGGAATCCTCTTTATTTTATCTCAATAGTCGAAAACTTTACCGGACAAAAGGAACTTGAAGACAGTCAGCAACTATTTGTAGAGATACTGGAATCCACTCCCGATTTTATAGGGATTGCAAAAGCCGACGGAAATGTAATGTTCGTCAATGGGGTCGGGCAATCCATGTTAGGGTTTGAACAACTGGATGTTACCGAAACCAGAGTCTCCTGTTATGTTCCTGATAGTACCTACCGTCTCCTGCAGGATGAAATCTTCCCGTTTGTTTCCAGGTTTGGTTCATGGAGCGGAGAGTTCAATTTGCAGCGTTCCGATGGCACTCCGATCCCTGTTTCTGTGGTCATAAATGCCCACAAAAACAGTAATAATGAAACCGAGTACTACTCAGCGATCTGCCACAATATTACCAACTACCAATCCATTCAGGATTCCCTGCGGGTTAGGGAAGAACGCCTGCAACTTGCCATGGAGGGTGGCAACATCGGATTCTGGGATTACTATCCGCAGGATAACCGGGTTGTTTTTGACGAAGGGTTGATGTCAGATGCTTTGGGGTATCTTCCTGCCGAATTAAGTCAAAATGCTGAAAAGTGGAATAAACTCATCCACCCCGAGGATCTGAAGCCTGTTAAAGATCGACTCAAAAACCATATTATAGGAAATCTATCTCATTTTGAGGCTGAATTTCGCTTGAAAAGAAAAGACGGTTCCTGGTACTGGATACAATGCAGGGCTAAAGTAGTGGAAATCGATGATAATGAGTCTCCGTTGCGGATTACCGGGATATATCAGGATATCAACGACCGAAAGGCTTATGAGCAACGACTGGAACAATCGGTCCGGGAAAAACAGGTCTTGCTTCAGGAAGTTCACCACCGGGTTAAAAATAACCTGGCTATTATTTCGGGTCTGATGCAGTTGCAGAATTTTACTACGCAAAATGAGGCTTTTTCGGACCTGTTGATTACTTGTCAAATGAGGATCAAAACCATTGCTATGATTCACGAGATTCTCTATCAGTCCGAAAATCTTTCAAAGATCGATTTTAACTTGTATGTCCACAACCTGAATGAGCTTATCAGAAATACCCTCAAACCCAAAAAAGGAATTAGGCTTTCAATTTCATGTGAGCCATTTCTGATCAATGTAAATCAGGCCATACCCTGCGCACTGATATTAAATGAATTGATTACCAACTCTGTTAAACATGCATTCCCGGCAGACAGGAAAGGTACTATCACCATCAATGTTACCATGGCCAATAATATTATAAGCCTTGAAGTTAAAGATGACGGCATAGGGCTGCTCGAAGATTTTGAGCAAATAAAAGACCACTCTTTGGGATTCACAATCATTGATGTACTTGTAAAACAGTTGAAAGCAGAATATGAAATAACCAGCAAAGAGGGAACGGTTACACGTCTCTCATTCAAGCGAGAAGATTTGTCCGGATCAGCAAGTTCAATGATGGTTTGATCGATCTATTCGATAACCTTCTCAACCAAAGGAGCCTTACTCTATTGATCCAGACTCAGGGCAAATTTCCGGAAGTGGGTATAACGACCCTGCGCGTAACCGGTGTGCTGGCGGGCACCAATTTATTTAAAAATGTACTACAGAATTTGATGAATTAAAATCTTGCAACCGACGGCGAGGCACGTCCGCGTTGACGGGCTGGTTAGGCAGCCGGTCCATCATTCTGTTGTTGCTTTTCAGTCCATTCGGGACGCGGCCTTGGGGTATCAAATGGACGGCCACCTTTCATACTGAACAATACTTCTCGCATAGTTAACACCCGAACCTCTGGATATCGTTTTTGATCGCTTTGAGCATAAGCCATAAATGAGAAGGCCATAACACCTCCCACCGTATTTCCTATTAAGACAGGCAGCCAGAATGTTGCGAAAAGTTGTAACAGGCTGTAGGATAAACCGCCATGAAAAACAACCAGTAAGACTTCGGAGGCAGCAGTAACTACATGGAAAAGATCACATACGGCAATCATATAAAATACAAAATAGATGATAAGCAGGCGGGAAATCGTGTCCCGGGCCGCTGTACTTAACCAGACCACACCGGCCACCAGCCAGCCTGCGAACAGCGCACGAAAAAAGATATCCCACCAGCCTAATTCAACCCCATGGCTAACAAAACCGAGTGCCATATTTAATGCATCTTGTGAGAGCACGTGAGTGTTGGCAAGAATCAGGCTTCCTATAGCGGCCCCAATGACGTTAGCTACCAATACAATTACCCACAACCGTAGAAGCAGCGGCAGGCTTGCCAGTCTGGTTAAAACCAACTTGACGGGGGGCAACGTGTTTTCTGTATATAACTGATAACGGCCCATTATGATATACATAAATCCGATGGGGTACAGAAGAGCCGCTAAAAAAGCGTTGTCAGGAAAATAGGCGCTGCCTACAGCATACCCGATCAGGGTTAATATAATGGCGAAACCCGCTGTAATTCCGCTGAAGAATAACTCCCGGGATTCACTGGCAATCTCCTCATCCGCGGAAGCAAGAACCCGCTGATGTATTTCTTCCCAGGAAAACCGGTCACTAACCGCCCAACCCGATTTGGGTGCCCCAGAAGCAGCCCGATCTTGTTTACGAACGTCTGGACTGGACAGGTCTTGTTCTTTGCTCATATTGGAATCAATTTTTTGAAAATACGTCAGGAGGAAAGTATCAAATATTTAATGGCATTCAAATGGATTTATTAATCTACCTTAATCCCTGAGTGATAAATAGCATGACATATTATGTAGGATGCCTAACGTTATGGCGCATGTTTTTGAAGTTTAGGCTGAATTTGTTGTTTGTTTTTTGCCTTTTTTTCGTGCAAACCATTTTACGAAATAACCCCAAATAAGGCCAGCAACTGTCCAAAGAGGTATACCGTTTAATATATTTTTCCATGTGATAGGGTCGCCTTCTATTAGTGGAAATAGAAACGTCATCGCTTCAAGCGGAAAATGGACATTGTGGGCCGCTCGTTCAAAAACTTGCAATTATGTTAAGTTCCTACGCCAAAGCCATTAACAAGCAGGAAAACCGATCCGGCTCATTATTTACACCTAAGACTAAAGCTAAAAGTTTAAGTGAAGAAGATCGTAATTATGCTGAAACGTGTTTCCATTATATTCATCAAAATCCACTAAAAGCTAAACTGGTTGAAAATATTGAGGACTGGAAATTCTCATCCTATCGCGATTATGCAGGCTTGCGCAATGGCACCTTACCGAAAAAAGAGCTTGGTATTGACACCTTCAACATTAGCAACGAGCAGCAGTTTAGAAACCGCAGCCAACAAATGCTTGATATAGAAAAGGTAGAAAAAATATTTTAACCGCCGCTCGGCTTTATACTGCTTTTGTGGGCTGACGAGGAAGAAAACTGCCCTTTTATATTCGTCAGACGACAAAAACAGTCGTCTGACGAAGAGTAATCCTCGTCTGCATGCTGTTTTTGAAGGCTGACGAGTAAGAGAGCTATCCCCTCTTATTTGTTTAAAACAGCGCGGAGAGCCTTGCAGAGTCTCTGCTATTTGCTTGCTAAAACATCTACTTGAGTAATAGACGGCTCTTCAGAAAAAAGTTCATCAGCTTTTTCCATTAGCGCTGCGGCCACATCCCCATTCAAATGTGCCTGTCGTCCATCTTCATCTTCAAAAGTATCGAATATTCCAAAGGTAGAATCTCCGAGACGAATGGCAAACCAGGTAACCGTATCCGGTTCATTTTGAACAATGGGCAGCGCATCTTTTAAAAATTCTTTAACTTGTTGTTCTTTTCCCGGTTTAGCTTCGAGTGTAACCAGTAATGCTTTTTGTACCATTATTTTTCTTTTTTAATTAAAATTAATCATTCAACATTAAATGAACGAGAAAAAAAGATAAGAAGTTCCAATATATAAAAATAAGCTATATAACTATAATTATACAGAAGTACCCCGCTGCCTAACGACCCTGCGCATAACGGGCGCGGAGATTATGGGTTAATAAACGACTAAATTTTCAAAACAAGCAACACCGGAAACCAACGGCACGTCCGCGTCCCCAGTTGATGCGCTTGTTATTGTGCAAACTTCAGGGATTTATTCTGAATTTTAAAGTCGCCTTCAATTGGATAATTACTGGTAATAATCTGTAACTGATGAACTAGATCTTTAATTAGAGTCTGATCAAATGTTAGTGAAAAGATTAAATGACTACTATTTATCCCTTGGGAATCGCAAGCTTCAATTTTTACTTCAAAATGCCCTAAACCATCTCCAATGACTTTTAGATTTAAATAACCCTCTAAGTCCTTGAAATGTGCGGTTCCTTTTAAATTGTTATAGAGTTGAAATAACTCTTGTTTAAATTTTTCAAAATCGGTGGTCATAAATTCACTGTCATAATGACCCGTGAAATTCCCAGCATTAAGGATGACCTTTGTTTTGATCCAGTTTTTATCCCAATCTAAATCGGAGTCGTGATTGATTAACTCAATTGGTTGAAGGCGAACGAAGTTTCCTTGGTCAGAAATCTCAAATGTTATGTCTTGTTCAGAATTCATTTTTTGCACAATAACGGTCTTGCAAATAACCGGCACCGGGATTCGGAGCGTCGCCGTTTGTATGACGCTTTAAATCTACCCGATATTTTGAAATAAGCAAGGCGGTGTCCGCGTTGATTTGCTGGTTATACGCCGAGTTGGATTAAGGCAAAAGCTAATTCATAAGATCCGGGAGAAGGGCTTTATAAATCCGTGCACTATTAAAATTAACTAAAAAAATGTTTGAGCCAGTATTAAAAAGAGGCTGATACACCACTTGCTCACCTTTATTATCTACAAATGTATGAATTATAATTTCAGAGTTCATGTCCAAGGGAATTTCATACAGGTTAGTTTTATATGCCACCCAAATCGTATTTTTACTAAAAAAAACTTCCCGTATTAAAACTGAAACAGTAACAGGTTCATTTAAGGGAAGCAATTCTAATGATGTATTTAATGATTCTAAATCTGAATCTGGTTCCAAGTTTATCATTATTTTGTCATCACCGATTTTTGCCATAATCATTGGGATTCCTTGATATGCATATAATAAGATTAATCCCGCCTCACCATCTGTCATGTCATAAGCAATATTATTATGCATACTTGGTTGATATCCTGAAGGAACTATTCTCTGTATTAAATTCTCAGTCACATTTCCTAAGCTATCTCGCTTGGACAGTACAAAATCCTGACGATAGGTTGGCCAAAGAAATTCATTTTCGTTTAAAACTGTTAATTTATTACCTCCAAAAGAGTTGGGTAAATCCTTAAGATGATATCTTGATTTTTCATTGCCATTTAAATCGGATACCAAGATCATCTGTTGATCTGTATCAATGATGTAAATTGTTTCTTCATTCTTGTTCAAAGTTTTGCCAAGAGAGACTGGCCGAATTACCTCCGACGGGCCTCTTCCTTTTCTGAATAACTCTCTTATGAAACCACCACTGATATCAAATTCTAATAATTTTCCGGTGGTTACATCAGTTACCCAATAAGTTCCATTTGAGGTTTCCATAATATCTGTAACCATAGACAGAATTACCCCATCATCTTTTTTTGAATCGTACCATAATTCTACAAGTGTTGTATCATTCCGGATTCCAGACCAACTATCTATGCTTATATATTCAAAGGAATCATGATCTGGAATTTCATAGACGTGCTTAGGCTTCTGTTGAGAGCAATGTATAAATGTAAATGCAATTAAGAATAAACAGCCAATATGAACTCTCATATTGGCTGTTTTATTTACTTGTGTTGTCATGGATAGAATGTTTATTGAGAAATCATTGGACAGCTTCCCCCGTAAGAGGCTCCCGCTACTTCTCCATAATCCCAAGAACCATCGGAACAGGATATTGACCAAGTAAATCCATCAAATCCATCTCCATCATTTATTGTTGTTACGCAATCTCCATTATCACATTGATAAATTGCTGCATTTACTGTTGGTGTTGCAAAGAGCATGAATCCACTCAGAATAAGGAAGGGTATATTACGCTTTTTCATAAGAGTATCGATTTTGATTAATATTTAATTAAGAACCTGCACAGGTTAAATCAAATCAAAACAATCCATATATTTTTCAATATTTTCTTCAATTATTTCTTCAATTTTTTCCATGCCATGGGTGAAAGCCCTTCCCTATTGGTAAATATAGTAGTGAAAGAAGCAGGTTTTTCATAACCTACAAACCAGCTAATATCACCAATTGTTACATTTAAACTGTCACTCTTCTGAAGTATTAATTTAGCGGCTTCAATTCGGTGATGTACAATATATAAACTCGGGACTTTTCCGATGTATCCTTTGAATCGGGACGAGAAATTATTTTGTGGAATATTACAACTCTCTCTCATTGCTTTAACCGAGCAAGTGATCTCAAAAATATTTCGGTTTAAAAATAAAACAGTTCTAATAATCTCATTGGGCCATGACTGTTCAGGTTTTTTAAGGTTTAAAAGTTTATAGATTTTTAATAGCTCCAGAATTTGTTTTGTACTCTCCATGTACCCTCCGTAAGTTTGTTAGGCGTATAACGACCCAGCGCATAACGGGCGCGGAGATTTTTAATTAATAAACGACTAATAAGTTAAAACAAGCAATTCTGGAAACCGAAGCTCCGTCCGCGTCCCAGTTGATGCGCTTGTTAGTGGGCTGACGCTTGTTTAAAAAGCACCGAAAATTTGCAACAAACTGAAGAAAACAAGAACGATTGCTCCAAAAAAAGTAGAATACATAATACCTCGATGCCAGAATGGTAACTCTTCCTTTCTTTGAAAGTCTTTGTAATAACTTAGAGTAACAATAATCACTAGTACAGTAATTGAATAAAGAGGATCCAAACCCAAATCTTCGAAGAAATGGACTAATTTTCTCCCGAGTTCTTCTTTAGCATCATTCATATTTGCAAGCCCACTAACGACCCAGCGCATAACGGGCGCGGAGGTTGTGGGTTAATAAACGGCTAATAATTTAAAACAAGCAACTCCGGAAACCAACGGCACGTCCGCGTCCCCAGTTGATGCGCTTGTTAGTGTGCCGGTAGATTATAAGCGTGATTTCCAAGATTCTGGATTCCGATGTTGATGCAAAATTGCGAAAACCGAAATCGCATCTTGTTGTTCAACAAAGTAAATAGAAAAAGGAAACCGGTTAACTACAGCTCTTCGGACTACATTTTTGTAAATGACTTGGTGCTGATGAGGGGTACGAAGGACTGAAGTAATCTTTACATCCACACAACGAGCAAACTCTTTCCCCAATCCCGGGTCTTGGGTTTCGTACCAATCGTGAGCATCATCAAAATCTTTTTCAGCCTGTGGAGTAAGAATTAGCGTTTTGGGCACGATGTCTATAAATATTTTTTTCGGATTTCATCCCACGACTTCCCATTAGCCGTATCTTCATCAAGAGTTTGCAGCCGTTCTTCCAAAATGCTTTTATGATGTTCAGGAATATCAATCTGTTCGGGATCAGAAGCTATAGAATCCCACAAAGCTTCTACCAAAATGATTTTTTCGTTTTTATTGAGTCGCGATAATTCTTTAATCAGCGTGTCTTCCATAATGAATTAATTAAATTAGATACAATAATTTGAACAAAAAGAACCTCGAAAGCAATCGCGGGATAAATGTTTAATGAGGCACACTAACGACCCAGCGCATAACGGGCGCGGAGATTATTAGTTAATTAATGGTTAAAATTTCAAAACAAGCAACTCTGTAAACCGAAATCCGGTCCGCGTCCCAGTTAATGCGCTTGTTAGTAGGCTGGTTTCCTTTGAGGTTTTAAACGAACAGGAACTGAAACAGGCACCAACCTGTATTCTTCGGCATATTTTGTTGGTTCAAATTCGACGGCTTTTATTTTCTCTAAATACTGAACAAGTGAGAGAGTGATACTATCTGGATACACTTCAATATTTGTTTTTTTGGCATTCGAAGTCCAATCTGGATTTATATCTGTGTTAAAAAAATTATAAGCGACAGAATCATTCTGATACAGATCAACTCTCAATATATCAAACCAATTAATTCGATTTTCGACTTCATGAAATTGAACCTTCAAAATTACTAATGCACTATCAAAACTATTAAAAATCTTGTCATCAGGAAGATTGGTTGATAGATAATCAGCCTCAAATTCAAATGGAGGTTCCCATTCTTGAGCGAATGAATTCACAAAAAGTGACATCGATAATAGAAGTACAAGAAAAATAAAAGATGTCGATTTCATGATTCAGAATTTAAAGCCTACTAACGGTCTGCGGTTTAACCGGCTTGGCCTTTTTGGCTGGTAATGTAATTAAAACTGGAATTTATTTTCTGACCAATGAATTTTGAAAGGGCAGACGACGGCCAAGTCCGCGTTGAAACCGTTGTTATACAACCTGCTATTGTTGATAACTAAGGTTGTTTGTGGAGAACTAATCATTGACAAACCGTTTTTCTTCAGGCATATTAAAAGCGAATTAATGGTGTCGGATCCAACTGCGTTTGGTAAAGATGAAAAGGGAATCCGGTGAAAATCCGGAACTGTACCCGCAACTGTTAATCGGAATATTCGGTTCAATTTGCCACTGTCTCAGCTCAAAAAGAGGCGGGAAGGATGAACAGAAATAGCCGGTGAGTCAGGAGACCTGCCTTAATTCCAGTAAACGAGATTCCGGGATTAGAATCAGAGTGAAAGACTTCAGTTTATGTACTCATGTAGTATATCTGTATTCTTTTACCTGCTTTTCCCGTCCTCATGAATTGAGATTTAATACAGGACAACCATGAAGAAATTAATAGCTAAAACCTCGGTGCGGGATAACATCGAGCTGAGTGAGACCCCATCTTATCCCATTTTCAGAGAATTGTATGAGAAACAGAAAAAAGCCATTTGGTTCCCCGAAGAGCTGAATATTCAGCAAGATGCTTTGGATTATGAATCACTGACGGCTGAAGAAAAAGATCTGTTCGACACCGCGGTAGGATACTTTTGCTCATCTGAATTACTGGTGCAAAATGTTTTGGTGAATTCCTTTTTCCCCATGCTGAGTGACCCTCATGCCAAAATGAGTTTCAGTACACAGCTGTTTATGGAAAATATTCACAGCGACTTTTTCGAGATCGTACTTCAGACCTTCAATATGGATCGTGAGAAAATGTATCGGGTAGCTTTTGATGATCCCATCCTGAAAAAGAAACAGAACCTGATCGTAGAAGAGATCGACAAGATCAGCTACGGGAAAATTGATCCCGAAACACTACAGGGAAAGAAAGATATTCTACGGGCCATTTTGCTGAACAACATCGTGATGGAGGGTATTTTCTTCTATTCCACGTTTGCGCATTTCTTTGCGTTGAAGGATATGGGTAAAATGAAAAATGTAGTGTCTGGTGTAGAGCTGGTACTGATCGATGAATCGTTGCACCTGCAAAATGGGATCGAATCCATCCTGATTATGCTGGATGAAAACCCGGAGATCACCGAGGATGCACAGTACGTACAGGACATCCGCGATGTAATCTTGGAAGGAACAGCGCTGGAGATTGAATATGTAAAGCACAAATTTGGCGATCGCACAATCCTTGGTATTTCCTACGGAGAGCTGGAGCGCTACCTAAAATATATCACCGATCGCAGGCTGGAAGAACTTGGATTCAGCGCTGAATTCAACATTACCGAAAACCCGCTGCGATTCCTTCAGAAAGAGGATGTGAAGAAGCTCATTAACTTTTTTGAAGTGTCTTCTACGGAATACACGAATTATTAAGGGCAAGGAGTCGTGGCGACATTTACCCACCCCTTTATCCCCGCCCGAGCGGGGAAGCTCCTTAGTAAGAGTTGAACTGAATTATTGAATTGAGACATTAGAAATAATCAGATCTACATATTCAAAAATCGTGAAGGAGTTTCCTCTCCTGGGAGAGGATCAAGGTGAGGGTCAATGCTATCTAAGGGCAAAACACAAACAGTAGATCATATATCATCACAAAAGAAAATCACTATGCAACGTACAGTTATAAAAAGAGATGGTTCCAAAGAGAAATTTGAAACCCAGAAGATTATTAATGCAATTTTTGAGATCCTGGTTGGGCTGGATGTGGAGGATGACTACGAGATCGTTTTCCGGATCATGAAAGAGCTGGACCTGAAGATACCGGAAGAGGTTAAAACAGAAGAAATTGACCAGTTACTGTTAAAAGCCATCGAGCAGCTAATACCACAGCATCCACGATACGATCGACTGGCAACCCGGCAGCTAATGAAGCAGATCAACAAAAAGATTGATCGAAAGTTGGGTGGTTTTCGGGAATATCTGGATCATGCTATTGCTCAGGGTCTGGTGATTGAAGAGGTGCTGGAATTTGACCTTGAGCTCTTAAAATCAGTGATGGATTATGATCGGGATGAATTGTTCGGATATTTCGGCCTGACAACCCTGCGCGACCGCTACCTGATGAAAGATCGGGAACAAGATACCATCGAAAAACCTCAGTGGTTTTTTATGCGGGTAGCGATGGGCATCGGAAATACCAACGAGCAGGTGGTGAAGGTGTATAACAAGCTTTCTAAACTGGAATACCTGCACTCAACCCCAACCTTGTTTAACTCAGCAACGCCGATGTCTCAGTATTCTTCCTGCTATGTCAGTGTGGTGGATGATTCCCTGGAATCCATTATGGCAAAGGCTCGTGAGACGGCATTTTTAGCTAAACATGCCGGTGGAGTGGGAACGGATGTGACGCGTGTCCGGGCAACCGGTTCACTCATTAAATCCCTAAATGCAAAGTCTTCTGGGGTAATTCCGTTTATCAAGATGTATGATACGCTCATTAACTCTATCCAGCAGGGAGGTCGGCGTCGCAGTTCGCAGGTGATTTCCATTCAACCCTGGCATCTCGACATTGAAGCCTTTCTGGATCTGCGTGAAACAACCGGAAATGCCTATTTTAGAACACCGTCGCTCAATACCAAACTCTGGATGCCAGACGAATTGATGCGACGCATCGAAAATAAAGAGCCGGTGTATTTGTTCGATCCGGGGGAGTGTCCTGAGCTTGTAGATGCCATTGGTGACGACTTTGCCAAAAAATATTGCCAACGCATTGAGGAGGCTGAAAACGGCGAGTTAAGTCATTTTAAGAAACTGGAAGGGGAGACTTTCTTTAGAAAATACTTGTTCAAGCTGGCGAAAACCGGTCACCCGTGGCTGATCTTTAAAGACGAGCACAACCGCAAAAACCCATGCCCACAGTACAGTGTGATCAACAGCTCGAATCTTTGTACGGAAATTTCCATCCCAAACCGACCGGATTCCACTGCGGTGTGTACACTGGCTTCGCTGAACCTTTCGAAACATGTGAAAGATGACGGCAGCGACTTTAATTGGGAAAAGATCAAGGACACGCTGGAGACCATGGTGTTGGGGCTGGATAACATTCTCGACAAGAACTTTTATCCCTCTGAGGAAGCCCGAAAGAACACTATGGATCTGCGTCCGCTGGGTATTGGAGTGATGGGATTTGCCGAAGCATTGGTCGATTTGAAGATCTCTTATGATTCAGAAGAAGCGGTGATCAAAGCCCGGAAGATCGGGAATTTCATGCGCGAAGTATGCTATGCTCAGTCCGAAAAACTGGCGGAAGAACGGGGTGCTTTTGCTCATTATGATGAAGCCGCCAGGGACAGAGAAGGCTACAACTATAAGCCTCGCAGAAATGCGGTGCTGCTGGCTATTGCCCCAACAGCGACCATCTCCATTATTTCGGGCACCACGTCTTCTATCGACAGCTACTTCAGCAATTTGTATTCACGGGATACGCTTTCCGGGAAACATATAGTCATCAATAGTCAACTGATTGAAGAGCTGGAGGAGAAGGGGCTTTGGAGTGATGATATGGCGAGCCTGATCAAGCAGCACAATGGTTCGGTACAACATATTGAAGAACTGAATGGGGTGATCAACAAGAGTGTGTATAAGACGGCATATGAAATTCATCCTAAACGACAGATAGATATTGCAGCAGCCTTCCAGGAGTCTATTGATCAGGCTGTTTCCAAATCGATCTACATTGATGAGCAGCTTCGGAATGACATGCCGGAGATCTACCTCTATGCTTGGAAAAAGAAGCTCAAATCTACCTACTACTGCTTTATCGACAAAGTGATCAAAGGTGAGAAGTACACTTCTAAGGTGAACAAGCGTGGAAAACGGGCCGGTTTTAGTGGCGGTTCATCAGCGCCCAAAAAAGAAAGTTCAGAGCAGGAGCAGAAAGTCAAAACCTCGTCTGCATCCCGAAAAGGCTTTGGAGGAGCAACGGCTCAGAATGAAGAAAAATCTCAGGATGAGCTCGTAGCAGAAGCCCGCCAAAAGTTCGGGGATGAAGCCGTGGATGAAGCACTAAGTGCCGATGCGGATTCGTGTCCCACCGATCCGATGCTTCGCAAGATCTGCCCGAGTTGTGAATAGGTGTTTGGTAGAGAATCAGTAATATGAACATAGAAGAAAGAATAAAAGCCTCCGAAAATCGGATGGTTAAAGCGGTATTTCCAAACACGAAGAATCAATATGATTCCCTGTTTGGAGGCACTGCCCTTTTTTGGATGGATGAAAAAGCTTTTATAACAGCCACCCGCTTTAGTCGTTAAAAAATGGTGACTGTAGCCACGTAACGCTTTAATTTTACAGAAGATTACCCCCTCCGGGAAACTGGTAGAATTAATTTGAAAAGTAGTTGAGGTTGGAAAAAGAAGTCTCAAGGTGAAGGTGAGCATCGTCATTGAAGACATGTATTCTAGCGTAAGGACAGAGGCCATTGAAGGTGAGTTTCACATGGTGGCCATTGCCGATGACCGAATGCCGACACCTAATATATTTGATAGAGCTTGATTACTTTTGGTTGTATAACATAATATTACCCGAACAAGGGTTTTGTTAGGACGCGGTGGATAAGATCCACGAATCGCCACTCACATACATCATTCGGTGATATTGGGATGTTATCCGTCTCATTAGGCGGATAAAGTCGCCGGATAACACCCCTCTTATTTACACAAAAGATAACACCTTAAGCATTAGTTGCAAGGAACTATAGAAGGTGCCGCTGTTTAGCTTACCTCCCAGGTTTCCGGTCCCTGAAGTAAAGCATCCAGATCGGGTTTGGATCGCTTGAGCGCTTCGGCGTTTTGTATGGTGACTCCCTCATCGTAAGTAGGGCGGTCCACGTCATACAGCACCCCAAAGGGTCTCGGGAATTTCAGGTGCTCACCGTTGTGTGGGTGCTCAAAGAATCGGGTAAGCAGATCGGCTTTGGTCTTGTCTTTTTCATCATGGACCCACAGATCATCTTTGGAAAACTCACTACTCAGTTCAACCACTTCGGGGGTCAGCCCATCCAGGCGAAGGCCTTTTTCATGGTCTGTTCCGAAGATCAGCGGCTCGCCATGCTCCAGGTAAATGGTCTCACGGGGGCGGGATTTCTTATCCGTGAATAACTCAAAGGCTCCGTCATTGAAAACGATACAGTTTTGGAGGATCTCCAGCATGGAGGTTCCCTTGTGTTCGCTGGCACGCAGCAGCATTTTTTGGAGATGCTTGGGATCACGGTCCATGGCCCGGGCTATAAAAGTGCCATCGGCTCCCATACTCAGCTGAAGGGGATTGAAGGGGTGGTCGATGGAACCAAATGGAGTAGATTTAGAGATCGTACCTTCGGGCGCGGTTGGGGAATATTGGCCTTTGGTCAACCCATAGATCTGATTGTTGAAAAGCAAGAGGTTTACGTCCACATTACGGCGCAGAAGCTGCACAAAATGGTTGGCCCCAATGGAAAGGGAATCCCCATCACCCGTTATGATCCAGACGCTGAGTTCCGGTCGGGATACTTTGAGTCCCGTGGCAATGGCCGGGGCACGACCGTGAATCGAATGCATGCCAAAGGTATCCATATAGTAGGGGAAGCGGGCCGCACAGCCGATCCCGGAAATGAACACGATGTCTTTTTTGAGGACTCCGATATCCGGCATCACATTTTGGACCTGCTTCAGGATGGTGTAATCACCGCAACCGGGGCACCACCGTACATCCTGATCCGAAGAAAAGTCCTTGGAACTATACTTCGGAATGCCATTTTCTCCGTTAGCATTTCCGTTTTTTAATGTGTCTGTGTTCGTTTTTGTAGTCATGATTAGCGACTCACTTAAGATTCTGTAACTGTTTGTTTTTCGGAGAGGATATTCAGTATTGCATCCTTGAGCTCCTGCACGCCAAAAGGCCGGCCTTTGATCTTGTTGATAGGTTTGGCAGGGATCAGAAACTCATCTCTGATCAGGCGTACCAGTTGCCCGTTGTTGATCTCGGGTACGATCACCGTTTCAAATCCTCTCAGCAGTTCTTCAAGGTTTCGAGGGAAGGGACTGATATAATTCAGGTGAGCGTGGGAGATATCCATTCCATCTCGCCTAAGCTGACCCACTGCCGTTCGGATACTTCCATAGGTCGATCCCCAGCCAAGCACCAGGACATCCCCGGTGGGTTTCCCCTGATCGATCTCCTGAAGGGGGATGAAATCTGCTACTTTATTTCGTTTGGCCTCACGCAGTTTCACCATTTTCTCATGGTTATCCGGATCGTAGGATACATTACCGGTTCCATCTTCTTTTTCGAGTCCGCCCACGCGGTGCTCGATTCCTTCGGTTCCCGGAATGGCCCAGGATCGAACGTGATTTTCATCCCGCAGGTAGGGGAGGAAGGGTTCGTCACTGTTCTCACGGGGCGGTTCAAACCGTACCTTAATATCTTTCAGGTCTTTTTCTTGTGGAAATTTCCAGGGTTCGGACCCATTGGCCAGGTATCCGTCTGACAAGTACATCACCGGGATCATATGTTCCAGAGCGATCCGGCAGGCTTCAAAGGCCATGTTAAAGCAATCGGCCGGAGATTTAGGCGCAACGATCACCATCGGGCTTTCACCGTTACGGCCGTACATCGCCTGCAGGAGGTCGGCCTGTTCCGTTTTGGTCGGCATACCGGTTGATGGACCGGCACGCTGTATGTTCAATACTACCAATGGGAGTTCCAGCATGACAGCCAGGCCCATAGCTTCACCCTTGAGGGCGATACCGGGACCGGAGGAACTCGTCACTCCAATGTGTCCGCCAAAGGCCGCACCGATGGCAGAGGAAACCGCAGCGATCTCATCTTCTGCCTGAAAGGTGGTGACTCCAAAATTCTTGTGGCGTGAAAGTCCGTGCAGTATATCGGAAGCCGGGGTAATAGGGTAGGAGCCGAAAAATAAGGGAAGGCCACTTTTTTGGGTGGCTGCAACCAGGCCCAATACGGTCGATTCATTACCGGTGATATTACGATAAGTGCCGGGTTTCAGATCCGCTTCTTCTACCGTATATCGCGAACTGAAGATCTCAGCCGTTTCTCCAAAATGATAGCCGGTCTTCAGCACGTTCACGTTTGCGTCAGCGATTCGGGGTTCCTTTTCGAATTTCTTTTGCAGGAATTTGATGGTCGGCTCCACCGGACGGTTATACATCCAGAACAAAAGTCCCAGAACGAACATGTTTTTGCAGCGGTCCACTTCCTTATATGAGAGGTCGGTCTCTGACAGAGCCTCTTTGGTCATACTGCTCACATCCACTTCATACACGCGGTAGGAATCCAGTGAGCCATCTTCCAGCGGATTCACCCCCTCCGGATATTTGGCAAGATTCAAATTCTTTTTATCAAATCCGTCGGTATTAGCTATGATGATCCCGCCTTTTTTGAGCAGGGAAAGATTGGCTTTTAATGCCGCTGAATTCATGACCACGAGTACATCACAGACATCGCCGGGAGTCATGATCTCCGTACTTCCAAAATGAAGCTGGAAGGAAGAAACGCCGGGGACGGTACCGGCCGGTGCGCGAATTTCAGCCGGGAATTCGGGAAGGGTTCTGAGGTCGTTGCCGAGAAGGGCGGTGGTGTTGGTGAAAAGCGAGCCCGTGAGCTGCATGCCATCTCCGGAATCTCCGGCAAATCGGATGGTTACTTCTTCACGAACCTGATCTTTGGTTGTCATAGCAATAAGCCTTTTTTGAGTAGTAAATAACAGTAGTAAACTACTCCTGACAAGATATGAAATACATCCTTTAACTGTGGGTGTTTGAACCGGAAAATTACGATCAAATATCCTTCGGGAAGGCCGGCAGTTAATGGCTCAAACTTTTAATCAGATATTATAAGACAGCAACCTCGCAGCGTCCGAAAGACCTGCGAGCGTTGCGTTCGAGCCTCAGTGGGGCATTCCGGAGCGGAGCACCGGAACGAGGGGTAGGGGGCATCATGGTAAATGTTAGATAATTCGAGGGCAAAGTTGGTTAAAATGAAGACCCTGAAAGGGTCACATATAAATAACCCAGGGTAAAGCCGCGTAAGCGGATGCAACCCTGGGGTGCATCCCCGAAATTGTAAAAACCCAAGCAACGAAAAGTGCCAATATATCACATGGCAATCGCAGGGTTGGGGCAAGCGGGCACCAAAGCCATTATAAAAGTTGGTTGCCCAAGCTTCGTTAAACGGTATAGACTAAATCCCCTTTTGGGCGAAGCTTTGTTTAGTCATATTTCTAACCCCGGCCTGCTTCTATGCTATCACATTTCATTGGCAGAGGCTATTCATATGTGACCCCTTCAGGGTCGTGCAGGAAAATGTTTAATTTTTTCTCCTCGAATTACCTGACACCTACAATTCTGATCCGCGTATGGAAATACTTCGCAGTACAACTTAACCTCACCCAAATAAAAAACCCCGATTTGTCATAAAACAGATCGGGGCTGAAGAGCTTAATGTCTGCTCAGGTCAATCATTCTTTGCTATGATCCAAACCGCATGAACAATACCGGGTACAAAACCCAGGATAGTCAATAAAATGTTGAGCCAGAAATGGGGTTTGATCCCTATGGTCAGAAAAACACCAAGGGGAGGAAGAATGATGGCGAGTATAATTCTAAGTATGCTCATGGTATCTGGATTAGATTTGTTGTTCACGAAGATCTTTTCGCAAAGAAGCTTCCTTTAATTTCTTGTGCCGGAACAAATACCGCAGATCGTAGCGGTTGTCATACATCAGCTGAGTGTGATAATAATTAATGTACTCAAGTACAGCAAATACATTTGCAAAGAGCGCCCAGCCAAGGAGGTTATCACTGCCTAATGTCCGCCCGGAAATGACCCATTGGGCCACCAGCACAAAGGGCATGAACGCTATAGCCAGCTCATTCTTCCGCTTGAAATTCAAAAACCGTTTCAGGGTTCGGTTTTGAAAGATAGGTTTGTCTTCCAGAACTGAGAGTTTTTTCCACCAGTAATAAGTGCCCTGAAGTAAAATAAAGCACATGAGCAGTAAACCGTATGATAAAAAGATCAGATCCTTGATATCGTAGGTTGCATTGATGAAGATCAGAATGCCGAAAAACATAACGGCATTCATTCCCTCCACCTGAAAGGTCCACTGCAGTTTTTTAATGAGTCTCTGTTTTACAGAACGTGATGGCATGTATAACTTCTTTGCCTGAAACTTTTATCCGGATCTACTTCTTGTAAACTTTTCCTCCTTTCATTACAAAAGGAACTGACTCGAGTGTTGTTACATCATCCAGTGGATTTTTATCGGTCGCAATGATATCGGCATACTTACCGGCTTCAATAGTACCGATCTGATCTTCCATGCCAAGTACTGTGGCAGCAGTTAAGGTCGCACTCTGAATGGCTTCCATCACCGGCATGCCCACTTCAGTCATATAGCGGAATTCACGTCCGTTGATACCATGTGGAAATACACCGGCATCGGTTCCAAATGCGATCTTAACGCCGTGTTTATAGGCTTTCTCAAAGGTGCTTTGGATCTTGGGGCCGATCTCTTTGGCTTTGGGAACGACAAGTGCAGGATAATAACCCTCGATCTCGGCTTTTTCGGCTACCCATTTACCGGCTGAGATGGTTGGTACATAATAAGTGCCGTTTTGGATCATAAGGTCCATCACTTCCTCGGTCATATGAGTACCGTGTTCGATGGTCAAAACGCCGGCTTCAACGGCTCGTTTCATTCCTTCGGTGCCATGGGCGTGTGCAGCCACATGCATGCTATATTCATTGGCAGTTTCTACGATGGCATTCAGTTCGTCATCAAAGAACTGAGCAGCATCACCAGATTTTGCCACACTCAAAACTCCACCGGTTGCGGTGATCTTGATGTGATCAGCTCCATTTTTGTAGCGCTGACGAACAGCTTCTCGGGCTTCTGCCACACCGTTAATGACACCGTCATCAGGACCGGGAGATCCCATCAGTGTATTTTTCCATCCGTTTGTGGGGTCTGCATGTCCACCGGTTGTAGCAATACTTTTCCCCACTGTAATGACACGCGGTCCATCCACAAATCCCTGATTGATGGCATCACGCAATGAGATATTCACTCCTGAGCCTCCCAGTTCACGAACGGTCGTGAAGCCGGCCATAAGGGTGCGTTTGGCATAAGCCGTGGACCGCATGGCAAAATCAGCCTCGTTAAAGGTAAAGGCTTCCATATATTTCATGGGATTGGTCTCGCTCTCCAGGTGAACGTGGAGGTCGATAAGTCCGGGAAGCACGGTTTTGTTTTTCAGATCGATAACCTCATCATTACGGTTACTGTTGATGTATCCGTTTTGAATACCGGTGATCATGTCATTTTCAATGATGATACTGACCTGTTCCCGGGCTTCTTCCGACCGGCCGTCAATAAGCGTACCGGCATGAATGATGGTTCTTTGAGCATACGCCGAAGATGCGGTCATCAGGACGAAAAGGAGAGTAAATAGTAGCGATCGTAATTTCATACTTAAATAATTGGTTAGTGGATGGCCTTCAATATATAGATTTGAATCTAAACTTCAGATTTTGGTCTCGATCACAATAAACTTTTACAGGGCGGTGATTTTCAATTCATTTCCAGCGTAATTTGTGATAGTTTTAGGCCGCTGAATTTTTAAAAACAAACACAGGAATGACTGTACTTTTATTCATCGTTGGGCTGGCTATTCTGATCGGAGGAGCTGAGTTATTTTTGAGAGCTGTTGACAAATTTGGAGCTGCATGGAGCGTATCGCCCGTGGTTATGGGGCTCACTGTGGTGGCATTCGCAACCGGTGCCCCGGAGCTTGCCATCAGTTTACAGGCTGCTGTTGACGGCAAACCGGATCTGGTGCTCGGTAACATACTGGGGAGTAATATTGCCAACATACTGCTTATACTGGGCATTGCGGGGCTCGTTCACCCCCTTAAGATCACTAATCGTATTATCAAGGTGGATGTCCCCATGGTGATCATCGCAAGTACGTTACTTTTTGTTTTGGCTATGGATGGGTTGTTAAGTCCACTGGACGGGGGGATCATATTTATGGGTCTGATATTGTATTCCATTTTTATGTACTTCCAGATTCAGAAAGACAGAAAGAACAATAAGCGAAAAAAGGCAGAAGAAGAGGTGAAACTGGATGAACCGATAACCACCTTTTTCTATGGGAAATATATTCTGATGCTGCTGGCCGGGCTGGTTCTCATTGTGTTAGGCTCTCGCTGGATGGTGGCCTCTGCTGTGGAAATTGCCGGTATTCTGGGTATTTCAGAACTTATCATTGGCCTGACCATCGTATCCATTGGTACTTCCTTACCGGAAGTTGCCACATCAGTAGCTGCGGTCAGGCATGGGGATTCCGATACGGCCGTTGCCAACGTGATGGGGAGTAATCTCTATAATATTCTTCTTACTCTGAGCCTCACCGTCCTGATCGCACCCGGCGCTATTGACGTTTCTCCGGAAGCTATAAAACTGGATCTGCCTATTATGCTGATCGTAGCAGTGGCGTGTTTGCCTCTGTTCTGGCCGGGTAAAGAACTGGGAAGGAAAGAAGCATCCGGGTTTTTGTTCTACTATGCTGCTTATCTCACTTACCTGGTATTTCTGGCTATGCAGCACCCGTTTAAAGAGACAATGGAAATGATCATGATCTGGGGCATCTTCCCGATCACAGCCTTTTTGATCATTCTCAAGTTCATATTTGAATTCAGAAAAAAGAGACTTTAGGTTTCCTGATATTGATCCGTCACCAAGCTTCTGCTTGGAGACGATAGGACGGAAGCTCCTTTCCTGCTTCCATAAAGTCTTCAAATCCGAACGAACTACTTCTTTGCTTTTTCTTCCATCAATTATCTGCTATACTGTGCTGAAATATGAATCTTAGTAAGGGATACAATGGGATATCTTAAAAATCGAATGATGATGGGGCTAGGTATGATCTGTACCGGCCTGCTGATGGGGTGCTCCGGTCAGACAGCTGAACCAAAACCCCTAACCATTGAAGATATTGAGGCTTTGAACCCAAAGCAGATATGGTCCATTGACCATGCCGGAGATCTGTATTTTTCTCATTTAGGCTATGAGAGCGAAGTTCTGGAGAATGGGAATATTGTATTTGCCGATCGACAGTTACCGGCCATCGTGGTAATCAGTGAAAACGGGGAATACGTAAAGCACGTACGTTCAGGCCGGGGACCGGGTGAGATCCAGGATGCCTATTTTTTCACAAAAGACAGAACGGGTAATATTTATACCTATGATCAGAATAACGACAAGATCCTAACATATGATAAGGAGTTTGACCATGTATCTGATATTATTCCCAAAGAGTATGAGTCAAATGGCATACTGAAAGTGTTCCCAATGGGTGAAGAAAATGAGTATCTGTTGCAAATGTCATCATCAGAATATTTATGGGATGAAAGCAAGCAAAGGCAGATCAATCTGGTACAGTACAATTCTGAAAATAATACGTTTGGGGAAGTCTTGGCGCTGAATGCACAGCCATATGCTTTGCTGAAGATCGATGGAAATGTAATGGGTGCTTCAAAAGTGCCTTATGCACCGGGCAATATTATAAGCTATGATTTTAGAAATAATTCGTTGTTTACATATGATACAGGTTCTGATCTGATCGCAGAAATTGATGCTGATTTTGATACTCTGAATACGATTTCGCTAAACTTGCCAACGGAGGAGATCTCAACAACAGAACTTGATTCCATGGAAGCAAGTTATGACATGGAGGAACAGTGGAAAACGATTAAAGAAGCCCTGCCGGAAGACAAAGCCCCGGCAGATAAAATGATCTATCATAAAGGTATATTCTGGCTGAAATCAAACATGGAGGCTAAAACTGAAATGTGGTTAGTGGTAAATGAAGAGGGAGTTGTCAGAAATGTGGTACACTTGCCCAAAGAAAGTATGTTGACTCATATAGATGATGACCATCTTGGTGTACGCATGAATGATGTAACCTTTGCCTTATTCACCAACCCGGTTTCAGAAACAGAATAAGCTCACTGAATTACAATGAAATCGTCACCAAGCTTCTGCTCGGAGACGAAATCCCTGAAGCTCCTGCTTCCATAAAGTCTTCAAATCCGAACGAACTACTTCTTAGCCTTTTCTTCCTTTTCCTTCAGCACATAATTCACGTACAGGAATTCCAGAGCGGCAGCCTCATAGCCTTTCCAGTTTCTGATCAGGTCCTGAAAGCGTTCTTCTGAGGTATTATGAGGATCTTCTCCATAAGAATGAATGATCCACCTTCGAAGACCCTTTTCTTCACCTGATTTCTTATTCGAAGGAAAGACAGCATCGGTTCGGCCACGCATCATCATCAGGTCCTGCCCGGAGGTAGGCCCGATCCCTTTGATATTCGTGATGATATCATAGAATTCCTGTGGGTCACATTCCATCAGGTGACCCATATCCACATTTCCGGCTACGATATCATTGGCCAGACCAACCAGGTACTGTCCCTTGCGAAGGGTAGGACCCAGTTTTCGAATATTGGCCGGGTCCGCCTTCATGAGCTGATGGGGTCGTGGCCAGGCAGGCAGAGATCGCTTGCCGAGCATCAGGGCTGTACCGTAAGCCTCTCTGATCTGAAACATCATCTTCTTGGCAGTAGGCTTGTGGTTCATCTGCATCTGAACGATACGGTATAGGATGTCTTCAAAAAGATTGGCACGGGTCATGCGTTTCAATCCATAGAGATCCATCAGTTTATCGCCAAGAACGCCATCATCTTTAGCCTGATCATAAAGAGGGCGAAGGTCCATTTCGGTACCCAGTATCTTTGCCAGGCTTTGATTTGCTAACTCAATTTCAGCTTTTGTCAGGCTTTCCTGCGATTCCACATGGAATTCAGGATCCTCCGGATCACCGTTAAAGAAAACCGTGACGATCACATCCGTATCACCGATGGGAATGGGGCGGGTGAATCCCTCCTCAAAGATTTTTTCAGGATCATGTTCGTGATCAAAATAGGATTCCACATCGAGGCAAAGGTACCAGTCATGTGGGGGGATGGATTTGAGGGTCCAGCTACTCATTCCGTTTACATTAAAAGTTTACTCTTCAGGGTCTGTGCTAATATAATCCAAATACCGGTTCGGAAGTTCAAAGGGTCGCTCGATGGGTACAGGAGGGAAACGTGGTTCAGCAGCAACTTCAGGTCTGAGTGGCCTGAGTTCAGGCTGCCACTTAAAACCATCCAGTTTACGGTCTGCAAGGCCGGGGAATTCCTCAAAGAAGTATCCATTGTTCTTGAGTGCTGTTACCCGCACAAGATCTCCCTCTTCAAAATACATGATCGTTTCGGGAGAGGTGTACTCCACGGCTCCGTCAGGTTCGTCTTCCTCATTTTTGGTATGGTAAAGTACCTGACTGTTTGGGTAGATCTTGATCCGGGAGATCTGCCCATTTTCGAAATTTACATTCAGGGTATCGCCTTTTATTTGATTATAGCGCCCGGTAGTACTGTCTTTCTGAACCGTGATGGTGTTTTTGTAGGAAGTAAGGTAGTTCACGGCATTACTGTCCATTTGCACCTGAATGTAAGGTCCGTTCAGCTGAATATTTTTATGCCAGGCAGTGGGGTTGGATATAAGTTCAAAGATCTCTGTATCTGAGGTGTAGATCAGTGTGTCAGAGACAGAGGAGAAATCAGGCGACCAAACCCTTACGTTTTGCATGGCACGAATGATGTCGGTGGAATCCTGATCCAGCATCAGCAGGTCTTTGGAATTGATATGTGTGGTATCGGTGGAATCGGTACTGATCTGTCGCAAATAGGAATTACCCTGAACATAGCGTCGGCCGGTGGAATCGGCTTCCAGGTAATCGCCGGTCAGGAGGGCGTTGTTGGTACTGTCCTGAACAAAGATATTGGAGTGAAGCTGAAGGAATTGTGTATTACGGTTGATAAAAAGACTGTCCCCTTCTGCATATTGAGCGGTATCAGCCACCTGAACATTACCTCTGAAAATGGCACTGTCCTGTATCTGAAAATATCTGCCGGTATTGGCAATGAGTGTGCCGCCCTCATCCTCCAGGCGAATGCCATCCTCAAAATCTGCAACTTTTGTCAGAAAATTATAATCCACCTGCTCACCAAAAAGTGTGGTACTATCCTGTAAGATCACTACTCGCCCGCGAAGCTGACTGATCTCCTGATCGGTGAAGTAGAAAAGGGTGTCGGTCCAGATGATCTCATCCGGAGTTTCGATCTCAATGTTTCCATAGGCTCTCAATTCATTCCGGTCGATGAATTCCCAGGCACTGTCACAAACCATTTCGATGTTACCGGTTCTTAGCCGAACATCATACATTTTCCGGATCGCTTCACCGTCCTCAGTTATGTTGGTAACTTCACGGGCTCGTTCGATCTGAACTACATTCTGTGCGTTTACCTCAATTGAGAGCAGGGTGGCGATGATACCTGTAACCAAAAGGAGATATGTAAAGCTGAGTTTCTTCAATTGACGACGGTTTCTCCGGTCACTTCTTTCAGGGTGTAGTTTCTAAGGTCGGAATCGCCCTCCAACCCTATGGCGTTGATGCTGTCGGTAGGGGTGACGATCGTAAGGGCTTCAGGAGTACTCACCTTATCTTCATTTCTGAGCCACATCAGGTACTGTGTGTTCAGGCGTTTGTTTTCGGGAGCCAGCACTTCCACATTTCCAAACAATTCAAACGTGGCATCATCGGGTTTGTACACAGCACTGTCTGAATAGACCTCGGTTTCGGGTTCCCCTTCATCATTGAAGATCTCAATATAAACCGGGCCACTGAATTTGGTAATGTTACGGGTCTCATTCTTGATGGAAGCCGTATAGCTGCTTTTAAGTCTCAGCTTCAGTTTTTCCTCTTCAAGAATTTCCATATTCATGCCCCAGCTTTCTGTGGTGGAAAAAAGGGAATCACTTAGGGCCTCATCCACCTGCTGATTTTCATATTCCGAGAGTTCCCCGCATGAAAGGGTAAGGGTCATGCAGGCAACAAGGAATAAAAGGGACCGGTGGTTAAAGAGTGCCAAAATAGCGGTCTCCCGCATCGCCAAGTCCCGGAACGATAAAAGCATCATCGTTAAGTTTTTCATCTATGGCAGCGGTAATGATTGGTACATCAGGGTGATCATCTCTGAGGCGTTTAATGCCTTCAGGTGCTGAGATCAGTGATACGAACCGGATGTTATCGGCTCCGTTTTCTTTGAGGAATTTGACAGCATGTGATCCTGTTCCGCCGGTAGCCAGCATGGGATCCACAACCAGGGTATAGGCTCCTTTTAATCCGCCCGGAAAGTTGTGATAGTAATTGACCGGTTCGTGAGTTTTCTCATCTCTGTAAACCCCAATGTGACCCACCTTGGCATCCGGCATAAAGCTGATGATGCCATCAACTAAACTAAGTCCGGCCCTCAGTATGGGAATTACAAAAACCTCAGCCCCCGGCTTGTGACCCTTGGTTGTTTTAATGGGTGTCTCAACGTCGCATTCATCAAGTGGGAGGTCAGTCAGAGCCTGATAGGCGAGCACGGTACCAATGGTTCCCATTGCCCGCCTGAAAGCAGCAGTATCGGTAGATCTATCCCGAAGTATGGTCAGATACCTTTTTACGACGGGATGATCTATTTCAATAACGTTTTCCATGAATTAGTAGGTTGTGATCTTACTTAACTTTTAGCTTCCAGTTCGTCCATCTTATTGAAGTAGGTCTTGCTGGCAACAGCCACTGAACCTGAAAGGGCAAACAGCGCGATGATGTTCGGGAAGGTCATCAAACCTAAAGCGATATCACCGATGGCCCAAACCGTAGCGAGCGGGAAGATGGCACCTAAAAAGTGCATGCCCAGATAAACCACTTTATATGGAAGGATGGCTCCGTCTCCTGCCAGGTACTGTATGGAGCGGTCACCGTAGTAACTCCAGCTAATAGCCGTTGATATACCGAACAGAAGCACACAGAAGGTTACGATGTGTTTTCCGTAAGGGAAGATCGGGGCGAGTCCTTTTTCAAAGGCAAGGGAAGTTAGTGGGGCACCGTTCTCAATGATCTTGGTATAAACGGTTGGAACGGCAGCTCCTGAAGCATCCACAAAACGACCACCTTCACCTTCAAACACAAGCGTTCCACTGAATAGCTCAGTCTGATCTTCGTTGGTATAGAATTTGTCAGTTTCAAAATCATTACGCATCACGATACCATTCACGGGCTCGCCATCTTCAATGATCAGGGTATTGGAACCGTCTGTGATCTCAACGGCATTATCGCGGTTGGAAGGATCAAAAACCATATCGTGACGTTCTTCCCAAACACCTGTACTTACGATCACAAGACCGGTCATGGTACATACCAGGATGGTATCAATGAATGGTTCCAGTAAAGCTACCACACCTTCACGTACCGGTTCTTCCGTTTTGGCAGCACCGTGGGCAATAGGAGCTGAACCTTGTCCCGCCTCGTTAGAGAATAAACCTCGTTTAATACCCCAGACCAGAGTGGTTAGGAATAATCCTGAACCTACACCAAATAAACCGGCTTCAGGTGTGAAAGCGGAAGATATAATGGTTCCGAAAGCCGGGATCACAGATCCTGCATTCAGAAACAGGATGATCAATGCGCCTAATACATAGATGATCGCCATGAGTGGCATGAGTCGGGCAGTTACCTGACCAATTCGCTTGATACCACCCACGATCACGACACCTACAAAACTGGCGGTTACAATTCCTGATACCCAACTTGGGATCTGGAATGTGCTGTACATGGTATCTGCCACGGTATTGGCCTGAACCGCATTTCCGGTTAGGAATGAACAAATAACGGCCATGGCAGCAAAGAATACCGCCAGCCATTTCCAGTTTGGCCCTAAACCTTTTTCAATGTAGTACATTGGTCCACCGGATACGGAGCCGTCATCATTCTTAACCCTATACTGAACGGCCAGGGTACACTCGGTATATTTGATAGCCATACCAAAGAAAGCGGTTACCCACATCCAAAACAGGGCACCGGGTCCACCATAGTGAATGGCAATAGCTACACCTGCAATATTACCGATACCTACCGTAGCAGAGAGGGCTGTGGTGAGAGCCTGAAAGTGATTGACATCCCCGGTATCATCCGGATTATCGTAAACACCCATCACCGATTTGATACCATGAGTGAATCTTCTTAGTTGAACAAATCCGAGCCTGAGGGTGATAAAAATTCCGAAGCCTAACAGTAAGACCACCATAAGTGGGAACTGTTGCGGGGTTGACCAAACCAGGTTGTTCAGCCAGTTTACGACACTTTCAAAAACTTCCATGAATTATTTTTTTTGGTTAAGAGTATTTCAGAGGCAACGAGAAAGTAAAAAACATTTCGGAATATTAAAGGATAACATTTAGGCATTTCCGGCCTTTCTTTAAATGACTGCGTATTTTTACAGAAGTTTAAGAAATGAATGTGAACGATTTGGCAGAAGCTTTGTTTTCATTGTAGTATTTTGAAACAGTTATCATAACTTTTATTAAAACACTCATTAATTATGACTAAAGCAGACATAGTAGATGTAATATCAGCATCTGTAGGCCTGACAAAAGTTGAAACCGAAGCCGTAGTGAACGGTTTTATGGAAACCGTTATAGATGCGATGAAGCGTGGGGATAATATTGAATTGCGTGGTTTTGGTACTTTTAAAGTAGTAAAACGTGCTCAGAGAGTGGCCAGAAATCCAAAAACAAATGAAGAAGTGATTGTGCCCGAGCAATTTGCACCTGTACTAAAAGTTTCCAAAGATTTTAAGGAAGCCGTCAACGAAGCCCAGATGGTTGAAAATTGATTTAGAAAACGGCTCATTTCTTCTTATTTTTGTTGCGTTCGAACAACAGTAATATTTATAAAACACATTTAGGTGAGTATTTATGCCAAGTGGTAAAAAAAGAAAGCGCGCTAAAATTGCAAAGCACAAGCGTAAAAAGCGTCTGAGAAAAAACAGACACAAGAAGAAAAAGTAAGATTTTTCATAAGGCTCCTCAGGGAGCCTTTTTTGTTTTAGGGAGTTTGGCAGATCGTAAGTAAAATTAAAATTTCTTAATAAAGGCGATTATTTAGATCAATTGCCTTTTATTATTTCATGTCATAGAACAAATGAGAATAATTCGGGGTCAAGTGACGAAGAAGTAATAGGGGTTTTCTCAGTCCTTGCCACAAAACATACTGAGAGGAGGGTCTATGAGGGAGAATATAATTCTACTCGCTTCCATTTTTGCTTTAACTACCTGTAACCATTTCGTATTCGGGCAAACAACCACAAACGATGTCTGGATCAACGAGTTCCATTATGATAATGATGGTCCGGATGAAAACGAGTTTGTGGAGATCGTGATCAAAGATGCAGGAAGTTATGATGTAAGTTTGTTTACACTTTCACTTTACAACGGAAACGGTGGAACAATTTATGCCTCTTATTCCGGAAACGATCCGGAAGTAACGGTTGGTGAAACAATCGGGAATTTCACCTTTGTGAGGATCAATGTTGAAGGAATACAAAACGGAGAACCTGATGGACTCGCACTGTCTTATAATGATGAACTCATTCAGTTTTTGAGTTATGAGGGTACATTTACAGCAACGGAAGGGCTTGCAAATGGACAAACATCTGTGGATGTGGGAGTGAGTGAATCAGGAGGAGCAACAGCTCCGGTTGGTCATTCACTACAACTAACAGGTCACGGTTATAGTTACGATGGTTTCGCGTGGACAGGGCCGGTTGAAGAATCTCCGGGGGATATAAATTCAGGTCAGTTCTTATTTCCAACTTTTGAGTTTAGTGATGAAAGTGCCACAGTTGCTGAAAATGTCGGAACGGTAAACATTCCGGTAAAGATCACGAATCCGGATGGTAATGCCGTGAGTGTAGATGTTGAATTTCATCAAAACCCAAGTGCAGCAGAAGCCGAAGATTTCTTAGGCGCTGTAACACAAACAGTTGTTTTTGGCACCGGAGCCACGGATGGTGAGATACAAAATGCCACCTTTTCATTGAATGATGATTCTGATTACGAAGGGCTTGAAAGTGCCCGGTTTGTACTGACCAATATATCTTCTACAGGTCCGGCAGAGATCATAGGGCGATCTGAGTTCACCCTTAACATCACCGATGATGAAACTCCCAACGTGGTGATCAATGAGTTTCTTGCGGATCCGGGAACCACAAATGGGGATGCAGATAATAGTGGAATTGCAAGTTCCGATGATGATGAATTTGTTGAGATCGTAAATGGTGAGTCAGTTGAAGTGAACCTAAGTAACTGGACCGTGTCTGATGAGGCCGGCATAAAATTCACCTTTGATGCGAATACGATATTACCTGCTAACGGAACGATTGTAGTTTTTGGAGGAGAAGACTTCACAGGTACATTTGGTAATGCATTAGTGTTTGGAACGGGCTCATTAGGTCTAAATAATTCCAGTGATACCATCACTCTTCGAGACGAACTTAACAACATCATTGACCAACATACTTACGGAAGTGAAGGTGTAGATGATCAATCATTGGTGCGTGATCCTGAAATAACGGGTTCATTTGTAAAACACTCAGTGGCAACAGGTTCATCGGGGAGTTTGTTTTCTCCCGGTACAAAAACCGATGGTACGCTGTTCACCAATGCTATGGTTATTGATGGTACTGCCGGCTGGCGCATGTTGTCTGCTCCGGCTACTGATATACCCATACAAGCTTTGACCAACTTTTTCCCAGTACAGGGATATCAGGGATTTGACGAGTCTTTTG
The DNA here is from genome assembly GCF_002911695.1 of Gracilimonas amylolytica. Lineage (GTDB taxonomy): Bacteria > Bacteroidota > Rhodothermia > Balneolales > Balneolaceae > Gracilimonas > Gracilimonas amylolytica. Next base: position 357,797 of record NZ_PQBS01000037.1, read on the forward strand.
AGAAGAATTTATTTACCGGTTACGATGGGACGGCTTTTACACCTGCTTCTTCTGATTTGAGCGGTAATCTTAATTCAGGGGAAGGGTTTATCCTGTATGTTTATAATAATAATGAGAATGGCAGTTCTACACTCCCGGTCTCAATGGATGTCAGTTCCTTTACGGAGCCTGTAAGTGATGTATCGGTTTCAGTTCACGCAAATGGAGACCGCTGGAATCTTTTGGGAAACCCCTATCAGACTGCCTTTGATGTTACATCAATCACACAAACGGGAGGCACTTTAGCGGGTTTGGTTGGTCATGTCTGGAGTGATGCTGACGAATCTTACATTCTGACCTCTGCTAATGATGATAAAGTTGCTGCAGGGCAGGGTTTCTTCATTCAAAATGATGAGAGTACTCCGGCAACATCAGTCACGCTACCGGTTTCCGGTAAGACCTCAGGAACGCGGTTTTATAAGACCAACGAATCAAAAGGATTTATTCAATTAGCCCTGATGTCTGAAGATGTGCCAAACGGGATGGTGCAGAAAGATCTGTCAACGGTTCTGTATTTTCATGAAAAGGCTGAAACCGGTCGGGATGCCTACGATTCTGACAAACTATATCCTCTTAAGCCGGCATTCTCTCTGCTTGGTTTCATCAATCCCGATTCAGAGATGCTTAAGGCGCAGGATTCAAGGCCTTATTTCAGTGAAGGCGAAGAGATCTTTGAACTGGATGTGATGTCCTATAACGTAAAGCCCGAACAGACCATTAAGTGGGTGCGCTCGAAGCATATTCCTGAACAGTGGGTGTTCATCTTTGTGGATAACCTGACGGGTGAGGAAATTGAGATGGATCCTGATTTTGAATATGCATTTTCTCTTGAAGGTGAAAGGCAATCAAAAGTAAAGGTACTGAATCAGTTAGCGATCGAACATCCTTTATCAGTCAGCACCATGAATGAGGTACCTCGCTTCACCATCAGATTGAATAAAGGAACCGCCACTTCAACAAAACCCCTCTCATCGCTTCCTGATCGGTTTGTGTTGGAACAAAATTATCCGAATCCATTCAACCCAACTACTTCGATCAGGTACAAAGTGGCCTCTCAGGCTAAAGTGAGTTTAGAGGTGTACAACCTGATGGGGCAGAAGGTAGCTACTTTGATCGATCAGGTTCAGAGCCCCGGTGCATACCGTGCATTTTGGAATGCTTCAACTCAATCCAGTGGAGTATACTATTACAGACTTAAGGCAGGTAATACTGTTTTATCCCGAAAAATGACCCTCATTAAATAAATGAAATACCAAGTCCTTATATCCAAGAGCCATGAAATACATCATACTTATCACCTGTTCCGTTTTAATGATTTTAGCATTAACCACAGTGCTTTGGGCACAGTCTCCACCGCCTCCAATGTTACCTTTGTCTCCGGACCAGGCGCCTATTGATGGTGGACTCGGTCTTTTGGCCGCAGCCGGTGGGGGATACGCTCTGAAAAAACTGCGGGATCGAAAAAAAGCGGAAGAAAAAGCCATGAAAGATTCCAATTTATAGTATCATTCTGCTGAAAATTTAAGGACACAATATCTTCGGAATGAACATAGCCCTGATTCAGCAGTCGTGCACCACTGATAAACAACATAATTTAGAAAGAGGTATACAAGCCGCAGAAGCGGCTGCCAAAGCCGGCGCAAAGATCATTTGTTTTGCAGAACTCGCTTTTGAACCGTTTTATCCTCAGTATAAAAACCCCACTGATCCTGCACAAAATGCCGAAACCATTCCCGGACCAATAACCGAAGCGTTTTCCTCACTTGCAAAAGAGTATGGGGTGGTGATCATTCTGAATTTATATGAAAAAGACGGGGAGGATCTATACGACAGTTCCCCGTTCATCGATACGGATGGTAGTATTCTTGGTACCACAAGAATGGTTCACATTACAGACTATGCCTGCTTTTACGAAAAAGATTACTACACCCCCGGCAACAACAATGCTCCGGTTTATGAAACTGAATTTGGTAAGATAGGTGTGGCCATCTGTTACGACCGTCATTATCCGGAATATATGAGAGCTCTTGGTGTAGCAGGGGCAGATGTCGTGTTTATTCCTCAGGCAGGGTCTGTCGGGGAATGGCCGGAGGGTTTGTATGAGGCAGAAGTCAGAACTGCTGCGTTTCAGAACGGATATTTTACCGCACTTTGTAACCGGGTTGGCGAAGAGTCAAAATTGACATTTGCAGGTGAATCATTTGTCTGTGATCCGGATGGCATCGTGATAGCCAAAGCAGGTGAGGGTACCGATGAGATACTTTACTGTGATATCGATCTTGAGAGTATCAAAAGATCTCATGCCAAACGATTGTTTTATCGCGACCGGCGACCCGAGCTATACGCAGATTGGATAGGAGATTAAGCCGTTTAAACTTAACTCACGATTCAATGTTGAATATTCAGCCTGCCTCATTATCTTCCTTTCAAAATAAGTAGTTAATTATAGAAGTCAGATATGCCGAAGGAAGTTCAGCTACGTACAAAAGGAATACTGCCGGTTCAGAAATTGAAAATGCTCCACAAAATGGGCATCATTCGCTCTAATCCAGATTATCCCATTCAGGATGATCAGTTTCAGCCAAACTCTATCGACCTTAGGCTAGGCAAAGTGGCGTACCGGGTTCGGTGCAGTTTTTTACCCGAAAATGATACGGTAGAGGAGAAAGTAGCCAAGCTGAAGATGTATGAAGTGCCGATCACGAACGGAGCCGTGCTGGAGCAGAATTGCGTGTACATCATTCCGCTTCTTGAACGACTCGATCTGCCTCAGTCCAATAACTCCGTTCAAAAAAGTTTGTTTGGAGATGAAGAGAGCGAGATCAAATTGGGAAGTATTGAGAATTTATCTGCCAAGGCCAATCCCAAAAGTTCGACGGGTCGCCTGGATGTATTTACCCGTGTGATCACGGATTACTCGCATCGTTTTGAGGAGATCACCCCGGGATATAGTGGCAACCTCTATCTTGAAGTAGTGCCTAAATCATTTTCTATCAAAGTGAAAACGGGGCAGCGATTGAATCAGCTTCGGGTCAGGCACGGTTTTGAGGTCATCCCCGATCAGGATATCCTGCGGGTGCATGCTTCAGATCCCCTTTTATTTGATCAGAACCGGGAGCCGGTCAGTATGGAAAAAATTAAAGTGAATCAGGGGCTGTTCATGAGTGTGGACCTGAAGGCTAAAAAAGGTGAGATCATCGGATACAAAGCCAAGAAACACAATGATTACATCGATCTGGATAAGATCGGGTACTACGCGGTTCAGGATTTCTGGGAACCGATCTATGCTCAGCCGGGCCATCAGCTGATCCTAGAGCCTGAAGCCTTTTATATTTTTGCTTCTAAGGAAAGAATTCGGGTGCCTGCTCATCTTGCCTGCGAAATGATGGCTTATGATACCGGTTCAGGTGAATTGAGAACCCATTATGCCGGCTTTTTCGACAGTGGTTTTGGGGGATCCGTAGAGGATAAAGGTGCTCGGGCTGTGTTGGAAGTGCGCTCACATGATGTTCCCTTTATGATCGAAGACGGTCAGACTTTGTTTAGCATGCAGTTTGAACCTAATGCTGAACGACCTGATTTTGTGTACGGAGAAGAGATCGATAGTAATTATCAGGGACAGGATTTGAAGCTTGGAAAACATTTCAAAGAAGGATGAGCCGGTTCACCGTTTCCAAATGTATCTGCCATAAAAAAGACTTTACTGAAATAAAGAATTTTGTTGAGGAAAATGGCATTAGCTCAGTCAGGGAACTTCAGGAACTTAAATACTGCTGTTGCGGATGTGGGTTGTGTGAACCCTACCTAGAGTTGATGCTCAAAACCGGAGAGACTTCGTTTGAACCCAGAGCATTTTACAAGAGAAAGTCCAAATAAGATCTAAAGTTAATTTCACTAAATAAAAGCTCATTATTGAGCATTGGCCATGGAAATTGAAAATCTATTTTATACGGAACCGGCAACCATAGTGAACGGATTTTTAACCCTTGAAGGTCAGGAAGCCCGGCATGCCGCCAAAGTCATGCGTTTTAGAGAGGGAGATACCTTACATGCTTCGGATGGATTGGGAAATACATATGAATCTGAAGTCACCGAGCTGGGTAAAAATTCCATCACGGCAAAGATCACAGAAACCATTCATGAAGAACAGCCATTATTTAAAAAGTCGGTGGCTTTTGGAGCTATAAAGAAAAGAGACCGTCTTGAGTTTGCGGTAGAAAAAGCCGTCGAACTTGGAGCATGGGAGATCTGTATATTTCACGCCGACCACTCCGAACGTTCAAAGATCAATCAGGAGAGATTACAAACCATAGCTCTGAGTGCGTTCAAGCAGTGTAAACGGTCGTGGTTACCCAAAGTGGTATTTATTGACTCACTCGATGAAGTGATGGATCATTATGAAGATCATCAACCCGTTATGGCTTATATGCAGGCTGAGGCCGAACAACCTTCAGCATTGACCCAACCTGATACTTTGTTTCTTATCGGGCCTGAAGGGGGATTTTCAGAACGGGAAGTCGGAATTGCCAAAGAGAGAAAGGCGAAATTAGTGACCTTAGGAAAATATCGGCTTCGGGCAGAAACGGCCGTTTTGACCATTCTTGCTCAATATCTTTTTACCTGATCGTTTACAGATCAAGGCACTTCCTTTAATCCGTTGCTTTAGGTATGTTTAGCTAATGAAAATGGATTGATCGGATGATACTCACACTGGTTGGCGGAATCGGATTATTTTTACTGGGGATGTCTCTGTTGACTGATGGTTTGAAGAACCTTGCCGGTGATACGCTTCGCCTGATGCTTAGCCGGTTTGTAAAAGGCCCTTTCACAGCCTTATGTTCAGGTACTTTTATCACTTTTCTGGTACAATCATCCAGCGCTACCACTTTGGCAACCATAGGATTTGTCAGTGCAGGCTTAATTACATTTCCACAGACCATTGGTGTACTGCTTGGGGCAAAACTTGGGACCACCAGTACCGGCTGGATCGTGGCAACCCTGGGGCTAAGGTACAGTATCTCAGTCATCGCCTTGCCTGTGATCGGAGTGGGTGCCCTGATGAAACTGCTTTCATCGGGAAAATTAGCGCATGCAGGATTGGCTCTCGCCGGATTTGGCCTGATATTTATGGGTATTGACACCCTGCAAGTTGGGATGGAAGGCCTTGCCGATTACATAGATTTCACGGTACTGTCAGGGACACAATTTTCAGGGATTTTATTACTGATCGTGACCGGTATTGTGATGACGGTGATCATGCAATCATCCAGTGCGGCAGTGGCTACAACCTTAACAGCTTTATTTGCCGGAGCTATCGACCTGCCTCAGGCCGCCGCATTGGTGATAGGGCAAAATTTCGGAACGTCTGTCACCGCGATCATAGCTATCATCGGGGCGTCTGTAGCTGCGGTTCGCACCGGAGTTATTTACGTGGTTTTTGGATTGGTGATCGCAGTTATTGCTGTTGCTGTCATGCCTGTGTTTCTTTGGATCACTGAGTATCTGAATATTCCGGGAAATGCTGCACAAATGGCTATTGCGGTAGCTGCGTTTCATACTTCATTTAATTTAATTGGCATTGTATTCATTATGCCATTTCGACAATATTTTGCTGATCTGGTGATGAAGTGGTTCCCTGAGGATGAACATTCAATGACTCAGCGTCTCGACAGATCGGTTCAGCATATCCCGTCAGTAGCTATAGAATCGGTTAACCGAAGTTTGAGGGCTATGTTAAGTGGATTATTGGATTACCTTTCCAAAGCTTTGGGAGAAAGTAATTTATCCATTGATCGGGAATTTCTGAATCAGGCAGAACTTGCAAAAGTAGAGATCAGTCAGTTTTTGAATGAGATAAAGATAGGGTCCGGTCAATCGGCAGACTATAACCGATATGTTGCAACCTTGCACGCACTGGATCATAATGTGAGGCTAATGGATGCTTGCCGTGATACACAGTTTGTAAAGCATATAAAGAATGATCCGGTGGCAACACAGATGTCAGTGATGTTGCAAGTGTCTTTTGAGAAAACCCAAAATTGGATCTCAGAAAAAAGTGAGGAAGATATTACGGAGGCCTTGAGAGAGGTCTCGGCGAAGCTGGCTGAACTGAGAAAGAAACGAAGAGTGGAGATCCTTGAACATGCTGCATTATCGAGTGGATCATCCATTCAAACGCTTAGTAATCTTGATACCATTCGCTGGCTGGATAAACTGGCTTATCACCATTGGAGGGCGGTTTATCATTTAATGGATAAAGGGGAGTATGAGATCGATCCGCCGTATCCGGCTTAAACCATGAATAACAAGTCAGAGTCAGAGATTATGCCAAATGGCTTTGAAGAATGGGGTATAAGGAACTGAAGACATGATCTTCAGATCTTGCTTAAAGTTGGTGTTTTCAGCCAGAAAGGCCAGGATCTCATCAAAGTGATTATTTCGGAAGAGTGACCTGAATACCCTCAAACTCTCATCTGTAGAATTAAACAGAATATGGAGCAACAATAGGTCATAATACCGGTATTTGAATTTTGATGGATCGGGTGGTGACGGTGGCTTTCCATCGATCAATTCCTGTGCTACTTGTTTGGTGTATTGCTGAATTCGTGCAAAGGTATAGCCTGTACTTGGCTTGGTTTGTCCGCCTACACTGCCCAGATTTATTATGTTCTGTTCATAATACGGCAGGTGAGGTCGGTCTTCCATAGGTATTACGCCAAACTCCTTCCGGGTAACCTCATAATGATCCTCATCAATTCCGAAATTATGATAGAGATAGTGTTTGATCTTTTTCTTGTAAGCCTTTTTCTCAAGTAATTCTTCAGAAAAAACCGTGAATTCGATGAGTGCTTTTTGCTGGGTGAAAGGCAGCACGTACATGAACCCAACCCCCGGACTAAATTCTTCATCGAAATCCATGATGGTAAATGTTTCCGGATCAAAGATATCCTCATTGGTTTTGATCTCCCATCCTAAAAAATGCTGCTTTAACGGATATTTGATATCATTTTCGTTGAGATCACGGGGCTTCAGAATACTTTGAAAAATGTAATTTGCCAGGTAGGTATCACCGTTCTTCGTGATCAGTGACGCCTTACTTTTATTGGATGAAAGATCCAGGATATCTTCCTCAAGTAAAGTAAAGTTTTTGTGATGTTTGAGTTCCCTTAGTACGTGCTCACGGAAATCACCGCTTCGGATACAGTAATAGGAGTAGGAGTGCATGTACCTGAAGGTGCTGTAATCGAGAACAGATACCCAGCTTTTATTCCATTTTTTGTAAATGATCTCCTTGAAAGGTGGTTCGTTCTGAGTCCAGAAGCACCATGTTTTGTCGTTTGCCGGCGCGAAAGTTGAGTCCACAACAAGTACCTCACCTTCATAGCCTCCTTTAGAGAGATACCAGGCCAGACTCAAACCAGATAAACCACCGCCTGCTATGATGAGATCGTATTTTGCTTCTATATTCAAATTTTAGCTGGACTGAGGTTTATCTGTGATGGTCGAACTGAAAGAGTTTTTCGAATTTTATCGTTTCAGCAGCGAGCAATTTTTATTAAAGCAACAGGTATTGATTATATTTCAACAAATTGAAAAAGCAAAATAAGAATATGATCGATCTGCGCAGTGATACTATAACCCGACCAACCCAGGAAATGCTTGATGCAATGATGCATGCAAAAGTGGGAGATGATGTGTTCGGTGAAGATGAAACCGTAAATAAATTTCAGGATAAGGTAGCCGGGTTGTTTGGTATGGAAGCCGGATTATACGTTCCCAGTGGCACGATGAGCAACCAGCTGGGAGTAAAGGTCCTTACCGAACCGGGGGATGAGATCCTCATTGATGAGAAAGGGCATATTTTTAATTATGAGACCGGGGCAGCTTCCGTATTATCGGGTGTTCAGGTGCGTACTCTTCCCGGGAAGAACGGCAAACTGAATACCACTCTGCTTGAGCATACAAAAAGAGGTCATTTCGACTGGGAGCCGAGAACGCGGGTGATCAGTTTAGAAAATACCACGAATAAAGGCGGTGGGGTATGTTATACAAAAGAAGAACTGCGGGAGATCAAAACTTTTGCGGATGCAGAAAACTTACTCGTTCATCTGGATGGTGCCCGGATCTGGAATGCGATCACAGAAACAGAAATTGAGCCGAAATTTTTTGGTGAGATCGCTGATACCATTTCTGTTTGTTTTTCTAAAGGATTGGGTGCCCCGGTAGGCTCCATGTTGCTGTCTTCCAAAGAGCGAATTGCCAAAGCAAGACGGTATCGTAAGATGTGGGGCGGAGGTATGCGACAGGTGGGGCTTCTTGCAGCTGCTGCCGATTACGCTCTTGAGAATAACTGGGCAAAACTGAAAGATGATCACCGACGGGCTAAAGAAGTGGGACAGGTCATATTTGACAGTAAATTCCTGGCGGTTGATATGAATACCTTACAAACCAATATCCTGCTGTTTGATACAGTGAAGGAACCGGCTGAAAAGGTGATCGAGAAACTTCATCAAAAAGGAATTCAGATGATCCCATTTGGTCCTAATACGATCAGGGCTACGTTCCACTTTGAGATCACGGATGAGGATGTGAAAGTCGTAAAGCAAGCCCTGGCTGAGATCGGAGAGGCCTGAGGAAGTTAAGGTCCGAAATTGAAAGCCAAATTTGGGCGAAGGTCTTTCAGAAATGCAGAGAAATCATTCTTCTACCCTTGTCAGTAAATTCTGCATGTGTTCGATGATCCTGGCTCGGATAGGCAGGCTTTTTTCAAAGATCATTTCTTGCTTTTGTTTGTATTCCCTGCGACCGGAGTCCGTTTCAATTTTGATAGGCTCCATACCCTGTTCACGCATGTCGTAAGGACTTGCCTGCATATCGATGTACCGGGCCTCGATCGCCAGTTCAAAGGCTTCAAGTATGAGTGAGCTTGGTATCCAAGGATGCATCTTAAACGCCCACTTGTATAGATCCATATTTGAATGAATACACCCCGGCTGCTCGGTCTCGTGAAATGTCTCCCGGGATAATTCAAACTTATTCATGGGTTTTGCCGGATTGGTGAAGAACCTAAAGGCATCAAAGTGCGTGCAAAGCAGGGGACGTGATTCCACAAACTCAGCCAGTTCATCCGGCTCCATACGCATGGGCAATTGATCGTGGCGTGGACGGTCGGTTTTATACACCATGGCCCATTCGTGCATGCCAAAGCAGCCAAAGGAAGGTCGGCTTTGCTGGGTATTCTTCAACATAGTTAACATCCATTTCAATGATGAGATACGTTTTTCAGGGAATAAATGGGGATCTACAAAAGCAATCCCATCATTTGTTGTGATCTCTGAGATCTCCGGAAGCTTGTCAAAATCAGAAAAGGGTAGGTTCACCCCAATTCCCGGTGACCACTTTCTGAGATTGGAAGGGCGAAAGGCGTAATATTCAAACAGAAAATCCATGACCGGGTTCTTTTCCTGCCGGGATCGGGCTGCCAGATAGTCGTTCAATAGCTCATCCACACGATCTTCATGAGCTTCCTTTTCAGTTAGCCACTTTGACTCGGGAATGGTTTTTGAGGTTTGGATGTCAGGGATATCAGTAAGCATGCCTCAAAGATACGGAATGATTACCGTTGAAATAAAAATTCGTGTTTTAAAATTGAAAGTTTAGATTCAGTGGAAACTCAACGTATTTGATCATAAAGGCAGCACAGCGATGAAACAACTTCGGGATTTTATCATTCATCTTAGGTTGCATTATCAGTTTCTGATCCTTTCGGGAGGATATATCCTTGCCGGGTTGATGGTAGATAATGTGAACTGGACACAGTACTGGCTGCAGTTTCTTAATGTGCATGTATTATTGTTTGGTGGAGCCACGGCCTATAATTCCTGGTGGGACAAGGATGAAGGGCCTATTGGTGGGTTGAAATCTCATCCAAAAATGAGGAGGTGGATGTGGCCTGCATCTATGGTAATGCAGTATGTAGGGCTGATATGGGCTTTTTACGTTGGCTGGAATTATGTGATCATCTATGCCATCAGCATGCTGTTCTTCTGGTTGTATTCATCGCCACTCACCCGCTGGAAAGGTAAGCCGGTTTTAAGTCTCGTTGCGATCGGGATCAGTACCGGGACCAATTCATTTTTTATGGGTTTTCTGGCAGCCGGTGGTTATCCGATCACCTGGTTCGAAGATGTCACGGCCTTGGGAGTGGCCTGCCTGGTACTTAGTTTATATCCGGTCTCTCAGATATATCAGACGGAAGAGGACATAAAACGTGGCGACCATACCTTTGCTTCCAGATTTGGATTGCGGGGCGTAAAGTGGCTGTTTGCCATTTTATTCCCGATAGGTACCGCCATTTTAACTTATTCATTGGTTATCACAAGGGGAACCGGCGGATATATCTTCGGAGTTGTTGGGCTAATAGCTTACATGGCGATACTATATCAGCTATGGTCTCTGAAAGGGAAAGAGCATGAATACCCTCTTGTAATGCGGGTCAAATTTATGGCCTCACTCTCCTTTGTCCTCTTTATGCTGACATGGATTGCCAGTAGCCTTCTTCTCTGAGTTGTGACTCAGCCTCTGCAAGCAGAGCACCAAAGCTAAGTTCGGGATGAACAATATCATTCAACAAAGTGATAGTCACCGGTTTCTCGAGAATGTTAACCTTGCCTTTGATATTTAGCTTAAGCTCAGAAGAGTTTTTTGTTCCTCTGATGTTAATGAGGGTGATCTTAGTTTTTGAAACCTTTTTTACCTTAGTGATGAAGGTATTTGAAAAGGTGGTCTCAAATTCCAGGTCCAGGAAAGCGTGTGTTGGTTGATGTTCGGTTATTATATCTAAAGTCTCTTCCAGGGAATCAGCGTAATATATGATCTCAATATTCAGATCAGATAGCATTTGTGCTATTTCATGCTGGGTAATTACATCTTTACTCATCACTAAACACGATTTTAACCTTTTCATAACGCTTTGGTTTTGTTAGTAACTAGTCAAACAGTTTGAATGATCATTGAATGGATGATCCGCTTATCAGATCGGGCTTATTTATACAATCAATAACTATTCAAAAGAGGTTTTTTTAACTTACTGTCTGATTAAAAGAGGTCTGAAAATGCAAGATGTTACAAATACATTAATTTCTGATGAATTACTGGAATCCGCATACACCTATGAGGAGTTCAACGAACTCATACAAAAACTATATGATGAGGATCGTACCACCAATGAGGATAATCGACCCAACATGCTGGATTACACTAAAATGTACATGCAGCGATCGAACCGTTGGGATAGACGTGGAAAGCTTACCAAAGAGCTGAAGCAGAAACTGAAAGAGATCAACCGTGATATGGTTTGGTTGGTGATCAACGAAGGCTGGTGTGGGGATGGGGCTCAAACTCTGCCTTTCATCAATAAAATGGCGGAAGAAACGGATAAGATCGACCTGAGGGTGATATTAAGGGATCAAAACCTGGACGTAATGGACCGGTTCCTGACCAATGGAGCCCGTTCTGTTCCAAAATTGATCGCAATTGAAAAGTCTTCGGGAAAGGTGTTAGGAACCTGGGGACCAAGACCATTTGAGGCTAATGAGTTGTATTGGAAGGGAAAGAATGATCCTGACACTCCAAATAAAACAGCGGTGGAAAACCTTCACCTTTGGTATGCCAAGGATAGAGGGAAGTCCATTCAGCAAGAATTCCTTAAACTATTGGATGAGTGGGGAGAAGCCGTTCAATAATTTATTGTACTATTACCTTGTCACAGATGTCTCATGAAAAACATTCGATCTGAAATTACATGCTGAAAAAATTTCTTCGCCATATAGCCCAAACCAGTGATGCCCCCATTGGACTGGAAGTCAGTCACGCCGAAGGACCGTTCATTTACACAACCGATGGCAAACGCTTCACTGATTTTATATCCGGAATTGCTGTGAGCAGCCTGGGGCACAGGCATCCAAGGGTAGTGGATGCTATTCACGAACAAGTGGATAAACATTTGCACGTCATGGTGTATGGAGAGTTTGTGCAAAAGCCACAGGTAGATTTTGCAGAACTGTTAATGTCATATCTGCCGGACAAGCTTGAGCAGATATACCTGGTTAACTCCGGAACTGAAGCGACGGAAGGGGCACTAAAGCTGGCCAAAAAATACACCGGCCGGACCAAGTTGATTGGTTTTAAAAACAGCTATCACGGCGATACGCATGGCTCCTTAAGTGTAACAGGGCGGAATGTGTACCGCGACCCATACCTTCCGTTACTGCCGGATGTGCATTTTCTGGATTTTAATTCAGGGGAGAATTTGAACCTGATCGATGAACAAACTACCGCTGTTATCATGGAGCCGATTCAGGGGGAGGGAGGTATCATTCCGGCTCAAAAAAAGTGGCTGAAGGAGATCAGGAAACGATGTGATGAAGCCGGCGCTTTGTTGATATTTGATGAGATCCAAAGTGGTTTTGGGCGAACCGGAAGTCTGTTTGCCTTTCAGGAGTATGAGGTTGTGCCGGATATACTGTGCATGGCTAAGGCAATGGGGGGAGGTATGCCTATCGGTGGGTTTGTTTCTTCTAAGGAAATATTCCAGAGCTTTAAGTACGATCCTCCACTTAATCATGTCACAACATTTGGTGGTCATCCTGTTTCTGCGGCTGCGGCATTTGCCAATTTAAAGGAACTGCTTGATGGAGATTACCTGCAGCGGGCATTGGATATCGAGAAGACCGTTAAGAAAAATCTAAAAGGGAAAGGAATTGTGGAGGTCCGTGGTAAGGGTGCCATGCTGGGTTTACAGCTGGAAAACTGGGAGCTCACCAAGAACGTGGTTGAGGAGTGCTTTGACAAAGGTATATTACTTGGCTGGACCCTTCATTCAAATACGCTCGTTCGCCTTGCACCACCGCTCATTATAGAGGATGAATTGCTCAACGAAGTGCTTGATACCATTTTGAAAGCTATAGAAAATAATTTGTAGTGGAACTTGGATAACACCGTAATGGTGGGTCGTTACAGAATTGAATTAATAGGTAAAAAAACCATCTGCCCATATCAGTTAACTCTGCTTCTTCTGTATGATTGAATTTGTGGTAAAGTATTTTCGGAATTCCTACACTCCACTAACTGTTTGAATACAAAAGAAATCAAAGACAATAAATTGATCATGAAGACCATCGATCCTGCCACCGGAAAAACGCTCAAAGAGTATCAGGAAATGGAGATGGAAGAAATTGATTCCATCATCCAAAAAGCTAATTCAGCTCAACAAGAATGGAAAAACAAGAGTTTTGAAAAAAGAGCTGAATACCTCCGGAAAATGGCAGAGATCCTGAAAGAGCGGAAGCATGAGCTGGCCGAAATGATGGCAAAGGAGATGGGTAAACCCTTATCGCAGGGAGTTGGTGAAGCCGAAAAATGTGCCTGGGTATGTGAATATTATGCTGACCAAGCCACCTCATTTCTGGATGACGATATGATAGAAACGGATGCTTCCAAAAGCTATGTCACTTTCAATCCGCTTGGAGTAATTCTGGCGATCATGCCATGGAATTTTCCCTTTTGGCAGCTGTTCCGATTTGCAGCTCCTGCACTTATGGCCGGAAACGGAGCCATCCTGAAGCATTCAGAAAACACTACCGGTTGTGCATTTGAGATCGAGAAGATCATTCATGAAGCGGGTATTCCCAAAGAACTGTTCCGGACCATAGTTCGTGATAAAACAGGAATGAAGGAAGTGATACAGCATGAGGGAATTGCTGCCGTTACGCTCACAGGAAGTACACGGGCCGGAAAAGCAGTGGCCGCTCAGGCCGGAGAAGTTCTCAAGAAAACCGTTCTGGAACTTGGAGGCAGCGACCCGTACATCATTCTGGAAGATGCTGATGTCAAACAAGCAGCAGAAACCTGTGCTACTTCCCGGCTCATTAATAGTGGTCAAAGCTGCATCGCCGCAAAACGCTTTATCGTTTCAGAACATGTGTATGATGAGTTTGTTGAAGAATTCACACGTATTATGAAGTCTAAAAAAGTAGGCGATCCGTTCGAGGATGGAACCGATATTGGGCCACAGGCCAGAGAGGACCTTCGAGACGAACTCCACGATCAGGTACAAAAAAGTGTAGAAAAAGGAGCCCGGATCACACTTGGTGGAGAGAAACCGGATGGAAAAGGGGCCTACTATCCCGTAACTATTCTTGAGAATGTGGGGCCCGGTATGCCGGCGTATGAAGAGGAATTATTCGGTCCAGTAGCAGCCATCATCAAAGTGAAGGATGAATCTGAGGCAATAAAAACAGCCAATGATACAAATTTCGGTCTTGGAGCTGCCGTATTTTCAAAAGATGAAAAGCGGGCAGAACAGATCGCTGCGACACAGCTGGAAGCCGGTTGTTGTTTTGTCAATAAGTTTGTGAAATCTGACCCGAGATTACCATTTGGAGGGATCAAACAATCAGGCTATGGGCGTGAATTGAGCCTCTATGGAATTCGGGAGTTTGTGAATGCCAAAACGGTTTACGTCAAGTGATCACAACTTTCGATAATGAGAGCACACGGTTCTATACAGGAAATTCTGGTTAAGGTCTTGAATCAAAAATCGTGATCGAATCGCCTCAATTTACCTCTCATCTCCTTATCTTACTTACCTAACAAAACTAAGAGAATATTGTGCGAATCAGACTTGAGCAAATAAATCCGGTAATTGGTGACCTGAGTGGTAACCGCGATCGAATCCTTCAGTCCATTAGAAATGCTGAGGAGGATGGAATTGAACTCTTGTTGTTACCTGAATTGGTGACTTGTGGTTATCCCCCCATGGACTTGCTTGAACGACAGGTATTCAGAGATCTGATTTATCAGATAAATGATGAGATCGTAGAGACTACAGGTGACCTGACCGTAATTTTTGGCTCGATCACGGAAAATCAGTCTAAGGTTGGTAGAGGAATGTATAATTCAGCTATCATTGCACATAAAGGGGAAGAAATTGAGCGGGTACACAAAGCGTTACTGCCCACTTACGATGTATTTGACGATCTGCGATATTTTGAGCCGGGCAACGAGTTCGAACCGGTGGAGGTCAACGGTGTGAAAATGGGGATCACCGTTTGCGAGGACATATGGTTCAACGATAATGACATTCAGTATCATACATACTCGGTGAACCCGGCGGAGATCCTGGCAGAAAAAGGGGCAGAAGTGATCATAAATATTTCGGCTTCTCCATTCAATAAGAATAAACCGGTGACTCGCAAGAATATGCTTCAGAAGCACGCCGTTGGACTTGAGTTACCTTTGCTGTATGTCAATCAGGTTGGAGCACAAACGGAGCTTGTATTTGATGGTGATTCAATGGCGTTTGATAGCACAGGCATGTTGGTCGCCCGTTCAAAACGCTTTGTGGAGGATATTCTGGATATCGAACTGGAAGTAAAAAATGGCTCGATCGTTCCTGTAACGGACGATTCTGAAACCCTCAAAAACCCATTTATTGAAGAAGCGATATTTGAAGGTTTGACCTTAGGGGTTAAGGACTATCTGACTAAAACTAAAGCTGCAAAGAAAGTAATTTTAGGCCTGAGTGGTGGGATAGATTCAGCCCTTACAGCCGTAATTGCCAAAGAAGCATTGGGTTCAGATAACGTGATCGCTGTAACGATGCCATCTGAGTTTTCAACAGAAGGCAGTGTCAGTGATTCAGAACAACTGGCTGAAAATCTTGGTATAAAATTGCTCGAGATTCCCATCAAAGATATATATGAGTCTTTTAACGAAGCTCTAAAACCGGAGTTTGAAGGTAAAGAATTTGGTGTAGCCGAAGAAAATCTTCAGAGCCGTTCAAGAGGGGTGATACTGATGGCTCTGGCCAACAAATTTGGGTATATGTTGCTGAATACCGGTAATAAATCTGAGATGGCAGTCGGGTACTGCACATTGTATGGCGACATGGCAGGTGGATTGTCCGTGATCTCAGATCTTTACAAGACAGAGGTATTTGAAGTGTGTAAATGGCTGAATCAGGAATACTATAAGAAAGAAGTCATTCCTGAGAGTATTATTAATAAGCCTCCAAGTGCCGAATTGCGGCCGGATCAAAAAGACTCGGATTCTTTGCCGGAGTACGGAACATTGGATGCCATTCTCAAATACTATATTGAACAACAATGTTCAAGAGAGCAGATCATTGACATCGGATTTGACGGCGATCTGGTGGATAAAGTGATCAGGTTGGTTGATTTGAACGAACACAAACGGTTTCAGGCTCCCCCCGGATTGAAAATGTCAGCAAAGGCATTTGGTACGGGACGAAGGTGGCCTTTGGCCCAGCAGTGGACAGGTCAGGAAAAGATGCTTACCCAAAGCAATAAGATTCCAATCAGTGAGTAATTATTAAAAGCTAAGATCGTTTGGATTCCTGAGTTCAGTTCCCAATTCAGTTCATTATTTAGTACTTTAAAGCGCAATTTTTAAAACCATACTCATCTACATGCAAAATTTGTTACCAAAATCCCTATTCACGCTACTCGTGTGTGCAGTTCTTTCAACAGGACTTATGGCACAGCAGGACTCAACCATCACCATAGAAATTGATGATATGCCTTTAAGGCTGCTTGATTATCAAAACCCGATGCAGGGAATTGGTGCTGAGGAAGGACTTCAAAAACAGCCTGCCATGCAGGAACTGGATGGTTTTCAGAAAGATGTGATGAGCAGGATCGCTAATATATATAAGATCCACGTGAGGGCACTGGAGGCTCAGGTTAACAATGATCCGCTTGAAGCTGAAAATCAGATCAACAATGCTTTAACCTCAACTCAGAGTTTACTGGATGAATACCCTGAGATCAGTGGGGACAGAAGATTCAATGAGTTGTATAGATCAGTGATTTCAGAATACCGCGAGTTTTATGGGATCAATGAAACCGGAAATGAGGCACAAGGTGAGATCTTTACGGTTCAGCAGGAATTATTTTCTGAAGATGACAGCTGGATGGTAGATAACTATGATTTTCCGGATGACATTAATTTCAACAAGACCGATGTGCCACTTATCCAAAACGATAAGGTCAATCGCCATTTAGTGTATTACACGTTGCGCAGACCTGAAGTAATGGAAACCTGGTTGACCCGTGCGGTCAAGTATCAGCCTATGATGCGTAAGATCTTCCGGGAAGAGGGAACTCCTGAGGAATTAACCTACCTGGCCTTTATTGAAAGTGGTTTGAACCCGAATGCAAGAAGCTGGGCAGCGGCTGTAGGCATGTGGCAGTTCATTCGAGCCACAGGTTCTGTATATGGTCTTGAAGTAAACTGGTGGGTCGATGAACGTCGTGATCCTGAAAAAGCTACCCGTGCAGCAGCACGTCACCTGAAAGACCTTTATAACATTTGGGGTGACTGGCACCTGGCCATGGCTAACTATAATATCAGTCCGCGAGGTTTGAAGCGTGCCATTCGCAGGGCAGGTGGGGTGGAAGATTATTGGGCCGCTTATCCATACCTGCCGAGAGAAACCCGTGGGTATGTACCGGGCTTTATAGCCACTACAATGATCGGCATGAACCCGGAAGAATTTGGTTTCCAGAAGTCCTATCCCGGAGAACCATATTCATATGAAGTGATCGAAGTTGATGGGTTGATGGAATTGACTGACCTGGCGAACGCAGCCGGGATCACGGTAGAAGAACTGAAAGATTATAACCCTGAATTATTGCGCTGGGCCACCCCTCCGGGAAATAAGTACCCCTTAAAAGTACCAAGTAATGTAAATAAGCAGGAGTTTTTAGCTGCTTACAATGAGATACCTAAAGAAAATCGCAGTCAGAATATTACAATGCATACCGTGCGTCGTGGTGAATCATTGGGTATCATAGCCCGGAAATATGGAACCACAGTGGCCGGACTTTATGGATCAAATGACAATCTCTCGAGTACCATTTATCCGGGACAAAAGATCGTGGTCCCCTTACCTCGTGGCAGTGCCTCACAGATATCTGCCAATCAGCCAACCAACCAGCAGCGAAGTGTAAACACAAGCAGAAGTTCTTCAAGAACCGCTTCAGCTCCGGCAAATACTACTCCGGTTACCTACAAAGTAAAAACTGGTGATACGGTAGGTCATATTGCTGAATGGTTTGATGTGCGTGCCTGGAATATCAGAAGCTGGAATGGCATCGGGAATACCATCCGTGTTGGGCAAAGCCTGACGGTTCACGTACCTGACAGCCGACTGGCTCATTATTCAAAAATAGATGATATGAGCTATGCTGAAAAGCAGGAGATAGAGAGAAAGCAACGCAGAGGTGAGAATATCTTTATTGCTTCAGCTGCTACCGGAACGGATGGAAGCTATACCACTTACACGGTTAAACAAAATGATACCTTAAGTGAAATAGCCGAAAGTTTTGGAGTGGGACTTAGCGAGCTTAGAAGACTTAATAATATCTCCGGAAACCGGATCTATGTAGGTCAGACTTTACGGATCTCAGCCAATTAATAATTTATGGCTCTAATCAAAACCAAATCACGTCTTTTAGTTACCGGGATAGTTATCGCTATTGCCTCAGCGGGGCTACTTGCGCAACAGACCGATATCTATTTTCTGATAAAAAAGAACTTCAGCATTTTCAGTAAAGCTTATGAAAATGTAGCTCTGGAGTATGTGGATGAGGTTGATCCTGAAGTGCTGATGCGTAACGGTATCGATGCCATGCTGGAAACACTGGATCCATATACAGTGATGTTCAATGAATCTCAGAACGAACAATCTGAGATCATGTCGCGAGGTAATTATGCCGGAATTGGTATCGAAGCCGGTTACCGTGATGGTGAGGTTGTTGTTGTGGCACCGGTAGATGGAGGTCCTGCTGACGAAGTTGGTATACGTGCAGGCGATGTGATCGTTGCAGTAGATGGTGTTTCCACGGAAGGCTTACAGCCCGAGGAGGTGAATACATTGACCAGTGGAGAGGTTGGCTCTGATGTAATGCTTAGTATTAAACGATTTGGATTGGATCAGGTGCTCGATTTTACGGTTACAAGAGAGCGCATTGAGGTGACCAATATTTCGTATGCAGGTTTGATCGGAGAGGCTGAAGATACCGGGTACATTCGCTTAAGTCAGTTTGGTACGAATTCCGCTGAAGAGGTTCGCAGATCCATCGAAGAATTATCCGGGCAAAAAGAATTAAGTGGCCTGGTGCTGGATCTGAGGGATAATCCGGGTGGAATACTTCAGGAAGCTGTGGCTATAATTGATAAGTTTGTGGAGCCCGGGCTTACAGTGGTCGATATCAGAGGCAGGGTTTCTGAGTATAATCAGACCTTTGCTACTGAGGAACCCGTCATGTTTGAAAAACCGGTGGTTATTTTGATGAACGGAGGTAGTGCAAGTGCCTCTGAAGTGGTAGCCGGCGCCTTACAGGACCTTGACCGAGCCGTCATTTTAGGTGAACAAAGTTTTGGAAAAGGACTGGTTCAGGTTGTAAAACCTTTGCCTTACAACACATCACTGAAGATCACCATTTCGAGGTACTACATTCCGAGTGGCCGAAGTATACAGGCGGTTCAATATACCCATCAGGGTAGAAATGCGGTCGTCATGAATGCTGATAGCTCGAAGCGTGAGTTCCGTACTCGTAACGGCCGGGTTGTATTTGAAGGAAGGGGAATTGAACC
The DNA here is from genome assembly GCF_002911695.1 of Gracilimonas amylolytica. Taxonomy (GTDB): domain Bacteria; phylum Bacteroidota; class Rhodothermia; order Balneolales; family Balneolaceae; genus Gracilimonas; species Gracilimonas amylolytica. The sequence continues at coordinate 377,516 of NZ_PQBS01000037.1, forward strand.
GGATCTTGAAACAGCCGGTGAAAAGCCAAGTATTCTTGAAGTGGCCTTGATGCAGACCGGATCCTACTTCGACTTTGCTACTGAATTTGAAGCCATGAATGAAAGCTTTGAATATCAGGAACTGCCCGAATCTGTGTATAATGAATTCAAAGATTTCCTGAAAGAACGTGATTTTAAATTCTCAACAGATTCTGAAAGGTTATTGGCACAACTCTCTGAACAGATCAAGAATTACAAGGGAACGGAATCTCACCTTGAAGACCTACAGGAAACTATAAACCGGGAAAAAGAGCTAATGTTCGACAGAGAATCCTCTGATATCAAACAACAACTTTTTCTTGAGATAACTTCCCGATATGAGGGGCAGATGGGTAAGATAAGAGCCGGAATAAATTCGGATCCGGAAGTTGGTGAGGCATTGAATATCATCCACAACGATACCCGGTACACCAACATTTTATCCGGGGAATAGAAGATGCTTCCTAAAGCTGATCTGCACATTCACACCACCTGTTCTGATGGAAAGCTGGCGCCAACTGAAGTTATTGAGCTGGCAAAAGAAAAGAAGCTTAAGGCTGTCTCCATTACAGACCACGATACCTACAAAGGGTACCATCAGGCCAGGGAAAAAGCTGAGGAGTTAGAGGTTGAACTTATTTCGGGTTGTGAGATCACTTCAACCATAAATGATAAAGAAGCCCATATCTTAGCCTATTACTTTGATCCGGATACCGATTATTTGGAAAAATTCTTGAGTGAACAGCGCAAGGCCAGAAGTAAACGGATCAAAGGCATCATCGCAACGGTTCAAAAGGCCGGTGTGGATGTGGATTATGATGAAGTGTGGGCCGAGGCTAACGGAGCAAACATCGGCAGACCTCATCTGGCTCGGGTTCTTACTCAAAAAGGCTATGTAAGCAGCCCGAAAGAAGCTTTCATCAGGTACTTAAGCAATCAGAAGCTTGGTACCATAGAAAATACCTATCCCGATTACAGAGAAGTCATTGAGATCGTTAAAAATGTAGGAGGAGCCTGCGTATTGGCCCACCCTGGGAGGTTGTATTCTTCTGAAGAGGTTAAGAAATTTGTAGAAGCCGGTATGGATGGCATTGAGTGTATTCACCCCAGTCATAATTATACCCTGCAAAAAAAGTACACTGAAATGTGTGAGGATCAGGGATTGCTGATGACAGGAGGCAGTGATACCCACGAAGGCTTGAATGCAGGATATACGAATTTGGGTGTTGTCACCATTGCCTACAAGTACGTGGAAAAGGTTAAAAGGATGACCAGTCAGCGCAAAAATATTATAGAATTAAAAGATTAGTAACATGGAAATGATAGAAGGTTCAACCACACCCGGAACATCCAAGATCGGAATTGTAGTATCCCGATGGAATTCAATGATCACTGACAAAATGCTTGATGGAGCACTTAAAGCTCTAAAGTCGAATGGCATTCAGGATGATGATATTACAGTGGTGAGGTGCCCCGGCTCCTATGAGATCCCTCTTGCGGTTCAGAAACTTATTCAGAACAGGGAGGTTGATGGTGTGATCGCACTCGGTGTGGTTATTCGCGGTGGAACTCCGCACTTTGAATATGTCTGTGACGCGGTAAACCGTGGTATCACTGATCTCATATTAAAACATAATAAACCCATAGCCTTTGGAGTTCTTACTACGGATGACGTGAAACAAGCCCTTGAACGGGCCGGCGAGAAGGGCAACAAAGGCGGTGAGGCCGCTTTGGCTCTGCTGGAAATGATATCCGTTGAGCAAAAACTAACGCACTGATTAAATTAATAGACCTTGATAAAGGACGATCAAAGCTCTAATTTTCAAAGCTTCAAAACCAGCCTGAAAATCATTTGAAAGAGCTTACAATAACAAAACAAATACAGACTGAAGAGGATAAACAGAACCAGGAAATTCTTAAGAATTCCGGGGAAATTCCTCTGCATATCGCCATTATCATGGACGGTAATGGTAGGTGGGCGAAAAATAAGGGTAGTATTCGCCTGCACGGTCATAAAGTTGGAGTCGATTCTGTTCGTGATATCACTGAATCGTGTGCACAGCTTGGAGTCAAATACCTGACTCTTTATGCATTCTCAACTGAAAACTGGGGAAGACCCTCAACTGAAGTAAGGGGATTAATGAAGCTTTTGGTATCCTCTTTGAGAAAAGAAGCTGAGAACCTCAATAAAAATGATATCAGGCTTTCTACCATTGGTCAACTTGACCGTTTCCCTGAAAGTTGCCAAACCGAGCTGAAAGAAGCTATTGAACTCACTAAAGATAACAATAGGCTTGAACTTTGCCTCGCCTTGAGCTATTCCGGTCGCTGGGATATCACCGAAGCCGTAAAAAAGATCGCGACTCATGTCAAAGAAGGACGTTTGGATCCGGAACTCATCAACGATCAGATGATTGGGGACCATTTATCCACGGCTGATGTGCCTGATCCGGACCTGATCATCAGAACCAGTGGGGAATATCGCATCAGTAATTTTCTGCTTTGGCAGCTGGCTTATTCTGAATTATACATCACAGAAACCTATTGGCCGGATTTTCGCAGAGATGAATTATACGAGGCCATTCGTTCATATCAGGGCAGAGACAGAAGATTTGGAAAGATCTCGAATTCTGAAGACGAAAAAGCAGGTTCATCCCGTTTAGTTAACAAAAAATCATAAGCATTTAAACAAAAGGCGTGTTGATACTTTTGAAAAGAACACTTTTTGCAACCTTATTTCTAGTTGGTCTTACTTCTATATTTGCTCAGGTTCAGGTACAAGCTCAGGATATTGAGTTAACCGATCCCACGGAGTTAACTCCCCGTGAATATGAGATCCTTGGGGTAACCGTTGAGGGTAATGAAAATACCCGCGAGCAATTCATTATCAACGCAGCCTCTCTGAATGAAGGCAGTACGATCATTTATCCCGGAGATGCTCTTAACAGTGCCATTTCCCGGTTATACCGTTCAGGACTGTTTTCGGACATCAAAATTTTTGTAACTGAGCGTACCTCAAGTGGTATTCGGTTTCAGATCGAAGTGCAGGAACAACCGAGGATCTTTGAATATCGGCTCGAAGACATCAAGCGGTCTCAGAGAAGGGATCTTGAAGATCTGATCGTATTGACACCGGGTACCGTGATCACCGAATCAGCCATTGGGCAGGCTAAGAATACCATTCGCCGATTTTACCGTGAAAAGGGGTATTGGTACACCGAAGTGGAAACCCGGACGGAAGAAGTGGAAGATGTGGATGATCGCGTACGGTTGATCTTTAACATTGATCCCGGTCAGAGGCTGGAAGTGAAGGATATCAACTTTAACGGCAACGATGAATTTTCGGATCGTAAGCTTCGGAAGAAGATCAAACCACTGAAGGAAGATGCATGGTGGAAGATCTTTGGCAAAAAGGTATTTAAGGAAGAAGAATTTGTAGAAGGAAAGGAGAAAGTGCTAAGCTTCTACCGTGAAAATGGATTCAGTGATGCCCGCATCCTGTCTGATTCTGTTTATGTGTACGAATATAAGGATGGTAAAAGAGGCCTGAAGGTAGATGTAAATATCAGCGAAGGTCCTCAGTATAAAGTTCGCAACATCACGTGGGAAGGCAACACCGTATACACCGATGAACAGCTTACAGAGTCACTGGGCTTTCAGAAGGGAGATGTATTCAACGAAGTGAAGTTTGATGAAAATGTGAACATCAATCAGCAAAACTCGGATATTACTTCTCTGTATCAAAATATCGGTTATCTGTTCTTTCAGGTCATGCCTGAGATCAAGAAAGTGGCTGATGACTCGCTGGATATACATTTTAACATCTATGAAGATGAGATCGCTACGATTCGGGAAGTGAATTTTACCGGAAATACGCGTACGCATGACGATGTTGTAAGAAGAACACTTCGAACCGTACCCGGTAATAAATATAGTCGTCAAGCCATTATTCGTACCATCCGTGAATTGGGACAGCTGGGTTATTTTGATCCGCAGAATATTCAACCGCAACCGATCCCGGATCGTGAAAATAAGACCGTTGATATCGTGTATCAGCTGGATGATACTCAAAGTACGTCCAATTTTGAGTTCTCAGGTGGTTATGGAGGATCCGGTATTGGGGTGATCCTTTCTGCCCGCGTGAATTTCAATAACTTTTCGATTCAGCGAGCTTTTGAGAAAGATGGTTGGAAGCCTATTCCATCCGGTGACGGGCAGCAGTTATCACTCGGTGTTCAGGTAACGGGAACCGGCTATCAAAGTTATAGCTTTGGATTTCAGGAGCCCTGGTTCCGAGGAAAGCCTACTTCACTGGGCTTCAATGTCTCGTATAATTTGTTGAATTACCGTGGCACTAACGAAAGAAATGAGTTGTTTTCAAGTTCTGTTTCTATCGGTAGAAGACTTAAATGGCCGGATGATTTCTTTGCGACCCGTACTGTAATTGGGTATCAGTTGTACGATGTGGTGGGTAACGAGTCTTTCTTTGCGGAAGGGACATCCAGCTTGCTGACGTTTGAGCAGGTGCTCGAAAGAAATTCGCTGAACAATCCGATCTCACCAAGCTCCGGTTCAAAATTCACACTTTCCGGTGAATTTGCACCGCCACTGCCGGGATTCGCAGAATACTATAAATTCAGAACAAATTATCAGTATCACGTGCCTGTGGTAGGTAAATTGGTGATGACCAGTCAGGTTAACTATGGTTATATCGGCTATTTCACCGAAGACAAACGCAGTGAACTGAAAAAATTCCTTGTGGGTGGTACCCAACTGCAGCAGCGTCAAAGTTTCTTGTATGATAACATTGACCTCAGAGGTTATCCCGGTGGTACCCGCGAAAGTATTGCTCCCGTAGTGGATGGAGCCAAAGTGGGTGGTACCATGTTCAGTAAGTATTCACTTGAAATGAGATATCCGGCTATTGCCAACGAGCAGATCCAGGTTATTCCTTACACATTTATTGATGCCGGTAATTCATACCTCGACTTTGAAGATTTCGACCCTTTCAATGTAAAACGTTCTGTTGGTTTTGGAGCTCGTTTATACCTTCCGGTATTGGGATTGGTTGACCTCAGTTATGGTTACAGACTCGATGGTGTTAATGTGCCGGGAACTTCGGCAAACGTGATGCCAGGCAACTGGGAATTCCTATTTAATATTGGTTCACCATTCTAATGAAAGCTTTCCGATTCACATTCACACTCGCTTTTATTGTGCTCATGTCTACTCATGTAGCAGGGCAGGATCAGCGTATGGGTTATTTTGAATCGGATCTGATACTGGAAAGTATTCCTGAATATAACAGTTTACAGCAGCAGCTGAATGCGATCAGCAATCAGTGGGAAGCTGAAATACAACGTATGGAAGCAGAGATAAGTGAACTTCAGGAAGAATTTGAGTCGAAGGAAATACTATATACCGATGAGATACGTAATCAAAGAAAGCAGGAAATAGAAAATAAGATCTCGGCGAAGGAACAGTACGTTGCACAAAAATTTGGACCAAACGGTGAATACTTTACTCGGCAAAAGGAATTACTGGAGCCTATTCAAAGGCAGGTATTTGCAGCGGTAAGAGCAGTGGCTCAACGCCAAAATTATGATTATGTATTCGACAGATCCGGTGATATTTATATGGTGTATGCCAATAACGCATACAACTTAAATGATGAGATACTGGAAGAACTCGGCATAGGAACCGATTCTGAATAACAAGTTTAACAAATAAAAAATAAGTACTAATTAACTATTCAAATGAACAAGATTAAAAAAACAACGCTGATGCTTTTCGCTTTCTCCATGCTGTTTGGTATGCAGGAATTGATGGCTCAGGTAAAAATTGGATATGCAAATCCAGGCCGAATTCTGAGTGCTTTACCGGAAGTGGAGCAGGTAGATCAGCAAATTCAGACGTTGCTCGAAGAAAAGGATCAACAGCTTGAACAAAGAGCAGAACAGCTACAACAGATCTTCACTGAATATGAGGAAAACATGAATGCTATGTCTGATCAAGAAAGAGCTGATCGTGAGGGCGAACTGATCGAATTGAACGACCAGTTTACTGAAGAACGGGAAAGCATGATGAACGAGGTAGGGCAGCGTAGAGCCGAACTTATGCAACCGATCATCGAAAAGATGAATGTGGCTATGCAAGAAGTTGCACAGGAAATGAATTTAGATCTGATCCTTAACGAGGGTACTGCAACCGGTGACATGATCGTATTTTATGCAAACAGTGAGCAACTGAATATTACCGATCGCATCATAGAAAAACTTCAATAATAACTGATAAAACCGAACCTAAACTAATGAAGAAATTAAGCTTACTTATACTTTCTGTATTTATTGCTATTTCAGCAGTTAATACAGCAAAAGCACAACAGGAAACCAAGATCGGATACGTGAATCCCCAGGCCGTACTTGCCAAAATGCCTGAAATGAGAGCGATCCAGCAGAGACTTCAGAATTTTTCAGATAAAAAACGAGAAGAACTGACTCAAAAGCAGCAGGAATACCAAACTGCACTGCAGGAGTTTGAGCAAAAGATCGGTGTGATCTCAGAAGAAGCCAGCCAAAGAGAGCAGGATAAACTGATCAAATTGCAGGAAGATTTTCAGATTGCTCAGCAAGATATTCAAAGACAAATACAGCAAAGACAACAGGAACTGTTAGGTCCTATGTTCAATCAAATTAGCACAGCTATTAATGCCGTTGCTGAACAAATGGGGCTAACATATGTTTTGAACACTACAACAAGTAATGGTGATCAGATCATACTGTATGCTTCTCAGGAATTTCAGGAGCGTTATGATATTACTGATGCGGTAATGCAGGAACTGGGAGTGTTTGAATAATTAATTCAACACCTTGAATAATTATAAGGCTACTCTATCTGAGTGGCCTTTTTTATTTTACGTTCTTTTTGCGATTCTGAATATAGTCCTCAAAGATATAGCCACCCAGATTATCCAATGATGCAAAATAGGCCTTACCTTTATTAGCCTCAGTCATTTCTCGCACAAAACTCTGCAAGTAAGGATCTTGCGCGATCATGAAGGTGGTAATGGTTATCTGATCCCGCCGGCACTTTACTGCCTCATCCAATACCTTATTCACGATCTTACGGTCCAGCCCAAAGCTGTTCTTGTAAAACTTACCATTCTCTATCATACAGGATGGCTTGCCATCAGTAATCATAAAGATCTGTTTGTTGGCATATTTCTTTCTTTGAAGAATGTGACGGGCTACTTCCAAGCCCTGTTTGGTATTTGTGTGATAGGGCCCCACTTTCAGGTACGGAAGGTCATCCACTGAAATTTGCCAGGCTTTATTTCCAAACGCTACGATATCCAGAGAATCTTTGGCGTAATTATTCATGATCAACTCGGATAATGCCATGGCCACTTTCTTGGCGGGTGTGATCCTGTCCTCACCATAAAGGATCATAGAGTGACTAAGGTCGATCAGCAAGACTGTGGCTACCGATGTGTAATGATCAGTTTCGTACACCTCCAGGTCATCTTCCTGCAAGTTGAAGGCGTCAATGGAACTATGATTGAGCATGTTCAGCATAGTACCAACACTGTCAATTTGCCCGATATCATCGCCCTGAGTCCATTTCCGAGTCTCAGGTTGTCTTTCAAGACCTCTGCCCGTATGCGGCGATTTATGACTGCCCAAACCACCTTTTTCAAGATTCTTGAAGATCTCTTCTAGTGAACGCTTCCTTAAACTTCGCTCAGTCTTTCGGGTCATTTGGAAACCTTGTCCCTGACCGTCATTATCAATGTAGCCACGTTCCTGCATTTCTTCGATGAAATCACCCAGCGAATAACCGTCTTCAAACTGATCGGTGATGTTATATTCCTTATCAAGTTCTGTCAGCCAGCTGAGGGCTTGTTTCACATCTCCGCTTGAAATCGTAAGCAATTGCTGGAACAAATCCCATAATGTGTCGAATGGTGATCTTCCTGAACTTTTTGCAAAACGTTCGTCCCACTCAAAGTATTTAAAATGCATATCTTTCCTTTTCTATATCAAATACTTCCAATGCTAAATGAGTTCCAATCGGAAGAGTTTTTTAGTGATATCAACATAACTGAATTTAAATAATTAAATGAGTGACAGATTAAAATTTGAGCGACAGCTATGGCGGGAGGGATTTGAACGTATCATTGGGCTGGATGAAGTGGGTAGGGGGTGCCTTGCGGGGCCGGTAGTTGCAGCTGGCGTGGTTTTTAAAAAAGGAACGGATATCCCTGAAATAAGAGACAGTAAAGGGATCGGAGAGAAAGAGCGGATGGAACTGAGTGAGCGGATCAAGGAAGAAGCTCTTTGTTGGTCGGTGCAGGAGGGTAGCATCGAGGAGATCAATGAGTTGAATATTTTGTGGGCTTCACTCCATACTATGCAGAAATGTGTGGATGCCATCGATCCCTCACCGGATTATTTGTTGGTGGATGGTAACCGATATCTCACTTCCATGATACCTCATACGTGTTTGGTCAAAGGAGATGACCGGTCGATGAGTATAGCGGCCGCTTCAATCCTGGCAAAAGTATACCGGGATGATCTTATGAAAAAGCTGCATGATACATATCCTGAATATGGCTGGGATTCGAATGTAGGATACCCAACGGCACCCCATAAAAAAGCCTTGAAAATACATGGGTACACTGAATATCACAGAACCACTTTTAACCTGGGGACAGAGAAGATCAGAAAATGATCATTCAGGCAAAGCTAACGATAGATACTGAATTCCCGTTTATGGAAGTCCATGTTCAGGCAAATAGCCAGCATGATAGTATTGGTTAAAAATGCGGACCCACCATAACTGATGAAGGGAAGCGGCAAGCCAATGACCGGTAATAGAGCAGAAGCACTTCCAACATTTATAAAAAAGTGAATAAAATAGACAGAGGTAAAGCTGACCGTTACCAACTGAGCAAACGGATGTTTGTGATTGCCGGCCATGTTTAACAGCCTGATAAATAAAAATATAAAGGTCATTATGACTATGGTTGAACCGATAAAGCCAAACTCTTCACCGATCACACAAAAGATAAAATCGGTCCACTGCTCCGGCAGAAATTTAAGCTGGGTCTGAGTGCCTTCCAGAAACCCTTTTCCGGTAAGTCCGCCCGACCCAATGGCTGTTTTAGCTTGTATCACATTCCACCCGGCACCGGTTGGATCATAATTTGGATTCGTGAATGCTGCAATACGAGCTATCTGATGAGGTTGTAGAAGCTGATTCATGGCTACCTGAACACCCGACACCGTTAGGAAACCGGTCACAAATGATGTGACCGTTAACCAGACCCTGCGTTGTATAAAGAATATGAGAGCCGTCAGAAGTATGGCAGCTACCAACCCATAGTACCACTCAATAACCGCAAGATAAGCGATGACGGCCGGTGATATAATGAACAAGGAAACCCCATATGGCAAACCCGACCAAAACAACATGACGGGAATAAGTGACAGGAATATCAGGGCAGTTCCCAGATCATTTTGCATAAACACCAGGCTTGCAGGGATCAAAATAATAACTACTGCTGTGAGAGCATATCGAACGTTCTCAGCGGAGATATCACGACGACTGGTGAGGTAGTTTGCCGCAGCTAAAATGGTGGCAATCTTCATCAACTCACTGGGCTGTAAGTTAGCAGGACCGATCCTGAGCCAGCTTTTTGCCCCGTTAATTTCTGTTCCAAACATCAGTGTGAGGATCATCAATATGATCCCAACCCCATAAGCGAGATAAGACAACTGTATGAAGGCCCGTGGGGAGATGAACTGAATAGAGATAAGGGCAAATAAAGAAACGATCACCCAAACCACTTGCTTGAAGAAGTTATCTTGAATGTACTCAGCAAGAAATTGAGAAACGGGTCCCTGAGTGGCACTGTATATAGCGATCAGTCCAATTACAGCCAGGATCATCCAGGTAAAAAATACCGACCAGCTAAATTCTCTTACATTATTCATTGTCTATCAACTCCGAATCCGTTGGTCGAGATACAAAATTCAACACGTAGTTATATACATAATTTCTTGATATCTCACCTTCAATATATTTTTCGATCAGCACGGCTGCCACCGGGGCGGCTGATATGGATCCATAACCTCCATTTTCAATGAGAACACTGACTACGATCTGAGGGTCATCATAGGGAGCAAAGGAGGTAAACCACCCATGATCCCTTCCATGAGGATTCTGTGCGGTTCCTGTTTTACCGGCAGTAGGAACTTCAGGATTATTGGTGTAATAGCGGCTGGGACCTTCTGAAACCACTTTTCTCATCCCTGCTTTGATTACTCCAAGGTTTTCGTCTGTGATCCATCCAACCTGATGCAGTTCAGGATTTTTTTCAACGACCCTGCCGCTTGGCATGCGGGATGCCTTAACGATATGAGGTTTGACTCTGTAACCACCGTTTGCGATTACGCTCGTCATTTGGGCTACCTGAAGGGGAGAAAGTGACAGTAGTCCCTGTCCGATTCCCATGCTCATAATATCTCCAACTCCCCACCGGTTTTCCCCAAACACCCGGTTCAGGTAGGTACTGTCCGGCACGATGCCATTTGAGGCATAGGGTAGATCGATTGGATTTGAGACACCGACGCCGAGGTCCTTCACCAGGCTACTCCATTCATTGAGGTATCCATTGGTTGCGATCTGATCCATTAATGAGAAAAAGAAGGTGTTACTTGAATTTGCAATGGCCTTTTCAAGGTTATAGTCCCCGATAGGGGCGGTATCACGGTATGGCCGACCTCTCATGTAGGCTCCACTATTATAGACCGTTGTGGTTGAGTCTATGAATCCAAGATGCAGGCCAATAAGTCCCATGATAGGCTTAAAGGTTGAACCGGGAGGCTGCCTGCCCGAAATAGCTCTGTTGTATAACGGTGTCAGCGTATCGGCATTGATAGCCTGCCAGTAATCGGTATCCAGTCTTCCGGCTAGTTTTTGCAGGTCATAATCCGGTGCACTTACCATGGCCAGAATTCCCCCGGTCTTTGGATCCATAGCCACCAAAGCTCCTTTTTTTCCTTCCATGAGTTCCTCAGCCAGAACCTGCAGTTCAGTATCGATGGTAGTGTAGATATCGGTTCCCTGAACCGGAGGCTGAGACAGAGTCGTGTCTTCAAAATTTGAAATGGCCTGCCCCAACGCATTTACACGGAGATACTTGACCCCGTCATCACCTCTCAACGTATCCTCATAGATCATCTCGAGGCCACTTTTGCCGACCTTATCTCCAAGTTTGAGGCGGTCAGAATTCTGGTACTCTGCCTCACTTGCTTCCCGAAGGTATCCAAATAGATGCGAACCGTTTATATCTGTCGGGTAATGTCGCTTACTTTCGATCTGATGGCCAATACCCGGCAATTGCCAGAGGTTTTCCTGAATGGCAGAAAACCGATCAAAATCGATCTCTGTGATGAGCCTGGAGGTTCTGTACCACGAATATCGCTGCGCTTCCTGAACCCTGGCTGTCAGCAGAGAATCGGATACATTCAGGATATCAGCAAGAAGAGGTAGTTTATCATTATCAAAAAGGGAAGGGGTGATCGTGATGGAGTATATGGGTTCATTATCTACAATAAGCCTTCCATCTCTATCATATATCAAACCCCTGGCGGCATCCACATATTCCTGCCTGACCGAATTCTCCTGCCCAAGGGCTGCATAAACATCATATTCAATGATCTGCAGATAGAACACCCGTCCCAATACGACCAGCATCATGCCGATCATAATGACCTGCAGGGCACGGATGGACGTCCTTGTTCTATTTGATTGAGATATTGACATCAGTCAGTTAGTTACCTTTGAAAATGAATAGCATGGCTCCCAGTGTTGCGGTATATAAACTACTGAGGAGAAGGAAAATTATGGGTGAAATGCCTGAGCTGTAGGCTTCAATAAAACTGCTTAAACCCAGGAAGACAAGGTTGTGTAAACCTGCAGTCACAAGGATCACTATAAAGACTTGCCACACCAACAGACGACTCTCCCTTTGCCGGTTAAGAAAATTGTAGGCAAAGAACATCAAAAGGATCTTGGAAAACATATTGAGTCCCCAAAAATCAAATAATGCATCCTGAAAGAAGGCAAGCACGGCTGTGATGATCACAATTTGAAGGCGTTCATATTTCATGGAAAGCCATAGCAGGTAGATCAGCAATGGATCGGGGGTTGCTCCAAAAAAGCTCAGATGTTGAAAAATAAGAACTTCAACGATCACAAAGCTTAAACCAACTAAAAGATCTTTTATGGTCTCTTTATTCATTCAAACAGTTGATTATACATTTCCTGCAAAACTTTGATGCTGGAATCGGGTTCAAATTTAATAATAAAACCCTGTGCCACATCAGTCAGGCTCGCATAGGGCTCCAGGTAGATCCGTTGCGTCTGCTGTCCCTGTTCCGGCTCCGTTCTGATAACCCGGCCAATTGGAATACCCGGTGGAAATTGATTGCTGCTGCCCGAAGTTTCGATCACATACCCTGAATCAACCGGAATTGTTTTGGGGACAAATTCCATGATCAGGTCACCAAAGGGTTCGCGGGTCCAGCTAACAATACCGTTGGCCTGATTTTCCTGAATGCGGGCACTCACCCGAAACAGTGAATTATAGTAGGGCATCACCTGAGAATAGTTGGAACCGGCCAGAACGATCTTCCCAAGCAGTCCATCGGATGTAACCAGGGGCATGCCTTCTTTCAGACCATCATCAGTACCGGCATCTACCGTCAGTATATTGTTGAACCCATTCAATTGTTTACTGACAATCAGAACCGGTTGTAGATCAAAATCGCTGCGGTATTGATAACCAAGTAAATTCCGTAGCTCTTCATTTTCCTGTTGAATAGCACGCAGGCGACTTAACTCATCCTGTAGCAGGATATTCTGCCGCTGTAAGTAGGTATTGGTATTCAGAGCCTGTCGGTAGATCCGGATATTGGCCAGGGGCTCTTCAAGTAAACTTAATGATGTCACCGAAACGGTACGCAGCGTATCTATACCACCCTGATGTCTGCTGATTGCCAGTGCAAAGGCGAAGATCAGGAGCAGGGCAGTTATTATGTAATCCTTGGCATCACTTAGTTTTAACGATCTAAGTCGCATTCATTATGGGGATGTTATGAAATTACCGGGCGGTAATATTCAAGATTTTCAAGTATGGCACCGGTCCCTCGTACAACGGCAGTAAGAGGATCTTCGGCAATATGAACAGGAAGATCGGTAGTCTCCATGATCAGTTTATCCAGATTTTTAAGCAAAGCACCGCCACCGGTCAGCATAATACCTCTGTCAAGGATATCAGCGGATAGTTCAGGAGGGGTTTGCTCAAGTGATTTGGTGATCGATTCCACAATAGTATTCACAGATTCTGCGATGGCTTCCCTTGCATCCTTTGAAGTAATGTGTCGGGTTCTTGGAACGCCATTCACCAGGTCACGACCTTTGGTGATCATCTCAAGTTCTTCATCAAGTGGAGCCGCTGAACCAATATCACATTTAATTTTCTCAGCGGTTCGCTCACCGATCAGCAGGTTATGGTTTCGTCTGAAATAGTTAATGATATCATCATTCAGTTCATCTCCACCTAAACGTACCGATTGTGCATAAACCACACCTGAGAGTGCAATAACAGCGATCTCAGTGGTCCCGCCTCCAATATCAACGATCATACTTCCCACCGGCTCGTGTACATCAAGACCAATTCCGATAGCGGCAGCCATGGGTTCGTCCACCAGGTAGACTTCCTTGGCTCCGGCGTGCTCAGCACTGTCACGTACGGCGCGGCGTTCAACTTCGGTGATCCCGCTTGGCACACAAATTACCATTTGGCGGGTGGTTGAGTACCATTTCATTTTCACCTTTTTGATCATCCCGCGGATCATCTGCTCGGCCACTTCAAAATCAGCGATCACACCATCTCTCAAAGGACGTACGGTACGTATTTTACTGTGCGTTTTCTCGTGCATCAACCGGGCTTCATGGCCGGTGGCAACCGGAACATTCTGCTGATTCAGTGCAACGATAGATGGTTCGTTTAAAACGATACCTTCACCTCTTGAATAGATCAGGGTATTGGCAGTCCCAAGATCCATGGCGATATCTGTATAAAGAAAATCGAAGAAACCTTTTTTCTGAGGTTGTTTTTTACTGTTTTCTGAAGTGTTTACTTCGCGGGAATCTGACATTTTTGACCGTTAAGATATTTGTGCGTTGGGATAATAGATGAAAAAGAAAATACAATAATGAATGTGTATTTGCGAATGTATAAAAACCTAAAATTCAGAAATTTTCAAATTGATCGAATGTTATCTGATTTTGCTAACTCAATGCCTGAAATGACGTTTACCGGTTAGCACCATAGCCATATCAAATTCGTTGGCTTTGGCGATCACTTCCTCATCCCTGATACTGCCTCCGGGCTGAATGACTGCAGTCGCTCCGGCTTTGGCAGCGGCTTCAACACCGTCTGCAAAGGGGAAAAAAGCATCGGAAGCGATAGCCGATCCCGACAGGCTCAATCCTTCCTTTGCGGCTTTTGCCACTGCGATCTCTGACGAATCAACACGACTCGTTTGCCCTGAACCTATGCCTAATGTTCGCCCATCTTTGGCATATACAATAGCATTCGATTTAATGTGACGAACCACTTTCCAGGAAAATAATAGATCTTTCATCTCCTGCTCCGTTGGTTTTCTGTTGGTAACCACCTCAAACTCTTTGGGATCGGCCGGCAACAGATCTGCCTGTTGATGCAGTAAACCTCCAAATATGGATCTGAAAGACGAGCCTTGTACTTCACTAACCGACATTTTGATCCGAATTAATCGGCGATTTTTTTTCTGCGTCAGAAGTTCGAGCGATTCCTCACTGAAGGATGGAGCAATAATGATCTCTGTGAAGATCTCGTCGATAGCTTTAGCGGTATCCAGGTCCAGTTCCTGATTCACCACTACAATGCCACCAAATGGGGAAACACGATCGGTACTGAACGCTTTTTCGTAAGCTGATCTCAGCGATTCACCAACCCCGACTCCGGATGGGATCGTATGTTTGATGATGGCACAAGCCTTTTCCTCATCCGTGAAATCAGAGATTATATTCAGAGCAGAATCGACATCCAGATAGTTGTTGTAACTGAGCTGTTTTCCGTGAAAACAGTCAATGAATGAGTCCTGATCTCCATAAACGGCAGCTTTTTGGTGGGGATTTTCCCCGTACCTCAGCTCCTGAGAAAGCGGCAGTGAGATATTAATTTGTTTGGCCGGTTCCTCGTCGATCAGGTCTGTAAAATAGTTGGTGATTGCCGCGTCGTAATCTGCCGTGTGGGCAAAGGCATCCTTTGCCAGTTTTCTTCGGCTTTCAATGGAGATCGCCATTTTCTCCTCCAGTTCTTCTGTAAAACCGGCATACTGTGATGGCGAGCTTAAAATGGCAACGTGTGCAAAATTCTTGGCCGCCGCTCTTATCATGGTTGGGCCGCCAATGTCAATGAATTCTGTAGCTTCGGCTTCAGTTACTTCCGGTTCAGCCACTTTATCTTTAAAAGGGTACAGATTAACTACCACAAGTTCTATGGGGGTGATACCCAGTTTATCGATCTCCTCAACGTCAGGCTTGTGGGATGTGCGCGCCAGAATTCCACCGTGCATCATAGGGTGCAGGGTTTTAACACGACCATCCAGGCATTCTTCGAATCCTGTGATCTCAGACACATCCTTTACCGGAATTCCCTCTGCTTTGATGACCTTCGCGGTTCCTCCGGTTGAAATGATCTCCACACCGGATGCATGCAAAACTTTTGCCAGTTTTGGCAGACCTGTTTTATCTGAAACCGAGATGAGGGCACGTTTTATGGTAAGAGGAGTGGTTGGGAGGGAAGAAAGAGGCTTGAGTGACACGGGTATATTGTATTTCAGGTTAGGTGTTGGGTAGTTTGCGAATATATTTTTGTATGGTGGCAGGGAACAGTTTGTGTTCCTTTTTTAAAATACGGGCTGCCAGACTTTCGGGTGTATCATCGGGGTGAACCGGGACCTCCGTTTGAGCTAGGATCGGTCCTTTATCAAATTCTTCATTCACCAGATGTACCGTACACCCGGAAACAGGTTCCTGATCTTCGATCACAGCTATGTGCACATTCAAGCCGTAAAACCCTTTGCCGCCATATTTTGGGAGCAAAGAGGGATGAATATTAAGGATCCGGTTCTCATAATTCTCAATGACCTTTGATGGGATCTTTTTCAGATAACCGGCCAGAATGATCAGGTCGGTATTCCAGGTCTTGAGTTGTTCCAACAGAGCCTCTGCAAATTCAGATTCATGTTCAAAAGAGGAAGGAACAATGACCTTGTAAGGGATGTCGTGATCAGAAGCCCGGCGAATTGAACCGATATCAGGTTTATCGGTGATGAGTCCATTGATTTTTGCAGATAGTTCACCCTTTTCAATTGCATCAATAAGCGACTGAAAGTTAGTGCCCGAGCCGGACGCAAAAACAACGAGTCCTTTCAAAAGTTAAAATGGTTTTAAGGGTGCCTGGTAGGGCAGAAAAGATAGGAAATGTTTAGCTACGATGAAGAAGAAATCTGCAAGAATTTCTACCCGGAGGGCGGCCCCGCTTCTTTCCGGAAGATCTGATAATTATTGAAGCTCCAGTTGATCTGCGTAATGGCGATCTTAATGACTGTAGCCAGGGGAATTGCGATCAACATACCGAGAATACCTGCAGTTTCGGCACCCACCAGAATGATGAACAAAATGGCCACGGGGTGCATATCCGCAGATCTTGAGAAGAGCATGGGTTGAAACACCAGGTTATCCAGAAGCTGAACGATCAGAATAGCCAGCATGCAGGCTGCAACCAAAGAAAAATTACCGGTTTCAATAATGGAAACGATCACAGAGAGTACATAACCCAGTATCGGTCCAAAGTAGGGGATGGTATTGGCAAGACCGACCGCGATACCCACTGACATCGAATTACCCAGGCCCGCAATGCTCAAAAATGCCCACGACGAAAGGGCTACCAGAAAACTTTGGAGTAACACACTTCGGAAATATAATCCCAGGCGGTTCTCGATCTTATCGATCACTGTGAGTGAGGTTTCAAAATACTTGTTAGGTACAAGTCGAAGAAGATCACGCCGGATCTTGCTTCCATCTTTCAAAAAGAAAAATGCGGCAAAGGGAACCACCAACACAGCAGAAAAGATATTGGTAAAGATGCCAAGAGCATCACCAATGATAGTGGAGATCTGATTCACATCAAAAAGGTCGTTGGCAATCGCCGTGATGTTGTCTTCCAAAAAGCCTTCAGGGAGAAATTCGAATTTATCCAGAAATTGGTTTTCGATACGGACGGAGATCTGCCGGATATTTTCGAGACTGAGTTGTGTAGCTAATTCAGCCATTTGGTTGGCAATGATCGGGATCACACTGGTAGAGATAAACCCGAGAATAAGTACCACGGTAAAGAGAACCAGGGTAACCCCGAGAGTTCGGTTCACACCGGATGCCTGCAAACGGTTCACAAATGGATCAAGCACGTAGCTCAGGATCATAGCCAGAACCAGAAAGATCACAAGGTTGGAGTAGTTATACACGATCATAAGGCTAACGACAACCGCCGATAGCCCGATGATAAATTTAACCACTTTGTCCAGTGTGATATTCTTCATTGATCAATGATCATTAATAGTTCGTCTATGTGTTTGAAAATATGGTCTGAATCGTACCCTTTTCTCAGTAAAAAGTCGAATATCTTTTTCTTTCTTTTTTCCTTGGGCTCACGTTGATACCGTTTCTTCTTTTTCCGGATCAGGGTAACCATGCTTTCCCTGATATCCTCAGCGGCAAAGCACTTCCTGATACACTCCTCAACAACACCTTTCGATATCCCCTTTTTGAATAACTGTGTTCGGATCTTATAAGGCCCCCAATCGTTGAATTCAAACTTATCGGCCGTGTATTTCAGGGCAAACTTTCGATCATCTATATATTCCTTTTCCTCGAATTCATCAAGGATTTCATCGATGTAGCTGCCCGAATAACCCTTTTTATAGGCTTTGTCCTTGAGTTCTTTTCGGGAATGATCGCGTCTGGAAAGTATCCTGAAAAAGTATTCCCTTGCAGCCCAGCGTTCTTCAGATGTTTCGATCCGGGAAAGAAGCTCACGGGTTATGAGCGTGCCTTTTCTGAGATCAAGCTGAGTAAGAGTCGCTTCTGAAACCCCGATCAGAAACTGGTTTTGGACGAAGAGTGAGAAACGGGTTGCGTTCTTTTTTTGAACCTGGATCTCAGAAACAGGAGCCGGAAGAAGCTCAAGGGCTTCTTCCGAATACCGTTGGTATTTATCCTTTTTCTTCAACCGCTTCTTTTTCCTTCTTATCCTTTTCAGGCTCTTCTTCCTCAATTCCCATTAGCTTCTTGCGAACACTGGTTTCGATCTTCTTGGTCAGTTCAGGATCTTCCTCGAGGAATTGCATAGCTGCATCGGAACCCTGTCCGATCGGTTCACCGTCGTAACGGAACCAGCTTCCGCGCTTCTCAATAATGTCATACTCCACTGCCAGATCAAGCACTTCTGATATCCTTGATATGCCCTTACCGTACATGATATTGAATTCAACCACTTTGAAGGGGGGAGCCACCTTATTCTTGGCAACTTTTACCTTGGTGCGGTTACCGATCACATCATCGCCTTTTTTGATAGAACCGATTCTGCGAATATCCAGCCGAACGGAAGAATAGAACTTCAGAGCGCGACCACCGGTAGTGGTTTCCGGATTTCCGAACATCACACCGATCTTTTCACGAACCTGATTAATGAAGATACAGGCCGTCCGGCTTTTATTGATGATACCGGTGATCTTACGCATGGCCTGAGACATCAGGCGTGCCTGCAGCCCCATGTGCGAATCACCCATTTCACCTTCCAGCTCAGCGCGGGGTACCAAAGCCGCAACGGAATCGACCACCACCACATCCAGGGCACCGGAGCGTATCAGAGTTTCGGTGATCTCAAGGGCCTGCTCACCGTTATCGGGCTGTGAAACCAGCAGTTCTTCTACGTTAATACCCAGTGCCTTTGCGTAGCGCGGATCAAAAGCATGCTCTGCATCGATAAAGGCCGCATACCCGCCGGCTTTTTGAGCCTCGGCGATCACCTGAAGGGCAAGGGTGGTTTTACCACTCGCTTCCGGACCATAAATTTCTGTTACCCGACCACGTGGAATTCCCTGCACGCCAAGGGCATAATCAACCATAATGGATCCGGTTGAGATCACATCAATATCCTGCACGGCTTCGGCGCCGAGCTTCATTATGGTTCCTTTACCATGCTGTTTTTCGATCTGCCCGACGGCTATATCCAGGGCTTTGACTCTGTCGTCTTTACTCATAATGTTTACCTGTGTGTTTTGTTATTAAAAATCCGTGTAGTCTGTAAATCATTAGGCCCTGCTCAGCGGCCTTTCACTATCAATGTAACGTTCTTTAAACCTGTGGCTGCCAATATACACTGCCGGAGTGACGATCTGTGTCACCCCGATTTCAGTTGATTTGAATATATGTTCAATATATGTAATAGACAAACATTGTGTTGATCTATTCTCAGAGTCGGTTTTGAGAACCCGACTGTTAAGTAAGAGGGCTGAAAATCGAAATCCTTACACAAAAAATTTTATGATCTGCTATAAACAGACAACTGAACGTAGTTCAGAAACTACAGTATTTTTTTGATAAGGGTGTGAATCTCGTTCAGTTTGAGTTGATAACTTCTTCCAGCTTATCCATGGCTTTTTGGATCTGATCGGTCGTGATATAGGGGGCCGGACCAAATCTGAGGATCTCGCCGCGGGCGTCTGTGAACACCTCATTTTCCATGAGGGCTGCGCGGATCTCACGGGCTTTAGGGGAGGTGAGTGAAAGGAACCCTCCATTTAGGTCCAAAGGCTTTTCATGGGTGAGCCGAATGAGAGCCGGATCGAAATTTTTGCTTTTGAAAGTGTCACGAAGCAGGCTTACCTGTGCCTTGTATTGTTCACGTAGTACCTCGGGGGTGAGTCCCATCTCCCGGAAAAATTCAACCACTTTTGCCGCCCTGAACTGAGAAGATGGATCATAGGTGCCACTGGCAAATCGCTGATTGTCATGATCATATTCTACCGGTTCATTGGTTCGCGGTTTATCAAGCGTGCTGAAGGAGGCAAACCATCCGGTGATGGCCGGCCGGTAGTCACAATCTCTGGGAAAGCGCAGGAAACAGTTGGCCTCGCCCCATTGCAGATACTTGTATCCACCGATCAGGATAAAACAATCCTCAAGACCGGCTTCGCGTATGGAAAGTGGAACCACATTGGTACCATGGTAATCATCGATCAGAACGGGAATTCCATTCTTTCGTGCGGCTGCGGCTATCTCGGTCAGGTGTGTGTTGATCAATGAGGTTTCAAAGTACACGCGGGAGAGCATCACTGCCGAGGTGCGGTCATCCATTTCCTCGATAATGCGTTCTGCAAAGGTGTCATCGGGTTGAACCGGAACCTGAACAAATTCAAGGCCTTCTTCCTCGAGCCGGTGCAGCTGTCTGAACAGGGAGTGAAATTCTCCATCAGTGGAGATGATCTTGGGCTTATTTTTCAGGTTCAGACTACTCATCCAGCTAACGAATAGGACATGCGTACTCTCCTCGCGGCAGTAAAATCCATCCGGATCATCATAAAAATCACGAAGGTAATTTCGGAGGATCTCGGTTTTCTCAAAAGCGGCTCCCCATTTGTTGTCCACATCGCGGGCACAAACGTCAAAATATTCGGTTTGACCCTCACGGGCTACATCGGGCCAGGCCTGATGAGAGTGACCGGTAAACAGGAGCCGGTTGGCTACATTAAATCGTGAGTAGTGGGGAGCGAGTTTTTTGGCTAAATGATCAATACCTGACATGAATAGTAATTTGGTGATTCTTTGCGGGTCTGAAAATAAGTTTCCTACGGCTTATTGCCTAAAAAGAATCAGGCTAACATGCAGGGGGGCTATTTCATTCTTTTGCACTGGAATTGCTGTCAGACAGATATTTCATCAATCCAAAAGCCATGACTGTGATCACCATAAAATAGACGATAGCTGACAGGGTGTAAGCAGTAGGACTGAGGTCTAAGTTTTCAACAAGATCATCTAAAAACAGAAAGGTTGAAATAGCCAAAACCCCAAAAATCAGAAAAGCGATGACATCTTTGGTAGAGAGTTTTTGAGATCTAATTTCATTCTCAAATTCTTCAAAGGTAGTTTCCTCGAGGATCCAGTAACGTGCCCTTATCCGATCCATGATCACAAAAAGTACTGAGAAAAGAATTAGAAGAATCGGTACTGTGAACCAAACAGGCTCAGAGCCAATCATGCTTTCGAGATAGTAGAAAATGGCCCAGGTAATTCCCAGCAATCCAAGAATGAAAAGGGAATAGACGCCCCAGAATGGTTTTTGAAATTGAGGAAATCCTGCCTCGTTTTTTTTCTGAATCAAAAGTGCGTCACAATACCGGCATCTGAAAAAACCCTGAAGAGCTTTTTTGAAGCCGGCCCCTCTCAAATAGAACGTTCCCATGAAGCCAACAGGCTGATCACCGCAATTCGGACAGTTCATGATAGTACCCCTGTTTTGTTAGCAAAATAATCTTTTCCAAAAATTAATAAGGCTGAAACACAATGTGTAACTGAAATTTATGCCCTGAAACAATGAAATTAAAACTGTGATCTGATAGCCCAAAGATCAGGAAAAATGGGATTATTCAGGGTTTTGTGAAGGTATTTTGCTCCATCCGATCCGCCGGTCCCTTTTTTGGTGCCAATGGTTCGTTCTACCATTTTAACATGACGGTAGCGCCATTCCTGAAGGCCCTCATCGTAATCCACAAACAGCTCGGCCATCATGGCGCCTTCAGGATCATTTTGCATGGCATCCACCAGGATCTTCTGATGCTTTTCATTAGGTTCGTGGATCAATCCTTTTTCATTAACTCTTTGAGGGTGGAGGTCATGCCCCCGGGTGCGTAAATAGGCACAGAAACTTTCCCATAAGGTTGATTCCTCCATACGTTCTTCCAGTACTTCGATATGCTTGGGTTGATCCTTATGTGCTTCTTTCATGAGCGGAAATCGGAGTCCGCATACGATCTCCATTTCGCGGAATTGCAGTGATTGAAATCCGGATGATTGGCCCAAGAATTTCCGGAAGCTGTTGAACTCAAGGGGCGTCATGGTTTCCAGGATATCGATCTGCGACACCATGGTCTTCAGGATGGTCAGTACACGTCGCATGGTTTTGACGGCTCCCCAGGTGTTGCCGGCTTCAAGGTCTTTGCGAAGCTTGCCAAATTCATGAAGGATCTGTTTAAACCAGAGTTCATAGGTTTGATGGATGATAATAAACAGCATCTCGTCATGCTCGGGTGGGTCCGACTTATATTCCTGCAGTTCAGTCAGTTCGTCGATCTTGAGATAGTTGGTGTAGGTCAGGCTCATGCGTAGGTAAATTTGGTTCGGTTGGATGATAGGGAGGAGAGAGAGTAGGTGCAAGGAATTAGGTGCAAGGTTCAAGGTGTTAGGTGTTAGGTGTTAGGTGTTAGGTGTTAGGTGTTAGGATTTTCCACTGCCCACTGTTTACTGATAACTGCTTACTGAAAACTGTTCACTGTTCACTGCAAAAAAGATTTTCTTTTTTTAAAGAACCCTGATCGTGAAAATTATGTACCATTAGGTATGAACCGATTAATTGCAGATAGTGGAGCGTCGAAAACAGACTGGGTGCTGCTTGGGGAGGGAACCCCTCAATTCATTCAGACAGAAGGACTTAATCCTCATCTTATTACATCCGGAGAGTTTTTGAGGGTGCTTATCAAAGAATTGAAGCCCAATCTGTTAGGGCGATCAGTTGAGGATATACGTTTTTTCGGTTCCGGATGCGGTTCCCCCGAAAAGAAGCGAGAGGTGGAGCAGTATCTGAGAGAGGTATTTGAATTTGCTGAGATCCATGTGGCTACGGATCTGGATGCTGCCGGTATTGCTCTCTTTGGTGATCGATCAGGACTGGTGGGTATTTTGGGAACCGGATCGAGTGCGGCTTATTTTGAAAACGGCAAGGTGATGAAGCAGATGCCGTCGGTTGGATTTCCGGATGGGGATGAGGGAAGCGGAAGCTATATCGGCAAGAGGATCATGAAATTGTACGCGGCCGGTACGCTGAACAGTGACCTGAGGTCTTATCTGGACCACCATGTAGAAGAAGATATTGAGAAGATGACACTGATGTTCAAAAAGAACCGCGAGGCCAAACTGTTTGCAGCCGAGATCTGTAAGGTCATGGGACCAAAGTCGCATTACCCGCAAATTCAGCAGATCATCCATGATGGATTCGAGGCCTATCTGACCAAAGTGAAAGAGCATTTTCCGAAGAAAGTTGCAACCCGGGAAATGGGTTTTGTGGGATCCGTGGCCTCCGTCTTTGAATCGGAACTAAGATCGACTTGTAAGCAAATGGGCATCGAGGTAGGATCAGTGGTAAGGTCGCCCGTAGAGCATCTGGGGCTGTATTTTGGGAAGTAGGTTTTAGGGGCAAGGTTCAAGGTGTTTGGGTTTCCCACTGCTAACTGCTAACTGCTAACTGTAACTGTAACTGTAACTGTTTACTGAAAAATGATAGATACGCATTCGCATTTGTACCTGGATAAATTTGATGAAGACCGGGAGGCGGTGAACGAACGAGCCGTGGAGGCCGGGGTGACCGGGATCTTTTTGCCGGCTATAGACTTTGATTCCATC
Source organism: Gracilimonas amylolytica (assembly GCF_002911695.1). Classification (GTDB taxonomy): domain Bacteria; phylum Bacteroidota; class Rhodothermia; order Balneolales; family Balneolaceae; genus Gracilimonas; species Gracilimonas amylolytica. The sequence goes on from NZ_PQBS01000037.1 coordinate 401,390, forward strand.
CCAAAAATGGAAAAACTGGAGCATCCGGGACTTAGCTTTTACAAGATGGCAGGTATTCATCCCTGTGATGTGCCGGAACAACTACCTGATGAGCTGGAAGAAAAACTCATGGAATTTTGTTCCCGTGAGGACTTCTACGGAGTGGGTGAAACAGGCCTGGATTACTACTGGAGTACGGACCGGGTAGAGCAGCAAAAAGAAAGTCTCAGAATTCACTGCAAGGTAGCCAAAGCCGTCGGGAAACCGATCATTATCCATAACCGGGAAAGTACGGATGATATGCTCGATCTGATCGAGGCAGAGCAGGATGGGAACCTGACCGGGATCTGGCACTGCTTTAACGGAACGGTAGAGGAAGGCAGGCGAGCCATTGACATGGGACTTCACCTCGGCATTGGGGGCGTGCTGACCTTTAAAAATGGAGGGGTTGATAAGACCGTAGCACAGCTGCCACTGGACAAGATGATCCTGGAAACCGATGCTCCGTATTTGTCGCCCACCCCAAAACGGGGTAAGCGCAATGAGCCCGCCTTTATGAAATATACGGCTGAAAAGTTAGCCGAGATCTTTGGACTGAGCCTTCAGGAGGTCGACGAAAGAACCACTGCAACCGCCAGGCAGTTATTCGGGATCGTTTAAAGTTGAAATAAAGACTTAAGGTATTATCTTAGGGGGACTTAAGAGGATGTTATACGAACCGTTTAGGCGAACGACGGTTCGTATCGCCTCCCAAAATTCACATTATACGAACAACAAGGAGATAAAGGCGGTTCCAGCTCGTTCGCCCTAACAATGCCCTTGTTCGGATAATATTATGTTATACAGCCAGAAATAAAATTCTAATCTAAACTAAAACGGGGTTCATCATGAAGCAGTTTTACACAATCCTTATGATTCTTTTTCTATTTGGATGTGCAGATCCCAAAATTGACGGGTCATCGGAGGAACAACTTAAATCTTCAATTGAAGATGTTAAACAAAGTTTAGATGCAGAGAAACAAAAAGAGTTTGAAGAATCGCTTATGTTCATTGCTATGCAAAACCTTGATTTTGGGAATATTTTGCAATCAGATATGAACCCAGACCAGCTTGTTGAAGATTATCTTAATCAGGTAAAAGATGAAATTGATGGTAAATCTGCATCTGAAATTATTACCAAAGCAGAAGAACTAAGAACAGAGTTAGAAAGGGAGCAAAGAAGGCAGGCTTTAGAAGAAATCCAAGAATTGGAAGAAAAAAAGAAAGAGGCAGATTTAGCTAAACAAGAATTATCAAATTTTGAGGTATCACGTTCAAGATTTTATAAACAGGAAGATACATTTAGAGACCAACCTGTAATTGAATTGACAGTCAGAAATAATACCGAATATGCTATTTCACGGGCATACTTTAAAGGGACTTACGCCACTCCAGAAAGACAAGTTCCTTGGCTGGTTGAAGAATTTAATTATAGCATTTCTGGTGGCTTGGAACCTGGTGAGGAGCAGTCTTGGAGTCTTGCTCCAAACCCTTATAGTGAATGGGGCGATTTAGAGGAAAGAAGTGACGCAATTTTGACTATCGAAGTAACAAGATTAGATGGTCCTGATGGAGAGGCATTGTTTGACGCCCAAGGTTTATCCTCTTTCGAAGAAGAAAGGCTGAATGAATTAAAATCTAAATATTTTGATAGTGATGAGTTATAAGAGCCACATGTTGGCAGGTATCTAATCTATGGTCTTCTTGATCCAAGAGATAATACATTACGATATGTTGGAAAACTCATAAGAGACGAGAAAATCGATTGGCCGATCATATTGAAGATACAATTGAGGGAAGTACAGCTCCTGTACATAATTGGATTCGTGAATTGCTAAATCTCAATTTAGAACCAAAAGTATTCGTACTTAAAAGGTTAGAGGCTTCTGAAAACTGGAGAGAAGGTGAAAAAAGAGAAATTTCTCGCTGGTTCAATTGGTCTGAAGAAAATTTACCGTTTAACCATCCAACACAAATAAGAAAAAGCGTTACTGTAAGAATTGAACACGTTGATTTACTTAATGTTCAACATTGCAATTAACGTTACAGAATAAAAAATGACAGAGAAAAATAGCGACGATAATTGGAATGATTGGCAAAAGTTGATGCAACAGATTGCAGAACAACAAGCACAAATATTAAAGCCAACAATAACTCCAGCAATAAAACAAATTCAAGAGACTGTAAATAGGATTGCAGAACAACAAAAAAGAATAGCTCAGAATGCTATAAAGCCACTGATAGATCAAGTAACAGAATCTGCAAAGAGAATCTCTGCAATTAATATCAGTAAGCTGCCTGAATTCCAAGCTTTATTGGAAACAATAGCCAAAGAAGTTGAGGAGATCCCTGAGTATATTGATAATGTTCATGCATATTTAGCTCAGCAAGGTTGGTTTGTCCCTTTCCATTTGGCGCCAGTATCAATTTTCAAAGAATACTTTTTTTTAATTGAAAACGAAGAACACGAGCAAATTGAGCAAGACCTACAAACTTTTATAACGGAGAATATTTCAATTATCAGAAATAGTGTAAAAAGAGAATTTCCAAATAGATTTAGAATAATTGATGCCTCAATACAGGCCCATGAAAATGGTGATTATATTTTGAGCATTCCAACATTGCTGGCTCAGGCAGATGGAATGTTTTCCGAATTAATTGATATGACCTTTTATTCAAACAAAGAATCTGATCTTGAGGAAATACGAAGAAGGTTACTTCAAAGATTAGCGAAAGAGAATCATCCAACAAATACCTTGTCTTTAGGTTACCTTTTGCTTAAACAGCTTCAAGAAAAAAGTATTATTCATGAAAATTTCAGTGAATTTGAAAAAAGTAAAAATGAAAGCTTCATCAAAAACCCATTAAATAGAAATTACATTTTACACGGTAAAGATTTAGAATATGACACAATAGCAAACAGTCTCAGAACGATTTCATTGATTGGAATGCTATGCGATTGCAATCAAACATTATCACGTTAAGTGGCTGTATAACAATGGTTTAAACGCGGACTTGGCCGCTATTTGCCCCTTCAGTATTCGTTGGGTGAAAGATATTTCGAGTTTTAATTACTTTACCAGCCAATAAAGCCAAGCCGGTTAAACCGCAGGCCGTAATACAACCTAAATCATAATACTTGCTAATTTTGCTTTAACCTCGTGACGTAGTTCCGCTGCGTCATGCATAATTCTGGTTCCTACCATTACTTACACGGGATCATTCTTATACACGAGGCGATTAACGGCTTCAATGGTTGCTCATGGTGTTTACAACATGATGGCTAAATTATCGACTTACTACTTGTATTAACAGTAATACCTAATATTTTATCTTATCAATTATTTGAGCAGAAGGAGGATATATGGAGATCTCAGTAGAAACAACTGTCGATGCCCCGATAAAACGCGTTTGGGATGCCTGGATAACGCCTGAAGATATAATGAGCTGGAATTTTGCATCAAACGATTGGTGCTGTCCGCGTGCAATTATTGATCTCAGGGTCGGTGGAAAATTCAATTATCGCATGGAAGCAAAAGACGGTTCAATGGGATTCGATTTTGAGGGGACTTTTACGGCTATTAATGAACCTTACAGCATTGAGTTTAAGTTAGATGATGATCGAAAAGTGAAGGTCGACTTAAATGATACAGGGCAGGGAGTTCAGGTTGTTGAGACCTTCGAAGCAGATGATGAATATTCTGCAGAGCAACAACGAGAGGGGTGGCAAAACATACTGAACAATTTCAAAAGCCATGTTGAAAGTTCGGACGTATGAATAAGTGTATATCAGGCATAATTTAACCGGGAATGGGAGATCCCGGTTGGTTTTCCCAATGGAGACGTTGAGAACCAGTGTGGCACTGGCCTTGGAATGTGTGTGAAACGAGGATGAATCTTTCCTATCTTCGTCATCTATGAAAGATCATTTCAAATCAGTCATTCTGCAGAGCACCGGTGCTGATTCGATCAGCGAACAGGAAGTTATACAGGAACTCTGGAGTGGCTATGGCAAGATCCTTCGTGTGCGCCTTGAGGGCACAACAGTTGGGAGTGTGGTCGTAAAACATATTCAGGCTGAAGGGAGCAAACAACATCCAAGAGGCTGGAATTCGGATATCGGGCATCAGCGAAAGCTGAGATCCTATGAAGTGGAAACCACCTGGTATGAGCAATACAGCACCAACAGTGCTGCCCGGGTTCCAAACTGTTTAGCCATTGAACACAAAGATAATGAGGTACTGATCGTACTGGAGGATCTGGATGCTTCCGGGTATCCACTTCGTAAAACATCGGTAAGTTGGAATGAGATCAATTCCATTCTGAAGTGGCTGGCTGATTTTCACGCAAGTTATTTAGGTCAAGCTCCGCAGGGATTATGGGAACAAGGCACCTACTGGCACCTGGAAACCCGTCCGCATGAACTTGAAGCCCTGAATGATGAACGGCTTAAAAAGGCTGCTCCCATGATCGATCAGGAACTGAATGCCTGCACGTTTAAAACCTTTGTTCACGGAGATGCCAAGCTGGCCAATTTTTGTTTTTCCGGAGATGGGGAGGTTGCCGCCGTGGACTTCCAGTATGTTGGCGGGGGCTGCGGCATGAAAGATATAGCCTATTTTATCGGAAGCTGCCTGAATGAGGACGAGTGCGAAGCCATGGAAACACGGATCCTGAATACCTATTTCAATCATTTACACCGGGCACTCGGAGAGAGAAATGAAGCCCTCGAAAAGGAATGGCGTTCTTTATACAGAGTCGCCTGGGCTGATTTTCATCGTTTTCTGAAAGGATGGAGTCCGGGGCACTGGAAGATCAACAGTTACAGCGAAAGAATAACCCAAGAAGTCATAAACAATCTCCAGAATGGATCTACTACCTCTTAAAAAAACGGCTATAGATGCCGCCTACGCAGCAGGACGTATCATAAGATCTTACATGGATCAGGAGATCGATGTGCAAGAAAAAGAAGGCGGAACCAATTATGCCTCACAGGTAGTCACGCAAGTGGACAAAGAATGTGAACAGGAGATCCTTACCTATTTGTTGCCTACCTGTGAAGAATATGACCTGGCCATGTTAACGGAAGAAACTGAGGATGATGGGAGTCGCTTTGAAAAAGACTATTTCTGGTGTGTGGATCCCATCGACGGGACCCTGGCTTTCATACGGAACGAGCCGGATTTCTCGGTATCCATCGCCCTGGTGTCAAAAGAAGGAGAACCGGTGATCGGTGTCATTTATGATCCCAGTACCGAAACCTTATATCATGCAGCCAAAGGGCATGGGGTTTATGAGAATGATAAGCCTCTGGAAATCCCGTCAATGAATAATTACCTGACCCATATTACGGACAAACCACTGGAAAATACCTCACGACCTGAAGACCTGAAGCAACTGCTCAATCGCAGAGTGGATGAATTGGGGTTATCAGAATTAAAGGTGATTGAGGGAGGCGGATCGGTTTTGAATGCCATCAAGGTGTTGAAGAATCCTCCATCCAATATGATCAAACATCCCAAACAAGAGGTCGGGGGTGGTAGTCTCTGGGATTTTGCCTCCACCGCTTGTCTGTTTCACGAACTTGGTTATCGTGTCACAAACTTTGAAGGAGGCCCGCTGGATCTGAATCGAAAAGACAGCACCTTTATGCATCATGAAGGTGTTTATTATGCTTGCTTGCCTAAATAAAATAACTGGGACCGGGAGGTCCCGAGTGGCGTCCCCAACCGGGAGGTTGGGGACGAGGAGGGGGTGCGAGGAAGATGGGAATTGGGTACGGAGAGGGAAAAGTATTTATATTCAATTGGCCTGAGCTCCAATGAGTTAGGTCTGAAACTTAAATTTTGAATTTTTACTCATGCCATCCACGTGATGATCAAACATATTCTTCCTCTTATAGTGCTTTCTTTGGCTATGCTATCCTGTAATACAGATCCATCAGATCAATTTAATGAAAAAGATGCGGCGATCCCTCCACAGGAAGAACTGTACTCATCAGCTGAGCGGAGTGAAATTATTGCAGCAGCCCGCGCGATCATCAAAGCTGATCCTGTGGCGGCCTTTGTTACGGTAGATCCATTGGGCCGACCGCGTGTTCGAAGCGTGAATACCTCAAGTCCGGACAGTACTATGACCATCTGGGTTGCTACCCGGCCGGGAACCCGTAAGGTGGATCAAATACAGGAAAATGCCAGTGTGACTTTGTTCTACAACAATGATAGCGAGGGAAACTATGTGAGTGTCATGGGGCAGGCGGATCTACATAAGGATAACGATTTCATTGAGGCGAATAATCCATTCAGTGTGGAGTGGACCGATCAGTTTTTTCCTGAATTTCCTGAAAATATGATATTGATCGAGATAAAGCCTGTTTGGATGGAGGTTATGGGACAAGGTATTTCCGCTTCAGAAGAAACCTGGCGGCCACAGGCGGTGACATTTTAAAAGGTTTAGTCAGCTCTTATCTCATTTAATTTCAATTTTCTCTTGCCAATTCTTTGAAAGGGCTTATTTTTAGCAAAATTTTAAATAATGATCGTCTCAAATGAACACCAAAGCTGATTCTTCCAAACCTTCTTTGTTCAATCGGTTCCTAAACGCAATAGAGAAAAGCGGGAATAAACTCCCTGATCCGGCCATTCTTTTCCTTTATCTGATGCTATTTGTCTGGCTGTTATCCGCCGTCCTTTCTCCCATCGATTTTGGGGAAGTTCATCCACTGACAGGGGAAGAACTCAAGGTCAACAATCTCCTGACCGGTTCGGCTTTGGCTAACTTCCTGGCTACCATGGTCTCTACCTTTACATCCTTTGCTCCATTGGGCATCGTGCTGGTGGCAATGTTAGGAGTTGGAGTGGCTGAAAATTCGGGATGGATCGATGCTGGGTTGAAAAAGCTGTTGAATGTCACTCCTAAAATGCTTCTCACACCCATGTTGATCCTAATCTCGATCGTGAGTCACACCGCGGCCGATGCCGGGTATATTCTGGTGATACCGCTGGGTGGGGTGATCTTTTATGCAGCCGGCCGCCACCCGCTGGCTGGTATAGCGGCTGCCTTTGCGGGGGTGTCGGGAGGATTTTCAGCCAACTTTATTCCATCGGCCATTGATCCGCTGATCATGAGCTTTACCCTTGAAGCGGCCAGGATCCTGGACCCGGAAATTGTGCTGAATCCTCTAAACAATATTTACTTTACAGGAATCTCGTCCATTTTAATTGTTTTGGTAGGGTGGTTTGTGACCGATAAGATCGTGGAGCCAAGGTTATCAAAAACCAAAGTGGATGGGGACGAAGAAGAAATGCCTCAAATGGAAGAGGTGACCGGTAAGGAAAGCCGGGCTTTCTGGATGGGATTTTTTGCTATGATCCTCGGTATAGTTGGGCTTATTCTTTGGGCGATTCCGGCTGACTCAGCCCTTCGGGGTCCCGATATGGTAGATCCGGAAGTGATGTCACTGACCTCATTCAATGCCCCTTTGATGCAGGCTATCGTGCCCCTCATATTCATTTTCTTACTCATACCGGGAGTTGTGTACGGGATAGCTTCCGGAAAATATTCCAGCTCGAAGGATATGATTGATAACATGTCCAAATCGATGCAGAGTATGGGATATTACATAGTAATGGCCTTTTTCTGTGCCCTTTTCATTGATGCATTTTCAACCTCCAATATTGGATTACTGGTGGCTTTAAAGGGCGCTCAATTTCTGCAATCACTGGCTTTACCCGGACAGATCACTATTGTTGGTATCATATTTCTGAGTGCCTTTGTGAACCTGCTGGTGGGATCAGCCTCTGCCAAGTGGGCGCTTATTGCTCCTATTTTTGTGCCTATGCTTATGCAACTGGGCATCTCACCTGACCTGACTCAGGCGGCCTATCGTGTGGGAGACTCAGTTTCCAATATCATCACTCCGCTGCTGCCGTATTTCCCGCTGGTGGTTGTATTCTGTCAGCGCTATGTGAAGGATACCGGTATTGGAACCCTTATATCGATGATGCTTCCGTATTCTATCATCTTTGGTATCTCATGGACCATATTCCTACTTCTTTACTGGTGGATAGGTATTCCTTTGAGTTTTGAAGCCAGCTATGTGTATCCGTAGCTTAATGGAATTGTAGATGTTAGGTTAATCGAAGTCAGAATATTAAACATTTCCTGTACGACCCCTTCAGGGTCTTCATCTTAACCAACATTGTCATCGAATTATCTGACATCTACAGGAATGGCAGACGTTATAAAGTAGTGGTCATCTTGTTTAGTGGTTTTGAAGAGCAGCATGTTGACTTCAGGGTCCCAGAATAAACCGCTAAGTCCGGCTTCTTTCAGCTACCAAATTCTGCGTATCGGTTACCCTGGATCGGATCCATTTGAAGAGTCCATACACCATCACCGACCACACCACAAGAATTACTTCCAGGACCAGAATATAAGTTGGCCATGCCGGGAGGATGCTGAAGAAGGTGGTGCCCGGCGGTTTGGCCATCAGGTACATATAGTTGCTGTTCAGGATCAGGTTGAGTCCATAGATGATGGCGGCTGCCACGTTCAACCAACCCACGGTGCGAAACAGATCATTACGCTTGAGGTCCCATTTCCAGATCACGGCCGGATATAAAGCCAGCAGCACCAATCCCATATGCACCATCCAGTACCGGATGGCATCATAGTGAAAAAGAGAAAATTCCACGGAAGGAGTAAGATTAGCCTGAGAAACACCCAGCACGATCCAGAAGAATACGGTTCCCAACACCTTTCGGCTACCGGTGGCATAGACCCAAATGAGTATAAAAGGGAGGAAATTGCACAGGTGCAGGGGGATGTCGTTCTGAGGGTCAAAAATACCCAGATACATGTTCATAGGTACTTTAAGCAATTGTGTGGCGGAGAGTAAAAGTGCCAGACCAAGGAGTATTTTCTGCTGAACAGGTCGGGAGTAGGAGCTCAGAATTCGGAAAAACAGGTACCCGAACAGCAGAAAACCGGTGAGTAACAGGTAGTGCTCGAAGTCATAAGCAGCGAACATGTGAGTGGTTTCAAAGAGTGAATTCACGCGATAAGAATTTGTATGAGGTACAGGTCATTTGAGAAAATGCCAATTACTGAAAAATTATCCCAAAATAAAAGAGCACTTACCGTGAGAAGAAGACTGAAAACATGGATCGGATGGACCACTGAATTTAAACAATCCTTTACAGTGAAAAGATGTACATTAGGCAAAATTCAGCATTTTGTACACTCAACCAACATCACTTTTACTATGAAAAGAACATTAACAGTTTGTTTGATCGCACTTTTTAGCACCGTTGTGTTTGCTCAGGAAAACCCAAAGTGGTTACGTTACCCGAGTATTTCACCGGATGGTAGCACCATTGCCTTTACCTATAAAGGAGACCTGTATTCGGTTCCGTCCACAGGAGGAACGGCCACACAGCTTACCTTTCATGAGGCGCATGACTACATGCCGGTGTGGAGCAAGGATGGATCGCAACTGGCGTTTGCCTCAGATCGATACGGAAATTTTGATGTATATGTGATGGATGCCGAGGGTGGTGAGGCATCTCGCTTGACCTTTCATTCGAATGATGAAAATCCCTATGCTTTCACGTCTGATGACGAGGCCGTGTTATTCGGAGCCGTCAGGCAGGATCTTGCCAGCCACAGGCAGTACCCAACCGGATCGCAACCGGAATTATACAGTGTACCGGTAAGTGGCGGACAGGTCGATCAGATCTTAACGGTGCCGGCAGAATATGTGCAGCTGAGTTCAGATGGCAAAACCATGTTGTATCATGACAAAAAAGGGGGAGAAAATGAGTGGAGGAAACATCATACCTCTGCCATTACACGAGATATATGGACTTACGACACTGAAACCGGTGAGCATACCATGATCACCTCATTTGAAGGAGAGGATCGTCAACCGATTTTTACCGGAGACGAACAGGCCATGTACTTTCTAAGTGAGCGTGCCGGTACTTTCAACGTTTTCAAGAAAAACCTGACGAATAACGGTGCCGCAGAGCAGCTGACCAATTTTGAAACTCACCCGGTGCGTTTTTTAAGTATGGGTAATGGCACTTTGTCATTTGGATATGATGGCGAACTTTACACCATGAAGGAAGGCGGTGAGCCGGTTAAAGTGCCTGTGACCATTCGTACCCAGGCCAAATCCAATGAGGATAGATTCATCACCATAAACGGTGGTGTAAACGAAATGGCTATCTCTCCGGATGGCAAGGAAATAGCTTTTATTGCCCGTGGAGAGGTGTTTGTGACCTCCGTTGACGGTGCCCTGACCAAACGTATCACCGATACCCCTGAAACGGAAGCCCACGTGACCTTTAGTCCGGATGGCGATAAGGTAGTCTATGCGTCTGAACGCGATGGCAAGTGGGGTATCTATCAAACTGAGATCGTCAGAAATGAAGAAGAGCCATTTTTCTTTGCCTCCAGTTTATTGAAAGAAACGGCACTTGTAGAAACGGAAGAAGGAAATTATCTGCCGAGGTTTTCACCTGATGGAGAGAAACTTGCGTATGTCGCCGGCAGAAGAACGATCAGGGTAAAAGACCTGGAGTCCGGTGACACTACCGATCTGATGACCCCTGAAGAACTGTTCCATATGAGGGATGGAGATAAATATTACCGCTGGAGTCCGGATAGCAAGTGGTTACTGGTGGAGTGGGGTAAATTGCTGAATAACAGTGAAGTATTATTGCTGTCAGCTGATGGGGAACAACGGTATAACCTGACCGAAAGTGGTTATTATGACAATTCCCCAAAGTGGATGAACGGCGGAAAACAAATGATCTGGGTCAGTAATGAAGATGGGCTTAAAAGTTATGCTACCAGTGGCAACACTCAAAGTGATGTCTTCACCATGTTCTTTGATCAGGAAGCCTGGGATGAATTCAATATGAGTGAAGAGGATTTCAAGCTCATGCAGGAAATTGAAAAGATCAATAAGGCAGAATCTGATGAAGAGGAAGACAAGAAGGATGAGAAAAAAGACGAGGAGATTGAGGACCTCACCATCGACTTCGACCGCATGAAAGACTGGACTAAAAAGCTGACGATCCACTCCAGCAATATGTCGGATGCCACCCTATCCAAAGATGGAAACAAACTCTATTACCTGTCCCGTTTTGAGGATAATTATAATTTATGGGAAACCGACCTGAGAACCCGTGAAACCAAAATGGCTATTAAACTCAACACAGGCGGAGGCAGCCTAGTATGGGATAAGGATATGGAAAATCTATATCTGTTGAGCCGTGGGCGCATCTCCAAACTGGATCTCTCTGCCGGCAGCTCAAAAGGAATAGAGATCGCCGGTGAAATGGATTACGATGCCACTGAGGAACGGTTAACCATGCTGGATCACATCTACATTAGAACAAAAAATATCTTTTATGAACCAACTTTCCATGGCAAAGACTGGGATATGCTCTACGAAGAGTACAAGAAATACGTGCCTTATATCGGTAATGGATATGAATTTGCTGAGATGGTATCTGAGCTGCTTGGTGAGCTGAATGTTTCGCATGCGGGGGCCGGTTACAGCAGAAGTATAGACAACGCCGATGCTACGGCATCTCTGGGGATCTTCATGGATTACGATCATGAAGGTAACGGGATCAGGATCGTGGAAGTGCTGAAAGGCGGCCCGCTCGATAAAGCTGACCTGAATATTCAAGCCGGAATGATCATACAAAGTATTGACGGCGAGACGATCACTCCAAACCGCGATGTTGCCACGTACCTGAACCGAAAGGCGGGTAAATTTACCCTGCTTGAGATCACAGACGAGAATGGTAAAAATGCCCGTCAGATAAGGATCAAACCTATCAGTTTGGGTGAAGAACGCAACCTGCTGTACGATCGCTTTGTGAAGATCAATGCCGATGAAGTGAAAGAAAGATCGAATGGAAGGTTAGGGTATGTTCACATTCCCGGTATGAGCGATGGTCCCTATCGGGATATCTACAAGGACATGCTTGGCAAGTACTATGAAACGGAGGCTATGATCGTAGATACTCGCTTTAACGGTGGCGGTGACCTGGTGGCAGATCTGGTGATGTTCTTTTCAGGTGAAGATTTTATCACTTACGCCACGGCAAGAAAAGCGGTTGGGGGTGAGCCGACTTCCAGATGGACCAAACCAACCCTGACCTTGTTCAATGAGTCCAATTATTCGGATGGCCACTGCTATGCGCAGGGTTATATGGATATGGAACTGGGACTTTCAGTAGGTATGCCGGTTCCGGGTACCTGTAGTTTTGCCGGATGGGAAGGCCTGCCCAATGGCAGTTATTGGGGCGTGGTTCCGGTCAGTGCCAAGAACAAAGCCGGTGAATGGATGGAAAACAATCAGACCGAACCGGACATCAAAGTAAAAAATCAGCCTGAAGTGATCTCGGAAGGGAGAGATCAACAGCTTGAAAGAGCGATACAAGAGCTGCTTGATCAGGTGAATGAATAGGGATTGAAGAACCAATCGATGTAATTAAGAGGGCCGTCCGAAATTATTCGGGTGGCCTTTTTAATTTACCTGAACCTTTTCTGTAGTTTGGCGTAAGTGTTTTCTCAAACTTTCAATTTAAGACTCCGGTTGTATTAAAAATTTGGATAACAGTACATGAAGAAAAAGGATCAAGGTAAAAAAAATACTCAGGGTAGTTTTACTGGCAGGAACTATCGTATCCATGTTCTTTGTGCCATGGGACCTGTTGAAAGCCTGGATAGCACCATTACCGGATACCGTTAAGCAACAGGTCGATAATGCTATAGGTCACGGTTTTGATGGGATCATCGTTTATGTAGATAAAGGTGGGGAATCCCCTGAGTTTTATGCTGCAGGGTGGCATGACCGGAAAAACAAGATACCTGCTGATCCACACGCCTTGTTCAAGATCGCCAGCATCAATAAGCTGTACGATGCCGTTTCAGTTACAAAGCTGGTGCATAGTGAACGCTTATCCCTTGACAGAACCCTTACCGAATACTTTCCGGAATTCTCTGGAAAGATCGAAAACGCAGACAGGATCACATTACGAATGCTAGTACAACACCAAAGTGGCATTCCAAACGTAACGAATACACCCGATTTTTGGATAGATCCACCGAAAAGCAGGGAAGAGGCATTAAAAAGAATTTTTGATCTTCCTTCGAACTTTGAACCGGGTAATGGCTATGAATATTCAAATACCAATTACATACTCATCTCAAAGATCATTGAGCATGAACTGGGCTACAGTGGTTTTCAATACATCAAAGAGGTGATCCTGGAGCCGCTGGAATTAAAGAATACCTACGGTTCTCTGGCCGAGGTCAATTTAGATCGGTTGATGAGTGGATATTATGTGGGAGTTGAAGAAGACATCAAAACCACAGATTATGGCTCAATGTTAGCTACGGCTGAGGATGTGGGGATCTTCTTAAGGGCTCTAAACGATGGATCGTTGTTGAGCGAGGGAGAGGCGGAGATCTATTCCTCACTTTATGGGTACGAACACACAGGATTGATCCCAGGATATCAAAGTAAAGCTCGGTATCACAAGGACATTGACACGGTTGTCATTCAGTTTGTAAACACCACAAATTTTGATGGCAATACCTGGCACCTATCAGAGATCGTTTACAACCGTATCATCGACATTTTGAAAAGGCAACAGTCCGGGTAATAGTTAGCGTACTTTACCCGGTTCATTTTTTGGTTTGAGAGTTTATCGTAATTAGGTTTAATTATATATAACCAATTGCATGGCATCACGTTATAAGTGCTGGTCATGAACCTATGGTATGAATTTCAATTAAACATTCGGTAGGAATGGGACATTCAAAAAAACACTTGTCCGATGAGAACATTGAGGTACTGCTTTCAACTCTAAAGGAGCGGTTTCAGGAAAACATGGGGCGCCATAAGGACATATCCTGGAATGAAGTAGAAGAAAGATTGAAGGAGCAGCATGACAAGTTATGGTCCCTCAACGAAATGGAACTGACAGGGGGCGAACCGGATGTAGTTGGAAAGGATGAAGAAACCGGAGAGATCATCTTTTTTGATTGCTCTGTTGAAAGTCCGAAGGGGCGCCGAAAAGTCTGCTACGACCGCGAGGCTCTGGAATCCAGAAAGAAATACAAGCCGGAAAACAGTGCCATGGATATGGCTGAAATGATGGGGGTCGAGTTATTGACAGAAGAGGAGTATACATTCCTTCAGCACTTCGGTCCCTTTGATACGGCTACATCAAGCTGGCTCAAAACCCCGGTTGATGTACGAGATCTCGGAGGGGCCATCTTCGGTGATCATAGATTTGGACGCACATTTATCTATCATAACGGGGCGGAATCATATTACGCAGCAAGAGGATTTCGTGGCAAATTGAAGGTGTGACCTCCAAAATTTTCTCATTCTTCCGGCAATGATTTTTCAGATTCCCCGAATCTTACTACATTGATGCATATGTAAATAAAACCCCACTACCATCATGTCCAAAAAGCTACAACGAAACGACACCTGCCACTGCGGAAGCGGAAAGAAGTACAAGAACTGCTGTATGGAAAAGGACAATAATAAACTATCCTCAAAATTAGGGGTTGTGGGATTGGTTGTGATCGTACTGCTTGGGTTATGGTTCTGGGGAACTGCCATGTCGAACAACGGAGCGGGTGTGCCCGACTGTCCGGCCGGCCAGCAATGGTCTGAAGCTCATCAACACTGCCACTGAGTTTAGGTACTTGACCTACGGCATTCTTTTATAAATTTTATAAAACGGAGCACTCGTAAACCGATATTATCTCGCAGGCTAATCCTAAGAGTAGAAATATAAGTTTATGAAACAGACCGGTTACCGTTTTACCTTATTCTTTGTATGGTTGATCTGTGTAATTTTAACCCCTGAAACGGGCATTGCTCAGACTCAGCAATCTTTCAGTTATGAACCGGTTGAGATCGAAGAGGATTTTGATATAAACGGAAAAATGGATGATCCGGCCTGGGCGAAAGCTAAACCTACCTTGCTTCAGTATCAGCGACAGCCCAACGATCAGGAGCCGGCCCCGGTTGAAACCCGGGTGAAGGTATTGTACAGTACCGATAACCTTTATATAGGCTTTGAAAGCATAGACCCTGAACCGGCAAGAATTCGTGCCAATGTAACCGACCGGGATGGGTTCTTTGGGGATGATTACGTGGGGGTGATCCTGGATACCTACAGTAATAATCAGCAGGCCTACGAATTTGTGGTGAACCCACTGGGCATACAAATGGATGCCACACGAACGTCCACTTCAGAAGATTTTAGTTATGATGCTCTTTGGTACTCCGAAGCCTCCATCACCGGTACAGGATACATTGCTGTTATGAAGATCCCATTCAAGAGTTTTAATTTTCCGGACCGGGATATTCAGAATTGGGCCATTCAATTCATCAGAAATTATCCGCGAAAGAACCGGTATCAGTTGTCGTGGACCAACGTAATGATGGATAACCCTTGTTTACTGTGCCAAAGCGGTCAGTTGACCAACATTCAGTATATCGATCGCTCGAATACTGTTGAGATCCTGCCATATGCAGCCGCCACTCATCGCGGAGCACTTCTGGACCCCAATAACGCAGAATCCGGTTTCGATAACGAAAAGATCCATACCAAGGCCGGAGGTAGTATATCCTATTCTCCAACCACCAACAGTTCTCTTGAGATGGTGGTGAATCCCGATTTCAGCCAGATAGAGACCGATGCCTCGCAGATCAGTGTGAACGAAACCTTTGCCCTCTATTTCTCTGAAAAACGGCCGTTTTTTGTGAAAGGGGCGGATCTCTTCAGTACGCGAGAAAATCTGTATTACTCCAGGACCATTAATAACCCTTTTGCAGCGGCCAAATTCACCCGGGCAACCAATCGTTTCAGTATCGCCTTTTTGTCGGCATACGATCGTGAAGCCCCCTTTATCGTACCGGGCAAAGAGCGCAGTTCACAGGTTCAGACCAATTTGAACGCATACAATAATATTCTAAGGGGAAAATATAATCTCGGAGAAGAATCGCACATCGGTTCATTGATCACGACCCGAAATTATGAAGGTGGCCATAATTACGTTGGCGGTGTTGATTGGGCACTTGCGGTTGCCCCGAATTACTATTTCAGGGGGCAAGCCGGTTATTCGAAAACTAAGGAGCTGGATGACATGGCTTTGTTTTCAGATCCGCGTACCCTGGGCAGTTCTTCTAATGATGCCGCCTTCAATGGGGAAAAATTTGGTGGGACTCTGTTGAGTGCAGAGTTTTCACGGGAATCCAAGTACTACAATTTCTCCTTCGATTACGATTCCTATTCCCCGACTCTTCAAACTCAAACCGGCTTTATCAATAACGTAGACCGCCGGCAGATCGGCTTTAGTCAGGGTCTCTCTTACTATCCTGATAACGATATGATATCTCAGGGGTCATTGAATGTAAGTGGAAACTGGCGATACGATTTTGACGGAGAGTTTCAGGAACGCTTCATGTTTGTACGGTTCAACAATAAACTGGTAGGGCAGAACGACCTGAACATCAATTTTTTACCGGTGAATGATGAACGATTCAGGGGGCAGATGTTTCGGAATATCTATCGTGGAACCATCAGTTTTAATTCCAATACATATGATACCTTCTCATTTGGCGGCAGCTTTGAATATGGCAGGAATATCAACCGCTCTCAGGTTCCTACCCTGGGTGTCGGTTACAACATCTCTGCGGATGCCACGGTTAAACCCACTCCGCGTTTCAGAATGACCCTCAATTACAACTACTCCAAATTATCTGAAGATGGTGGTGATCAAACCTACTACAGCGGTGATATCTATCGCCTGAATACGCGCTATAACTTTACCAAACGGTTATTTGCCCGCCTCATTACCGAATACAATTCCTTTAGTGAAGAGGTTCAGATCTACCCGTTGTTATACTATAAGGCTAATGCCTTCACCAAGTTTTATATTGGCATGACCAGTTATCACACCGATTTTTATGATAATTCCGTCAACCGATCTTATTGGGGATTCAGACAGACTCAGCGTGAGTTTTTTGTGAAATTTCAGTATCTGATCCGCAGTTAGTTCATTCATTTTTTGGTTTGAGCCGATGATGGGGTGAGCCTATATTTCTGCCAATAAATCACAATTGAATGAAAAATCCTTTCAAAAAGCCACTGGTATGGTTACTGCTGTCCATGGTGATCGCAGTATCGCCGTTTATACTTGTTGGCCTGGTCGATCTGATCGCAAATCTGAGTGGTTGTGATGTCAATGAGGGTTGCATTCAGCCCTGCATGGTTGCCGGAGTGGATATTGGCGGAATCCTGTACAGCTTATTTATGTCCGGCTGGTATCTCTTCATTACCTTTCCGATCGGCGCCATATTCTTTATCGGTTCCCTCATCTGGATGGCACGTATTTATCTGAACCGTTAAAGAACCAATTCTTCCGCGATCTTGTTGTAACCGGCTGAGATACTAATCTTTAGCGGAGCAGATATTGAGTGAAAAAAAATTCTGGTTACCGGTGTAACCGGATATATTGGGGGGAGGCTGGTTCCAAAACTGTTAAGTAAAGGGTACGAGGTTAGAGTTCTTTCCCGGGATGCCGGTCGGCTTGAAGGGCGTGATTGGATCGAAGAGGTAGAGGTTGTTGAGGGGGATGTACTTGAACCTGCGTCTCTGAATGGCGTTATGAATGGAGTGGATATCGCCTACTACCTGATACACAGCATGAGTGGGAACAGTGATGCGGATTTTCATGAAAGGGATATGCAGGCTGCCCGGAACTTTGGCAAGGCAGCAAAGCAAAATGGAGTTGAACGGATCATATATCTGGGTGGATTGGGGAATCAGGAAGATGATCTTTCCGAGCATTTATCTTCCCGGCAAAAGACCGGTGAAGTACTCAGGGAATCAGTTGTAGCGGTTACAGAATTCAGAGCGGCCATTGTAGTGGGTTCCGGGAGTAAATCATTTGAAATGATCCGTTACCTCACGGAAAGAGTCCCTATTATGATCAGCCCAAAGTGGGTTTATAGCAAGGTTCAGCCCATAGCTATCCGTAATGTACTTCAGTATCTGGTGCTGGCCATTGAAAAGCCGGAGACGAAAGATCAGATCATCGAGATCGGTGGAAGCAGTATCATTACCTATGCCGATATGATGAAGGTGTATGCGGAGATCAAGGGACTAAAGCGGTTGCTCATTCCCGTTCCATTTCTCTCGCCCGCGCTGTCATCCCATTGGGTCCATTGGATGACTCCGGTTCCGGCCTCGCTGGCCCGCCCGCTGATCGAAGGGCTTAAGAATGATGTATTGGTTCAGAATGACAAGGCAACGCAGTTGTTTCCTGAGATCGAGCCTATATCCTATAAAAAAGCGGTTGAACTAGCCCTTGCACGGCTTGATACGGATGAAGTTGAAACTACCTGGAATGATGCCCTGATCAGCAGTAAGGGGGACGAACAACCGGTTATCCTTGAGACCAAGGAAGGTTTGATCATTGAACGCCGCATTAGAAAACTGGATGTGCCGCAGAATCAGGTTTTTGATGTATTTACGAGTCTTGGTGGCGAGAAAGGCTGGCTGACCTTTGAATGGGCCTGGAAACTGCGTGGTATTCTGGATCGCCTGGTTGGAGGCGTGGGATTTAGAAGAGGCAGAAGGCATCCTGAAAAGTTACGCATCGGTGATGCCTTGGATTTCTGGCGGGTTGAAGCTTTGAAACCGGGGGAGATCCTCAGGCTTCGGGCCGAGATGAAAGTCCCCGGACGTGCATGGCTCGAATTTCAGGTAAGTACGGAAGAAAGCTCCGGCAAAACCAAGCTGGTTCAAACGGCTTACTTTGCCCCAAAAGGATTATTTGGCCTGTTATATTGGTATGCGTTGTATCCCATCCACTTGTTTGTGTTTTCCTCTATGATAGATAGTATTGCAAGGGAGGCTGAGGTTAAAGCAGGGAAGTAATCTAAATCTAAAAATAGTCTTATAAAATAGGTTTTACACCAAGTTTTTGAAGTTCCTGAAACTCCATTAGTAACTCATTCCTTATTCTTAAAAATGGGTATTCAAATCGATATGGCCACTCATTTCTCAGGTTCCTAAAGAGTACATCTTTATCCGGCCGATCAATAAGATCACGCAGGGCGGCATCATATCCAAGAATAGGATGGAGGCGCGTGATCAATTTGGTCAGATCGTACTGTATGTGTGCCAGGTCTTCGTTTTTAGTGATATTTTTTAGTTTAGTAGAAGATCGTTGCAAGCCAAAGAAGTCAGCGAGGTCATCACAGATCATTTTGGTGGCATTGATCTTGGCTTGTTCAGAATAGCCGGCGATGTGAGGTGTGGCTATAAAGGCCTGTTCTGCTGCCGTTACACTAAAGTCAGGTTCTCCTTCCCATACATCCAGTATGAAATGCTCTACATTTCCCTGACCATGAGCCTTCAATAAGGCTTGTTCATCCACAACCCCACCTCGTGATGCATTGATGACCAATTTATAAGTTTTTCCTTCCAGTTTTGAATCATTCAGCCAGTGATAGGTCGGATATTCTCCCTTTCGGTTCAGAGGAACATGAAAAGTTAGAATGTCGCAACTGAGCACCTCTTTGAGGGAGGCAGATTTAAATTTGGGATCTCTGATCTCACGGGGTGGGTCGTATGCCACACATTCAATATCAAATGAGGTAAGCAGTTCGATAACGGCACTTCCTGCCTTACCCGCACCAATCACTCCCACTTTACCAAACGATCTATCGTTGTGAAATTTTTCTCTCCAAAGGAGTAAGGCAGTCATGACATATTCAGCCACTGATCGGGCATTACATCCATTTGCACTTGATAGTTTGATGCCATGAGACTCAAGGTATTCATTATCCAGATGATCGGTTCCGGATGAACCGGTTCCAATAAATTTCAATCCCGATGGAATGTGAGGAAGTGTCTCTGCATTTAAATGGGTAACCGTGCGGACCAAAAGAGCATCAATCCCGGTCAGATCCGGTATGCCTTCAGAAGGATCGTACAATCTCAGGTTCACATTTGGAGGGATCAGTTCTTTAATCTTATAAAGATTTTGGTCGGCTGCTGCGTGTATCAAAAAATCTGATTTGTGTGAGAAAAAAAGTGTTTGAAAGCCTATACTTGGAACATGGATGCAAAATATAATATAGTTTCGATCATACGCAAAAAACGGGACGGGGAAACTCTCCTGAACGAAGAAATTAAATACCTCATCGACCGATATACAGCCGATGAAATACCGGATTATCAGGTTAGTGCTTTCCTGATGGCATGCTTTCTTAATGGACTGAATGATGAGGAATCGGCAGCCCTAACGGAATCCATGCTGCATTCCGGGGAGATCGTGGACCTGTCGGATATCAGTGGTAAGAAGGTAGACAAACATTCAACCGGAGGAGTAGGTGATAAACTTTCGCTGATTCTGGCACCCATTGTAGCTTCGGCAGGGGTTCCGGTGCCGATGATCTCGGGGCGGGGACTTGGTCATACCGGAGGCACGCTTGATAAGCTGGAATCCATCCCCGGCTTTACGGTGGATATGGATCTGCCTCGATACAAGGAGATCATTGCCAAACACGATCTTGTGTTAGCCGGGCAGACCGCAGAAATTGCTCCGGCCGACAAACGCCTGTATGCCTTACGTGATGTAACAGCGACCGTAGAATCCATACCTCTTATCGCAGGCAGTATCATGAGTAAAAAGCTGGCAGAGGGTATTGATGCGCTTGTGCTGGATGTGAAAGCCGGTTCCGGTGCCTTCATGAAAACAACGGATGATGCCATCAGGTTAGGTGAAGCACTTGTGGGAATCGGTACACAGTTTGAAAAAGAAACCATTGCCTACGTTACGAATATGAATCAGCCTTTAGGCTATAAGATCGGCAACTGGCTGGAAGTGGAAGAATGCATTGATGCCATGCATGGAGAAGGGCCGGATGATATCATGGAGATTACCCATCTTTTGGCAGGGACAATGATCTACCTGGGAGAGAAAGCAGAGAGCGTGAAAGAAGGGATCGATATCAGCAAGAAGCAGATCGAAAATGGAGAAGCGTTTCAGAAATGGCTGGATATTGTTGAGGAACAGGGTGGCGATGTTGATATGATCAGATCACCCAAAAAATATCCTCAGGCTCAATATGAATTTGTGATCAAAGCGGAGAGATCCGGATATATGTCGGAAATGAATTCCTACGAGATCGGGATGGCCTCGGTAGAATTGGGAGCCGGCCGGAAAAAGAAAGAAGACAATGTGGATCCGCAGGCAGGAATTGTGCTCAAAAAGAAAATTGGGGACAAAATTGAGAAAGGTGAAACAATTATGGTGGGTTATACGAACAACCCATCAGCAATAGAAGCTGCGAGTGATCAATTGATCGGTGCAGTAACCATTGCTGAAACTAAACCCGAATCAGTGAATTTGATCAGTCATATCATTGATAAGGACGGCAGCAGGGCATTTGAGCTTTAACTGCTTGAAATACACTAATAATCGGTTAATTTAGTTTGTAGTTTAACAGGGCATTAAAAAATAAAGGAAAGTATTATGTTTCAACGATTTATCCGCGCAATCAAATCTATGTTCGGTGGCTTGATCAGCTCAATTGAGGATCCAAAATTGATCCTGGAGCAAAATATCCGGGAAATGAACGATCAGATCCCTCAAATGAATGACAACATCGCAACGGTTAAAGCAAACCTGCTGATGCTTCAAAAAGAGCTGAACCGCAACGAAAAACAAATTCAGGATCTGACCAATAAAGTAAGGTCTGCTATTCAGGCTAACCGGGATGATATTGCAGAAGGCTATGCCCTGCAACTTGAAAAAGCCAAGGAAAGCCTGGTTCACACCAAAGAACAGCTTGAATTCGCTGAACGTGCATATGAAAAAGCACTTAAGGTGAAGAAAGTGTTCATGAAGGAAAAAGATCGCAAGATCCAGGAAGCCAAGGAAGCACTGCGTGCCAGCGAGCGTTCAGAATGGCAAGCCAAGATCGCCGATACCCTGGAGCAATTCGAGGTAGGAGGTATCGATCAGACCCACGATGAAATGATCAACCGTTTAAATGAGCGCTCTGCCAAGAATGAAGCGCGTATGGAGATCGCCTTAGACAGCATTGATACCGAGACCATGGAAATTGAAGCG
This sequence comes from Gracilimonas amylolytica, assembly GCF_002911695.1. GTDB lineage: Bacteria > Bacteroidota > Rhodothermia > Balneolales > Balneolaceae > Gracilimonas > Gracilimonas amylolytica. The sequence goes on from NZ_PQBS01000037.1 coordinate 423,608, forward strand.
AATGCCGAAAAACTTCGTGCGAAGTCACTGGTAGAGCAATTCAAGATGGAAATGGGCGAGAAGAGCGGTTCCATCAATATGGATGAGGAAGAGCCGGCCAAAGAACAAGACGGTTCCAAAACTATCGGTAACAAAGAAAAATCAGGTTCTTAACAGCTTACGGCCATGAGTACCAAAGGAGAAGAAGAACGCGAACGCCTGAAGCAGGAATACAAAGATCATTATCGGCGTATTAAGGAAGCTAAGGAGCGACTGAAGCGAGCCGAACAAAAAGGCAAGATCTCAGAAGCCGTTCATAAAATGAATGCGGATAACCTGCTCGAGACCATGGATGAATTCCTTGGTAAGGTTCGTGAAAAGGTAACTCATGTGGAAGCCCGGCTGGATGTGGCCTTAGACAGCCTGGAAGATGAATCCTCTGAAGCCGCCAGCAAGATCAAAAAAGAAGAGCTGGATGAGGAAATGAAAAAGCAGAAGGCTAAACAAACCCTCAAGCAGGTAAAAGCTGAAATGGGCATGTTGTATAGCGAGATCGAAAAACAGGCGGATGAGATCAAAACCGAAAAAACCATAGGCACTAAAAAACCGGAATCCTCCGCTGATTCTGACAATACCGATAATTCACCGGATGTGAAATCATGAGCGAAGACTTAAACATCAACTACACACGCGAAGCATTCATGAACCCCATTAATCTTGGGGTACTGCTGGTATCTACACTTACGGCATTCTTTATGAGTGGCTTTGGCGATGTATCCAGCATATTGTTGACCACGGTGTTTGGTGTAGAGCTGATGTATCTGGGTATTGTGCCCAAGCTGCCCCGGTTCAGAAAAAAACTGGAGCTCAAAAAGATCAAAGAGCGCCATGCGGCGAACAATGAAAAAGAACTGTTTCAGTCGCTCGATAATAAATCTCAAAAGCGATTTTTGGTTCTCAAGCACCTGGCCAAACTGGTTCAGGAAAATTTTGAAAAATTACCCTACAGTTCACAAGGACTTTTAGATAACATCGGCAAAAAGATCGATGAGCTACTTGGAAATTACCTGACCCTGCTGGATCTGATCAAGCGGTATGAAGTGTACCTTAACACGTCACTGGAAAGCAATCTGAAAGAAGAAGTGGTAAGACAGATCGAGGAGATCAAAACCCTGGAATCTGAGAAACTGAAGCGCACAAAAGCCCGCCGTGTTGCCATTATGCAAAAGCGGCTTAAGAAATTCAGCGTGGCCAAAGAGAAATATCTGGTGTGTGAAACGCATCTGGAAACCATTGAAGATGCCGTCAGATATATCTACGAGCAGTCTATGACCATGAGTAATCCGGAAGAGATCGGATTCCAGCTGGATAATCTTCTGAATGAAGTGGAAGAAACTTCACAATTGATTGATGACTTAGATCAGGATATTTTACCGGAGTACAATAACGAATGGGAGAACGATATGGATTTCGATTCCATATTGGATGAACTCTCTGACGAAGTTGAAACAGAAATCAAACCCGCAAGGAAAGTTAAAGAATAAACATGGCTCAGTCTTACGAAACGTTGCTTCTTGATGTTGACGAATCCGGAATTTGTACGCTTACCATTAATCGCCCCGATAAACTGAATGCTCTCAACAACAAGGTTCTGGATGAACTGGATGAAGCCGTTGATGCGATCAAAGAAGATTATAAGATCAAAGCCTTGGTCATTACCGGAGCCGGTGATAAAGCGTTTGTAGCCGGAGCCGATATCAAGGAACTGAGCTCGCTGGATCCTGTTTCGGGAGAAAAAGTTTCGGAAAGGGGACAACGGATCTTTCAAAAGATCGAAGACCTGACCATTCCCGTGATCGCAGCCGTTAATGGCTATGCTCTTGGTGGTGGGTGTGAACTGGCGATGGCTTGTCACCTGAGGATCGCTTCCCCCAATGCCGCTCTTGGATTACCTGAAGTATCACTTGGATTGATTCCCGGATATGGCGGAACCCAGCGACTGACCAAACTGGCGGGACGTGCCAGGGCACTTGAATACATCATGACTGGTCGTCAGATAAAAGCTGATGAGGCTTTTGAGGTTGGGTTGGTCAATCAGATCGCAGATGCAGATCCTGTTGAAGAGGCTAAAGCCATGCTGGGTAAGATCTTAAAGCAAGGTCCTGTAGCCATTAAAAATGCAATTCTGGCCGTTAAAGAGGCCGACTCTGAAGACGGCTATAAAGCCGAAGCTCGACTTTTTGGAGAATTATGCGGTACCGCTGATTTTAAAGAAGGTACCGGCGCATTCCTCGAAAAAAGGAAACCTAATTTCTCCGGTAAATAAGAACGAACTTTTTCTGAATGAAAGACGAACCTCCATCGGGTAGTTACACCACATTTAAATTTTTTGCAGACGGATCGGGAGGAATTCTATGACTGAATTTCTTTTGATCGTTGTAACCATCATACTCAGCGGATTCTTTTCAGGATCCGAGATCGCCTTCGTTACGGCCAATAAGCTGAAACTGGAAGTAGCTTCCCGAAAGAATAACTTTTTGGGGAATTCCATAGAGTTTTTCACGAAAAAACCGGAGACTTTCCTCACTACCACGTTGGTCGGCAACAATATCGTTAATGTACTGTATGCCACCTTCATGGCCATATTTTTGGTTGAACCAATTCGGCAGTTTAGTGAAGCCTGGTTTGGTGTTATTCCTACCGACCTCGAAACACTTTTGGTTCAAACCATATTAGCCTCTGTGATCATTATGCTGTTTGGTGAGATCCTTCCCAAAGCAATATTCCGGGCACTGGCTGATAATATGATCACGGTTATTTCGGTTCCACTGAGAATCGCATACTACCTATTCAGACCGCTGATTGAGATATCGCGAGGTTCATCCAATGTATTGATCAAACTGTTGGTCAAGGATGCCGAAGTACCCGAGAACTACTACCGAAGGCAGGATGTGGAGATGATCTTCAAGGAGCTGCGTGACAGTGGAGGCAGTGAGGATATTGACGAGGATGATTCCGAGATCTTGCATAACGTTCTTGAACTTTCGAACAAGCGGGTAAAGGATTCCATGATCCCGCGTATTGAAATTCAGGCAGTCGAAAAAGAAACTTCCATCGATGATGTGCTGGATATGTTCATTCAGTCGGGTCACTCCAAACTGCCGGTGTATAAAGATTCCATTGATGATGTGATCGGTGTGGTGTTTGCCCACGATTTCTTCCATCAACCCAAAAGCCTGCACGAGATCATCAGGCCGGTAAAGCTGGTGCCATCCAGTAAAAAATCCAATGACCTTCTAACGGAGTTCAGGCAGTCAAATATGTCTGTGGCCATCGTGCTTGATGAATATGGGGGGACAGCCGGAATGGTGACCATAGAAGACCTCTTAGAGGAGGTAGTGGGTGACATTCAGGATGAGTACGATGTGGAAGATGAGATCATGAAAAAGCTTACGGATAACAGCTATGTGGTCAGTGGAAATGTTGAGATCGAAGAGCTGTGTGAAAAATTCGAAGATATTGATCTTCCCGTGGAACCTTCTGAATACGATACCGTAGCAGGGTACATCATAAATCATTTAGGGCGCATACCCAAGGTAAACGAGGAAGTGGTGATAGATGGAAATAAATTCATTATCAGTAAAGCCACACCAAGTCGCATTGAAACGGTAAAGCTCGTGTTGATCGATTGACCTTTACTGAAAAGTAGTTAGATTGATCCGTTAATCAGAACCGCGTAAAATACATATCATGTTCGATCACTATCCGAAATGGTCTCAGGAATTTGCCAGAAAATACCTCAGCAGAACCATCAATCAGTTCATCATACACGGAAATGTACATGACCTGGTGCCACTCAAAACCGAAGAGGGTACTAAATTCAACCGTCTGAAATCATTTTTGTCGGATGAATTTTTCGGGGCTCGTGATTTTGTGATCTTTTATGACCGGGCATCGGGAATCTATTTTCGGGATAAGGAATCACAGGCTGATTTTAATCAGGCTATAGCCGGAAGAGACAGTTTGGTTGGAACCGATTATGCCAATAAAATGCCGAAAGATCCGGTTAGGGTGATGTCACTGCTGGAGCAATATTTCCGTCTCCGTCTCGACCAAAAGAAAAGTATTGGCCTTATCATAGACTATGCCGAAACCATAGTTCCAATGAGTGATGCGGCGTCCATAGGCAATGAGGACCGGACTTCCATGGTGTATTTGTCGCGCTGGGCCCACGACCCAATGTTTCTGGCATCTGATTTCACAACTGTACTCATCACAGAAAATCTTGCAGATCTGAATAAGACGATCGTGCAGAATCCCTACACAAGCGATATCAAGATCAATATTCCGGGCGATAACGATCGTCTTGAGTTCATAAAATATGAAACGGAAAAGGACGAGTGGAAAGATATATCATCGGTTAAAGCGGAGATCGTGGCTCAACAAACGGCCGGACTTAATTTTGTGAATATCCGCAGTGTGATATCACATGCAAGGGAAAACAAGGAGAAGATCACCTTTGAAGGGTTATCTGAATCCAAGAAGGAGTTGATCGAAGCCGAAGCGTATGGGCTTCTTGAGTTTGTGGAAACCCCATATTCTCTGGATAACGTAGCCGGACATAAACAGGTCAAGCAACACTTACGGCAGGCCGTGCAGGCTCTGAAAGCAGGTCGGCAGGATGTTATGCCAATGGGGTATCTGGTATGCGGTCCGGTTGGAACCGGTAAAACATTCTTAGTGACCTGTTTTGCCAGCGAAGTAGGTATTCCAATGGTGAAATTGAAGAATTTCAGAAGTCAGTGGCAGGGGGTGACCGAAGGAAACCTTGAGAAGATCCTCTCTCTGCTAAAAGCTATGGCTCCTGTAGCCGTTATGATCGATGAAGCGGATGCATACCTTGGCGACCGTGATGCGAGCGGTGACAGTGGTGTTTCGAGCCGCGTATTTTCACAAATTGCCACGTTTATGAGTGATACGGTTAACCGGGGCCGCATTGTGTGGTTCCTGATGACCGCCCGACCCGACCTTATGCCGGTTGACCTAAAGCGACAAGGTCGCGCAGAAGAACATCTCGCTTTATTCCCGCCACACACTCAGGAGGAAAGGGTGGAATTATTTGAAGCGATGGCAAAGAAAACCGGTTTGAAGATGACAGAAGCATATACGCCAAAAATCATTGAAAACGGGGATAAGACCTTTTCCGGCGCTGATATGGAAGCCGCACTGACCCGTGCCAAATTCCGGGCAGCAGCAGAGGGAAACAAAATAGTATCACCTGAGATCCTTGACCTTGCTCTTGAAGATTTCCTTCCGCCAACTTATCCGGAAGAAATTGAGCTTCAAACTCTGAGTGCGGTCATTGAATGTACCTCCAAAGAATTACTTCCCGAACGCTATCGGGATATGGACCGAGATGAGATACTGTCTACCATTGATGAACTTAGGTTCCGGGTTGGATAGGTACACTATCATTGATCCGAGGTACAGGTGATCACTCTGACGTCTTTAGGATCAAAATATAAGTTTTACAGTCTATAATGAATTATACAGTCTTATAAGCCGATAGTTGATTATATCGGGATCAATCCCCGAAACTGATGCCTACGCCTTTAGCAGTGTTCACCAGAAAGCTGTTCGGATCTACCAGGTTTTGACCTTGTGTGGCTGTTTTGAGTGAGACCGATGTGATCTCGTTATCCATGAAGGAAACCATCTTTCCAAAATCACCTTCCATAGCCATTTCCATGGCTTTGACACCAAACTGAGTGGCGAGGACCCTGTCAAATGCGATCGGAGTTCCTCCTCGCTGCAAATGCCCCAGTACCACTTCCCGGATGTCGTGAGTAAACCCGGCATTTCTGAGCTCATCGGAAAGCTGATAGGCCACCCCGCCTAATCGTGGATTTCGATAACCTGCTTCATCGCTTTTCCGGGCTACCACGGTGCCGTCTTTAGCCTTGGCACCTTCGGCCACCACTATGATGGCAAAGCCTTTGCCTTCTTTATACCGTTGATTCAGTCGCTCAACGACCTTGTTTACATCATAGGGGATCTCAGGGATCAGGCATACTTCAGATCCTCCGGCAACAGCCGCATGCAGTGCGATCCAACCGGCACCACGTCCCATCACTTCAAGTATCATCAGCCTGTGGTGACTTTCAGCCGTGGTTACCAGTTTATCTACAGCATCGGTGGCAATATCCACGGCTGTCTGAAAACCAAAGGTATAATCGGTGCAGGATAGATCATTATCAATGGTTTTGGGTACCCCTATAATGTTGACTCCTTTTTCATACAAAGCCTGACTTATCCTCTGGGAGCCATCACCACCAATGTTGATGACAGCATCATAGCCTTCTTCATCCAGATAACGAACCAGATCATCTGATCTATCGACCGTATCCCAGCTTCCGTCATCATTTTGAACCGGCCAGTTGAAGGGGCCACCTTTGTTGGTTGTCTTTAGGATGGTTCCTCCTTTGGCATGGATTCCCCTTACATTTTCTTCGTTGAGTTCGATGATCTCTTTTGGGTCCCGAAGGATGCCGTTAAAAGCTTCGATGCTTCCATGAACTTCCCAGTTGCCGGCCATTTCAGCTCGCTTTACGATAGCTCTGATCACGGCGTTCAACCCTGGACAATCTCCACCACCGGTTGCTATAAGTGCTTTTTTCATGATGATAAATGATTAAAGGTAAATTCAGATAATGAGTCAATTTAGGGAGGCAAGGTATAAATAATCTTCTTAATCCCGATAGGATATTATGATCGACTCATAGCAATGGGAGAAACGATGTTGCCTTCAGAACCCTTTTAAAAATGAATAAACGTTCAAAATAAAAACAGAAGTATTTATGAAGATCCTGATAATAGGAGCAAATGGCCAAATTGGAACCCGCCTGGTGAAACAACTAAAAGAAAGTGAACATACACCGGTGGCCATGGTTCGAAAAAAAGATCAAGTGGGTCAGTTTGAAAATGAAGGAATAGAAACAGTATTGGCTGATCTTGAAGAGGACATAGGTCATGCTTTTAAGAATGTGGATGGGGTAGTGTTTTTAGCCGGTTCTGGAGCACATACTCCTAAATCACAGACAAAGGTGATCGATGAACAGGGAGCCATCAAGGCCATTGATGCTGCAGTAGATGCCGGAGTGAACCGATTTATAATGGTGAGTGCCCTAATGGCTAACAGAGATCCAGGTGCATGGCCCGATTCAATGCAACATTACTATGAGGCTAAATCAAAGGCTGATGATCATTTGAGAAGTGCCGGCTTGAATTATACCATATTAATGCCGGGTCGGTTGACCATCGATGAGGGTAACCGAAAGGTGGAATTAAGTGAAGAGATCAGCGACTTAAAGGACCGAAGTATCACCCGCGATGATGTGGCTTCTGTGATCGTAGAGATGATTGATTCCGAGAATACCTATCACAAAAGCCTGGATCTGTTGCAAGGGGATGAACCTGTTCAAGAAGCGGTAGCAAAAATATCCTGACCAATAAAAAACCCCGGAGATGGTCAAATTTCCGGGGTTATGGGTATAAATAAGTAGTTTAGATGTGCAACTAACTACTCTCCTATTCAACAATAAATTTACCTTTCATCATAGCATAGTGACCGGGAAAGCTACAGATGAAATCATATTCACCTTTGGCAGGGGCGGTAAACTCGATGGTTACTTCTTCTCCGCCGCCCAGCATTTTGGTGTTAGCAATTACTTTGTCAGTACCTTCAGGGATATAATCATTACCTGCAGCTTTAGCAGCAGCGGCTCCGAATTCCTGAATATTGGTTCCTTGTTTTAGCAGAACCCAGTTGTGACCCATAGCCGCTTTAGGCAGTTTACCTACGTGCTTCAGGGTTAATTTTACAGTTTGTCCTTCCTCAACTTTGATCTCGCTGAGGTTGTACTTCATTTGGTCGTTACCTTCGATGGTAACTTCTACCACATCTTGTGCCATAACAGTTGTTGAAAGGGCCAATGTGATGATTGTCAAAAAGGATAATAAATATCTCATGGTGATGAATTGTTAATTGGGGTTAAAGCGATTCCGACCTCTATTTCAGATACGCTAGTCTTTTATTCGCTTCAAAGGTCGGTTACTTATGTGAATTTTTTGTGAAGCTGATATCATAACGTATTAAAAAGCACAAAAATTCTGTTTTTGTTGTTATTACAAGCCTCGTTCGGTTATTTTAGATCAATCCAAAAATTTAAGGAACTGCCATGTCTGACAAAATTAAATGGGGCGTATTGAGCACTGCGAATATCGGGATCAAACATGTGATTCCTGCCATGCAGAAAGGAACCCTGACAGAGATTACAGCCATTGCTTCCAGAGATCTTGAAAGGGCAGAGGAAGCGGCTCAAAAGCTGGGCATCATCAAAGCTTACGGAAACTACGACGAACTACTGGCGGATGACGACATTGACGCCATTTATAACCCATTGCCTAATCACTTACATGTACCGTGGACCCTCAAGGCTATTGAAGCAGGAAAGCATGTGTTGTGTGAAAAACCCATTGCCCTGAATGTTTCTGAAGTAGAGTCCTTGGTGGAGTACTCAAAAAAGTATCCTGATATTAAGGTAATGGAGGCTTTTATGTACCGCTTTCATCCACAATGGGATATCGTGAAATCCTGGCTGAGTGTGGGTATGATCGGAACGATCAATTCCATTCAGTCGGCCTTTTGCTATTTTAACAAAAACGAAGAGGATTATCGTAACCACCCCGAAATGGGAGGAGGGGGGCTGCTGGATGTAGGAAGCTACTGTATTTCCTCCGCCCGATATATCTTTGAAAGTGAACCTGAAAGTATATTGAGTTCCGTTGATATCGATCCGGAATTTGGCGTAGATCGCCATGTATCGGCTGTGTTGAATTTTCCGAATGGGACAGCAACCCTGTATTGTTCAACGCAGTCAGATCGGTATCAGAACATGACTATCTATGGAAGTGAAGGCATTATTGAATTTGAGATCCCCTTCAACCCTCTCGAAAAAGAGGTCAAAGTTTCATTGATCAAAGGGGAGAAGATCATTGAACAGAAAAAAGTTCAGGCCAATCATTATACATTACAGGGAGATGCATTCTCAGAAGCGATCTTAGAAAACGGCCCGGTACCAACGCCGCTTGAAGATGCTGTCGCCAACATGAAAGTTATTGATAAGATTCTGAAGGCTGGATAATAAATTTATTGGGTCAGAGTCGGTTTTAAGGGAGTAAAATGGGAATGAACACGTTCACTGACGTACCTGCGTCCGGTTTTGACTCTATAAACAGCTCTCCGTTCAGCGATTCCACCAAATGGCGGGCAAGCTGGAACCCATAACCGAATCCCCGTTCCAAACCGGTTCCTGCTGTTGATTCAGGGTTATCTGATAGAATTTCTTCGATCCTTTCGTGACTCATTCCTTTTCCATTATCCGTGACCCTGAATTTTAGAGTGGTTTCGTCAGTTTCAATCAGAGCCAGTTCAATATCTACACGACCACCGGGTTCCGTAAATTTGATGGCGTTGGTAATGAGGTTACCAAAGACCTGCATGAGTTTGTGCTTTGGAAAATACCGCTCAGGTTCTTCAGCTGAGACTTCAGCATATAGGTCAATGGATTTTGATAAAGCCTGTGGTTTATACAGGGCAAGCAGTTTTGCTTTGAGTTCGTTGATATTGGTCTGAAACGTGTATTCATCCACATCTGTACTGAGCCTGAAATCATTTGATAGAATATCATCGGCCAACTCAAGTACTGATTGTCCTCCACTTTTGATCAGCTCCAGAAAACGCCGATACTCATCAAAATCGGGATCCTCCAGTTCAGCCTCCATGATCTCAGCGATACCAATGATGCCGCCGATCGGTCCCCGGATGTCATGTGTGACCTTTTGTTGAACCAGTTTTAGATTATCTATCACTTCCTGCATCACCTTCATCTTATGATGGTTCTGTATGCAATTCATAGCCTGATCAGCGATGATATCTAACATGTCTTTCTGTGTGTCAGTTAGATCTTTAGGCTTGGTGTCCATAACACACAAAGCACCGACCCGGTTACCATCACCGTTAGAGAGAGGTATCCCATAGTAATATTGGATATGGGGAGACTGGATCACATACTGTTTGTCTTTGAATCGATCATCCTCAGTCATACTTGAAATTTCAAGCGGTTCATCACTTTGGATCACGTATTGACAAACGGTATCCTCACGTGGGGTGTGTCGGATATCAAGCCCATAATTTGAGATGGTCCACTGGGTATTTGCTTCTAGTAAATTGATGAGGGAAATGGGGGTTCCGGTGATATGTGCCGCCAGTTTTGTGAGATCATCGAGTTTTTTATCAACCGTTGAAAAATCGACATCCAGTTCTGCCAGTTTCAGAAGACGTCGAAACTCAGTTTTGGAACTCTGTGAGTCGGAATCCGCCATAATAGACCTAATTTAAAGCCCAGATCTCAACTTTATCAAGGGCAATGTACGGAACCGCTATGTGATTCAGATCCGTGTTGATCCCGATATCAGCCGGCCTGCCGGTGGTGTGTATCAGTTTCATTTCGTGCATTGGCCGGTACACCCGAATGGAAGAATCGTTCTGACTTGCCGAGAGTAAGTTTGTACCGAGAAATTCGATTCCATCAAAATTTCCTCCTTCAAGAGTGGCAAATTCATCTAATTCGCCGGTGCCATCAAAAGTGTAGAACACTTGATCACCACCCCAGGGAGCCAGTAAGAATTTACCGCTATTTGGATCTAACGTGATCCCATTTGGGGCGCTTGGTAAATCACTTAGAAAAATGGAAGGTTCTCCGTTTTCAATTTTATATACGACTGAGGTTCCGGTGTCCGTCACATAGAGTACACCATTTTCGTCTGCCGAGATGTCATTGAGGAAACCGATCTCAAATTGAGTGAAATCGATAAAATCGGTTTGTTCTCCGGTTGATCTATTGAATCCATGAACTCCCAAGACATCGGCGACCCAAAGCGTTTCATTTACTATGTACATACCTCTCGGAGCGTGAAGGGAAGCCTCATCGGTTCCAACCATGAATTTCAGATCCTGAATATTTCCCTCAGCATCTGCTTTTGTGACAAACCCTGTTGAGTCCTGATCATTGCCGCCACCGGTGAAATTGGCGATGAAATACACCTTTTGCTCCGGATCATACCGAACCGCTTCAGGGCCATCGAGTCCTGTGATAGTGTAAGCGATATCCGTTGAATCCTGTACGGTATTAAGTTTCAGGGACGATCGTTCTTCGGAAGATTGACATCCGATCATTCCAAACAGGATGATCGAAAAAAGCGCAATGGTATTAACTCTATTCATAAGGGTGGATTTAAGATTATTTGTTAAACCAGGTAATATCGCGAAGGTCGAATTGATCTTCCTTGTTCCAATCGGTGTTGAGGATCACTCCGCCAACTAAAAGTAAAGGGCTACTACCAAGATTTTCGATCCCTGAACCAATGATATCAGTGAGTTCTCGTTTTATCTGATCGTAGGCCACTTCGGTGGTCTCAATCACTTCATTTTCAGCTTTAGTGATCGTATCATAATTTTCTGTTAACACTTTGTTGACCTGTCCCTGCTGATAATCATTATGTGCAACCTCTAAAACGGCTCCTTTTTTCACAGCATTCAATCCTGCGATAAGCGACCCACAGCTTGAACTTGGTTGTTCCTGTCCTTCTCTCAGTACCTTTCCAAAAGTTCCATCTCCGGTAACACCAATATGTGGACCATAGAGGATCATAGCTGCTCCATCATTCGGAATATGACTGGCAAAAGCTGCAAAACCTGTTTTTCCGGTGAATGGTAAGCCCGATATACCCCCGAAGAAAAACGGCCCGGGTGCTTTAAAATGCTCACCTAAGGTTAAAAAGGTATTGTTGATCTCGTCGCTGCAAATTGAAGTCCCCCAAATGGAATTGGATATTGGTACTTCGTTGGTATCAAATTCTTTTTTAATGGTTTCTTTAAGATCAGTGACCGAAACGGCTTTGGTATAATAGTCAGAGATATGTTTCATAGGAGTTAATTGAAATGTTTGGTTATCATATCAAATGTACTAAACCCAATTTAGGGAAAATAAATCCCGGTTGTTAAAATTGATATGAATTTGAAAGCTGAATTTTCAGATCTTTTCAATTGCAGTGATGATCCTAAATTATTTTTCACCTCAAATTCATAACAGAAGCTTTTTATCCGTATCTTTAGGGCTTATTGAAAAAACCGTGAGTTCGCGATAAGACTGGAATCCTATACTTTTCAGGTTTATAGAACCTTGCTGGCCTTTGTAAATCAAGCAGTCGCGCTTGCCTCTTGTCCATAGCTCACCCATTTAACATTCCGGGCAAGAAGCAGTACAGCACCAATTTCTGAACGGGATAAAAACGACTAAAAATTACTATATGTCAACGTTCAAAGAATTGGGCCTGTCGCCCGAAATATGTAAAGCTGTAGAAGATCTCGGCTTTAAAAACCCTACTGAAGTACAGGAAAGAGCTATTCCTACCATTTTAGCTTCACAAAGAGATCTCGTGGCCCTGGCCCAAACTGGTACCGGTAAGACCGGAGCTTTTGGTATGCCCGTGCTGCAACAAGTGGATGCCAACTCAGACAATGTTCAGGTTTTGGTGCTTTCACCAACCCGCGAACTGGCCATACAGATCGAAAAAGATCTTAAAGCTTTTGCCAAATATCAGAAGGGGATCAGCACGGTTGCCGTTTATGGTGGTGCTAACATTTCAACCCAAATTCGCGCTCTCAAAAGAGGGACTCAGGTTGTGATCGGAACCCCGGGCCGTATGCTGGATCTGATCCGAAGAGGAAAACTGGACGTGACCAATGTGCGTTCTTTGATCCTTGATGAGGCTGATGAAATGTTGAATATGGGTTTTCAGGATGACCTGGATGCTATTCTTCATGACACCCCGAAGGAAAAGCAAACGCTGCTGTTTTCAGCTACCATGCCAAAACAGATCTCAAAAATGGCACGCAAGTACATGCATGATCCTGAAGAAATCCAAGTCAATGCCCGTAACTCAGGTGCCCTGAATGTAGAGCACCATTTCTATATGGTGAACGCCAAAGATCGTTATGATGCACTCAAGCGTATTGCAGATGTAAATCCTGATATCTATGGGATCATCTTTTGCAGAACCCGACGTGAAACAGCCGATATTGCCTCTAAGCTTTCCAAGGAAGGATATAATGCCGACTTGCTGAATGGGGACCTTTCGCAAAACCAGCGTGATGAAGTGATGAACCGATTCCGTTCCGGTGAACTTCAACTATTGGTTGCTACCGATGTTGCTGCCCGTGGATTGGATGTAGACAGTCTCACGCATGTGATCAATTATAACCTGCCCGATGACCTGGAAGTTTATATTCACAGAAGTGGACGTACCGGTCGTGCAGGTAACAGTGGGATCTCTGTTTCCATCATTCACACACGTGAAATGAATAAGATCAGAGCACTGGAAAAAATGTCCGGTAAGGATTTCATCAAACAAGACGTACCGAAAGGTGAAGAAGTTTGTGGGGTTCGCATGATGGATATGGTTGAGAAGCTCAGAACAACGGAAGTCAATGAAAAGCAGATCGAAAAGTATTTGCCGGAAGTCTATGAGCGACTTTCTGATCTGGGATGGCAGGAACTCATTCAGCATTTTGTTTCCATGGAATTCAATCAGATCCTGGAATACTACGAGCAAGCCGGTGATATTAACGCTTCTGCCGGACGATCCAATAAAAAGAGTAACAAGCGAAATTCTTCGAAGAAGGGAGATCGTAACTCAAACGGACGCAGCAATAACCGTGTGGCTGAAGAGGGTTTTACCCGTTATTTCCTGAATGTTGGTCAGCGTGACGGATTGAATCCTGCCCGACTCATGGGTGTGGTGAATGAACAAATGCACGGCAAGAAGCCTGATTTCGGTAAGATCGATATTCAAACCAATTTCTCATTCTTTGAGGTTGAGGAAGGATTTGATTCAAAACTGTTTGATGCCATGAACGGAACACAGTTTGAAGGCCGTGATATCAGTGTTGAACTGGCTAAGCCTGATAAAAATGGCTCATCTTCCGCTTCCGGAAATAGCGGAAGATCGAACAAGGGAAAGAGAAACTCCGGTGGCTCCAAAAAAGCCAAAGGCGGTCGTATCAAAAAGAAAAGAAGTCCCGAAGTTTACGCCTAATCATTTGGCTCCGATGCAATTCGCTCGGAGCCGATTTTTAGAGCTATAGGCTCATGGTGCATTAAGATTAAACCGGGTTTGTTTTGAAGCTCGACTGAGCTCAAATTATGCATTAAGACCCTACATTACAGATTCGATCAGGACGCTCTGCGTCGGAGCGTAAAGTAAAATTTGTAAGCCCTGTTCCAGCAATGGTTCAGGGCTTTTTTATTGGTTTTATCCTGATAGGGTAAAACCGTAGGGGCAATTCATGAATTGCCCCTACGGTTATTAAATTAGGTAGGTAAATGGGTGAAGGGCATTTCGGAGTCATTCTTCAAAACTAGTAGATACCAATTTTAATGGAATCAGAATGAGGAGCCGAAAACAAGTTTGCCACCAATCATTCGTCAGACGGACTTTAGCCGTCGGACGAAATTCTTAGTGAATCTGTGTAATCTCTAAATCCCCTTGATCAGTGATTCAGAGCTTGGTTGGGTTCGGCGCATCCCCATAAACTTCTTTGGGGTCGAAGACTTTTTCGTCTTCCTCGAAGTTCAATTCACCGTCTTTTTTCTCAAATTCCTCACCGGTTGGGACACTGCGGTAGAAGCAGGAGCGATATCCAACATGGCAGCTTGCACCGTTTCCTTGCACTTCCACACGAAGCCATACGCAGTCCTGATCGTCATCGATGCGCATTTCCTTCACGGTTTGCACGAGGCCGCTGGTGGCTCCTTTATGCCATAAGGTCTCACGACTTCGGCTGTAATACACGGCTTCACCGATCTCTATGGTCTTTTTGAAGGCTTCTTCATTCATATATCCATGCATCAGTAGCTCTCCGGATTCATAGTCAGTGGTTACAACGGGAATTAACCCATCCTCCTGAAATTTAGGAGCCAGATCGGTTCCTTCTTCTACTTGTTCTACAGTAATGCGCTTTTTGAATGCTATGTTTGACATGGTGTTAAGTGATGTTGTCTTTCTGAGTGCAAGCAAAGAATCTTCGTAGATTCATTTTTGAAGATCCTTCGGGAGTACCCTCAGGATGACTGTCTTAATTTAAGTTAGTAGGTCAATAATTTAGTGTGTTGTTACGTGCTTCGACTTGCCTACTCGGCAGACAGTTCGGAGCGAAAATTGATGTCGAATCCAACCATTCATCAGACGGGTTTTGAGCCGTTTGAAGAAGAATCTTCTTCAATATTCAATGTTGAATGTTCGGGATTAGATGTTCTTTTTGGAACCGGATCATACCCTTCGCCGCCCCAGGGGTGACAGCTGCCAATCCGCTTGATGCCCAACCAGAAGCCTTTCAATGGTCCCCATTCATTCACTGCCTCGATCATGTAATGAGAACAGGTGGGGGTGTACCGGCAACTTTTACCCAGCCAGGGAGAAATGGCTAACTGATAGAAACGGACCAGAATAATGATCAGTTTGCTGAATATGACCTTCAGCCAGTTCATTACTCGGTTTCGAAGGTTGTACCTTCTTTTCCATCCATTAGCTGAACACCCAGTTCTTTAAGATCATCACGGATCTTATCCGAGAGTTCAAAATTCTTATTGCTTCGAGCATCTTTCCGGATCTCGATCAACAACTCGATCAATCCTTTGGTCAGCTCTTCATTACTTCCGCCTTCCTGTGGCCATATCCCTAATACTCCATCCACAAAATCATGAAGAAATACTTTGATCTCATCAAGATTGGATGGAGCTTTTTTATCGGTGATCTGCTTACGGATCTCTTTTAATTGCTCAAAGAGGATCGCAATGGCCTGAGCCGAGTTAAAGTCGTCATTCATAACGCCTTCAACAGAGTTCTTCAACTCTTCAAGTTCAAAGGCTTCACCATTACCTGCTTCAGCACTCTCAATAGTGTTGATCATAGAATGCAGATTCTTAAGTCCTGTTTCAGCCGCGCCTAAAGCATCTTCTGAAAAGTCAGTGGTACTGCGATAGTGAGACTGAAGGAGGAAGAAGCGAATAACCTCCGGTGGCCACGCTCTGGTGAGTAGCTTATGGTCTCCGGTAAAAAATTCGTGCAGGTTGATCGCGTTACCCAGCGATTTACCCATTTTCTGGCCTTCAAGAGTAACCATGTTGTTGTGCAGCCAGTATTTAACAAATTCCTTATCGTGTGCACATTCAGCCTGGGCGATCTCACATTCGTGATGTGGAAATTGATTTTCGAGTCCACCGCCGTGTATATCAAAACTCTCTCCCAGGTACTTTGTACTCATGGCTGAACACTCAACGTGCCAACCCGGGTAGCCAACGCCCCAGGGGGAGTCCCATTTCATAATGTGGTTGTCATCGGCTTTTTTCCAAAGGGCAAAATCCTCGGGACTTCGCTTATCAGAGGCCGTTTCAACTCGGGTTCCGGATTCAGCGTCTTCGGTCTTTCGACCGCTCAGTTTTCCATATTCAGGGTCAGAAGACACATCAAAATAGACATTACCGTTAACCTCGTAAGCATGTCCGTTTTCGATCAACTGCTGGACCATCGCGATCTGCTCCGGTATATGTCCGGTGGCTCTCGGCGAAATATCCGGTCTCAAAACATTCAGGGCATCCATATCGCGAAAGTAGGTATAAGTGTACTTCTCAGCGATCTCCATTGGCTGTACCTTTTCGATCCGGGCCTGCTTACTGAGTTTATCTTCACCTTCTTCAGCATCACCAACCAGATGGCCAACATCGGTGATATTTTGCACATAACGAACTTTATAACCGAGGTAACGGAGGTAGCGTAAGATCACATCAAAAGAAACATAGCTTTTGGCATGTCCAAGATGAGCATCCCCATACACAGTGGGACCACACACATACATCCCCACATGAGGCGGGTTCAGTGGTTCAAACGGTTCTTTCTTTCGTGATAGGGTGTTGTAAACCTGAAGTTGTTTTGCTTTATCAGCCACAGTTTTAATAGTCTATCTGTGTGTTGGTTTTGATGTAATCAATAAATTTTTGTTGAGTATCTTCATTCTTGAAGGCACCCCGGTACTCTGCCGTGATGGTGGTACTTCCATGATCCTTGATACCGCGGGTTGAAACACACAGGTGCTTACTGTCAATAAAAACAGCCACATCTTCCGTATTCAGGGCAGCCTGTAATTCGTCAGCAATCTGAAGGGTCAGTCTCTCCTGTACCTGTGGCCGGCGCGAGTAGTAATCCACGATCCTGTTGATCTTCGACAACCCGATCACTTTTTTACCCGAGGGGATATAGGCAACGTGTGCCTTTCCGATAAACGGAAGAAAGTGGTGCTCGCAAAATGAAGTCACCTGAATATTTTTTTCGATCAGCATGCCATTATAATCATAGCTGTTACTGAACTGACGGGCAACGGGTTTATTTTTGGGATTGAGTCCCTCAAATATCTCTTTGACATACATTTTTGCCACGCGATAGGGAGTACCTTTCAAACTGTCATCTTCAAGATCCAAGCCAAGTGCTTTCATGATCTCTGCGAAATGTTCCTGAATCACTTCGATCTTTTCGGCATCACTTTTCTCAAAAGCGTCGTCTCTGAGTGGAGTTTGCACGGAGGTACTTACGTGGTCTTCGCCGATCTCTTCGGCAGTGATCTTATCTAAATCCAATGTTTTCAATATTTCGAGTTGTGTTTATAACAATAACCAGGTATCGTTTTCGCCTGTTAAACAGAACCATAAAGTTAAGGGTTCCAAGTATTAATTGACAGCAGTAGAATTTCGAACATTGAACAAGGAACATAGCATTTTGAAGTTTACTATTTTGGGAATTGAGATAGTAAACAAGATATTTACCTGAACGAATAATGAATAACGAATAACGAAATGATCAAGCATATCGTAATGTGGAAGCTGAAGGATGTGGTTGAGGGTAAGACCAAGGCAGAAAATGCTGAAACCATGAAGAAATTACTGGAAGATCTTCCCTCAAAAATTGATGAGTTGAAGTCAGCAGAAGTTGGTATCAATATCCTGGAGGGGAATGAGGATGCTATCTGCGATGTGGTTTTGACTGTAAGTTGCTCAAATGAAAAGGATCTGCAAGCCTATGCGGTGCATCCGGATCATCAGAAAGTGGTGTCCTTCATTAAGAAGGTGGTGAATGAGCGCAGGGTGGTGGACTATGTTCAGTGAGCAGTGAGCAGTGAAGCAGTAAGAAGTAATAATAAATAGGTTTTGAGGAGGGTTAGCCATATGCCTGAGATGGAGACGGTTGAGTTGCCGATAGATGGAACATTGGATCTGCATCATTTTAAGCCACAGGATCTGGGAGACCTGATTCCTGATTATATTGATGAGTGTTTGAAGAATGAGATCTATTCAGTTCGGATCATTCATGGAAAGGGGAAAGGTGTACTCAGGCGAACCGTTCACAGCTTGTTAGACCGTAATCCAAATGTGGAATCATACAGTTTGGCCAGCGACCGAAGTGGCTGGGGAGCAACTATTGTTGAGTTGAAGCTCCTCAGTTCAGGATGAAAGAGAGTGGTTCGTTGACCCGCATCGCCCAATATTGCTCCTTGTGATCGTGACCCTCAAATTTTTTGGTCACCCAGTTTTCACCATGGATGTAACCCTGTTTTTTCATCATCTCATCAACCTGATTCTGATAGACCTCATATTCTGCATCCAGTCCCTTGGTCCCAAAATCAAAATAGATCTTATGGGTTTCAGGGTCCGGTAAAGTGGATGGAATGTAGCTCAGGAAGTCGTTATCACCATTGTCTGCCACCGGCCAGTGCGTTGAAAGGCAGGCTGCAGCCCCAAATACATCAGGATATTCCAAAATGGCATACAGAGAAATGAGTCCGCCCATGCTTGAGCCCATGATCGAGGTAAACTCGGCTTCAGGTTTAGTGCGATAGGTTTGGTCAATAAAAGGTTTGAGTTCCTGAACCATAAACTTCAGATAATCATCGGAGATCACATCCTCATACCCTAAAGATGGCTGATCATAAGGTTTTTGAGGCATGTATTCTGCAAAGCGGGTTTCCCCGGTATTCCATGAGGCCACTACAATGGTTTTCTGAACTTCGTTTTCATTGATCAGATTTGTCAGGACCTCATCAACCATCCAATCGTTACCATTGTAGGAGGTTTCGGGATTGAAAACATTTTGCCCGTCGTGCATGTATAGTACCTGATAGGCTGAATCTTCTTCTGCATAGCCAACCGGTAACCACACTTCCACATTTCTCGTTGCCACAAAATCTGACTCAAAGTCTTCATGGATCTCCACGGTACCGGTAATACCCTTATATGGGTTTTGAGGTTCATTTTCGGTATCTGAGGCACAGGACGAGAACAACAAGGCCAAAGTTAGCATTAAAAGGAGTGATCGGATCATCATAATAGACGCTTGAGTTGGTTTTTCTCAAAATTATGGAAAACCTGAGCCGCTTAAAAGAGGAAGTGAGAAGAATCACGACCATGACGTTCGCAGATAAAATTAATTCAAAAGAGTTTTGACTATGACTGTAAACTCAGTGTTAATATGCCTATCCTTTGATCAAGGCTACTTTTAATTAACATCCTATATGAATAACGACCCAAAACAAGAACTAAGCGATCGGTTCCTGCAAGAAATTGAAAAACTGGAACGGCTGATCAGGGAACTTGATAAAGCGAGTACCCGGTTTTCTTACATAAGAGGAGCCTATTTTGTGGTATCCGTATTGGCGTTATATGCTGTTTCACAAACCGGCAGCGATGGACTCTTTTTTAGTGCCTTATTAGCCTTGTTGGGTGGATTCATTTATCTGATCTCACGCCATAAAAAGATCACAGATCATAAAGATCAGCTGAATTTTTTAAAGGAAGTCAAGCAGCAGCAGATCGGCAGGATAGAGCTGCAATGGGAAAGGTTGCCGGCCTATACTTTTGACAGAGATCTGACCGGACACGCGTTTTCAGATGACCTACATATTACCGGTGAGTTTTCCATCCATCATTTGTTAGATACCTCTATTTATAAAGGGAGTTCGGAGCGACTGGCTGATTGGCTGCTCAATGAGGAACCTGACATTGAAGCAGTGAAAGAAAGACATGAATTAGTGAAGGAGCTTATGCCGCTGAACAGCTTCAGAGATCGACTTCAGGTTCAGGCCTATATATCACGGCAGGAGGAATCGGACAAAGATTGGAATCTGGATACCTTATTAAGGTGGATGCGGGAACCTCGTGAAGTGAAATTTGGGATGAGCCTGGCCATACTCAGTCTGTTATCGGTAACGAATATCGTATTATTGATCACCGCTATATCAGGGCTAACCGGTCCCTGGGTACTGATCACTTTTTTAACCTACCTGGGTTATTACAACTTCAACAGCCATAAAATAGCCGGATTATTCGATGCAGGGTATCAGATCGACAAACAAATGGGGCGATTTGGCAAGATCTTGTTATACATAGAACAATATCAGTTTAACAAGGGCTCTAAACTGTCTGATTTTTTATCAAATTTTCAAAATGAGGATGAATCCCCTTCATACTACCTGAAGAAAGCCTCACGCCTGGCGGGGGCGGCTTCCCTGCAAACCAATCAGGTGCTGTGGCCCCTGGTGAATATGGTCCTTCCCTGGGATATGTATTTCTCAATGAAAATGGAAGCCCTTAAAAAGGAACTGGAACCCAAATTAAGTAAGTGGCTGGATGATTTCTATGAACTGGAGGCTTTAAACTCGCTGGCTAATTTCGGATACCTGAATCCTTCTTATCATTTCCCAGATTTTGAACCGAAAGAAGGTATTGTTCTGGAAGCCAAAGACCTCGGTCACCCATTGATCCATCATTCTGAAAAAGTGACAAACAATTTTACCGTAAGCTCAGGTAGCGATCTGTTTTTGATCACCGGTTCCAACATGGCCGGTAAAAGTACATTTTTAAGAACCGTAGGGGTGAACCTGGTGCTTGCTTTTGCCGGGGCTCCTGTGAATGCTTCTTCCTTTACAACGCGCAATTTCCGGGTGTTTACCAGTATAAATGTGAAAGACTCATTGGAAGGTGGCTTGTCTCATTTTTATGCTGAGGTCAGAAGATTGCGGAAGTTGCTGGATGAATTGGAGGGTGAGCATTCCGTACCCTTGTTCTTTTTTGTGGATGAGATCTTTAAGGGAACCAACAACCGTGAACGGTTTCAGGGTAGTACGGCCTTTTTGAAGAACGTGGCCGGCAAAAATGGTGTTGGGATGGTATCTACACATGATCTGGAACTGGCATTCCTGGAAAATGAAATTTCGGGACTAAGTAACTGGCATTTTGCAGAAACCATAGAAAATGGTAAAATGAGCTTTGAGTATAAAATAAAGAAAGGGCCTTGTCCCACAACAAATGCCCTTAAGATCATGCAGATCGAAGGTCTGCCGATAGATTGATCACTACAGACATTATATGAGGTTTCGGATTCTTAGTCAGTATGTATAACGACTAAGAGCTAAATAATAGCTAACAAAGAAAAATGAGGGAACAATATGGTAGATACTGCACTTCAGAAGTACTCCTGTTATAACAACTTCACAAAACCTTCACAAAACAGCTGAATTATCGTTTTAATAAGTATTTATTATCCAATAATTTGAGAGAATAAATAATTAAAAATTCCTCTTCATTTTTTCTTCATTTTGAGAGGAGATATTGATAACGAATTCAAAAACAACCATTCAAAACAAACCAATGAGGTCAACATGTTAAGAATTCTATTCACATTAATGTTTGCGTTCAGCACCATGCTTGTTTCTGCTCAAAGTTACAGTATAGATGTTGAAAACAGTAAAGTAGTAATAGACGGTACATCCAATGTACACGACTGGGAATCGGAAGCTGAGCAGTTCTCAGGTAACGCGACCATAGAAATTGAAGAAGATTCACTTATTTCCATTTCAGATCTGCAATTCAACGTTGTGGTAGATGGGATCAAAAGTGGTAAAGGCGGCATGGATAGCAAAACCTATGATGCCTTAGACAAGAAGAAGTACCCAAATATCACATTTGTACTTTCTGAAGTCACTTCAATAAACGACAGTTCACTATCAGCAACCGGTGACCTGACCATATCCGGAGTCACAAAATCTATTCAAATGGACGTTGAATATGAGATTCAACCGGACGGCTCAGTACTATTCAAAGGTACACAAAATATAAATATGAAGGATTATGACGTAGATCCGCCAAAAGCCATGTTCGGAGCCATCAAAGCCGGCGAAGAAGTGGATGTGATCTTTGACGCCAAATTCATTCAATAACACCTTTTTAACTAACCAACAACTAACTAAACCTTTAAGGTCATGAAACTAGCAAATAAATATATCACGACAGTGCTTGTAGCGGTTATTATGGGAGCTTTCTCATTCTCCTCGCAAGCTCAGGAACGTAACAACATTCAATATTATACCCCGCCTACCAAGGCAGGATTGAATGTATTTGAAGCCCCATTTACTACCGACAAAGAATTTGACGGTGTGTATGTAAGAATCGGTGGTTCTAACACACTTCAATTCCAGGGTTTAAGTCACGAAAATGACGCAAACAATCTATCTGATTTACAGTCAAACTTTAACCTGGCTACTTCAAATCTCGATTTTGATGTTGCTTTAGCTCCAGGTATGAGAATGCACCTTCGTACTTATCTGTCTTCACAACACCATACAGAAACTTATGTTAAAGGTGGTTACTTACAGTTAGACAGTTTTGATTTTATTGAAGAAGGTTTCTTAGCTGGACTTTCTGATCACCTTCGTATCAAAGTAGGTCACATGGAAAATAACTATGGTGACACTCACTTCAGAAGATCAGATAACGGTGCAGCTATTTTGAATCCTTTCGTAGGTAACTATATCATGGATTCTTTTACCACTGAAGTTGGCGGTGAAGTTTACGTTTACTCTGGCGATATCTTTGGTATGGTTGGTGTGACAAACGGAAAATTGAACCAAAGTACTAACGAAGAAACGATCAAAACCAAGCCTTCTTTCTTAACTAAAATTGGTTATGACAGTCAGGTTAATGATGATCTTAGATTTCGTCTGACCGGTTCATTGTTCAGAGTATCTCAAAGTTCTTCTATCTATCTATACTCTGGTGACCGTGCCGGTACACGTTATTACAACGTTATTGAGCCAGATAACTTCCGTGCAGGTAGATATTCTCCTACATTTACTGTATCCAGTAGAGCACCAGGTGGCCCAATTGCAGGTGAAATGACTGCAATCATGATCAACCCATTCGTAAAATTCCAGGGACTTGAATTCTTCGGAGTATTTGAAACTGTAACTGGTCAGATCGATACAGAAGCAGACAGCCGTACCTTCACACAGTTAGGTGCTGAGCTGCTCTACAGATTTGGAATGGATGAAGACTTCTACTTAGGTACACGTTACAACACCGTATCTGGTGAAGAAGTTGGTGGCAATGATATCGATATAAACCGTATCAATATTGGCGGTGGCTGGTTCATGACTGATAACGTAATGACCAAACTTGAATATGTAAAACAATCATATGATGGTTTTACCGGAGATTATGCCGGTGCAGAATTTAGCGGAATCATGTTAGAAGCTGTAGTAAGCTTCTAATATACCGACCTCATAGGAAAAGGGCGCGCTGTGAAAGGCTCGCCCTTTTTATGTTCGGTAATCGCTAAAGCCGAATGGTCAGGATCACAGATCCGGCCGTTCGGCTTTTTTTGTTTGTGGGAATCAACAGCCGGATTCATTGTATAACCCAGCCCCCCCCGTAGAGACACGATGAACCGTGTCTCTACGGGGGGGCTGGGTGCGTTTAAAGATCCGGTGTTTAAAATAATTGTATCCTCCGTCTTTAAACGTATTTATTATATTTGAACGGATCGATTTAAATCATATCAAAGATCATATTCATGAACCGAAAACCTTCAGCTTTGCGAATATCCAGTTTTATACTCCTTTGTTTTTTAATGATATCCTGCCAACAAGAAAATAGAGATAGCCAAATGGCTGAAAGCCGGAACAACCTTATGGCGATCAGTGGTATGGATAAGGTAGATGAGGGAGCATACCTGGCGGTGTACGACCTGAAAAGCTTTGAGGAGGGTAGCAGACTGTCTGTGATTGAAGTTGATCCGGCATCAGGCATAAAGGTCCAACCTGTGCTAATCAATGATTGGAAACATGAAGACGGGGCCGGCAGTGATCTTGAATCGGTGTGCCGTTTACCTGACAGGGAAAATGAGTTTCTGATCGCTGAGTCCGGTAGGTGGGATGGGGAGTATGGGAGATTGTTCCATCTTAAATTGGTCAATGCTTCCTCATCGTACAATGCCGACATATTAGGCGTCATTGAATTGCCTGAATTTGATGCAAAGGGACCGGATGATCCTGCAGGAGATGAGATCGAAGGATTGGCTTGTTTTAGCACTCTTAATAATGAATTGATCGTGCTTTTTGGGGAACGAGGAGGTTCTGATGCCTACACTGATGGTTTGATCCGATGGGCCCAAGCTGATCTCAGGAGTTACAAGTTGAAATGGGCAACTGAGGGTAAAACGGGCGTTGCTGTAAATGCTCCGGGCAATTGGACAAACAGTAGCTTGAACAGGGATATTTCGGGATTACATATTGATGAGGCTCTAAATATCTGGGCTGTGGCATCAGAAGAGTTGGGAGAAAACGGTCCGTTTAACTCGATTGTGTACCGTATTGGAAAGGTTAATGGAGATAACAATAAACCTGTGATATTATCTGACTCGTTGGAAGTGTACAAGGAACTTTCAGGTTTTAAAGCAGAAGCGATAGCTGCCGGAACAGATTCCATTCCGGGTAGCCGGCTTACTATAGGAACCGAGGATGAACAGCTTGGTGGTACTTGGAGAGTCCTTAATTAATTCGAGGTCAGGTCAGTTTGCAAACGGGCTCCGTACGATCACCAGGTCAAACTGAATATCGAGTTCGTCTTCCACTTTTATGAGTCCGAACATGGGGGAGGGAGGTTCAAGCCCGAAATCGGTCATTCTGAGGATCTTATTTCCACCTACTGTAAAGCTTTCTTCACTGCTCGAAAACGAGTTTAGAGGAACCGTGTAATATCTTTCGGTGCCCGCAATTCGGATCGTGACCTTTGCTTCACGGGGAATCAGGCTGGTGGAATCGGAGACCACAAGTTCATTCAATATGATCTCAATAAAAGGGAACTCTTTATATTTAAGTGTACTTTTGAAATCACGGTTGATGGCACGTTTTCCACAGTCAAATTGGTCGATCTCCAGGTTCAGGTTCACCCCGCTTACCTGAACGGTATCACCGTTGACGGAGTAGGAATAATCCAGTGAATCTTTCTGTAATTCATGTTCAGATTCACAGGAAAATTCATTTACGTTTGATTTTCCTTTAATGCTTAACTTACTGCTGTCTCTTAGCTGAACCTGTCCATCCTGAGCAAGCGTTAGGGCAGGCAGAAGCGCGAAAGTCACAACCAACAATGTTGACAGCGTTTTCATCATACTCATAGTTTTGGCGGGATGTTAGGTATCTATTTTAAATTTTATATGAACATACGAACTTAATGACAAAAGAATTACTGGACGCAGCCATTGAAATTGCCCGTATAGGCGGGGACCATACTCTTAATTATTTCAAGAAAGATATACATATTATTTCTAAAGATGACGATACACCGGTTACGATCGCAGACCGGGAAACCGAGCAGATCCTGCGAAAGGAGATACTAAGCCGTTACCCTGATCATGGGATCGTTGGCGAGGAATTTGGCACAACAAACGAAGACAGCAATATAACCTGGGTACTCGATCCGATCGACGGAACCAAGTCGTTTATTCACGGAGTGCCATTCTATACCACACTGATCGGTGTTTTAATGGATCATGAACCGGTAGTTGGCATTATTTACGCACCGGCTCTTGATGAATTGTGTGCAGCCGGCATTGGATTAGGGGCTACCTTTAACGGGAATCCTTGCCATGTGAGTGAGACGAAAGAACTTAGTGAAGCTACCTTTTTGGTAACCGAGATCGATCGATTCCGCGAGATGGGACAACAGGAGTTGTTTCAGGAACTTTTGGACCGCACAAGGCTTCACAGAACGTGGGGTGATGCCTATGGCCACATGATGGTAGCCACGGGGCGTGCCGACCTGATGTATGATCCCGAATTGAATATTTGGGATGCCGCTGCGTTACTACCGGTAGTACAGGAAGCCGGAGGGGTGTTCAGTGACGTAAAAGGTGAACAAACCATACATTCGGGCAATGGTTACTCCACAAACGAATTTTTATATCCCGAGTTAAAAAAAATCTTTGAAGAATACATTTCAGAATGAAGAAATCAATAGCCACTATTTTATTTCTATTTGTCTTAAGCAGTCATGTTATTGCGCAAAATGAAGGTACGGTATGGCAGTATTCGGCCTACCCGAATCTTCCTTACTCCATAGAAAAACTTGACCTGGAGATGAGTATCGACCCACAGGAACCGATGCTGATCTCGGAAGGTACGTTTACCCTTGTTTCAAGATATTCTGAGTTGACGGAGGTGGTATTTAACACCGCAGAGTCACAAATAAAAAATATTATTGTAAATGGGGAAGAAGCAGATTTTACGGTCTCATCAGATTCCCTGATCATTGCATTGAAAGATACCTTACCCACGGGAGCTAAAGCTGAAATAACAATTGGCTGGACCTCGAACTCCCGTTATGGAATCAAAAAGGATGTATATGGTAACTTATGGTCATCCCTAAACCCCAAAAGTCGCCGGTACTGGATCCCTTTACCTGATCATCCGGAAGTCAGTTTCCCAATGACCACCACTTTTACCATACCAACCGACCTATCGGTAATATCTCATGGCAGTAAGGTAACCGATGAGCTTGCTTCCGTGGATCAAAAAACGGTTCAATGGAATTCGGAAGAAGATATTCCGGTCAGTGGATTGACGTTTGTGCTTGGAAATTATGAAACCATCAGTGCCCGGGCTGGTGTCAAGCAGGTATCTCTTTATGCAAACGAAAATGCACTATTGCCTGAGGTGCGAGAGGGTTTACTTGATATTGCGGTAAACACCCTTAAAGATCACGAAGAAAAATTATCGTTTGAATATCCATATCGTTCTATGAATGTGGTAGTTCTGCCTGATCATCAGTGGGAGGAAGTACAGGCCGGAGCCGGAGTGATCTACCTGTACCAAAATCTGGGTTCATTATCCACTCAGCTTAAGCGTGGTATAGCGGCTCAATGGTTTGGTAACTATCATCGATACCTGAATACTACTGACGACCGGTACGAGTTTCTGAAAGTACTTTTATCCGGAACTGATGAAACAGAAGCATTAGTAAACAGTGATGATCTTCAATCCATCCATCGCTGGAATATCTGGGAGAAGGGGGTAGATAATATGAATGATATCCAACTCAAAGAAGTGATCGAGGGATCGTTGGGTGAGATGGTTCAGCAGTTTGAAGGGGTAACAGGCTGGGATGATTACGCCGATCTGTGGTATGATAAAGTGGGTATGTATTGGGAGTCGTTGCCTCAGCCGGAGGTTTTTGAAACTGAAGAGACCAACGAATCAGGAAGTGATCCGGTTTACAATGTGGATTATATCTATGATGAATTGAACGGCAGCTTGCTGTTGGCGTTTGAAGCCGTGGAAGCCCCAATTGAAACATTGGTTTCTGTAAATGCCACAGCCTTCAGTTTTACCGACACTACCACAACAGAGCTCAGTTTTACCGGCGCTGAAGATACGGTGGGTGTGAACCTCTCTTCCGGGATCGATTACCTGACCATCAACACACCGGATCATCCGGATCTCGTCCTGAACGAAACCAAACCCTTTATGTTCTGGATCGGACAGTTAAGGGATCAGGATCCTGATAACAGAATTCAGGCCGCAGAGTCTTTGAGGGCTTTCAGTGACAACCCCGACCTACAGCTGGCACTGAGAGATGTGATGGGACAAGAGCAAAATGAAGAAGTCAGAGCGGCCATGCTCGAGACTCTGTCGTCCATCACAAAAGATGCCACCGGAACCGAAGAAACTTTTATCAGCTATGTCAATTCTGATAACATTGCCACGCAACTTTCAGGATTGAAGGCACTGGCTAATTATGAAGGAAATGAATCTGCCGCCTACACGATACGAAACAAACTGATCAGAACTGAGGAGGATACAGTGTTCAACACAGGCCTTCGTTCGTATGTTCAAATAGCACCACTAAGCGATGTAATAAGTTTGGCAGAGAGATTTGAAGGAAGCGATAATAGCGATGACAAAGCTATGAAGATTCTTAAGTCTGTAGTAGGAACCGATACAACCGGTTCAGCTCTGCAGTTATCTGACCGATATGCCCTTGGTCAGTTTCCTTATGATCTCAGAAAAGAAGCTTTGCAACTGTTAATAGCACATAATAAAAGTTCAGATTACTGGAATGAGACCCTGAGTGTGTTAAAGGAAGACCGTGATGCACGCATCAGATATCATGCTTTAGAAGCTGTAAGATATCTTGATCCCGCCCAAAGGGATGACTTGTTATCATCCATGCTGAACGAGGAACTTGACCCAAGAGTGATCCGCAAGATCAAATCTTTCATGAACTGATCCGGAGATACAGAGAAGAAAACCATAGACTATAAAAAGAAAAGGGTAAGACGAACATCTTACCCTTTTGAATGCTATTCAGTTAATAGTGTATTATTGCCTGATCCACTTAGCCAGGTCTTTGAAGCTTGGCTTTTTTCCGTACATCAAAATGCCCACACGATAGATCCGTGCTGCCAGCCACATGATGCCGAAGAAGGTCAGGATCATCAGCAGGATCGAAACAATGATCTGCCAGGCCGGTACCGAAGTAGAGGCAATTCTTGAGATCATATTGATCGGTGAGGTTAGGGGAAAGATGGATACAAATATTGATAAAGATGAATCCGGTGCCTGCATAACCTTGGTATTAAGGAAGTAAGCAATAAAGATCGGTAAACCCACGATCGGCATGAATTGCTGTGTGTCCTGCTCATTATCAACAGCGGCACCAATGGCGGCAAATAGGGCACTGTAGATCAGGAAACCCAGGAAGAAGAACAGCAGAAAATAAATGAATATAGCCGGCTCGATCACCAGGTTATCCAGCATAGCCGGGTCGAAAGCTTCGCTGGCGGCTTCTTCGGGAAGGGAGTCCATTTGTGCATCCACGATCATGGCTGCAATGGGAGCTGCTGCAATGGACAAACCCGTGTAAAACAGGATCCAAATTCCAAACTGTGTCAACGCGATCGAGAGAACCCCGAATAACTTACCAAACATCAGTTCTATAGGTTTGACGGAGGAGGCGATCACTTCCAGTACGCGGTTGGTCTTTTCTTCGATCACGCTGCGCATGAGTAAGGCTCCATAGAAAAAGATCCCAAAGAATATGAGGAGCCCCAGCACAAAGCCAAGAGCAGAGGCAAATACCGTGTTATCCTCTGATTCTCCCTCTTCGGTCAATTTGATGGCTTCAAGCCCTGTTCGTGTATCAAAGATATCCCGGATCTCGTCCGATACATTCTGTCGGGTTAGGCGTTCTTCCCGAACGGCTTCCCTCAGATCGGATCGTACAGCAGACAGAAAACTAAGTCCACCACTACCGCCATGTACCAGGGTTGGAGATTTGGAGTGCTCGATCACAGAATCTGATAGCACGATGTAACCATCCAGTTCTCCCGCCATCACCTCATCCCTGAGCTCTTCAATCTCACGGTCGCTGACATCGAAGTAGCGGGTTTCGTTAAGTTCTACGAGTCGTTCCACCAGAACATCGGTTTCATCCAGGATCCCGATCCGTTTTTCAACTTCCGTTTCAGAGATACTGATGAACACGATGATCCCCATAAAAGCCACAAAGGCAAGGGGAGTCAGTGCGGTAATGATGATGAAGGATTTACTTTTTACCCGGGTCAGATATTCTCGTTTCAGTACCAGCCAGATCTTATGCAAACTCATTATTGGATCTCCTCTTTTTTGATGTTGTCTTCTCCAACTGTGGAAATAAAAATGTCGGTCAGTGATGGTTGGATACGCTCAAACTTATGGATCTCAGCATGATCCATCGCCAGCTTCAGGATGTCCTGCATATTCTGATCATCCAGCACCCGTATCTCCGCAAAGTTTGTGGATCGGTTATTTATTCGAACATTTTCAAGCTTGTCGAGGAATGAACCATCCCCGTCGAATTCAAGATTGATGGTATTTTCACCAAAGGAAGCCTTGATCTCCCGCAGGTTACCGCTCAGAACGGCTTTACCGTTGTTAAACAGGCAGATGTCATCACACATTTGTTCCACTTGCTCCATGCGATGCGTAGAGAATAAAATGGTCTTACCGTTATCTCTCAGTTCAATGATGATCTCCTTCAGCGTTTCACTGTTGATGGGATCCAATCCACTGAATGGTTCATCAAAAATATAGATGTCGGGGTCATGTGCGATCGTGGCAATGAACTGTATCTTTTGGGACATCCCTTTCGAGAGCTCACTGATCTCTTTTTTCTTCCAATCAGTCGCATCAAATCGGTCGAGCCAGTAATTGATGGCTTTTTTGGCATCATGACTGTTCATGCCTTTCAGCTGGGTCAGGTACATGAGCTGATCAAAAACCTTCATTTTCTTGTAAAGTCCCCGTTCCTCTGGCATGTAGCCGATCATTTTTTGGGTCTCGGGACTTGCCTCTAATCCATTGATCAATATTGATCCGGTATCAGGGGTCAGGATGTAGTTGATCATCCGTATGGTGGTGGTTTTGCCGGCTCCGTTTGGGCCAAGTAACCCGAAGATCCGGCCTTTTTGAACTTCAAAACTGACATCGTTGACCGCCTGGGTTTTACCAAACGATTTACTGATGCCATTTACGTTTATTACTGCCATATGCACTGTTATTTTTAAATGGAAGTTGTGGGCTCAGATGATAAACAAAATGATGGAAGATGCAGAATCATAATTAATATTGAACCTCATATCTGCTCATTACCAAATCATTTAATTTTGTCGATTAAGCCCTTAATTATTTTGGAAGATGCCCAAAGATTGCTTATTTCCCGTTATAAAGAAGTAAACGAATAATCAGGAAGAAGGTTACACTAAAATGCACATCGTTCATCTCAGTGCAGAATGTTATCCCGCTGCCAAAGCAGGCGGACTCGCAGATGTTGTTGGTTCATTACCCAAATATCTGAATCAGATCGGGCTTCATTGTGAAGTGGTTATCCCGAAGTATCATAACCCATGGATAACTGAACAAAACTTCGAACCTGTTCATGAGGGAACCTTTAAAATGGGGGCTGAGGAGGTGCCATTTTCGGTTCAAAGACTAAAAGATGATAAACTCGGATTTCCTTTTTATGTGATCGATATCCCGGGGAAATTTGACCGGCCCGGAATTTATATTGATCCCTGGTCGGGGCACGGATACTGGGACGAGCTGGAACGCTTTGTGAGTTTTCAGATCGCCTCGCTGGAGTGGCTGAAGGTACGCGAAGAGCAACCTGATCTCATCCACTGCCATGATCACCATACGGGGTTGATCCCCTTCATGACCTCTCAGTGCAATCGCTACCGGGATATGAGTGACATTCCGACGGTTATCACGGTTCATAACGCAGAATATCATGGTGTGCATGATATTGAGAAGTACCGTTTGTTACCGGCTTTCAATATTGATCAACTGGGATTGTTAGACTGGGATGGCAGGCTTAATTCGCTGGCGGCCGGGTTGAAATGTGCATGGAAGATCACGACAGTTTCCAATAATTACATGAGTGAACTGTCTGAGAGCAGTAATGGTCTTGAAATGTTGTTTCAGCAAGAAAGACCGAAATCGACGGGTATTGTAAACGGTATTGATACGGAGGTCTGGGA
Source organism: Gracilimonas amylolytica (assembly GCF_002911695.1). Classification (GTDB taxonomy): domain Bacteria; phylum Bacteroidota; class Rhodothermia; order Balneolales; family Balneolaceae; genus Gracilimonas; species Gracilimonas amylolytica. Next base: position 455,663 of record NZ_PQBS01000037.1, read on the forward strand.
TCCTGCGACAGATGAACTGGTTGAGCATAACTTCAGTCACCGCAATCGAAAGAAGGGTAAAAGCCTCAATAAAAAGTTTTTATGTGAGCATTTTGATCTGAACCCTAAGCATCCTACGGTGGCATTTATCGGACGTTTGGTTCGGGAGAAAGGGGCTGATCTATTGCCTGATCTGTTCAGGCAGGTGATATATTCTGATCAGGAAGTTAATTTTATTTTACTGGGAACGGGTGATCCACAGTTGCACCAGATATTTACTCAGATGGAAGGCGCTCATATGGGGTATTTTGATGCCACGTTGGAGTATAATGAGAAGCTTGCCCATCAGATCTATGCCGGCTCAGATTTCATCATTATGCCCTCAAGGGTTGAACCGTGTGGGTTGAACCAAATGTTTGCCATGCGATATGGAACGGTACCAATAGTAAGGGCCGTTGGAGGATTAAAGGATACGGTAAAAGATATATCAGAAGAAGACGGCTATGGGATCACTTTTGAGGATTTTAGTTTGGAAGCAGCTTCAGAGGCAATCAGTCGGGCTGTAGATCTTTACAAAGATTCTCAGAAATATTCAGACGTCTTGAGTAGAATTATGAAGCTGGATTTCTCCTGGAAGCGTTCGGCCAGGGAATACGAGGAAATGTATAAGTCATTATTAAAGAAGTAATAAGGGTATTATGAAAAGTTCATCCGTTATATCAGTCATATTAGGAGGGGGAAGAGGAACACGCTTATTCCCATTAACAGATCATCGGTCCAAACCGGCCGTACCGGTTGGTGGTAAATACCGTTTGGTGGATATCCCGATCTCAAACTGCCTTAACTCAAACATCAGACGGATCTATGTGCTGACACAATTCAATTCAGCCTCGCTGAATCGGCATATCAAGAACACCTACAATTTTGATGTGTTCAGCAGTGGTTTTGTGGATATCCTGGCGGCTGAGCAAACCCCGGATAACACCGGTTGGTTTCAGGGAACGGCCGATGCAGTTCGCCAATCTCTTCACCATATGGCCAACCACGAACATGATCACGTGCTGATCCTTTCAGGTGATCAGCTCTATCAGATGGACTACCGCAAGATGCTAGAGCGCCACAAGGAAAATAATGCTGATTTGACCGTCGCTACCATTCCAGTTAATGCGGAGGATGCCACCGGTTTTGGTATCATGAAGACCAACAAAGAAGGTGTGATCGAAGATTTTGTGGAAAAGCCTTCCATTGAAGAATTGGATGGATGGAAGTCGGAAGTCCCGAATCAGTACAGCTCTCAAGGCAAGAACTACCTGGCATCGATGGGGATCTACATCTTTAATCGTGAGGTGCTGAACAAACTTTTTAGTGACAATCCCGATGCCATCGATTTCGGAAAAGAGCTGATCCCGAAATGTGTGCACGGCGACCAAAAAGTATGCAGCTATGAGTTTGGAGGCTATTGGACCGATATCGGGACCATCAAATCATTCTTTGATGCCAATCTATCCCTCGCTGATACGATTCCGGAATTCAATTTGTATGATAACGAAAATTTCATCTACACAAGAGCTCGTCTGCTGCCGCCATCAAAGCTGAGGGGTACCACGCTTGAACATGCATTGGTGGCTGAGGGTTGTATCATTGAAGCAAGCCGCATTGAACGGTCAGTGATCGGGATCCGGTCAAGGATCGGTAAAGGAACCTCCATCGAGAACTCCATAGTAATGGGTAACGATATATTCCAGGCCAGAGAAGATATTGACAATGCCGGACCTGATAAGCCTGCTATGGGAATCGGGCAGCGGTGTTACCTAAGCAGTTGTATCATAGATCGCAACGTAAGGATCGGAAATGATGTGCGGATCGTTGGTGGTGACCACCTTGAGGATGGTGATCACAAATACCACTATGTGAGAGATGGGATCGTGATCGTGAAAAAGAAAACCACCATCCCGGATGGGACAACGATCTGATTTCTGAACAGATCCAAAATTTTAGATAAAATAAAAGCCTCAACCCGAAAGGGAAGAGGCTTTATAGTTTCTTAAGCGAACTAAAGGTTTTATGCAGTTTCCAGCATTTTCTTCAGTGTCATTCCGATCTCAGCAGGACTGTCAACTACTGTAATACCTGAAGCAGCCAGAGATTTTTTCTTCTCCTGGGCAGTTCCTTTACCGCCTGAGATGATAGCACCAGCGTGCCCCATACGTCGCCCGGGAGGAGCTGTTGAACCTGCGATAAAGGCCACAACGGGCTTATCACAATTTTCCTTGATCCATTCGCCGGCTTCCTCTTCAGCGGTACCGCCGATCTCCCCGATCAGTACGATCGCTTCCGTATCCGGGTCATCGTTCAATAACTTAACGGCATCGAGGTGAGTGGTTCCGATAACCGGGTCACCGCCAATACCGATGGCTGTGCTTTGCCCCAAACCTTCTTTGGTGAGCTGGTCAACAGCTTCATAAGTGAGCGTTCCGGAACGGGAGATCAATCCAACCTTACCGGGAGTAAAGATATTTCCGGGCATGATACCAACTTTGGCTTCGCCTGGTGTAATAACACCCGGGCAATTAGGGCCGATCAATGTGGCACCGTGACTCTTCACGATCTGCTTGGCCACGATCATATCCTTGACCGGAATACCTTCGGTAATACAAATTATGGTTTTGATGCCTGCAAAAGCTGCCTCGGTGATAGCATCACCTGCAAAGGCAGGGGGCACAAAAATAATGGATGTGTTGGCATCTGCCTCTTTAACGGCATCAGCAACAGTGTTAAAAACAGGTCGGTCTAAATGGGTTTGTCCGCCTTTTCCGGGAGTTACACCACCAACTACATTGGTGCCATACTCGATCATTTGCTCCGCATGAAAGCTACCTTCACTACCGGTAATTCCTTGTACGATCAGGCGGGTATCATTTCCAACTAATACGCTCATCTTGTCTTTTTTGAGGTTCAAATTTGGGGTTGGGAATATAGCATCATTAAGAGCGAATTGAAATGCTTATTTGTAAATGAACGTATAGTTTTGACAGGGAGAAGAAAATTTTTCGATGAACCTCGGTCGATACTTAGTAAATCTCATCATACTTCAAATGAACTACACAAATCTGATTTATGTTTAATGTGTGGATACAAGAAAATCATAAACAAGGAGAATTATGAGTCTTAAGAATAAAACCCGCAAAGAACTGGAAGCAAAGATCGAAGAGATAGAGCGACTCATTCATAAAAAAGGGGTAGGTTCTGATTATTTATCACGTGCAGAAAGAATCCAAAGAGATCTCAACCTTGCACTAATTTTAGGTGGAACCGCAGCCATATTGGGAGCAGCTGCCTGGAGCATCTATAAAATGAGAGGCGAATAAAGAGAACCGATAAATACTCTTTAAATAAAGATCGATTTTAAGTCTGTTTTAAGAATTTTAAAGTTTTCATAGGCAATCTTTTCCTTCTTTTATTGTTTTTTTGTTGGTTGAATGTATCTTTGAACCGACCAACAAAATTTATCAAGCAATAAATATACCTTCCTATGAGACGATCCTTGTACGTAATTCCATATTTAATTTTAGCCCTGTTTTATACTTCAGGGCATGCACAAACAACAGCTGACGGCGAAGCTGAACCCATGCAGGGTTTTGCCCGGGCCGTTGACATATCCAATGATGTAGTTTTTATTGGGGAACCTTCTAATTATCATCAGCCGGGTATTGTTTACCTGTATGCCAAAAATGGTTCGGAATGGATGGAGCAAACTCAGCTTCAGGCTTCTGACGGTAAGATAGGCAACAATTTCGGCGCGGTACTTTCTGCTGATGCAAATCAATTACTAATAGGTGCACCCGGCGCGAATGAGGGTAATGGGGCGGCCTATTATTTCCAAAATGAAAATGGAGAATGGAGTGAAAAAGGCATGCTCTCACTTGATGCAGAAGGCACCTCATTTGGTTCGAGTGTACTACTGAAAGGCGATCATGCTTTTATTGGTGCTCCTGATCATGCAAATGGTACCGGCGCGGTTGTTGTGTACCAAAACAACAATGGAGACTGGAGCGAAATGGCCACTATTGTCAATCCTGATACAGCCGGTTCCGGATTCGGTTCAACCCTGGCGATGGCAGATGGTGAACTGGTTGTTGGAGCCCCACAGCGTTCAGGCGGGAATGTTTATGTATTTGAGAATTCAGGTACTGAATGGAACCTGACAGCCACTCTCAATAGTAACCAGGCTGATGAACGCAGCCTATTTGGTTCTACAGTTAACACCAATGGTCAGCAGATCTTTGTGGCAGCACCACGTCAGAACAGTGCTTCAGGAGCTGTATTTGTATTTTCTAAGGATGAAAATAACGGAGAGTGGGCTTCTGATGGTCGCCTGGTCGCCTTTGATGCACAGAACTGGTACATGTTTGGCGGTGCCATCGAGTTTTCAGGCAATAGCGTATGGATCGGGGCACCAAATGCAGATGGCGGAAATGGAGCCATCTACGAATTTAATTCGGATGATTCTGGAAACTGGATCAGTGCTCAGAAAATGAGGTCCGATCAGGAAGAAGGCGCGAATTTTGCCGGAACACTGGCTGTGGATGGAAACATTGCCGTGGTTGGTTTAACCGGTGCAGACTATGGAGCGGGTTCTGCTGCCATCATGGAACAGGATGAGAATGGAAGTTGGTCAACACAAAAAGTATTGATGGGTGAAGGAGATGATATTCTGGAGCCGATCACCGGCGGAGCTGTAGAGTGTGAAGACGGTAAAGCCGGGATCTATGGATGTGAAAATGTAGATCTTGTGGCATTTCTGCCTATCAGTGAGATCGGTGGTGAACGGGGTGTACGCCTGAATGATATGTGGGCCTGGGCCGATGAAGAAACCGGCAAGAATTATGCGATTGTTGGCCGAAATGAAGGAACTTCATTTGTAGACGTTACTGATCCGCAAAATCCGGTGTATATTGGTAATCTGCCAATGACCGAAGGCTCCCGTGCCAATGTGTGGCGAGATATGAAAGTGTACAAGAACCATGTATTTGTGGTTGCCGATAATGCCGGAGAGCACGGCATGCAGGTTCTGGACCTGACCAAACTGCGAGAATTTGACGGAGAACCGATGCTGTTTGAGGAAGATGCGATCTATCGCAACATCAACAGTGCTCATAACATCGTGATCAACGAAAGCACGGGCTTTGCCTTTGCCGTTGGTAGCAGCGGCGGTGGCGAGACCTGTGGCGGTGGACTCCATATGATAAACATTCAAGATCCCAAAAACCCAACATTCGCCGGGTGTTTTGCCGATCCGTCAACCGGACGTTCAGGTACAGGGTATTCACATGATGCGCAGTGTGTGATCTATGATGGTCCTGATGAGGACCACAAAGGCAGTGAGATCTGCTTCGGTTCCAATGAGACTGCCGTTAGTATTGCCGATGTGACCGATAAAGATAATCCGGTAGCTCTTTCAACAGCTTCATATCCGGATCATGCCTACATCCATCAGGGATGGTTATCAGAAGATCAGCGGTATTTTTTCCAGAACGATGAGCTGGATGAACTGTCCGGAAACGTAGATCAAACCCGTACATTGGTCTGGGATGTCAGCGACCTGGACGATCCACAATTTGTGGTAGAATTCTTTGTAGAAAGTCCTTCGTCTGACCACAACCTGTATATCGAAGGGAATACCATGTATCAATCCAACTACTCAAGTGGTTTACAGGTGATCGATATCACGGATCCGGCTTCTCCGGAACGAGTCGGTTACTTTGATTCTCATCCATTTGAGGAAGATGGACCCGGTTTCCCCGGAACGTGGAGTAACTATCCGTACTTTGATGACATTGTATTGATGACAAGCTCCAACGAAGGACTGTTTATCTTAGATACTAATCGGGACGACTAAAACCCATTTAAAATAATCTGGCAACTTCGGAGTTTTCGATGTGAAGACCTCTGAAGTTGCCTTTTTTTTATTCATTATAGAGATGAGACTCATGCGAATATTATCACAAATTTTAGTAGGTGCAGCACTTTTTCTTTTTGGGACAGTGACACTGTTTGCTCAGGTAAGTCAGCAACCACAGTATATGTATGTTTGTAATCAGGGATCAGCTACGATCACCGTGATCGATACCTCTACCAATAAGATAGCAAGTACAGTGGATCTAAAGGATCTAGGCTTCTCAGCCAATGCCAAGCCCCATCACGCGGTTGCCGAAAAGGATGGATCCTATTGGTATGTCACGCTGATAGGTGAGAACCGGGTGTTGAAATTTGATCGTAATAACGAGCTGCTGGCATCTGTGGAACTAGAAGTACCGGGGTTGATGGCTATGCATCCATCTAAAGATATTTTGTATGTAGGGCGATCCATGAGTGCAGTCAACCCGCCACAAAGTTTTGGTGTGGTGAACCGAACGGATATGGAAGTCATGGATGAGGTGGGGCTGTTTTTTACCCGACCTCATGCAATAGCTGCCGCACCGGAAGGTGACTGGATGTACATCGGAAGTTTGAGTGAGAATCAGATCTATACCACCAATATTGACACGGAAGAATCGGATCTGGTGAACATACCGGGGCAAACACATACCTTCGTGAATTTTGCGATCACTCCGGATGGTAAAACCATGATCGCAACCGGTCAGGTATCCGGACAGCTATTGTTTTTTGATATTGCTGACCCGGTGACACCAAAGCTGACCGGTAATATCAGCGTTGGGGCACAACCGTGGCACCCGGTGATCTCAGCTGATGGAACATACGCCTACTTCGCAAATAAACAAGATCACAGTGTGAGTGTGGTAGATCTTGGAAAAAGAGAGGTGGTTACAACCATAAAAGGCGAGGGGCTTGCACAACCTCACGGTGCCGCACTCTCAGATGATGGGAGACATCTCTATATTACCAATAACAATCTGGATGGCACCTACAACCCTGAAGGAAGGGATGATATTGAGAACCTGCCAGGAACGGTGGTCATCATAGATACCGAAACCAATCAGATCATAAAAGTGATCGAAGTAGGGCGGTACCCTTCAGGAATCGGCACAAACATTCGTTAAGAAGCTTTTTAAACAACTATTTATTTATGTCTCGAATCATCCCAATTGCGTTGATATCTCTTTTTGTTATTTCGGCCTGTGCATCTTTGGAACCGGCGACAAATTCTAATCTGAGGGTGAATGGAGAGTACAGGCAGGAAGTGGCTCCTTTTCCCTTTTTTGATGAGAACGGTGACCCTATTGATTTTCCATTTTTAGGTGGATTCAATGCCCCCAGGCCTCAGTTTGTAGATATCGATGCGGACGGAGACTCGGATCTGTTTGTGCAGGAAAATACCGGAAATCTAAAGCACTTTGAGTACAGGGGAGAAACAACAGGATTTCCCCTTATCTGGAAAACAGACAAGTATAAAGGTCTGGATATTGGTGAATGGTTTAGATTCGTGGACCTGGATCAGGACGGTGACTTTGATCTGTTGACTGAACAGCCATACAGCTACATTCGGGTCTATCGAAATGAGGGGAATGCCACGGATCCGGAGTTTGAATTGGCTGTAGATTCTTTACGTGACACCCGTGGTGAACCGATCTTTTCAGACCGCCAAAACATCCCTAATGTCACAGATATTGATAATGATGGCAATCTGGATCTGTTTATCGGACGCCTCGATGGGACATTGACACGTTATGAATCAGTAGGTCAGGATGAAAACGGTATTCCCCGTTTTGAGCTGGTGAATCAACGTTTTGAGAACATTGAGATCGTCAAGCAGTTTGGAACCATGCACGGTGCCAACACCATGGCCTTTATGGATATTGACGGGGATGGTGATCAGGATATCTTTTGGGGTGACTTCTTTGAACCGAGTGTATTGCTGCTTGAAAACAGAGGTACACCTTCCAATCCTGAATTTCAGGGAGAACCAAGACCGTTTCCGGTCGGTGATCCGGTACAAACAAGCGGATATAATGCCCCAACCCTCACTGACTGGGGAAAGGATGGAGATGTTGACCTGTTTCTGGGTGTACTTGGCGGAGCTTATAACGCCAATCAAACCCTCGCTGAAAATTTTCTTTTTTACGAGCAGACCGGCAGTGGAACCTATGAACTTATAACTCAACAATTTCTCAGAAACCTGGATGTTGGAAATGAAAGTATTCCGGCGACCGGGGATCTTGACGGGGATGGAGATCTGGACCTGATGCTTGCCAACAAGATCGACCCCTTCAACAGAAATTCATCGATTGTATATCTATACGAAAACAGGGGAACCAAAACATCTCCTGAATACCATCAAAATGGGACATTGGAACTCCCTGATGCTTATCATTATGCTCCCACTTTGGAAGACCTTAATGGTGATGGTCTCGATGATCTGTTGCTCGGAAGGTGGAGAGGAGGTGTGGCTTATTATGAGAATAAAGGGGGCACGTTTGAATTGATAGAAGAAACAATTTTGGAACTGCCTCGCGGAAGCAATGCTGTACCGGCCATGGCAGACCTGGATGGAGATGGCGACCTGGATGTGATGGTGGGAGCATCAGGCGGCAGTGTAGCTTATTTCGAAAATATCGGAACGCCCGACGAACCAGAATTCCAGATTGTTGAAGATGCTTTCAGCAATGTGGAAGTCCGCCATAGAAGTGCTCCCGCTTTTTATGATGTGGACGGTGATGGGGATATGGACTTGTTCCTCGGTTCAAAAGTAGAAGGCATTAAATTTTATCGAAATATTGGAACCAAGGAACGCGCAGAGTTTAAAGCCGAAGCCTTGCCCATCAATATTGAAGTTACCCAGTTCAATTCTCCCCACTTTGCCGACTTGGATGGAGATGGAATCATGGAGTTTTTATCGGGAAATAAGGAAGGGGGAATTATCTATTTTAGACGATAGTGATCGTTATAAACATCCGGTATTTAAACAAAAGTGTTATGAGAAAACTGATTACCCTACTTAATATCGTTGTTTTAAGCGGTGGGATGGCGTTAGCACAGGATGGGCCACCACCACATATACTGAAGGCAGAGCAGGCTGTCATAGAATTTCTTCGATCCAATGAGGACTCTTTCATCGTTTCATTCGTTGATGAATTTTGGGCTCCTGATGCTTTTGATGATCGCTCAGAATTGGTCACCCGCCTTACTGACTTAAGAAATTCCTTAAAGCCTTATTTGGATGGTGTAGGTATTGAAGGCGAACCGGGAGGATTACTGTTTATGCTTTCAAATGATAATGATGAGCGAAAGAATTTGCTGGTACAATTAAGTCCTGATGGTATCATAGACATGAAGGAGGTAGCGGTTCAGCAGGAATTGATCATCACCAAAAAAAACCTGAATGCAGTGGTTGATTCACTGGAAAGTATAGGGATGGCCGGACTATTGTACATCAGGGATGAGGGGGAAGAGATCATAAACCGGCCATTCGGTATGGCAAATCCTGATCTAAACATACCAAATAAGCAAAGCACCATATTCGGTATTGGGTCAAGGTCTATCGATTTCACGGTTGCAGGTATACTATTGCTGAATAAACAAGGCAAGCTTAGCCTTTCAGATCCTATCACTAAATTTTTTGATCAGGTACCGGATGACCGACAGGGAATGACCATCACTCATTTGATGAATGGTGAGAGCGGACTACCCGATTTCTTTGAAACTGTGGAAGACTGGAATCCTGACCTGGCATGGATCGATAGAGAAACTGCAGAACACCGAATGCTTTCCATTCCCCTGATATTTGAGCCGGGTACGGGCCAACAGCATTCTCACGCTGCATTCGTGATGCTTGCTGCCATTATCGAGCACGTTTCAGGGCAGGAATATTATTCCTTTATCAGAACACATTTTCTGGACCCTGCTAATATGGGGCGAACCGGTGAATACGGTGAATCAAGAGGACTTTCGATTAAAGACTTTGCAGTTGGGGGCGGACCTGAAAAGATCGGTATTCCTAACATACCACCTAACTGGGGGAAAACCTCCTGGCTGGTGAAGGGGAGCGGAGGGATGTATAGTACCCTCGGTGACCTTAGAAATTTCTATGATTATGTTCGTTCAGGAGAAGTGTTTGATGAGGATCAGCGAAAGTACTTTCAAAATATTTCAGTAAATGTGGATGGTTCAATGCGGGGATTTGAACTGTTTAGTATCAGTGATCCGGGAGCCGATACGGAGGTTTACCTATTTATTAATAATTTGGTAGATCGAAGAGGATTTGGAAATGTAATACGGGCTTTAGAACGATTTATATTGGACTGATCTGAGGTAGGTCAGCCTGAGTGATCATCATTCTCATCCAATAGTCTGATAAAAAAGCTCATTGAGCTCTTGATGGTATAATACTCTTTTGAGGCATACCAGACCATGACCAAAGCAACAAACCATAAAAATAAACCGACCGTAAGATTAAACCATGTCGGATCACTGCCGTAATTTATAAGACCGTTGGTACCGTACCACACAGCCATTAATAGCCCAAAACTTATAGACCAGAAAACTTTATTGGCTTTGCCTATCTGTTCTTCAGCATATTCCCGGAATTTACCTTCATCCAGCAGTTTCTTGTCTTTGTATAGAAATAGTTGAGAAGAATCATTGAATTGCTCTTCGAAAAACTCTTTGATCAGCTTATCTGTAGCCATAAAATATTGATTAAAGGCTGTGTCCGAGGATAATTAAAAACTCAATAAATTTCATCAATGCAGGCTTAGTATATATTTTAATTCTTAAACCAATCTGGATTCTTCTCAATAAATGACCGGATCCAGTCTTTGACGAAAAAGCTTTTTTCACGTTTCAGATACCCATAACCTGCAAAGGTTATAAGGAAAGCACCAAGTGCATTCACAATAATATCCCACATGGTATCAGTTAGCCCGGAGGGATCGCCAAGCATTTCTTTTTGCATATTCATCCCGAATAACTGATCCATCCCAAACTCGAAGATCTCCCAGACAGAACCAATAGCTAAGGCGAAGGTAAAGGCAAAAAAAGCAATGAATCCGGGAGTCAGGTTTATGTGAACCCGCTTACTTTCATTCAGTATGAATATCAGCAGGAAACCGAGAATCCCCATTAATAATCCTGCGGAGGTGTGCAAGGCGATATCCCACCACCACACGCGGTAATAAAAGTCCTGAATTTCACCCAGGTAAAAAGAGGCAAATACAAAGATCACGGCCATGAAGTGTAATTCGACGGGCAGTTCCATCTGCAGTTGTTTACGGAATAAGATCGGAGAGAAGACAGTACCTATGATAAGTGTAACAAGAAACAGTGATAGCCAGCTTTGGTCCAGCAAAAGTAAGACCCATTCCACCGCAAGAATCACCAGCATCACGCGAATAATGATGCGGTGAATTCGAAACTCACGGTTTTGGAAATCTGAAAGTTGTTTGTTCATGGTTCAACCAACATAAGTACAATTAGGATCCGGATAAATATAAACGGGCTGAGCCCGATAACAAGGTGCTTTATACAAAGCTGAAATAAAGGTAGTTTCTTCAAATTAGAAAAGGAACTTAACAAAGAATGATCAGTCCGTTGAAAAACAATATTAGATATAAGAAACCCTGGCCTACCAAAGATGCCATGGATCAGATCTATGAAAAACACCTATGGGGTGGAGAAGGATTCGATTTCTATTCCGGTGAAGGGTCTCATAAAGCAGAGTTGGTTGAACCATATCTCGAAAATGTTGGTCATTTTCTGAGGTCATTTGAGCAATCTCCGGTGGTTTGTGATCTTGGGTGTGGGGATTTCAATGTCGGTAAAGAACTGGTGCCATTTACGAAAAAATATGTAGCGGTGGATATTGTGGAAGTTCTGGTTCAAAGAAATCGAATTAAATTCCGGGATGATCGGCTTGAATTCAAATGCCTGAATATTGCCACAGATGAACTGCCTGCCGGTGACTGCGCTATACTGAGACAGGTTTTGCAACATCTCTCAAATACTGAGATTCAATGTATAGTACCAAAGCTTGGGATCTATAAATACCTCATTGTTACTGAGCATCTGCCGGATGGATCATTTAAACCGAACCTGAACATCATCTCAGGTCAGGGCACAAGGCTGAAAAAGCAGAGCGGGGTAGATCTTACAGCACCCCCTTTTGATATGAAGGTGCAAGAGGCACAACAGCTGCTTTCAGTCAGGTCTATTACATTTGGCGGACATGTGGTCACCACTTTGTATAAGATGAACTAAACTCTTTGCTAAGTTCCGGTGTTGCACGCTTCCAGTTTTCTCAGGATCTGCACCACTGAATCAGGATAGGATTCTTCAAAAGTGAGGGCAAAATCAGCCGCCATGTGGGTTTTATATTCAGAACTTTGTCCCTGCATGATCATGGCGGTTTGCATATCTGCTTCAAGGTAGGGAAAGACCATTTCCTCAACCGACTGCCAGTCGTGATCCCCACAGCTGATCTTCTGCGGTTCGCTTTGCGAACATGAAAAAAGGAATAAAGCCGTTAAAAGTACGGAAGTGTAAAAAGTTGGATTTAAAGAACGCATTCAATAAATATTTAATAAAATGGCAGGATTGACATTCGGTATCACCATGGTTTTCGCCGGAATAATATAATGATCCGGATCAAGGAATCAGGTATAAATTGTACCAAACTACAATACCGATCACCTGAAACCTTAACAAAAATTTAGCTTTGATCAGAGCATCATTCAGGTCAGCTTCAAAATTATCATTTGGTAAACGTGTTAATGACCTGAGATCATTGCCAGGCTCCGGTTTTGCAAATTAGGGTATAGCAGTTTGATGGTAGGATCTATTCAAGCCCGTGCAGAATCCTTAAAACAAGAAAATGATTTAAGCCATAAACCATCTTATATTGAAGTCAGAAATTTAGTATGCTTCTCAATTCATTCATCCTAATATGAACCTCAGCTTTTCGCTGTGAAATAACATTCTGTGAACCGTTTATTATCTGCATTTCTTTTACTGACCTTTGCTTCGGTTTATTTTCAAGCCTGCACAGATCTTAAATCGGAGCCACAGCAAGCTACGGTTGTTAAAGAAGAAAAAAAGGATTGGGAGATGGATGCTTCCCTCGCCAATTACCTTTCTGACTTTGAGCGAGATTTTGAAAATGGTCTGAATGAAAAACGCATTCCGGGAGCGGCGGTTGTGATCGTAAAAGATGGCCGGGTGGTTTTTCAAAAGGGATTTGGGGTCAAAGAAAAGGGAAAGGCTGAACCGGTAAATGAACATACAGTATTCAGGCTGGGAAGTGTATCCAAAGGGTTTGCTTCGGTACTTGCAGGAGTTTTTGTGGAGGAAGGGGTGGTCAGTTGGGATGAGCCTGTAAACCGATACCTGAATGAATTTCAGCTTAATGATGCTGAACAAACCGGACGTGTTCAGGTGAAGCATTTACTATCGCATACAACCGGCTTACCACGGCACGCTTACACGAATTTAGTGGAAGATGGGCTGCCCCTTGAACGTATCATTCCCCGGCTGAAGCAAGTCCCGTTGATAGCAAAGGAAGGAGAACAAATTGCCTATCAGAATGCTACTTATTCGGTAATTGAAAAAGTATTGGAGTCACAAACCGATACCTCATTCAACGCACTGCTTCATGACAAGCTCTTTACGCCTTTGAATATGACCTATTCATCGGCCGCATTTGACAGCATAAGATATTCCCCCAACAAAGCATCTCCTCACGTGTATCACTCCCGTTCAAAGGGACGTGTTCCGATTCCTATCTCACGTAAATACTACAATGCAGTTTCTTCAGGAGGCATTAATGCATCGGCATCTGACATGGGGCAGTGGCTACTGCTGTTAACCGGCCATTATCCCGATATAATTTCCAAAGAAACCCTTGATACCATCTATGAGCCGTTAGCAACCATTAATAACCGACGGTTCAGCCGGCATTGGGAAGGGGTGAATCGATCACATTATGGAATGGGGTGGAGGATACTCGACAATCACGGCCAAAAGGTGGTGTATCATGGAGGCTATGTAAATGGATACCGCAGCGAGATCGCCTTTGCTCCGGATGAAGGCCTGGGGATCTGCGTGCTCATCAACTCGAATTCAAGCTATCCATTGACGGTCATTCCGGATCTTTTTGAGCAATTCCGAGCTGGAACTGACGAAGAACCGAAGTCAGAAGACCGGGGACCGGAGTAGGAATACTCTGTATCCAACAGTGTACATCCAATCTTCAAGTGCTGATCATGGATCACCCCAACGAAGCCCTGTCATTCCCGCGAAGGCGGAAATCCAATAGGTGCTAGTGCTGCAACAGTTTAATCTATATCCAACCTTGTACTCGTGACTAAGCTCCTGCTTAGTCACGCAACCCCGGAAGCTCCGGCTTCCTTTTTTGCGCAGCTGAGCAAGACTAGATAGGAGACAGAGCTTCAATGAGGCATTCCGAAGCAGAGCTCCTAAACGAGAGTAGAATCGTTCATCACAGATCGGTCGTTCGGTCAATCCAAGATCAGGAGCTTTTTATCTATCAGCTCTTCTTTCTCCTGTCTCGAAAACTGCTTGATCTCATATTCTCTCTTACAGGCAGTGGATTGATCGGTGGTTTCTTCTACATACACTAACATCTTTGGTGGGTGGGCCCGCAGGTACCGGGCTCCGGTTCCCTGGCAGTGCTGGTGCCATCGCCGTATAACGTGATTGGTGCATCCGGTGTACAAGCTGCCATCGGTGCATTGGATGATGTATACAAACCAGGTATTCATAGGTGAGGAGATAGTGATATTAAAGCGAATTTTTTAACAGGGTTTGATACATCGCGTGTAATATCGAATATCCAGCACGGAATATCCAATGGTCAAGTGGTCTCTATCTTGGTTTTGGACTCGTTGCTAAGCTCCGGCTTAGCAACGCTGTCCCTGAAGCTCCTGCTTCATTTAAGGTAATATGAGGTCAGTTGATCCATGAATGAACGATGGACCGAATTGCCATATGGGTCGTGGCTATATTGCAGGTTTGTTTCGGCTGAGAAGGTATAACCCGGTGCCGATCGCGATAAAGAGAGCGGTCAACCAGATGGAACTGAAGCTGACCTGAAACATAAGCCAGAAACAGGCGAGGATGCCGAGGACCGGGATAAGGTATCCGCCTTTGAGTATGAAGGGACTTTTATCCCTGAAACGGGGGCGCAGTTTTGGAATGGCTCCACAGCTGATGATGAACAGAAACAGTCTTGATAGTACCGTCATGGCGGCCAGGTAGGTGAAGGAGCCAAGTGCAGCGAAGATAAAAGCCAGCACGCCAAAGAAGATCACGGAGTTGGTAGGCGTCAGGAATTTGGGATGTACCCTGTCAAACCATTCGGGCAGGGAGCCTTCAATGGATAGGGCATAGGTAAGCCGAGGCGTGGAGAACATAGTGCTCACCAGGTTGCCGGTGACCGAAGCCACCACACCGATCATCAGGATGATGGCACCAATGGGACCAAACAAAACTCCGGAGGCATCGAGCAGTGGGGACGTGGTATCGCCCAGGTTAGGGACGGCTGCTTGTGTCACCAGCTGTATGAACATGTAAAGGATGACCACCGAACCCAGCCCCAAAAGTAAAGCCAGGGGCATGTCGCGCTCCGGGTTCTTCGATTCACCGGCCGGCACCACGGCGCCTTCAAATCCCACAAAGGCATAGATCAGTAGCAGGGCAGCGGCTCCAAGATCGGAAACCGGAGGAATAGGGCCTTCAAAGGCAGGGGTGAACTCGCTGCCAAGTACGGTCAGTCCTCCAAAGACAAGAAACAGCAGGATGGAAAATTTAACTACGGTAAAGATGGCCAGTGACCGGATCGACTCCACGGCACCCAGCACGTTGACCAGGGTCAGCCCGCCGATTATTATAGCTAGGGTGATGAGGCGTCCGGTTCCACCCGTGGCAAAATCAAAGAAATACCCGATGCTGTCGGTCAGCAGCACGGAGTTGGCGGCAAAGGAAATGAGTCGGGCCACATAGAACAGCCAGCCGGCCTGAAAACCGATAAAAGGACCAAAGGCCTCGGTACCATATTTGATGGGTCCGCCGGTGCCTCGGAAATAACTTCCCAACTCGGCAAAACTCAGGATCACGGGCAGCATAAGCAGGGCACAGGCCACATAAATATAGATACTATATTCCCCGGCCAGGTCATAGGCTCCGCTTGGCAAACCAAAGATCCCGGCTCCCACAAAACCATTCACCACCAGCATCCACAAACCCCAAAGGCCTATTTTACGGGGCAGTTTTTCCTGATCATCGGAAGCGGAAACGAGGTGTTTCATGTGTTAATGCTAAAAAGAGAAATGTTTTGAATATCGAATATTGAACAAGGAATAATGAATAACGAAATGTCTATGTAGTACCTTCAATATTGGATATTCCTTGTTCGATATTCATTATTCCCCTCGTTCATTCCACCATGATGTCGCCGTAAGAGATCATTTGGCCATTCAAATCGTAGATGAACACGCGTTTAAGGCCTCGGGCAGCTTCTGGAGAACGATCAATACCCAAATTTAGCGGATCGATGTAGAGATTGGATATTCCCGGATTCAGTGTTTCTTGTATGATATCCAGTCTTTCAAAACTATTATCAGGCAGCCTGACCAATATTTCAGCTCCGTTCACTGAATTGATGCCTGTGATCTCAAGTTCGATCTGAATGGTTTGATTGGTGGCTGCAGGATTTGGATAGGCAGGAATCACACTCACAAGTCCCTGAAATAGAGGAGAGGTTCTCCAGTCGTCCTGATCCACATTTTGTACAGATCCTTGTTCAGTGGTCTCGGTATATCCGGCGGGAGCTGTATAGGCATCCTGCTCAAAATCTCGCTGAGCATTATTACGAGTACAGGAGGCTGTAAGCAACAGAATACCGAGAAATACAGGGATCGAAAAAATCTTCTTCATAAAAAGGCACGAACTTAGGGTTCAATACGTTCGAATTTGCGAGAACAAACCGTATCTTTAAGTGTCAAAAATACAAAAATCTTTTACTTATTAATATCATGCTGCACATAGTTGGAATAAACAACTGCAATAAGATCCGAGATACCAAAAAATGGATGGATTCACACAATGTGGACTACGAATTCATTGACATCAAAAAAGCCCCTCTTACAAGAGAAGAACTAAAGGAACTGGAATTCAAGGTGGGGCTGGATGTATTGGTGAATAAAAGAGGGCGAAAATGGAGAGACCTAGGGTTGGCTAAAAAAGACCTCACCGATGACGAACTGTTTGAGCAGCTTCTGGAGCATCAGGTGATGATCAAGCGACCGGTTCTTATAAAAGATGAAGCCGTTCTCGTCGGGTACGATGAAGATGCCTTTGAAACCTTTGTGGCTGAACCTGAGGAAGAAGGATGATCTCGTTCAAACAAATGGTCATATTTATCCTCTTGTGCACCTTTGTGGGCGTTGGGGGAAGCGTAGCTGCCCAAGACCTTTATCCTTCAGATAAAGAAACGGCTCCTGACATGGAGGATTTCTTTTCCGTGAAGGAAACCTTTCGGTATGAAGTGAAATATGGGTTCCTGAAACTGGGCTGGGTCAATGTTGAATTGCTTAGCGATACACTGTATCAGGATCAGCAGCGTAAGCACATTCTGACTGAGATCGAATCCAATTCCAAGATTCCGTTTATGGGAAAAGAACTGGACCGGCTGAACAGTATCTTTTATGTGAATGATGAGGGCTGGCCGGTAGAGAACAAATACTGGAAGGATAATATCGATGAAGATGAAATGAACGAGATACAGTACTGGTTCGACCGTGACTTGGGTAAGGTGTATTACAAAGAAGAGGACGGCAGCCGCGATACTCTTGACCTGGAAGATCCCGCCACTTCCGGCCACCTGATCTTTTATGTATCCCGTATGCACGCCGGAACGGAAGAGGGATTTGCCTTGCCGGTGTATGTAACCAAGAAAAAAGGATACATCTTTGGCCGGAATTCAACCAAGCTTGAAGAACGAAATTATGAGGCGTTTGAAGAACCGGTTCAAGCCTATAAATTGGAGGGTAAGACTGAAAATATTGAAGGCCCTTTTGGTTTTAGTGGCGACTTCAGAGCCTGGTTCATGAATGATGACCTCAGGATCCCATTGGAAGCCCGGGTAAAAGTACTCTGGGGTAATGTGAAAGTCAGGCTCATTGAATATACACGCGAAGACCTATGAAAAAAGTATTGATAAAAAAACTGGAACACGGGCAGGATCTGCCACTGCCAAATTATGAGACCATTGCCTCCGCCGGAATGGATATTCGGGCAGCATTGGAAGCTCCCATCATCCTGAAACCCGGAGAACGAAAGTTGATCCCAACTGGATTACAGATGGCTCTGCCTGAAGGCTTTGAGGCACAGATACGTCCCCGCAGCGGACTTGCGATCCGAAACGGTATTACTATGCTGAATTCCCCCGGCACTATCGATGCCGATTATCGGGGCGAAGTGAAGGTGATCGCCATTAACCATAGTGAAGAAGAATTTGAGATCAATCACGGAGACCGTATTGCCCAGATGGTGATCGCACCGGTCACACAATTCCCGGTGGTTGAGGTCGATGAGCTGGATGAAACGGATCGCGGTGATGGTGGGTTTGGAAGCACCGGAGTGAGGTGATTGTTGATTGAAAATTCAACATTCAACTCTGAAGTAGAAACAGGTCATCCTGAAGATACTTCCGAAGGATCTACAAATGTTGGGATACGCAATGAGTTGTGAAGATGCTTCGGGAATAACCTCAGCATGACCCCTAAAAAAATTTAATAATCTTTTCAAATAGCTGATGGCCCGGTGCTGACAGCTTCATTTTATGTTAGAGAATCTTCGTCCGTATTTAAGCCTCATAAAAGAAAACCACGACTTTCGGCGCCTTTGGTTATCCCAATCGGTTTCAAATTTCGGGGATTGGTTTGGCTTGCTGGCTTTGTACGCCATCATCAGCCGGTATTCGGATTCTGAGTTTTTGTTAGGACTCATCATCGTGGTAAAGATGTTGAGTCTGGCATTTTTCTCACCCTTTGCCGGTTATCTGGCCGATCGCTTCAATCGCAGAATGCTTATGATCTGGTGTGATCTTTTGAGAGGGGTTGCCGTGTTGGGTATTCTATTGGTTAATTCTCCTGAAACCCTGTGGATCGCCTATGTATTGACGGCCGTTCAGATGATGTTATCGGCTATTTTTGAACCGGCCAAAACCTCTTCCATACCTAATGTAACCTCCGAAGAAAACCTGACCAACGCCAATATCATATCCACGGCAAGCTGGAGTATCATTTTTACAACGGGAATGGCCATTGGGGGATTTGCAACAGACCTTCTTGGAACGGATCTGGTGCTGATCCTGGATTCCCTCACCTATGTACTATCTGCCTGGTTTGTTTATAAAGCGGTCATCCCTCAAAAGCGTCTTTCAAAAGAGGAGATGTATCGCACACGAAACCCATTCAAAGGTATCAGGGAAGGCTTGCGTTACCTCTTCGATAACCGCCATATTCTGAGACCCTCACTTGCAAAAGGAACCTCGACCGTATTTTTAGGCGGTTTAGTTTATCTGCTCATTATCGTCAGTGAAGAGGTGCTGATGATGGGAAGTATTGGGCTTGGGTTGCTGTATGCCGCCCGTGGAATTGGGACTGGGGTTGGTCCAATTATCGGTCGCCGCATGTTCAGCGATGAAAAGGACTGGGTGATGGTAATGGGACTGGCGATCACCTTCTGTGGACTGATGTATATGGTGGTTGGTTTTGTGAACAGCCTCACTCTCATGTTCATTTTTGTATTACTGGCTCATGCAGCTTCCGGGGCAAACTGGGTGACCAGTACCGTTCTCCTTCAAAAGCGTACTCAGGATACATTTCGTGGGCGCATATTCAGTACCGAGTGGTTACTATTTACCATAGGGAGTTCCATTTCTACTACCATTGCTTCACTCATTCTGGAGTTTGACATCATGGGAGTGAAACCATTGATCCTGGTCTACGGTGGTATCATGGCGATGGGGGGAATCATCTGGAGCTTCACCATCACTAAAAACGAGCGACTTTGGCAAGAAGCGGGTTGAATACTGAATATCCAATTTCCCATGCAGGACCTTCAAGCGTCCGTAGGTCCTTGAAGTGTTCGGATCATTGGTAAAACACTTATTTCAGCCCACACAACGCTTGCATGTCTTTAAGGACGCTGCAAGGTTTTTATTTTAGCATAAAAAACGCCGAAGCAGATTCCCAC
>NZ_PQBS01000037.1:476222-560937 GCF_002911695.1 Gracilimonas amylolytica
TGAATGTTCAATATTTAGTTTTCGATATTCAACAGATCTACTCGTCTTCAGGGAGATTGAAATCCACATTGGTTCGGTAATCACCTAACAGGTGTTCCGCAAAGTAGTACCACATCATGCGCTGGAAATATGGATTGTAAGGTCCGAATCCGTGCCGTCTTCCCGGCAGGATCATCATATCAAATCGTTTTCCGGCTTTGATAAGGGCATCGGCAAGCCGGATAGTATTGGCCGGATGTACGTTATTATCCATATCTCCGTGAACCAGCAACAGATGTCCCTTTAAGTTTCCAGCCAATGCAGCATTGGTTTCAACAGGAGCTTCAAAGGTGATCTCTTCTTTTTCCACTTCCACGCTATCCTCATTCATTACCGTAACAGTCTTTTTCACCTCTTTCACGCCGTGGTGGACTTCACCCCACCAGATATTATAGATATTATTGTCGTGGTTACCGGCAGATGAAACAGCTACATCATAAAAATCAGGGTAGGTTAATAGAGCGGCAGTACTCATAAAACCGCCGCCCGAGTGCCCAAAGATCCCAACTCTGTCCTGATCCACAAATGAATGCCTGGATGCGAGTTGCTCGATCCCATATTTGTTATCAGCCAGCGGGTAGTCTCTCATATCTCCATACCCGAAGTTATGATAATATTTTGAACGGATCGGGCTTCCTCCTCGCTGACCAAAGGCAACCACTACAAATCCAAGTTGAGAGAGTGATTGATTTCTTCCGGTTGAGCCGGTCACAGAAAAACTGGTTGGGAAAGGCTCAGTCTGAGGTCCCGGATACACATAGGTGATGATCGGGTAGCTTTTGGTAGAGTCAAAGTCGAAAGGTTTCCACATCACACCATACAGATCGGTGGCGCCATCAGTTGCTTTTACTGTGAATTCTTCAGGGGCCTGCCATCCAATTTGTTCGGCTGCGCTCATATCCACCTTTTGTAACTCTAACGTGACTTCCCCGGCTGCATTTCTCACCACTGTAGTGGTTGGCTGATCCACTTTGGAATAGTTATCAACAAAGTAATTGCCATCCTCAGAGGGGGAGATATTATGATTGGCATCTTCAGGGGTCAGGTGCCTGAAACGGGAACCGTCAAATCGAACCGAATATAGGTTTTCAAAATAGGGATTTTGACCGGCTTCACGTCCGTATGCAGAAAAATAAATGGTTTGAGCCGTGGTGTCGATCTTAGCAATATCCCCCACAGTATAAAAGCCGTTAGTGATAGTATTCTTAAGATTTCCTTCACTGTCATAGCGATATAACTGTCCCCATCCGGTTCGTTCACTCCACCATATGAATTCTTCTCCTTCATTAATAATGGCCAGTTGTGCATAACGGGTGTTGAAATAAGGCTTACTCTCTTCAGAGAACAAGACTTCGACCTCTCCGGTATTGGTATTAGCTTTAAGCACATCGATCTTGCTCCAAGTACGGTCTCTCCTCAGGATGTAGAGATAATCTGACCGGTCAGTCTCGAATATTCCGCCATCATTGAAATAGGCACCCCCAAGGGACTGATCTTCCCATTTATCGGTATCAAGGGTTACGGAGGTTTGAGCAGCCGGGTCGAATACCTTGATCTCATCAATGTAGATATCCTCTTCGCCGGGCATAGGGTATTTATAGGTCTCAAGTGAAGGTCTGTCACCTGAGGAATCAATGACCCAGAGCTCATCAACTTTACGTTTATCCTGCCGTTTTACCCAGAGTTTTTTTGAATCCTCGAACCAGTTCACATTAGCTTCTAGTCGTTTATTTGAAGTAGTGTCATCATCCTCATCCTGATAGCTGAACCATAATTCGCCGTCATCGGTCAGTTGGATCTCCGTACTGTCCTCATCATCCGCTCTCATAACATATAGATTGTGATTTTTTGCAAATGCGATCCAGGTGCTGTCAGGTGAGTAGGTAGCCCAATCTTCCTCAATTTCTTCCTGAAGGGAATCCCCTTTAATTAGTTCATTACCATTCAGGTTGTAGGTGAACTCAATACTGTCAACATGAAAGGTGAAACGTTCCCGGTCGGTATCATATTCAAAGTCTTCAAGGTCAAGATCCTTGGCGTTGAAAGGTCGGTTGAATGTTTCTGCAAGTTGAGAAGCCATTTTTTCCTGATCGAATAGCAAACGCTGAGACGGACGAGCTGCATCTACGTAGTACCAGTTTTTACCTTCATTATTTTCGTAAGTGTACCAGAAACGATCGGTATCTTCTATCCATCGCGGAAAGACAGTGGTATTTCCGATAAGCTTTTCCATTTTTTCACCGGTGAAGCGTTCAGCGGCTTCGAAATTGGCCTGTTGAGCCAGAGCAATGGTGGACATCCCAAATAGAAGCAATACAATGGGAATTAGTGATTTTAAAGATCTATAAAGCATGAGCATGGGTTAAGTTCATTGTTTGTCTGAAGTAAAGAGTTTTTATTGTAAAAATTATATAATTGTACAGCCGGATTGTATATGCCGTAATTAATAAAGGCAGAATCAGGTACTAAATTCGGTATTCAAGATCCTATTTAGAACCTTCAAGCGTCCGTAGGTCCTTGAAGCGTTCGGATCATTGGTAAAACACTTATTTCAGCCCACACAACGCTTGCAGGTCTTTAAGGACGCTGCAAGGTTTTTATTTTAGCATAAAAAACGCCGAAGCAGATTCCCACTTCGGCGTTGAATGTTCAATATTTAGTTTTCGATATTCAACAGATCTACTCGTCTTCAGGGAGATTGAAGTCCACATTGGTCCGGTAATCACCTAACAGGTGTTCCGCAAAGTAGTACCATTTTTGCCGCTCAAAATATGGCTGATAAGGCCCGAAACCATGTCGGCGTCCCGGAAGGATCATCAGGTCAAATCGCTTGCCGGCTTTCACAAGGGCATCCACCAGGCGTATGGTATTGGCCGGATGTACATTGTTATCCATATCTCCGTGAACCAAAAGCAGGTGTCCTTTCAGGTTTTCAGCCAGTGATGCATTGGTCTTGATCTCACTTTCGAAGGTGATCACTTCCTTTTCGACCTCAACACTGTCCTCATTCATTTCCTTGACAGTCTTTTTCACTTCCTTGACGCCATGATGTGTTTCTCCCCACCAGGTATTATACACATTGTTGTCGTGGTTACCGGCAGATGAAACAGCGGCAGTGTAAAAATCAGGATAGGTCAGAAGGGCGGCTGTACTCATAAAACCACCGCCGGAATGTCCAAAGATCCCAACTTTATTATCATTGATATAGGGGTGACGGGCAGCAAGCTGCTCTATTCCGTATTTGTTGTCAGCCAATGGATAATCTCTCAAATTATCATAACCATAGGTATGATAATATCTGGACCGCATTGGGCTACCGCCACGGTTACCAAATGCCACCACTACAAATCCTAACTGAGCAAGAGCCTGATTCCGGCCGGTGTACCCCTGTAGCGAGAAGCTGGTAGGGAAGGGCTCCGTTTGTGGCCCCGGATACACATAAGAAATTATGGGGTAGCTTTTGGTGGAATCAAAATCAAATGGCTTCCACATAACACCGTAAATATCCGTAACACCATCGGCGGCTTTGATCTTAAATTCCTCAGGGGCTTCCCATCCGATCTCCTCGGCAGGGCTCATATCCACTTCCTGCAGGGTCAGGCTAATTCGTCCATTTTCGTCACGCAGTACGGAACGTGTAGGTTGGTCAACGCGAGAGATGTTATCTACAAAGTAATTGCCTTCATCAGATTCAGAGATCCAGTGATTGGCATTCTCAGGTGTCAGGTGTTTGAAGTCTGAGCCGTCAAATCTTACGCTATACAGGTTGCTGTGATAGGGGTTGTCACCGTCACGCCCAAAGGCTTCAAAGAAGAGCTTCTTGCCGGCAGTATCTACTTTAACAACATCACCAACCACAAAATTACCGTCTGTGATCTGATTTTTTAAATTACCCTCGCTATCGTAGCGGTATAGTTGTCCCCATCCGGTTCGCTCACTCCACCACAGATACTCTTCACCATCATTCATAATGCCGAGGTACTGATAGCTCCAGTTGAAGTAAGGCTTACTGGTTTCGCTGATCAGTATATCCGTTTCACCGGTTTCGGTATCTGCAATAAGTACATCCACTTTGTCTGAGGGCCGGTTTTCGCGATAAATGTAAAGCTTATCGGAACTGTTTGCACGATAGTCACCGGTTTGATGCCCACCGTAATTGGCTCTTAGATCCTGATCTTCCCACTTATCGGTATCCATTCGAACGCGTTCGCGGCTTTTAATATCAAATACTTCTACGTGGTCGATCCCGATCTCATCCTCGCCGGGCATGCCGTATTTATAGGTCTCCAGTTCCGGTCGCTCACCCAGTGAATTGATCACCCAGAGTTCATCCACTTCGCGCATGTCGGTGCGGGTTACATAAAGTTTTGTTTCATCATCAAAGAAACGCGCATTCGTTCTGAGTCTCTCGTTGCTGGTGGTGTCACCTTCATCTGCCTGATAACTGAACCAGCGCTCGCCGTCTTCAGATAGCTGGATCTCCGTACTATCTTCATCATCTGACCGCATCACATAAAGATTATGATCCCTGGCAAAAGCGATCCATGTACTGTCAGGTGAGTAGGTTGCCCATCGCTCATTTTCCTCTTTTTGCAGGGAGTCACCTTTGATCAGCTGATTCCCATTCAGGTTGTAGGTGAATTCAATGCTGTCTACATGAAATGTGAAGCGTTCTTTATCGGTGTCATATTCAAAGCCATTCAGGTCCAGGTCTTTTGAGTTGAAGGGACGCTCAAAGATCTCGGTCAGTTGAGAAGCCATTTCCTCCTGATCAAAAAGGTAACGCTGTGAGGCACGCTCCGCATTTACGAAAAACCAGTTCTTACCATCCGGATTTTCAAATTCATACCAGAAGTTATTGGTGTCTTCGATCCAGCGCGGATACACAGCCGTGTTACCGATCAGTTTCTCCATTTTATCACCGGTGAAGCGCTCAGCGGCTTCGAAATTAGCGGTTTGCGCTAAAACCGAAAAATTACAAATGAAAGTCAAAATAAGAGCAAAGAAGAGCCCTTTAGTTAGTTTTGATGAAATCATAGTCGATTGTTTAAGTATGTGTTAAGAGGCCAATAAGAAACGGCATTATTTTGTAAAACACTTGTAAACCTTAGTTCTGATGTATTTAGTTAGAGTATTCTATACTATGTGTTGGCTTGTTTTGCTTTTCGAATGATATTGGAGATCATATCAGGATCCTTTAACCCAACCAAAACATAATGCTGAGTATCTGTATGTAGTGTTAGCATGCCAATTGACGGAAATCTGTGCAATACCTGAATCTTGGAGATGTTTACAAGATCTATATTTCTCGAATATTTTTGATCACTTATGGTGAGCATGGATGCTGTGATGGTGTACCGGGTACTGCGCCGTTTACGTTCTGCTTTCCATATAATGTATAACCCGATCACAAGGGGAGATAGCAAAATACCGACCATATAACTCCGGAAATAAGCTTTGGGAGAAGGAGTTAGAACAACGGGAAGTTGGGAGTCAGGCATGGCAGATTTTACGGATTTTATACTCAGAATATCGAGCCGAAGTTTGTATATTTTGTACTTGAAACGCAATTATAGTTAATGAAAATCCCACATTCTTGAAAATCTGGAAATACGTAGTGGCTATCTGGATGACCGTGGTCATCTCTGCCGGCTTTCTGATTTACATTCCTGAAATTCCCATACTCGAACAAACAGCACGGAATATCTTCTTCCACGTACCCATGTGGATGACCATGTTCGTGCTCTTTTTGATCAGTTTCTGGTACAGTATTAAATATCTGAATGAGCCGGACCCGGTGTTTGATATCAAAGCGTCTTCAGCCGCATCAGTGGGAGTGGCATTCGGTGTTTGTGGACTTCTGACCGGGTCACTTTGGGCTCGTTTTACCTGGGGTTCCTGGTGGACCTTTGCTGAGCCAAAAATGAACCTTGCTGCTCTTGCCTTAATGATATATGTAGCATATTTCATGCTCCGATCTGCATTTGATGATCGTGAAAAAAGGGCAAAACTCGCAGCTGTTTACAATATTTTTGCCGTTACAACGATTCCGTTTCTGTTATATGTGGTTCCAAGGCAGTTAACAAGTTTGCATCCCGGAGCAGACGGAAATCCAGCATTCAGCGAAATTACGGCTGATGAATTACGGTTCATACTTTATCCGGCCTTTATTGGATTTATCGCATTGGGAATCTGGATATACGACATCCACCATCGTTATAACAGGGTAAAACTTGAGCTGGAGAATTCGTAATTTAAAAGAATACGCATCGGATCGATGGTCGGATCAGATACCAAAACTTAATTAAACTATGCAAGAAGATTCATTAGCAGTCGTTGACACCCTCACAGAGGCTTACTCGGATCAATGGGCTGGAGCTGCATCAGGTGAAGAAACAAACGCATTTATTCAATTTATGAGTTCAAACGACTTAATTTTTGTAGTTCTCGGAGTCAGCCTCATAATCTGGCTGGTACTCATCTTCTTTCTTTTCAGAGTTGACAAGAAAGTCAGCGAACTTGAACAGGAAATTCAAAGCAATAAAACATCATGAAACCGAAGCTGATCATTGGAATTGTTGCCATTGTAGGATTTACATCACTCTTGATGTATAATTTTGGCGAAAGTATAAGTACCTACACTACGTTTGAAGGAGCCGGAGAACGTTCTACAGCTCATATTCCCGGAACCTGGGACGATGAAAAAGAAGCCGTATTCTCATTGGAGACCAAACGCTTCACATTTTACATGAAAGATGAGGATGGAGTTTCCAAAAAAGTGGTCTACTCCAAACCTAAACCGAATAATTTCGAACAGGCAGACCAACTTGTTGTGATCGGTGAAATGAGGGGAGATACTTTTTATGCCAACGAAATGCTGATGAAGTGCCCTTCCAAGTATAATGATGCAGATCCCGGGCAGTTTACAGAAGCTGTCGAGGGTTAGATACTGTTTCAGTTTGAACCGATCAGACTGAAAGCTAATATTTTTTCATCAAGAGCCACTACCTAAAAAAATTTACACCTATCCATGCTAGGAATCCTTGGTAAACTGTTATTATCGGCCTCTTTTGTCACTTCGATAGGGGCCATGGTTTTTTATTTCATCTCAGCCAATAAAGATGAAGATCGTACACTTAAATTGGGTAACTGGCTGTTTACGGCAAAGACCACCTTTTTGGTCATTGCATCCGGTATTCTGATCTATCTGATCTTTCAGCATCAGTTTCAGTATTACTACGTATTCAACTATACGAGTTTAGATCTAACCCCCCGTTATCTGTTTTCTGCATTTTATGGCGGCCAGGAAGGCAGTTTCATGCTTTGGATCCTGTTTTCAGCTCTGTTTGGTTTTGGATTGATGAAATGGACACGGGCTCCATATAAAGCGCCCGTACTTTTCTTTTTGACACTTACCCAGGTGTTCTTGCTTTCCATGTTACTTGGATGGGATATTTTTGGTTTGAAGCTGGGAGCCTCACCCTTCCGAACCATAGCAGAGGAGATGCCTAATGCTCCCTTTTTGCAAACCAATCCTGATTTTGTTCCCAGTGATGGAAGTGGCCTGAATGATCTGCTGAAGAGTCCGTGGATGATGATCCACCCACCGGTACTTTTCATCGGTTTTGCCATGATGACCATTCCATACTGTTTTGCCATGGCCGCTCTTTGGAAACAACAGTATCACAAATGGATCGGTCCTGCATTGCCATGGACTCTAAGTGCTAATGTAGCGTTGCTTACAGCCATATTTCTTGGCGGATATTGGGCATACGTAACCCTGTCGTTTGGTGGATATTGGGCATGGGATCCCGTAGAGAATGCCTCTCTCGTTCCATGGCTGATCGGTACGGCCGGTATCCATACCATGATCATTCAGCGTAAAAGTTCGATCGCTCAGAAGTCCTCAATTTTATTTGCCATTCTTGCTTATGTGGCCGTGGTCTATGAAACGTTTTTGACCCGTTCCGGAATATTGGGCAGCTCCTCTGTTCATAGTTTTGTGGATCTGGGGCTGTATAATCAGCTATTGGCGTTCATGCTGGTGGTTACTCTTGTGGGGCTTGGCCTGTTTTTCTGGAGATACAAGGAATTGCCTTCTCCTGAAAAAGAATCAAGTATTTTGAGCCGTGAGTTTATGACAGTGACCGGTGCCATGATGCTTCTCATCCTGGGGTTAGTCATCATCCTGGGAACCAGTTCACCCATACTTGGGCGGTTGTTTGTTGAAAACCCAACCCCGCCGGAGATCTCTTTTTACAATACATGGAGCATGCCTATTGCAATGATCATGGCACTGTTGACCGTGGTCGGGCAATACCTTTTCTGGAACAAGCATGATGCAGAATCACTGGCATCAGCATTGATCAATCCATTACTGGTAACCAGTGCGGTAACGATCCTGAGTGTAATATTCGGAGATGTCAGAGATCTGTATTATATGGTGTACCTGTTCTGTGGGTATTTTGCGATAGTGGGTAATGCCTGGATCATGATCAAACTGGCAATGAAGAATCCGAAAGTGATCGGGGGCTCTTTGACCCACGTTGGATTTGGTTTGCTGCTTGTGGGAATTCTGGCTTCCTCAGCCTATAACGAGCCTTTGGTCGATCAGAAGACGGCTAATTACAATGCTGCTGTAGAGAGAGGTGAAGTAACTGATGAACAGGGCTTCAAAGTCACGCAAAAGGAAGAAATGTTGTTGCTCAACCTCAATGAGCCCATAATGATAGATAATAGGTATATGGTTACCTATGAGGGATATGATCTTGATAACACGGTGAGAAGGGGGCAGCAGACTTATAAGATCTTGTTCGAACCGATCGATGGGGGTAAACCATTTTATATGAATCCGGAAGTGTATCCAATGCTGACCTCAAGTACACAGGAAAATATTCAATGGTCGGTTGATCCGGATGTTCGAACCGGACTCATGAGCGATATCTACTTGTATGTAGGTGGAAGTTCATACGTCGAGCAACAAAATGAATGGGTGAAAAAGAATGCCGAAATGATGCAAAATGCAGCTTCTCAGGATACAGCCGGGATCCAAAAAGATTCTGTGAATGTGCAGTCGTTTAATATGAATCCGGGGCAATCTATTGATGTAGGTAATTACACCATTCGGTTCGTAAACTACGTACAAACTGACAGTACAGAACTTCCTCCAAATACGACCATAGGCGTTCGGGCTGAAGTAGAGCTTATTCACCCGGCCAGCAACAGAGTGATCACCCTCGATCCCTTGTTTGCGGTGTACAGCGAAAACGGACAAAGCTACATATTTTCTCCCCCTGCATTTGCTTCAGATTTTGATCTGGAATTTCAGTTCACACAGATCAATCCACAGGAAAACAGCATTGAGTTGACTGTTACCGGACTAGAAGAGGAATACGAACCTGAATGGGTGTTGGTTGTAGCCGATGAAAAACCATTTATCTCTGTGGTGTGGACCGGTACCTTTATCCTGATGATTGGATTTAGCATCTCAATTTTCCGACATTGGGGCAGAGAAAAAGAAAAGAATTCGGATTGAAGCCATGACTCATAACCTACTGAACGGGCTATTACGCTTACTTACAGTCTGTTCAATAGGTTTGTTTCTCTCGGTTTTTGAACCCGGAGTGCAGGCACAAGATCGGGATGAAATTACACCCGGTGGCGCTTTTCTCAGATCTATGGTGATGCCCGGGTGGGGACACCATTATGTGGATGATACCAACTGGAACCGTGGGAAGTACCATCTTGCAGGAGAAGCCGTTTTAGTGTTGTCTTACCTCGGGCTCAATGTCCGCGCCAATTACCTTGAAACCGATTTCCGGACCCTGGCACAAAGCAGGTCCGGGGCAGACCTTTGTGATAAAAGCAGGGATTACCTGATCGCCCTGGGAAATTTCGACTCCATGGGTGAATATAATGAGGCTCAACTTCGTGCCAGACGATGGAATGCCCTTTTCCCTGATACACCCGAATATCAGTGGAGCTGGGACCGTACCGAGGACCGGATACAATATCAAAATACCCGTGAAAAAGTGGATAAGACCAGAAATCAACTGCCAACATTGGTCGTTTTGATGGTGGGTAATCGCATAACAAGTGGAATCAGTGCCTATTTGAAGGCGCAGAAGAAACTCGAAAACTTTCCTGAGGCGGGATTTACTTATGTAAACGAAGCCGGTTATCAAGGGGTGGCCGCCCGGATCAGATTCAATTTTTGAATCAGGATCTGTGGTGCGTTCATACTTAGTTATTATTTGAAAAATAGGTCACACAGCCTTGAAAAACGCTTCCAAAAAGGCTAACCTGACTAAAATTACTAATCAAAAAATCTGAATACATGGATGTTAAAAAAGTAGCCGTAATTGGCGGTGGAACGATGGGAAATGGAATTGCTCACGTGTTTGCGATGAGTGGTATACCGGTGAACCTGATCGAAACCAAGCAGGAATTTGCTGATCGCGCCCTTTCAACCATTGAGAAGAATCTTGATAGAATGGTTAAGAAAGAAAAGATCAACGAAGATAAGAAGAACGCGACTCTTGGCAGCATTACCGTATTTCTGGATGTCAGTGAAGGTGTAAAGGATGTTGATCTTGTTGTAGAAGCCGTGCCTGAAAATATTGATATCAAGCGCTCGGTCTGGGAAAAGGTAGATGCCGCCGCTCCGGATCATGCCATACTTGGGTCCAATACCTCTTCGATTTCCATTACGAAATTAGCATCCATGACCGGTCGGCCTGAGAAATTCATCGGTATGCATTTCTTTAACCCGGTTCCGGTCATGAAACTGGTTGAGATCGTACGTGGACTTGAAACGGATGATGAAACCTATAAGATCGTGGAAGAAACCTCTAAGAAATTAAATAAGGTTCCGGTTCCGGTAAATGATGCACCCGGATTTGTAAGTAATCGTGTATTGATGCCTATGATCAATGAAGCCATCTTTTGTGTGGGTGAGGGTGTTGCCACAGCAGAAAATGTGGACGAAGTGATGAAACTTGGTATGGCTCATCCTATGGGGCCACTAAGACTGGCAGATTTCATTGGACTGGATGTATGCCTCGATATCCTTAACGTTCTTTATGAGGGATTCAAGGACCCGAAATACCGACCGGCTCCGCTTCTGGTTAAAATGGTTGATGCCGGAAAACTCGGTAACAAGACCGGAGAAGGTTTTTACAATTACGATTAAATTGAAAAAGGGATCTGTATAAAAACGGATCCCTTTCTTTTAAACACTTGTATGTGAATTTGATCTGAAAGCTAAGCAGCCAGAGAGTTGCTTAATATCTTATTGGAAGTAAATATCACTTTGTTGGCTTTTAAAAGCAGATCATTCAATTTTCTTTTTACGATCTCCTGAACGTCATTCAGGCTTTTAGGTTCAGTAAGCTGATATTGAAAGTAAGAGATCAGGTTTATGGCGGACAAGTAACGGCCATTCTCGTCACCATCTATCTCCACATGCCAGCGTGTGATGATATCATCATCAGCCAGTAACTCATTCACTTCTCGGCTGATCGATTCCATCCATTTACTGGCTTCTTCGATCCTGTAATTACCGGACTTCCCGGGTTCCTCTTTTTGGCAGGTATCAATATTGAACAACCACATCATTTCCACATCAATGGTTGGCATGACCGTCGATTCTGTAAAAGGCTCAATTTTAAGAAAGGGGTGACTTTCCATACCTTCCAATCCCTTGGCCATAGACGTTTCCCGAAAACTGTCCCAGTCAAAGTTAATGGAAAGTGATTTGATGTACTCAGAGGCTTCTTGCAAAGAAATGTTTAATTCCAATCCTGTTGCATAGATCTTGTTATCTTGCCATGTTCTGAATTTATTAGTTGCTATACCCCGTTTTCCCAATTGTGATTCTACAGTGTTTACAATAGAATTGAAGATTGGATACTGCATGAAAAATTTATTTCCCCAACAATTTTAAATGAATTATTACGAATTAATATATCTAAATCGGCTGCTCAAAAACAAGTTAAGCGGTTCCGTTATTACTAATACGGTCAGCCCCTATAAAAATTATATTGAGTTTTTTGTGGAGGAAAAAAATAACTCATTTCGTCTTTGTTTTAGTTCAGCACCCGGCAATATTGCATTATTTACAGATAGTTACCGAGGGGCAAAGAAAAGTAATACCATCAATTTTTTTGAAGCGATCTACGGGGTTGAGATCACTGATGTCAGCATTCCTGATACAGACCGTTGGTTCTACATTCATTTTGAAAACGGATATAAGCTTTCTTTTCGGTTATTCAGTAATCGGGCCAATGTGTTTCTTTCAAAAGATGGTGTGATCACAGAAGTGTATAAGGAATATGATGAAAAGGGCGAACCTGTGCCGGCTCCCCAGGAACTTGATCTTTTTCAGGTTGAAGGTGATATCTCCAATAAAAGCACAAAGAATAAACTTGTTGCACTTAATCCCATGCTTCCACGTCAGAACCTCAAAGATCTGATCGAGTTTCATGAACTGGATACAGCGGATCTGCCAGAGCTTGAAACCTTTGTTAGAAAGATGACCGGGGAAATGGAAACCGAACCCTGGTTTAGGTTACTCGAAAACGGTGAAACAACCTTGCTGTCCGAAAACTTGCTGCCTCTTAAAACACAGATGATCTATGATGATATAAATCATTTGATCCTGGACAGATATAAAAATTACTCCAGGAATCAGCGGCTCAAACAAAGAAAATCCTCTATCATAAAAGGACTTAAAACCAAAATAAAGCGCACGAAATCAGGACTAAAGAATCTCCATCAGGCTGACAAGGGTTTGGAACGAGCTGAAAAATACGAGCAGTGGGGGCACATTTTAATGGCCAACGCCCATATCGGTTCCGTGAACAGCAAAGAACTGGAGCTGGATGATCTGTACAATGCCGGCGAAAAAGTAAAAATCCCCATAAAACGGGAATTGGATATTGCTGAAAATGCACAGCGATATTATAAGAAATCAGCCAGTGCGGAACGTTCTTATCAGGAAGCCGTACAAAGGATCCCAAAAATGGAGAAAGAAAAAGAAAAGGCTGAGCGATTATTGGAACAGGCGGAGTCCATAAACAACTTGTGGGAATTTCAAGACTGGGAAAAAGAGCACGAAGAGGAGCTGAAGGAATATCGAAATACGGATGGCAGCGATTCTGATACCGAGCAGTTACCTTTTTACACCCTTGAAATAAAGGGCTATCCGGTTTGGATTGGTAAGAACGCCAAAAGTAATGATAAACTCGTGCAGATGGCACATAAAGAAGACGTGTGGATGCATGCCCGGAAAGTAGCCGGTTCACATCTGATCATAAGAATGGGTAATGATAAAGGAATGCCTCCCAAAGACGTTTTGCTGGAAGCGGCTTCGTATGCCGCCTATAACTCTAAAGCCAAAGGAACTAAGCTGGCACCGGTTATCATTACCAAGAAAAAATATGTAAGAAAACCCAAAGGTTCACCCCCCGGAGCTGTGTTAGTGGATAAGGAAAGTGTGGAAATGGTGGAACCCCGAAAGCCTGATGTGAAATGAGCAATCACTTGAATTCCATTGACCGAAACATTTACGTCACCGGTTTTATGGCATCCGGGAAAAGTACCCTGGCCAGATCGCTTGCCAATGAACTGGATTTGCCTTACAAAGACCTTGATAAAGAGATCGAGATAAGGGAGAGGCAGACCATACAGGAAATATTTGACCAAAAAGGGGAAGCCTATTTCAGAAATAAGGAGCATGCGACCCTGATCGATCTGACCAAAACTTTCAATGGTATCGTTTCACTTGGTGGCGGGGCTTTGCAAGATCAGCAGCTCGTGAACCTTTTGAAAACCAAAGGGATTTTAATAGGTGTACAAGCTCCGTTTGATGATATAGTTCAAAGAGTTCAAAGCAGTACGGAACGGCCTATTTTATATGATAAGGAAGGGAAAATAAAATCGGAGGCAACTCTTAAAACCGAGCTTAAAACCTTATATTCAAACAGACTCAGGTTCTATGAACAGGCACAGATCACGTTGGATACCTCCGAATTTGAGTCGCAACAGGAATTGGTAAAGGCGGCAATCGACAAAATTAAACGCCATGTTTGATACATTACAGGTTAATACATCTACAGCGGGTGACTACTCCTATTTTGTGGGAAATGACCTAAGGAATGATATTTCTGAGTTCACCAAACGGTATGCTTCAAAAAAAGCCTTTGCCCTGGTTGATGCTTTCGTTCTGAAGCATCACAGATCATATTTTGAAGAGCCTCTTCGTGAACAATTTACCGATCTCAAGATCTTTGAGATACCAAGGGGAGAGCAAGCCAAAAGTGCCGACGTTTATTTAAAACTGTTGGATCATGTTCTTGGAAATAACGCAGACCGGAGTACCCCTGTTTTTGCCATTGGAGGAGGCGTTACCGGAGATCTTTCAGGATTTGTGGCAGCCACCGCTTTAAGAGGGCTTCCACTTATTCATATTCCAACTACCCTGCTTGCCATGGTTGACAGTTCCATTGGGGGTAAAACAGGAGTGAATCATAAAACCGGAAAAAATCTGATCGGCAGCTTTTATCAGCCTGAGGCCGTATTTGCAGATGTCAGTTATCTGCGAACACTCCCTGAAAAAGAGTGGGTGAATGGCATGAGTGAGATACTTAAATATGGGATGATCCACAGTCCGGATATCATCGGTCAGTTAAAAGAATTAACTGATTCTGAAATTGATATGGATGGTAACAGTTGGTTAGACCTGATCCGACAAAGTGCACAGATCAAAATAGATGTTGTTTCAGAAGATGTACTGGAAGCCGGAAAGAGGGCGTTTCTGAACTTCGGTCATACTTATGGTCACGTGCTGGAGAACCTGGGGAATTATAGTACCTATTCTCACGGAGAAGCAGTTTATGCCGGAATGGTGGGAGCAACTTATGCTTCAAATAAACTGGGAAGTCAGATCGATCTGTCAAATTTATTACAGTTTCGTTCGTTGTACGATTTTGACCTGCACGGGATCACACAGAAACCTGCACAATTGGTAGATCTTATGATGCGGGATAAAAAAGTAAAAGACGGCACGTTGCGGCTGGTTCTGCTAAAAGATCTTGGAGAACCGTACTTATACAGGGTTGCGGAAAAGACCTTTGTGGAAGATAGCTGGCAGCAGACTTTAAAGATATTTTATTAGTGGCTTACATACGCTGGATATATAAATCTTGGAACATCTTCTGGACCTTCATTGGGGTTCTTGTTCTTACTGTGGCATTACTTATAGGAATTGCTTTTGGGGCCTTACAGTTAAGTCCGGTTCAAAACAGCATTGCTGATGAGATCGAAGATCAGTTCAATGAGCGATTTGATGGAGTGCTGAGTATTGGGAAAGTGGATGGTTTACTGCCATTTAACATGAACCTCAAGGATGTAACTATCTATCCTAACGATTCCACTTTTACACCGGTGGTTTCAGCCGGTAATATTTCTGCAGGTATTGATCTTTGGTCAGTACTGCAAGACAGGCTGGTTATCAATAAGATGATCGTAAACGAGCCAAAGGTAGTTCTTGATCAGATTGAGGGAGCGCATTTCACCTTATCCGGGGCTCTCAGAAAACGTGACACCAATCAAAGGTCAGTAGTTGACAGTCTTGAGGTTCCCCTGCAACCCACTGATTTTGAGGTCATTATACCATCCTTTGTTTTATCGGATGGAACCGTGGAGTTCTGGGAATCTGAGACCACTGAACCCAATCGCACACCGGATAGCCTGATCATATCAAATCTTCAAATGGATATGTTCTTTGAATTCACAGAAGAGCAACGATTTGTTGATTTCAATTCCGTGAGCTTCAATACGAGCGAACCGAATTTATCTACAGTAGAACTCTACGGGCAGATCTTCAATGACGATCAGTTTTTTGAACTGAATTCATTCAACATCACTACAGAACACTCTATGCTGGGTTTCAGTGTTGAGGCAGATGGAATTAACGCTTTACGTGGGCGGTTCATGGATCAGCTTGAAAGCTCACAATTGACATTGAATCTGGATCAGATGAATATCGGACCTGCAGATTTAATGAGGATATATCCAAAACTTCCTGATACTAAAAAATATTTACAGGGCACACTGGAAGGTGAGGGAACGCTTAGTGAAATGATATTCAGTAATGGAGAATTGGTTTTTGGGAATAGTTATACAAATTTCAATGGCCGGCTTAGATCTATCTCCAATCCACAGGATCTGGGTTACTTGCTTGAGATCGAGTCGCTGATCCTTTCAGATAATGAGATCGAACAGTTTGCAGGCAGCTTAACAAATGAACAGATCGAAGCCATCATAAATACTCGATATGAGGGAGTTTTTGAGGGTACGTTAGACTCTACGAATACAAGCCTGATTGCGGTAGGTGAGAGAGGGTCTGTGGCTCTGACTGGATCCGTCCGCTATGGAGAGGATCTGTCATTTGATCTGGGGCTTGAAACAGATTCACTGGATATTGGAAATCTGATCGATCCACGTATTCGTGAAACAGATCTTACACTGAATGGCAGGATCAGAAGCACCTCAACTGATCTCAAGACGGCAAGGGGAGGGCTTTTCATAGAAACGGTGGATTCCCTAAACCCGACAAACGCTCAGTATGATCTGTATGCATTGGTTAACTGGGAGAATGGAATAATAACACCTGAATTTCGTGGGAATTTTGGAGAAGCACGAACGCAATTCAGTGGTGAAGTAAATATTCAAAATTCTGAGCCTGAGATCTTTTTAAAGGGATCTGCTGACAATTTACCACTTAAGAAATTAGCAACGGTTGACCGATTAAAAACGATCTACTCCGATATTGAGTATGAAATAGATGTAATTGGAGATGATCTTGAGAATCTGTTTGGGAAATTCACGCTTGATGTACTAGAATCCCGTTCGGAAGAGGATACTCTTGGCCGGCATCAGCTCTACTTTGATTTTAACGATCCGGCGGAAAGGCAACGGATCTTGCGCTTTACTTCCACAGCATTTGATGCGACGGTAGAAGGTGAGTTCAATACAGAGAGTGTAGTGAAACTTGCAGGCCAGTGGGGCAGGTATTTAAAAAACAGGATCGATCAGGAGATCTTTTTTAATGACACGATAAATATGGGGCCTGTT
Source organism: Gracilimonas amylolytica (assembly GCF_002911695.1). Lineage (GTDB taxonomy): Bacteria > Bacteroidota > Rhodothermia > Balneolales > Balneolaceae > Gracilimonas > Gracilimonas amylolytica. The sequence goes on from NZ_PQBS01000037.1 coordinate 493,398, forward strand.
GCTGAGATCGGTAATCAAAATATTGAGTTTGAAGGTCGTATTAAAAATCTCGGTTTACTCAATTTTTATTTAAGTGGATTGCCCCAAATATCATCCACCGCACGTTTCAGTTCCTCATTCAACGTAAATTCTCAGCAACTCCTGTTTACTTCCAGCCTCAGTGACCAAACCATTGCCGTCAATGATTTTAATGCCGATACACTTGAGCTGCAAACAACAGGTGGTTTCAGATATGGTTCTTCACTCAAGGATTTTGCGAATCTTCAGATCCAGTCTACCGCCAGTCGAATAGACCTCGGTATTGTAAATGGCAAAGGCTTTACCTTCAACGCAACTATGAACCGCGATTCCCTGGATCTAAGCAGTTCAATGGCTCATTTATCAGATAATGCCACGTTTGATTTTAAAGGCCGCGGTAAGATCCTTGAACAGGCTTTTGAGTTGAATATAGATTCACTTGGACTCGGTACGGATACTTACACCTGGCAAAATGATGGAATCCCAACCATAGTTTATAACTCTGATGAGGCCCTTGAACTACGAGATTTTGTATTTGAGAATCAGCAGCAATTTCTGGCGATCAACGGAACATTCAGTACAGATCCGGAAGATTCTGTAAGATATAGCATAGAAGACCTGAATCTGGATGAAATCTCTGAATTGATCGGTAAACGGCTCACTTTTGGCGGAACGCTAAACGGGGATTTCATCACACGTACCCTGACAACTGTACCAACCGTTCAGGGAAATATGGATGTGGAAGCCCTGGAGTTTGGAGAAACCCTGGTTGGTGACCTGGCACTTAGAAGTAATTACAACAGGGATCTTGACCGGTTTGATACAAATATCTCTGTGACCACAGATTCTTCAAAATATCCGCAGTATTTCGAGAATACGAGCCGCAAAGGACAGGAATTTGATATCAGTGGATACATTCTGGCTCCTAATGACGGTAATTTTCCTGAGGTGGATTCACTGTACAACTTTGAAGTCGATTTCAAAAATATTGACATGTGGATATTACCGATCATTGCACCAAAAGTATTCACGGAAGGATCCGGTCTGGCAAGTGGTAGCGGAAAATTGTGGGGGAATACGGACACCTACGACTTTAACGCAGATCTGATGGTGGGAACGGAAGATGCCGCCTACCTGAGGCCACGATTTTTGGATACCTATTACTATGCACAGGGTGGAATTAACTTCAGCCGAGACAGAGGCCTTACATTTCAGGATATCTACCTGATCGATCCCTCCGGGGGTAACGCCATATTGAGTGGGTACTATGACTTCAATGATTTCACCCCGACTGACAGCATGAATATTCGCCTGGAAATGGATGAATTTCAGTTCCTGAACAGTACCTTCGATCCGACACTTCCTTTCTTTGGGGATGCCTACGGCTCTAGCACAATTACTATTACAGGTACAAATTTTGAACCGGTTTTAAGAACTGAAGAGCCGGTGCAGATCAGTGATTTCTCGGAAATTTCAATACCACTGCTTGAGGAAACGGAATTTGACGAAGGAAACCGTTTTATACGGTTTGTGGATTCCTTTGAGGAAGGAGCTGTAACAAACGCAAGTTTCAATAACCGCAACCGGGGAACGACAAACGGTGAATCAGAAGAAGAGGAGGAAGTGGATCTTTCATTTACCGAGCGCTTTACCATGGACCTTCAGTTTGTGGCAAACGACCCTATGACCGTTCGACTCATTTTTGATCCTGTTACAGGTGACATTGTAACCGCTGAGGGAACCGGACGTATTCGGATCTTACTTGAGGATGAGAACGTGTCTATGTTTGGCCGGTTTGATATTCAGGGCGGACGGTATCAGTTTGTGGTGGGTGATATCTTTACACGACGGTTTGAGATCGAATCGGGTGGAAGTATTGTATGGGAGGGAGATCCTGCCAATGCCCGACTTGATCTGAATGCTATTTACAGTGCCAGGCCGGATATCAACACCTTGAGTACTGCAGGAACCATTGATCCTGATAATACACAGCGGGTACCTGTAGAGCTGGTTCTTAACATTGGGGGGACCATCTCGAGTATTGAGAATAATTTCTTTTTCAGATTACCGAATACCATTGAGTCTCAGCAGAGTTCCACACTCTCCACACAGATCGCGACCATTAACCGGGATGAGGACCTAAAACTGCTTCAGGCTTCAAATTTTATGCTGATGGGTAATTTCATTCCGGTTTCGTCGGGTGGGCAAGCTCAAAGTAACCTGTTTGGAGAAAACCTGTCGGGCAGTGCAGCTGTATTGAATCCATTGTTATCCAGTCAGGTGATCAACCCATTGCTGTCCAGTCAGATAAATTCGTTATTGAACAGCGATTTGAGTAGTTTAGACGTAGATTTTAATTTAAATACATATAATCAGGTTGACCTTGGAGTTGCATTGCGACTTTATAATGATAAGCTGATACTTAGACGAGAAGGACAGATAACAGGACGACAATCCAACATCGGTGATTTGGGGGCCACTTACAGGATCAACCGAACATTTGCAGTAACCGCATTTCACCGTCAGGATCTTACCTTTGGAACATTAAACAGCACCGAACAATCACAACAATCTCAGGATATCAACGGCGTGGGCCTTGAAGCTAAAGTAAGCTTTAATTCCTGGGATGAATTTTTTAAACGATTATTCTCACCATTCAGGAAATTGTTCGGGATAGAAAACAACAACGACAATCAAGAAGAAACTGAAAATAGCGGGACAGACGGTCCTGCGTAATACCATTTGAATGAGTAAAAAAGACAGACTAAGTAAATTTGAAGATCTGATCATAGATCTGCTGAAGAACAGCCCCGATCATAAAATGACAAGAGAACAGATGATCAGCGTTCTTCGCCTTGAAAGTAACAACGAAATTAAAAGACTCGATAAATCGCTGAACCGGTTATCGAATAAGAAACATATTGACCGAAAAGACAACTACGTGTTGCTTCCTCAGAAAAGGAAGGCCCGGAAAAAGAGATCAGACTCAGTTGGTGCAAAAACCTATGAAGGCAAGATCGATATCTCAGCCCGTGGTACAGGTTATGTAATAGTAGAGGAGCTTGATCAGGATGTGATGGTTTCCTCAAGAGACCTTGGGCTGGCACTTAATGATGATATCGTGAAGGTGAAGATCACTGGTAAGGATAAGCGAAGTGGTCAACCCCGTGGAAAGCTTCTCGATATTGTGAGAAGAGGTAAGGAATTTTATGTGGGAACGCTAAGGGAAGTCACCAAAGGCAACTTTGTGATCGAAGCCGATACGCAATCGGTTCATACCAACTTTTTTGTGCAGCCTGAACATCTAAACACTGCTCAGGATGGTGATAAGGTAATATTTGAACTGGTTAACTGGGTACATCCAAAAGCCTTACCCGAAGCGAATGTCAAATCTGTGCTGGGTAAGTCCGGTTCCAACGATGCCAACATCCTGTCAATTCTGGCAGAAAATGATATGGTAGCGGAGTTTCCGAAAGAAGTCGAAGATTATGCTCGCCAGATACCGCTTGAGATCCCGGAAGAAGAATGTAAACGCCGCAGAGACATGCGTGATGAAAACATTTTTACCATTGATCCGGCCGATGCCAAAGATTTTGATGATGCACTGAGTATCAAAAAACTGGATAATGGAAATTATTACCTGGGGGTACACATTGCGGATGTAACCCATTACCTGACGCCCAAATCGATCCTGGATCAGGAGGCTCATAAAAGGGGAACCAGTGTGTATTTAGTGGATCGCGTGATCCCTATGCTGCCTGAGGTACTCAGTAACGGGGTTTGTAGTTTGCGCCCGAATGAGGACAAGCTGACATACAGTTGTTTCATGGAGATCGATCCGAGGGGACAAATGGTTGACTATTCGGTTGAAGAAACGGTCATTCATTCCAAACAACGGTTCACCTATCAGGAAGCACAGGAAGTTATAGATGGTAAGGATCATCCATTCAGCCATGAGGTTAATACCACCGCTGAGCTGGCCCGGATTTTACTGGATAAGAGATTTCGTGAAGGAGCTATAGATTTTGATAATCCCGAGCCGAAGTTTGTACTGGATGATGACGGTAAACCACTTGAAGTGATCATTAAAAAGCGCATCTTTGCAAACCGCCTTATTGAAGAATGTATGCTGATGGCCAATAAAACCGTTGCGGCTCACGTTGAGAACATGCGAAAAAAATCCGGAAAGAAACGTTCGAAGGATCTTTTTCCTTTCTTCTATAGAGTTCATGATAAACCGGATGGTGAAAAACTGGCCGGTATCGCTGAGCAGGTGAAACCGATCGGTATCAACTTTGAGGTTGGTAATAACATGAGCCCTAAGAAGATCAATAACTTGCTTGAGAAGGTGAAGGACACCAATCTGGAGTATATTGTAAACGGACTGATGTTAAGAGCGATGGCTAAAGCTGAATATTCCCCAAATAATGTTGGACATTTTGGTTTAGGCTTTAAACATTACGCACACTTTACAAGTCCGATCAGGCGTTACCCGGACGTGATTGTCCATCGCTTGTTGAAAGGCTATAATTCCGGAGCGAGAGTTTATACCTACGATCAGCTTAAAAAGGATGGTGAACACTGCAGTGAACGAGAGAAAGTAGCTGTAGATTCGGAACGTGATTCGATCAAACTGAAACAGGTTGAGTTTTTAAGTGATAAAACTGGTGAAACGTTCGAGGGAACCATCAGCGGAGTGATGGAAAGAGGTATTTTCGTAACTCTGAAAGATATTTATTGTGAAGGAATGATCAGAGTCAGTGACCTGAAGGGTGATTATTATGTTTACCATGAAAAACGACATGCATTGGTCGGTCGCAAAAGTAAGAAGCAATTTCAGCTTGGCGATGATATCAAAGTGCGTGTTAAAAGCACCGATCTGCAGAAAAGGCAGATCGACCTTAGTTTAGCTCAGTAATTTCTCATTTTTACGTTTATGAAGACCAAAATTTTCTCCATACTCTTTCTTGGACTTATGATCCTGGCTGCAGATTCCATGTCTGCTTTTGCTCAGTATTATCCTTTTGGAAAGAACCGTGTTCAATACGAAAAATTTGAGTGGCGGTACATACAATCCACTCACTTTGATGTGTATTACTATGGGGAAAAGAATTATGAGTTGGCCGAGTTTTCCGCAAAAAGTATTGAATCGGCCTATAAACAGCTAAGTGAGGATTTTGATCATGAGATATCGAACCGAATTACCCTGATCATCTACGATTCTCATAACGATTTCTCACAAACCAATGTGGTTAATTTACCAACCAGCGCAGAGGGTATTGGTGGTGTGACCGATAAAATGAAAAACCGGATGACGGTCCCTTTTGCCGGAGACTATGCGGATTTCAGAAGAACGCTGCATCATGAGCTGGTTCATGCCGTTTTCAACGATATGTTTTATGGTGGAACCATCAACTCCATCATCCGAAATAATATTCAGCTGGTTTTCCCACTTTGGTTTGAAGAAGGCCTTGCAGAATATACCGCACTGGGTTGGGACACTAACACAGACATGTATATCCGTGATGCCGTCATTAATAACTATCTTCCGCCCATTCCATACCTGAGCGGCTATTATTCGTATCGAGGGGGACAAGCCGTTTGGAACTACATTGTTGAGCAATACGGCCGGCAAAAGATTGGGGAGATCCTACAGCGCATAAAAACATCCCGAAGCGTTGAATATGGATTACAACAGTCCATTGGTTTGAATATTGAGGAACTGTCCAAGGTTTGGCAGGATGCCCTTCAGGAACGGTATTATCCGGAAGTGGCTGAACGTGAACGAGCCGATATGATATCAACCTTATTGACCAAGCGGGGAGATTACGGTTCCTATAATACCAGTCCGTCCATTTCCCCACAGGGCGATAAGATCGCTTTTATTACTAACAAGCGTGGGTATTTTGATGTGGTTGCGATCAGTGCCATTGATGGCCGAAAACTGAAGACCTTGATCCGCGGAGAGGATGATCCTGAATTTGAGGAACTGAATATTTTAAATCCCAACATTGCCTGGTCACCCGATGGACGTAAGATCGCCATGTCAACGAAATCAGAGGGCAGGGATGATCTTGCCATCATAGATTATGAAACTACCGGAGTCACTAAAGTGAAATTCCCTGACCTCGATGCCATTGGTTCCATATCATGGTCGCCGGATGGTGAAAAGATCGCTTTCGATGCAAACATAGGTCCATATCAGGATATATTTGTTTACAACCTGAGTACTCAGAAACTCACGAATGTCACGGGTGATTTCTTTTCCGATATGCAACCGGTTTGGGCTTCGGACTCCGAGCATATCTATTTTGTATCCGATCGTGGGGAAAGGACTCAGCTACACAATTACTCATTGGAGTTTGATCTTTTGAGTACGGAAAGCATGTACCAAACAGATCTGTATCGCGTGCGACTAAATTCGAGAGAAGCGACTCAGTTGACCGATACCCCTATCTGGAGTGAGAGGTCTCCCAAAACTACCCGTGATGGCCGAATGGTCTTCATATCAGATAAAAATGGTATACAGAACGTGTATGAGTTTAATTTGGATACCCGGACTTCAACCCCGCTTACAAATCTGCAGACCGGTGCTTCTCAAATATCTATGAGTGCTGACGGTTCAAGATTGGCTTTTAATTCTATAAATGAGGGTTATCTGGATATCTTTCTTTTACGCTCTCCATTTGACCGAAGGAAATCTGAGGAACTTACCCCTAATTATTGGGCCCAACGACGAGCCACAGAATCCGACTCAGAACGGGTGCCTGCCACAAAATATGCGCGCGAAATGTTCAGCGTTGCGGGAGCAGGATTGCCGGTTGGAGAGGATATAGCTGCTGTAGCGGATGATACAAACCAGGGTGATCAAACCGGTGGCCAGGCTGCTGGAACAGATACAACCGCCACCGGTGAAACAGGGGGACAGGTTCAGGAAGAAGAAAATAACAACGAGATCGATTTCCGGAATTACGTATTTAGTACGGAAGTCATGGAAGACACAACCATTGTACTGGAAGACATTGAGAATTTTCAGCCGGAAAATACCCTGACTGAAGATGGACGATTTCAGCCCAAGGAATATCGACTCCGGTTCTCAACGGATATTTCATACAATCCATCTATTGTGGCTTCTACCTATGGTACCTATGCGCTGACACAGTTTATTATCAGTGATCTGCTTGGTGATCATCAGATCGCACTGGGTACGAACTTTGTGACCGACCTTAGAAACAGTGATTACTCGCTGCAGTATGGGTATATGAAAAATCGTACCAACTGGTTCTTTAGTTATTTCCACTCTTCAAGACAGTATCAGACTTTTTTCGGTGAGAATATACGGTTCAGAACTTACGGTGGGGGTGTAAATGCCCAATATCCGATCAGTAAATTCAAGCGAGTGGATGCCGGATTCTCATTCATGGGGATCACTCGAGATTACAGTTCTGTTAGTGACCTATATGCCGGCAGCAGTTTTAACCTGAATCAGGATCCTAATCAAAGTAGTTTCTTTTTATATCCTGAGGTGATCTTTACCAACGATCAGACTCTACCAGGATTTATTACACCACAGGGGGGTAACAGGTATTCCATTGGTTTATCCGGTAGTCCAGGTGTTGGTGATAACGCTCCTCAGTTTGTATCTGTACTGGGCGACTATAGAAAATATTTCAACCTCGGCTCCCGATACAGTTTTGCAATGAGAGCTTCCGGTGCTGCTTCGGTTGGACCGGATAAACAAACGTATTTTATGGGAGGCCGCCTTGGCTGGATCAATCAACGGTTCAACCAGAATGGACTTTCCTACGATAAACTCACAGACAGTTTCTTTACCGTTCCGGCTTTACCGGTCAGGGGATATGCTTATAACAGTATCTATGGCAGTAACTTCTCATTGATCAATGCAGAATTCAGGTTCCCACTGTTTGCAGCCATTGTACCGGGAGCAGTTCCAATCTTACCCCTTTACAATGTGACCGGAGTCGCTTTCCTTGATATCGGTTCAGCCTGGGGAGAGCGTATTGATTATGGATTGGTGGATGGCGATGGAAACGATATCATCAACGAGTCCAAACTGGATTTTAAGATCGCTGAAGAGCAAACAGGTACATATGAGCTAAGGGATCAGAACGGTAATTTAGTTGGCTCAGGCCCTGCCCCTTATCTTGATGGAGACATTCTTATGGGAGCCGGTTTTGGACTTCGTACTATCCTGTTTGGCTTGCCATTCAGATATGATGTAGGCTGGCCTTATCAGCGAAGTGGTTTTCTATCCAAACCGATCCATTATTTCAGTATTGGAATCGATTTTTAGGATCCACTATCTGGCATAAAATGTTTCCACGGCTAACAGTCGGTCAAACTTTCGCTCTGGATCATTGAAGTACACAAAGCTCATGTATTCCTGAACGTTTGGAGAACTGTTATCGGAAAGTGAGGTGAGATCTATCTGACCGGTTTCATCGAGTAAAATGTATTGATAACTGTAGGTACCTTCCTTGAGTAACTGACTGTTTTTCCAAAAGCCTGTGGTAGAGTCAAAAACCATTTTATTTTCATGCACGGCGGACCACTGATTGAAATCCCCAAGTATATAGATCCTGTTATCAGGAGAAAGGCTATCGGAGCCATCTAAAAGGAAAATGACCCTTGCATAATCGGCTCGTTTAGATGATGCCGGTGAATAGGTTCTGAATGTAGAGGAAGTACCAAAGTCAGAATTCAGAAAATTTACAACATCCTCTTTGAGGATTGCTTTAGGTGGGTTAGAGCCGGGGTTCCACTCAACGATGTGCGTATTAATCTGTGAAAATGAATTCAGGTTCTTGGTAACATAACTGACATTTGCAGGAAAGGCATTCGATTGAGTGAGATCAAATTTGGCAGTACCCGGAGTGTTGAAATCATATGAGTCAGTAAAACGGGTATCCGACCAAAAACGGTTTTGGACGTATGAAAAACTAAGGTCGAATTCAGGATATTCCACAAGATCGGGGACATTAAAGGTGCTGAATAAACGGTGTTCAGGCATGAACCGATTTCCCGAGTTGAATAGAGTTTGTGAAGTTGAACTGAGTTCTCCTTCATTTTCGGTGATAAAGAAGGGGAGAGAAAATAGTTCTTGACCACTTTCAGGATCTGTGACGTGTAACAGGTAATTTCCACTGCTCGTAAATTGGACCTCATTTAAGGAGATCCTCATTTCGTAGTGAATGTAATCGGGGCCTCGTGACTGACTTACTTGTCCTCCTCCAAGAATGAGTTCACCAATACCATCCAAATACCAATCCTGGGGGATGTTACTGAGTGCCCATGTTTTGCTGTGGTGTGTAAAGGTGATCCTGAATTGCCCGTTAATTTCGGTCAGTTCATCAAATGATAGGGTCAGATGGTCATCAGAATTGAGTTCTATGACCGGTGGGTTACTTTGATCGTTATTGGCATAAAGTTGAACACTTTTAAATGAAGCAGGCACTGGAATTTGGTTTGGTACCAAGACTACACTGTTAACCGAGGCTTCACCTGTTGATGCAGAAGCAGAAGAAGTGTTCAGGGTTGAAGAACAACCTGAAAACTGACTCAACATGAGTATCACACAGGCCAAAAGCAGCCAATCAGGTTTATCTTTGACTATATGGATAAACTTCAGGTTCAAATTATTCGGTTGATCCCACTGAAATACTTCCTCTGAAAACAAAATTAGCCGGACCCGATAAGATCAGCTGATGATAGGTTTGGGTCTTAGCATCATAATCAAAAGAAGCGGTTAAATTGCCTCCTTTTACCGTTACCTGATACTCGCTATGCCCTTCTTTATGGTTATATTTGTGATGGGTTGCAATGGCTGAGGCAAGGGCACCGGTTCCACAAGCAAGGGTGAGATCTTCCACGCCCCGCTCATAGGTTTGCAGTGAGATCTGCCTGTCTTCATCACAATGAACAAAATTAACATTGGTCCCCGGTGGATCGATGGATTCGTGATACCGGATCTTACGGCCGGTGTCAACAAGATCATCCACTTCATCCAGGTGTTCCTTATCCACAAAATGTACGAGATGTTCGGTGGCTGCATCGGCTTTGATGAAAGGTAGACCATCCACACTGATCTCTTCTGCTTTTACATGAACCGGAAAGTGAATACTTACAGAATTATCAGCATGGATCTCAGCTTCGTACACATTCTGATGCACATTAAAAGTCTGGGACGAACCAAACCCAAAGTGATAGGCAAACATAGCCAAACAACGTGCACCGTTGCCACACATGCCCGCATCACTGCCATCAGCGTTTCTGTAGATCATAGTGTAATCCACATCTTCACGTTTTGCTTCCTGAAGGACCAGAATGCCGTCAGCCCCGATACCAAATTTACGGTCACATAATTCCGGGGTGAAGGCAATGATATCTTCAAGAGAAAATCTGTAATTGCGGTTATCAAAGACCACAAAGTCATTTCCTGCACCTTCCATTTTATGAAATGAGATCTTCTGCATAATTACTCCACAAAAGCCGGAATATGTTGCCAGTTATTATCTTCTGATATCACAGGATCGAGTCCCCTCATGAGCATGGAAAAACGCAGCGATATCGCAATAAATATCAGCTTTGGATTTACGTTTTGCCGGATGGCAGACCTAAATGAATCAAGATGATCGATCATTTCCTCAAGTCTTGCTTCTCCAAGAGAGCCTACAAATTTCTGGATCGATTCCAGTTGATCGATGTTGGTTACGAATGTTCGGTTCTCTGTTTCACGATAGATCATCAGATCCCGGATATACATTTCGATCAGGTTAGTGATCGCGATCAAACCTTCAATGTTGTTTGAGCTTTGCCAGTCCTGCACCAGTGTTGATAGCCCGGCAGCATCCTGACTGAATGCCATTCGCATAAATTCCACCACCGATTCACGGTTCTCCTTTAGTTTTTTTACATCAAAGAACCGGGTCATGGCGTAATTCCCGCCGGAAACCCTCGCCAGATAAGCAGCATCATCGGGGCTCAATCCATCCACATCGATCAAACCCTCTTCTATTTCCTTATCCTTCAGTGTTCCAAGTGGAATATGCTGACAACGGGAGGTAATGGTTGGAAGCAGGCTTTCATAGCTTTCGGTGGTAAGGATGAACATAAGGCGATCAGATGGTTCCTCAAGCATTTTAAGGAAGGCATTGGCGGTTTCCTTACGCATGGTTTCAACCTGTGTCATGATAACTACCACCCGGTTTCCCTCGTTCGGCTTAAGTTTGGCAATAGGGCGGATATCTTCTCTGAAATAATCAATGGGATAAAATGCCTGCCGGTTCTTGGAAGATTCATCATCCAGTGAGGGACGCTGAGAAAAGCCAATAATTTCGTAGGGGTCCTCTGCCAGTAACTCAAGGCGGTCTCTCAGTTCTTCCGTTTTAACTGTGGTTGGTTTTGGGATGAACACATGTATATCAGGATGGGTGAACCAGGATGATTTTTTTGAGGTGGCATATTCACCGAGATCACTCAGGTTACTGATGCCATTTATGGCCTCAGCCAGTGCAAGTGCAAAAGCCGTTTTGCCAATACCACTAGGCCCTGACAGGAGGTATGCATGACTGATCCGGTCGGAGGCCAGAATTCTCTCCACCTGATCTTTAGCCCTTTTCTGCCCAATGATACGCTTATTGCCAAATTTAATATTCATACGTTCTATTCCTCCCAGATAAAATCAAAAAGCAAAACACCGGATGTGATGGTCACCCCGGCAAAACCGACTAATGCAGTAATGTTATTTAAAGATGCAGCTCCGCCATCCACAAAAGCTGTTTTACTGATGTCTGCAAGAAGCAGTACTAACGGCATGAACAAGGGAATGCTCAATACAGAAAAGATCGCCCCCTTGCGGTCAGCTTGTGAGACGACCGCTGCGGTCATGGTAGCCACTCCTGAAAGTCCGGCTGTACCTACCAGAAGCATGATCAAAAAGGCCGTCCAGGATTGAATACTAAGGTTCATTAGAAAAATGTAGCCGGCAAATGTGGTCACGTTAATAAGCAGGGTAAACAGGTAATTATAGATCAGTTTACCGCTGTACACGTTGGTCCCATCGGCATAGATCCGTAAGAGGTCGAAGGTATTTTTGTCGGTTTCTGAAATAAAACTACGGCTGAGGGCCGACAAAGCGGCAAACAGGATAATGATCCAGACCAAACCTGATTTGGGACCCGGTTCCAGCTGATCTGCCCGAAGGGTGAATAACACCAGCAGCATGGATGCAGCCACAAAAGCCAGAACCATGTTAAAAGCGAATCGCGTGCGCAATTCTATACGCAGATCTTTCATTAAAATAGTATAAGTGCTTCTGATCCAGCTCATGGTCAAGTTTAAGGATTTTAACGGGCTATTGACAGAAATAAAGCCCGGTTAAGGTAACTATTTATGTAAGCGAAAGGGTGTTGTTATCCCTCTCGCCTACAAAACCGGATCTAATTTTGTAGTTGTTCTAATGCAAGTTCAATAGCCCGGGTTAGCTGAGGGTCTCTTTCCATGAGTCGGTCCTTAAAGGTGTTGGTAACCTCGATATCGGGAGATACACCGGTTCTTTCCAAGTTATCTTCTCCGTCAAGGGAATAGACTCCCCATGAAGGTAAACGGTAAAAGGATCCATCCACCAATCCTTTGCCGGAGGTAAAAATGATCCACCGGTATGTTTCGGTTCCTAACACAGTACCAAGACCAAGTTCCTTAAATCCGGCAGCAGTAACTTCAGCATCACTGAGGGACTGTTCGTTGATCAGAAGGATGATCGGTTTGGCGGCCGGTGTGAAATTAGGCTGAGAAGCAAAATCGCCGTTCCGATATTTCCATTGCAGATAAGGCCTCTGCGACAGAAATTGCAACACATCGTTATGAACGTTGCCACCGGTATTATATCGAAGATCGAGGATCAGGGCGTCTCTATGATAGGCTTCTGAGGTCATCTCTATCAGGAAGTTTTCCAGCTCACCACCACCCATATTTTTCATATGGACATAGGCGATCCGCTCTTCACTTTCGTTATCAACGATACTCTGATTGAGTTCGACCCATTCGTCATAAAGGTTATTTCGGGTAGAAAAGTAACTGTCCGGATGGATCTTCAAAGTATATGAGTCATTCCCTCTTTCAAAAGTCAGGTTTACTTCTTCGGGCATAGAAGGGGAGTTAAAGTACATCTCCCGGTTTGAATCAGGATCTATGGCTTTGCCATTTACCGCGGTTAGCACATCTCCAGGAAGAATGTCCGTCTCAGCTATATCTGCCGGACCATTACTTATGATATGTTTTACCGTGTATGGGTTGTCTTCCTCAAACAGTATGCCTGTTGATATGGAAACCGTCGAGTAAAATTCCTCTTCTTCTTCCCCTGAGGTGCTAAAGCCCATGTGTGATGAATTCAGCTCACCTAGCATATCATTCAGAAGCCGGCTAAGGTCATTTCTGTTGTTTACATGAGGAAGGAAGTCACGGTACCGGTCACGGATATTTTGCCAGTCAATGTTATGAAACGTTTCGTTGTAGAAGTTTTCTTCAATATTTGCCCATAATTCTTCAAACATCTGATCGAACTCGTTTCTAAGGTTTCGGTTGAAGTCATGGCTGACCTCGATCTTTGTTGCCTTGGCTGAAGCGGGATCCAGTTCATAAATATCACCGCGGGATGCCCCATAGAGCGTGCCATCTACATTCAGGATGTTACTCACAAAGCTGATCCCCTCAAATTTCTTGGTTTCAGGATTTTCAAACGGCTGAAGAGTCGTTACATATAGAGCTGAGTTACCTTCATCGTGATTACTGCCGTACAGGATCATGTTCTTATCCCCATCCTGAACCGCAAAGGGAGCATATTGTGAGCCGAATCGTTCTCCGATCACAGTCAGCCGTTTCATCAGGTCCTGAGGGTTAATGGAGATCTCGATCTCTGTTTCGGGGGTTTCCTCTTCTCCGTTTTCTTCTTCCTTCTCGGTCTCCATAAACAGATCATCAAATTTATCGGACTTGAATGGTTCTTGATAAACATCGAGGGCCATTTGGAAGAGATCCGTTTCGCCACCACCCCGGGGATAGGATGGCTGTGTTCTGGATGAAGAAAAATAGATGTATTTACCATCGGGCGACCAAAATGGATCCGATTCTGAAACTCCGGTTTTGGTTAGATTTAAAGATTCTTTTGAATCAATATGGTACGTAAAGACATCATGCTCAAAATCTCGTCTTGCTGTGTAAAGTACATATTCATCATTAGGAGAGAAGCGAGGCTGCTGATTCTGAAACCCCCAAAATTCGTCTTCTACGATCAATTCACTTTCGAGGGATCCAAGATCCATTAAACGCAGTTCACTTCGGCCGCTCAGATAAAGTGCCATGCTGCGGTCTGAATTCATTTCCAAAGCCCGGTTATTTTGATCGTCAGTTGTGATCTGTTTTAATTCACCGGATCCGTCAGCATGAATGGTAAACAGATTTTGGTACCCATTTGAAGTTTGATTGAACAGCAGTGTTTTGTTATCCGCCATCCATTTTACTTCGAGAACCCGTCCCATTGGGTCTGTTTCAATTTTACGGACGAATTTTCCTTTGATATCAGATACAAATAATTCCCCCCGCGATATAAAAGCTAACTTGTTTTTATCGGCTGAAACGTCGAAGTAGGAGATCTCTCCCTCAACATTAAAACTTTGTTCTTTAGATAAAGTCTTGTTCTTCAGAATACGGATAGGTACTCTTTTTGAGGCCTGAGTGCTCACATCAAACGTGTAAATTTGATAATCTCTTTCAAATACTATGGTTTCGCCGTTAGCACTAACCTGTGGATAGAAGATGGAGGTGTCAAAATCAGTAAGCTGTACTTTTTGATTTCCGTTCAGGGTGTAAAGGTTGTATTCGCCGTTGCTTTCATCTGAGGCAAAATACAGGGTTCCGTTACGGTCTATGGTTGGCCAAAGGTCTTTGCCTTCCCACTCAGTGAGTTTATAGTACACTTCAGAGTCGATGTTGTAAGATTTTATGTCAGGATTGTAGGGTCCCCGGTATTTCTTTCGCTGCGGGAAGATGAAGCTCTCCCATGATTCATTGAAGTAATAGGTAGCCTCTTCAGGATGTTTTACCAGGTTATGCACGGTATTGTGATAATGGCTGAACAATCTTGCAGGGGTTCCTCCGGATTTACTCACAGTGTACACACTGGCTCGGTTATATCGGTCAGACCGAATAAAGATCTCATCAGAATCCCAGTTCCAGGACTCAACCTGATCATCAGCCTGATGGAAGGTCAATTGCCGGATCTCCCCACCATTGATCGGCATCAGATAAACATCATTATTCCCATATTGATTGGAAGTAAAGGCAACCCATCGTCCATCGGGGGAAATGGCTGGAGCACTTTCTTCACCATCCATCCCGGTTAATCGCACTGCCTGACCACCGGTAGCTGAGACCTTCCAAAGATCACTTTCGTACGCAAAAATAATGGTTCGCCCATCCGGAGAGATAGCAGGATGGGTAGTGAAGTACACCTCATTTTGGGCTGAGGCTGGATTGAGGCCGGATAGAGCTAGAATAAATGAAATAACGATGTATGGTAGGATCCTCATGAGAACGCTTCAATTGATTAAGATTTAAGAAAGGTTACTTAAACACCAAGTAAATCACAAAGAGGAGGGCTGAAAATTTTTTATCTTACTCATTCAAAATCGCAGAATTAAACTTTGATTGATTATCACTTCGGTGCCTATATTCGGTTGCTGAGTTTTAAAAATTATTTGTCAGGATATTACATGAATTTATTTTCGTTGCTGGATGAAATTACTGTTCTCCCAAACCACATTGCAGGCTCAAAAAAGGAGCTCATCAATGCATTGGTGGATACGCTAAAGAATAAGGTTGACAGTAATGAGCAACTTGAGGATGTACGAAAAGCCGTTTTTGAACGAGAAGAGATCATGTCGACCGGGGTTGGTAAAGGTTTAGCCATTCCGCATGCCAAAACCAAAGCCGTGAGTGAAAACCACGCGGCCTTTGCACTGCTGAAAGATCCCCTCGACTTTGATTCTATTGATAATGAACCGGTTCGCCTGGTATTTCTTTTAGTTGGGCCCGAATCCAAGAATAGTCAGCATATCAAACTTTTAAGCCGTATTTCCCGCCTGATGAACAGTGGCTCATTCCGTGAAAAGATCCTGGCCTGTACTTCCTCAGATGAGATCCTGGAAGCATTCAGAATGGAAGAAGAAAAATATTTTGTGAATTAGATGAAGCATTTATTCCGAACTGCAATACTCATTCTTCTTTTTGCAACTTCGGACTATCTGTATGCTCAAAATTTAGGTTCGGTCATTGAAAATGCACCCAATCAGGAGGCTTTCTGGTCTGTGACGGTCCGTGATCATCAGGGCTATATTTTAGAGAAGCACAACTCTGACAAGGTGATCATCCCGGCATCCAATCAAAAACTCGTAACAACAGCGGCACTTCTGGATCATTTTGGAGCCGATTATCAGTTTAAAACGGTGATCTACGGTGAAGGTAGTCTATCTGAGGGGACCTGGGATGGAGATCTTATCATTGTAGGAAGCGGTGACCCCTCCATCAGTGGAGATCTGTATGACGGTAACCGGTATCATGTGTTTGAGAGTTATGTCAGGCAACTGAAAGAAGCCGGAATTCAGCGAATTAACGGTAAACTGATCGCAGATGTGTCTTTGTTTGATGAGCAAGTGTACCCTAAAGGGTGGGACTGGTATGACTTCTCCTTTTACTATGCCGTTCAGGTCAGCCCGCTTTCATTCAATAATAACACGGTGGATCTTGAGGTTTTTGCGGATGGAAATATCGGCGATACTCCAAGAATTACCTGGTTTCCGGATAGTACTGATTATGTGACCTTCATCAACCAACAGGTGATCACGCACCCGAATACAGAATACGATGAGTATTATCGGAGAGAGTTGGGAGGTAATATCATTACGCTTGGGAGTACGCTGCCTCAGGGATATTATGAAGATGAGTCACTTTCTGTGAATGACCCTCCGGGGTATTTTTTGCACTCATTCCGTAACTACATGGCTGAGAATGGCATTGAGGTAGAAGGAGAGCTGGAAGTATCCTATGATGGGCTGCAGACATCCGGTATGGAGCCGCTTGCCATACACCGGTCATATCCAATGGGAAAACTGATCGAGTGGACGAATAAGGAAAGTGACAACTTCTACACTGAAATGATGACCAAAACCCTGTCGGCTCAAAAAAGTGGAGTAAAAGGAAGTTTTGAGGATGGAATTTCACAGATCCGTGATTTTCTGTTTGAGATAGGTTTGGATACCATTCACGTACAAATGAATGATGCCTCAGGAATGGCGGGTGGAAATTTCAATACCACTGAGAATCTATCAAAGTTACTGGTGGAGATGCAGTCGCATGAATGCTTTGAAGCCTATTTTAGTAGTATGTCGGTGGCCGGAATTGACGGTACGTTGGCACACAGAATGAAGGGCACACCGCTTTATAATAACTTTAAGGGTAAATCCGGGTTTGTGACCGGAGTGAGAACCCTGAGCGGATACATGAATGCCCGTTCCGGCAAGCAGCTGATCGTCAGCATTGGCACCAATAATTACATATCAGAAAAGGTGCGCCCCATTGATTCGGTTCATGAAAAAATTCTGATGTACCTTTATAACAAGTATTGATCTCAATCCCTGATAATGGCCGATCCAAAAGCACACATATTAGTCACGGATGATGAAAAGGCGATCCGGAATACGCTAAAGGATATCCTCGAGTTTGAGGACTACAAGGTATCGACTGCAGAAAGCGGAAAGGAAGCTTTAGAATTTGTTTCGAAAGAAAATGTGGATCTCATGCTTTTGGATATCAAGATGCAGGGGATGGATGGTATTGAGACATTGAAACAGATCCGTGAGAAGGGGATCGGAGTTCCTGTGATCATGATCTCTGGCCATGGTACCATCGAAATTGCTGTTGAAGCAACCAAGATCGGGGCCTATGATTTTCTGGAAAAACCGCCTGACCTGAATCGCCTGTTGATCGCAGTAAGAAATGCCCTTTCGCAGAAAAACCTGGAAAAGGAAAATCAGCAGATCAGAAAAAAACTTCCGTCCATTCAGCCAATAATTGGTGAAAGTAAATCAATTCAGAAGATCAAGGATCTGATCGATAAAGTGGCTCCAACGAGGTCACGTGTGCTTATTACCGGCGACAATGGTACCGGAAAGGAATTGGTGGCCAAATGGATCCATGAAAAAAGTCCCCGCAGCGGTGGACCTATGGTGGAAGTAAATTGTGCGGCCATTCCGGCAGATCTTCTGGAAAGTGAATTATTTGGCCATGAAAAAGGAGCCTTTACCGGCGCGGCCGAACAGCGAATCGGAAAGTTTGAACAGGCTAACGAAGGTACTTTATTCCTTGATGAAATAGGGGATATGGGCCTGGACGCACAAGCAAAAGTACTTCGGGCTCTTCAGGAAAACAAGATCACCCGCATTGGCGGAAGTGAGGCCATTTCCATCGATGTACGAATATTGGCGGCTACCAACAAAGACCTTGAGCAGGAAATAGCCGATGGTAACTTCAGGGAAGACCTGTTCCACCGTATCAATGTGATCCCCATCAAAGTACCCGCACTAAAAGATCGGAGGTCTGATGTTCCGTTGATCGCTGAAGCCTGCCTTCGTTCACTAAAGGAGAGGGATATCAGTTTTTCTAAAGTGACATTCACCGATGATGGACTGGAAGCCCTGAAAGAGCGGGATTGGTCAGGTAATGTTAGGGAATTACAAAATGCTGTCGAACGTCTTGGAATACTGGCACCTGATCATAAGATCGATGAGGAGACCGTGAACAGCATTCTATCCTCCAAAACTTCTGCATCTGACAAATTGGATGCCCTTGCCGAAGGGATCTCAGACTTTCAGGAATTCAAGGAACAGGCCGAAAGAGTGTTCTTGATAAAACGACTGGAGAAAAACGACTGGAATATTTCGAAGACTGCTGAGGAAATTGGAATACAGCGTAGTCATATTTACAATAAAATGAATAAGTACAACATAGAAAGATAGCAGCATGAGCGCAGAGATCATTGATGGCAAGAAAGTAGCCGAACTGGTGAGAAACAGAGTCCGTGAGGATGTAAACGATTGGAAGTCAAAAGGGCACAGAGCCCCGTTTCTTCAGGTTATTTTGGTGGGAGACGATCCGGCTTCCAAGGTTTATACCGGCGCAAAAACTAAAGCCTGTGAGGATGTAGGCATTGAGACTCATACCCGCATTCTGCAGGACACGATCTCAGCCAAAGAACTTAAATCCATCATTAAGGCCTACAACGAAGATGATTCAGTGGATGGCATTTTGGTTCAGCTGCCACTTCCTTCACATCTGTCATCTCACGATGTGATAGAAACCATTGATTATCGAAAGGATGTGGATGGATTTCATCCCATGAATGTTGGTCGCCTTACCGTGGATGAGCCCTGCTACAGAAGCTGTACGCCGGCAGGTATCATGGAACTCTTCAAACACTACAGCATCCCGGTTAAATCAAAACATGCGGTAGTGGTGGGGGCCAGTAATATTGTGGGGTCACCAATGGCCATCATGCTGTCGCGTGAGAATTCGTCCGGTAAAGCTACAACCACAATTTGCCATAAATTTACAAAAGACCTGACGCAACATACCATCTCAGCAGATATATTGATCGCAGCGGCAGGCCAACCGGAATTGATCAAAGGTGAAATGATCAAGGAGGGGGCTGTGGTGATAGATGTTGGTATAAATCGTGTGGCGGATGAAACGTCAGAAAAAGGATACAAGTTAGTGGGTGATGTGGATTATGAGTCAGTTCGCAAAAAGGCGAGCTGGATCACCCCGGTACCGGGTGGCGTTGGTCCCATGACGGTAGCCATGCTGATGAAGAATACCTTATTGGCGGCGAAAAAATCGATCTATCCTGAATGATCAGGCTTTTACAGCGATAGGGTCCGGTTTTTTCATACAAACTTTATACAAGTAGGTTAAAATAAACCTATAAAATTGTGCTATGGAAAAGGTTAACAAATTACTGGATTCGGTTATTTTTCGAACGGCAATGGAACAGGTTCCTGCATCTGTTGTCATCACAGATGCGAATAATGATATCCTATATGTAAATAAGTTCTTTACGGAGTTGACGGGGTACACACTTGAAGAGGCTAAAGGAAAGAATCCGAATATTCTAAATTCGGGGGAGCAGAGTAAAGAATTTTATCGGGAAATGTGGTCCACACTGAATGAAGGGGAAGTTTGGAAAGGGGAATTCAAAAATGTCAAAAAAGACGGTAGCTACTATTGGGAAAAAGCGAGTATCATCCCCATTATGGATGAAGAAGGTGAATTGGCCTATTACATGGCTATTAAACAGGATATCACCGAGGAAAAGGCTAATATTGAGAAAGCTGAAAGACGTGAACGGCTGCTAAACAACATTCAGGAGTTATCTGAAACCGGAGGGTGGGAGTATGATGTAGAAAATGATACTTTTTTCTGGACAGATGAACTTTATCGTTTACACGGTTTTGAAAAACCTTTTGACGGAGATCTTCCCACCGAAAGCCTGAAATGCTACAGTAAAGAAGCTCAAAAAAAGATCGGGGAGTCTTATAAAAAATGCCTGGAAGATGGCACCCCCTATGACCATACCGTACCTTTTACCAATGTAGATGGTGTTGAAATGTGGGTGCGAACAAAAAGCAAAGCCGTAAAAAATGACAAAGGCGAAGTTGTAAGATTACTTGGAAGTGTGCGGAATGTGACAGAGGAAGTAAAAACCTTGCACGCTCTGAAACGCAGACAAGCTGAGTTTCAAACCGTTGTTGAATCCTTTGATGATATTGTTTTCACACTGGATGAGGATGGCAGGTACACAAATTTGTATGGTAAGTGGGCAAGGGATGAGGAACTCCGTACTATGATGGAGGGGAAAACCGCAACGGAGGTTTTCGGAAATAAAGCCGGACAGGTACACATCGAAGCTCTGCAAGCTGCAAAAGACGAAGGTCACTTTACCTATAAGTGGTTTATACAAAATGAAGAAGGCAAGCAAAATCATTACGAGACCAAACTGACCAAGCTAAAAACTGCCAATTCTGAAAAGGAAGGATTCCTTGGGTTTGGTAGAAATATTACCGCTGAGATCCGATACAGAAAAGAACTGGAAGACCTGAAAGAACGATTGAATTATGCCTTGATCGGAACCCGTGCGGGTACATGGGATTGGGACCTGGTAAGTGGTAAAACCATATTTAATGAACGCTGGGCGCAAATGCTTGGGTATTCATTGAGTGAGCTTGAGCCCACATATATTGAAACCTGGAATAACCTGACACATCCCGGGGATAAAATTCGCTCAGAAAAGGAATTACAGGAGTATTTAGAGGGTAAAACACCTATTTACGATACCAAGGTAAGAATGCAGCATAAAGAGGGGCATTGGGTCTGGGTATGGGACAGAGGGGCGATCTTTGAAGAAAATGAGGATGGCAACCCAACGCGTATGGTTGGTACCCATGTAGATATAACCGAATGGATGGAGGCCGAACAGCGTCTCAAACGGTCTGAGAAAAAGTACCGGGAGTTGTTCGAAAATTCTTCTGATCCCAGCCTGCTTGAAAAGGATGGATATATTATTGACTGTAATAAAGCATTGCTTGATCTACTGGGGTATGACGAAAAGAATGAATTGATCGGAAAATCGATACTGGAGATATCACCGGAGACCCAAAGCAGTGGCTGGGAATCTGAGAAACTGTTTGGTGAAGCACTCAGTGAATTGACTGAAAACAGAAAAAAAGGCTTGAAGTTCGAATGGGAACACCTGAGAAAAGATGGTACAGTCGTTCCGGTTGAAACCGTACTGACCAACCTGACCGATAATGATGGCGAAAGTATGCGGTACGTGGTATGGAGGGATATTACAGATCGAAGAGCCGCTGAAAATGAACTGATGGAAGCCTATGAGGAAAGGGGAGCTTTGCTTGCTGAAATTCACCATCGGGTTAAAAATAACCTGGCTATCATATCCGGGCTCATTCAGTTGCAGATCTTTGGCATTGAGGATGAGGCAGTTGCTGAACAGCTTGGTAAAAGTGTAAACCGTATCAAATCCATTGCCTTGATCCATGAGCAACTCTATCAGTCTAAAAGCTTTGCCAATATCTCATTGAAAGAAAACATTGAGAAACAGGCCAATACTCTTTTCAGCATGTACAAGAGCCAAAACTCGGCAAAAGTGGATCTCCATTTGAATCTGGATGAGGTTCAGATCAACATCAATCAGGCATTGCCGGTTGGGTTACTTCTCAACGAGATTCTGAACAATGCTTTTAAGCACGCTTTTGTGGGGCGTGATGATGGAGAGATAGAAATTGGTTTGACTGAGGTAAATGATGAGATTCATCTTACCGTTACAGATAATGGGGTGGGTTTTGAAGAAGATCAGAAAGAAAAATCTTCCCTTGGGCATACCTTAATAGATACTTTTGTTAAACAACTGAGGGCAAAAGTGGATCTGAATGCAAAAGATGGAACCACCTATAAGATCACTTTCGAAAAGCAGGATCTTAAAGGATCCATGGCATCAAACATGAGTATTCTGAAGTAAAAAATTAATTTTGGAAGGGGTGACAGTATGATGTCACCCCTTGTGCGTATCATTGAGTAAATCAAAAAACAAAACTCAATGATCATGATGAATAACGCATTAACTACCTTCACTCAAAAACAACCAGCAACCACTTTATTTGCTCTTCCAATTCTGAAGCGTATTGAACGTGAGAGTCGGCAAGAATACAATGAGATGCAGGAAGCCTTTGAACTCATGGGGTGGGCAGCTCTGCCGGATGCACTTAAGGTTGAGATCCATAACGATGTCAGGTTCATGGTGGAAGAACTGAAAGGAAGGTTTTCTTCCGTCGATCCATTTGTAAAACGAAGAAGACAAACTGTTACCTACTGGGTCAACTGCTATCAGGATGGTATTTGCAGCCTGGATGCTGCGATCAAAGCCTTGAAAGTAAAGTCGCTTTAAAAGGATATACCTGAAAACGTTACAATGGTGAGATAAAAGCTGCAAAAATTGTGAATCGATGCAGAACTTCCAAAGAGATATACTTATCTTTGAAAAACTGCAAGCCAAACAATTTCTTTTGATGCACAATACAAATAACTCCTCTCCATTTGAACGCATTACACGACAGGGACTTACATACGATGACGTACTCCTTGTGCCTAACTATTCCAAGGTACTTCCACGCGATGTGGATACCCGTGTCAGGCTCACACCGAATCTGACGCTCAACGTTCCGATCATCAGTGCAGCCATGGATACGGTTTCTGAATATCGTCTGGCTATTGCACTTGCCCGCGAGGGTGGGATCGCCATGCTTCATAAGAATATGAGTATCGAGGATCAGGCTGAGCATGCCCGTTTGGTGAAAAGAAGTGAAAGCGGGATGATAGTGGATCCTGTGACCCTGAAAAAGGAGGCCACGGTTAAAGAAGCCCGCGCTCTGATGAGAAAGCAAAAGATCGGTGGGATCCCTATTGTTGATGATTCCGGAATATTGATCGGGATCGTGACCAACAGAGATCTTCGGTTTGAGTCGGCCATGAATAAGAAACTGGGGGAGATCATGACACATGAAGATCTCATCACCGCCAAAGAGGGAACGAATCTTCAGCAGGCGGAAGAGATCCTTCAGAAGCATAAGGTGGAAAAACTCCCTATTGTTGATAACAATAATAAATTGGTAGGGCTGATCACCTTTAAGGATATCGAAAAGAAAATGAACTTTCCGAACGCCTGTAAAGATGATATGGGAAGACTGAGAGTTGGGGCCGCTGTAGGCGTGACGGCAGATACCATGGATCGGGTAGATGCCTTGGTTGCCGCCAGTGTGGATGTAATAACGGTTGATACCGCTCATGGACACTCACAGGGAGTACTTGATACCATCAAAAAAATAAAATCTGTTTATCCTGACCTGAATGTGATCGGGGGTAATATAGCCACCCGTGCTGCGGCTGAAGCGTTGGTTGAAGCCGGTGCAGATGTCGTGAAAGTTGGGGTTGGTCCCGGTTCAATTTGTACAACCCGTGTGGTAACCGGCGTTGGGGTTCCTCAGCTTAGTGCCGTTATGGAAGTGGCTGAGTTTACCAGAGAAAATGGAATAGGCTTGATCGCAGATGGCGGTATCAAGCAAACCGGTGATATCCCAAAAGCCATTGCCGGAGGAGCCGATGCGGTCATGATGGGCTCCATGTTTGCCGGTGTGGATGAGAGTCCGGGTGAAACCATTATTTATGAGTCAAGAAAATATAAGTCATACAGGGGAATGGGTAGCATCGGAGCCATGAACAAAGGGTCCAAAGATCGCTATTTCCAGGATGTTGAGGATGATATTAATAAGCTGGTTCCTGAGGGCATTGAGGGGCGTGTTCCATTTAAAGGATACCTCAGCGAGGTGGTACATCAGATGACCGGTGGGTTAAGAGCGGCCATGGGATATGCAGGCGCCGCTGACATCGATGAGATGAAGAAAGCTGAATTTGTACAGATCTCAGCTGCGGCTTATAAAGAAAGTCACCCACACTCCGTTCAGATCACAAAAGA
Organism: Gracilimonas amylolytica; assembly: GCF_002911695.1. GTDB lineage: Bacteria > Bacteroidota > Rhodothermia > Balneolales > Balneolaceae > Gracilimonas > Gracilimonas amylolytica. Next base: position 518,089 of record NZ_PQBS01000037.1, read on the forward strand.
AGCTCCAAACTATTCGGTTTCATAAACGGCTTGTCCGGCATGAAAAACGTGCTCTTATTGGTGTATTACTTTCCTCCACTGGGAGGGAGTGGGGTTCAGCGTCCGCTCAAATTTGTAAAATACCTTCGTGAGTTTGGATGGAACCCGATCGTGGTTTGTCCTGAGCCGGGAGCCTATCCGTATTCAGATCATTCCTTACTTGATGAACTGACGAATATTGGGGTAGAGGTCCACAGGGTGACTGCAAAAACTCCGTTTCATTTGCCATTTATAAAGGGCAGACAAGCGGATATTTCAGAAAAAATCACAGAACTTGGCAGAAGGTTAACCCGGCTGTTGATGTACCCGGATAACAAAAAGGGATGGATCGGACCGGCGGTAGATAAGGCAATAGAATTGTCTAAGGAACAGAGGTTTGATCTGATATTCAGTACCGCTCCTCCGTTTAGCAATCATATTGCGGCTTCCGAAATAAAAGAAAGGTTACAAATTCCTCTTGTACTTGATTATCGGGATGCCTGGACGAACAATCACTTTATGGATGATCTGTTCAGATGGCAAAAACGAATTCACAGCAGATTGGAGAGGGATTGCCTCAAAAATGCTGATCAGGTTATCGTATTGGATGAATTTATGGGGCAATCGATCAAGCAGGCTCATCCGAAAATTGACCCCAAAACACAGGTCATTGCGCATGGTTATGATCCGGATGATTTTAAAGGAACAAATGAAGCTACGTTACCCTATAAGCCGGGGAAGCTGAATCTTCTGTATAGCGGGCTTTTTTATGAGTCTAACCAGCCTGATATCTTATTAAGGGCCATTGATGCATTGAATGAAGCATCCGCTATAAATATGAATGATATACATCTTCATTTTCAGGGAGGTTTGACCCCTCGCATCAATAAGTTGGTAAACGGACTTGGTTTGGGAAATTCTGTAACAGATCTGGGATACGTCACTCATATAAATGCTGTTTCCAATTTGATGAAAGCTGATGCACTTTGGATGATATCCAATTTTGATCCGGTTCATAAACAGGTTAAAAGCGGAAAGCTGTTCGAATATTTAGGCACCGGAAAACCTGTTTTAGGCCTGGTACATGAAGGTGCTGAACTGGAAACCCTGAAAAGCTATGGTGCCGGTTATACGGCACCACCTGATGATCTTGAGGCTGTAAAAGAGGCCTTGTTATCTTTGTATAATGATTGGAAACAAAAGGCTTTAAAACAGCCTAAAAAGGCATACATGGAACAATTTGACCGGCGGAAATTAACACAATCACTGTCGGACGTATTCGATTCACTTACTTCGCAATAATTACGCGACTATTGTTTAACTTGAAGGTCTATGATCGATCTGTTAAAAAAATTATTTGAACAACGCCATAAGGAAATTACGGTGATGCTGTTGGATGACACCCAGCCGGGGGAGGATAATTCGTACAGATTATATCCGAACAGCATTTTTGGGATCTTCATGACCATATTTGTGATCATGATGGTAGTGATTGCCGCCACTTTCATGGTGACTCCGCTGGGTGAATTACTGTATAATTCTGATGAAGCGGAAATACGTGCTCAGATCATGGAGATCACCAATAAGACCATAGCTTTGGAAGATTCTCTCAAAAAAAGAGATACTCAACTTCAGGAAATGAAAAACATTATCCGTTTGAGTGTTGATACGACGTTGGCAATGGATCAGCGTTTCGATCAGATGTTCTCGGAAACCCAAAGCACAGACGATGGAAATTTTATATCGATGGAGCAGTTCGGTTCCATAGAAAAATTATCACAGAACGAGATCCTATTCTCCAACGTATCCAAAACCATACCTGACTTTCCCGGCCGTTATCCGGTCAATGGGTCATTGACAAGAGGTTATTTACCGGAAGAAGAACATTATGGGATAGATATTGCCACCGGTATAGATGAACCGGTCATAAATATTGCTGATGGTTCCGTGTTTACCAGCAGCTGGACGATCAACAATGGCTATGTGATCTCTATTCAGCATGGTAACGGAGTGGTTACCACCTTTAAACATTTGGCAAAGCTAAACAAAAGAGAAGGGGACCTCGTACTGAAAGGGGATATTTTAGGATCTACGGGTGATGCAGGTGTATTAAGTACCGGTCCGCATCTACACCTTGAAGTATGGAAAGATGGCGTTCCTCAAAATCCGGAATTATATTTAATCAACTAAAAAAGAATATGCTCAACTCTAAGAAATCATCAAATAACGTGTCAGACAATTCAAGACAATCACCGACAGTTAACATCATCAGTGAAGGCACCAGGCTTAAAGGAGATCTGATCTCAGATTCTGATATTCGGGTTGCCGGTACCATTGAGGGTGAAGCGAATTCAAAAGGAAAGATCATTGTAACCGGAAACGGTAAGATCAATGGAAATATTGATTCTGCCGATGCCGACATTGCCGGAAAAGTAGATGGTGAGGTAAAAGTTTCCGGAAAATTAACCCTGCGCGCCAATGCCATAATTGATGGCAACATTTACACGAAGACGCTGATCGTGGAAGAAGGAGCTCAGATCAACGGTTCCTGCCGAATGGGTGCCGATGCAAAATCTTTCAACAAGCCTAAAGCGACCGAATCAACTACGGCCGGCAGCTAATATAATCCTGATTCATTGCCAAAAGAGCTTCTTCCAAAAAAATACATGGCATACCTTGGCCTTGGAGCAGAGATAGCGGCATCTTTGTTGGTTCCAATATTGATCGGGTATTACCTGGATGAATATTTTGGCACGTCTCCCTTCATTTTGATGGCAGGAGTGTTGGGTGCTATGATAGGCTTTGGCTTCATGATCGTCCGGATCACTAAGAAACTGGATTCCGAGGATAAGCGTGAATGATCACATCTTTAAAAACTCACTGAAGATCTCCGCACTGCTTTTGATGATATCTGCTACTTTTTTTTTAGCCGATGCAGCCAAGGGTGTAGCTGTGACAGCGGGAGTGATGCTGAGTTCGGTCTTTGTGGTAAGCAGCGGGTGGATACTTGAAAAGTTCGAAAACACGGAAGGTAGCCTGTTTATAAAGGTTTATGTGTTTTCTATAGCTATTCGGTTTTTGATCGTGCTAACCCTCTTCATCATTTTGCTTGCAACCACAAAAATTGATGAAATCTACTTTACAGTTAGTTTTATAATTTCCTATCTTTGTCAATCTGTAACGGAAATGATTTTAATCAACAAATTTCTTCAAAAGAGCGGCAGTTAAAGACAATGATTCAAACCCTGCGTCGAGTTTTCTTAACTCTTTTATTTCTCAGTGTAAGCACATCAAATACATTCGCAGCCGACGATGCTGAAGGGGCTCAGGAGCCTGTCATCGACGTGATGGGGACTGTTGCTGATCACGACTATTTTAAAGTACCTAAGTTTATCAACGGTGGTAAGCTTTATCTGCCAAGGATATTTTACTGGGAGACTGCAGAAGGAGAGGCGCAGTTGAGTGCCTATGCTTCCACTAAAAAAGCACTGGCCTCAGATGAATTTATTGAGACTGATGAAGGGGCTATCGTTCCGGCAGGTGGGGGAAGTATTAAAGTCGATCTTTCGATCACATCACACCTGGTCTATTTCTGGCTGGGGATGGGTTTGGCTGTAATTCTCACCATAATGGCCGCAAGTCGCTACAAAAAAGGAATTGGCCGGGATGTTGAGCCAAAAGGAGCGATGCAAAACATCTTTGAAGTGTTATTTGTTTTCATTCGGGATGATGTGGCGCGTGATAATATTGATGCGCATAAGGCTGACAGATACGTTCCATTTCTGTTCACCATGTTCATGGGGATCTCATTTATGAACTTATTTGGGTTGTTGCCTTGGGCAGCAACGGCAACGGCTGATCTGACAGTTACAGCAACACTGGCATTAGTGACATTTGTGATCACGCAGTTCAGCGGTACTAAAGACCACTGGGCTCACGTCTTTTGGTTTCCCGGAGTTCCAGGATGGGTGAGATTCATCCTGACACCCGTTGAAATATTGGGTTTATTTACCAAGCCGTTCGCGCTGGCCATTCGTTTGTTCGCCAACATGTTGTCAGGTAAGATCATGATCATTGCCATTCTTGGTTTGGTCTTTATCTTTGCTGACCTCTTTGGAGCCGGGGCCGGATTTGGAGTTGGAATATTCTCAGTTTCATTGACCGTTGTATTGTACGCCTTGAAAGTATTTGTCGGCCTCTTGCAGGCATACATCTTTACATTATTGTCAGCTGTATTTATTGGAATGGCAGCTGAAGATCATCATCATGATGAAGAAGGATATCACACAGAACATATTGCTGAAGAAGTTTCAGCTTAATAACATAATCTAACATCAATAAAAACTAAACAAACAGAACTATGGGATTATTAGCAGCAGGTATCGGAGCTGGAATCGTTGCACTTGGTGCCGGAATCGGAATCGGAATGATCGGTAAAAGCGCTACAGAAAGTATTGCACGTCAACCAGAAGCTTCTGGAGACATTCGCGGTGCGATGATTTTGACCGCAGCCTTTATTGAAGGTGTTGCTCTGCTTGGTGCCGTTATTTGTATTTTGCTTGCGCTTGGAATTGGTCAATAATTAAAGGTAGGTAACTATCATGACTTTCCTATTAGCAGGTGGAGGCGGTTTACTGTCATTTAATACCGGGTTTGCGATCTGGATCTTAGTATCCCTGATCATATTTCTTCTGGTAATGATGAAATACGCCGTTCCTCCAATTATGACGGCACTCACAGATCGTGAGCAAAACATCAAGGAATCTTTAGAGGCAGCTGAAAAGGCGATTGCCAAAGCAGAGAAGATCTCTAAAGATAACGAGAAAGCCTTACGTGAAGCTGAAGCAAAAGCTCAGCAAATACGCAAGGAAGCCGTCGATGAAGCTGAGTTGATACGCGTTGAGCGCATCAATAAGGCTAAAGAGGAGGCCGATCAAATTATTGAACAGGCCAAGGCGACTATCGAGCAGGAGAAAAAACAAGCTCTTGATGAATTGAGAAGCGAAGTGGCGAAATTAGCCGTTAAATCAGCTTCAATCATCATTGATTCTGAGCTTGATAATGAAAAGAATAAAAAGCTGGTAGATAAATTTTTAACCGATCTATCTAAAAACTAATTAATACATGCTGGTATCTAAGGCTTCAGGAAGGTACGCAAAAGCACTTTTAGAGCTTGCTGAAGAACATAATAAAGTTGAGCAAACTCTACAGGATATCCTGTTTATTAAGGCTACACTGGATGATTCAAGAGAACTATTGCTGTTCTTAAAGAGTCCTATCATCAAGCCTGAGAAAAAAGTGGCTGCCCTTGAAGAGATCTTTGGAGGAAAGGTTAGTGAGCTTGTTCATAAGTTCATTTCCCTGATCGCCCGGAAAAACCGTCAGAGCATGATCGATCAGATCGCAAATTCGTTTATTGAAATATATAACGATCACGCCGGTATCATCCAAGCTAAGATATCTGTTGCTCAGAAACTTACAGAAGAACAATTATCTAATGTAAAAGATAAGATCGCTTCTGTGACAGGTAAAAAAGTTCAGATCACTGAAGAAGTGGATGCAGATCTTAAGGGCGGGATGGCCATTAAGATATCAGACACTGTGATCGATGGTACCGTTAAGCATAAATTAGAACAGCTTGAAGATGTATTCCTTAGTTCAGCTATGGAATAAAATTATAAAAACCTTTTTTAACTAGATATATAAGATGAGTCAAGTCAGACCAGACGAAGTTTCAGCCATATTAAGAAAGCAACTTTCAGGCTTCGACAACGAGGCAGATACCTATGATGTAGGTACCGTACTTGAAGTGGGTGATGGTATTGCCCGCGTTTACGGATTGTCTAAAGTACAGGCCGGTGAGTTGGTTGAACTGCCTGATTCCAAAGATGACAACGGTAATCCTGTGACCGGAATGGTACTTAACCTCGAGGAAGACAACGTAGGTATTGTACTTTTCGGATCTGCAAATGCCGTAGAAGAAGGTCACACTGTTAAAAGAACCAACGATATTGCCTCCATTCAGGTAGGCGAGGGACTTTTAGGTCGTGTGATCAATCCACTTGGTATACCTATTGATGGAAAGGGCAGTATAAGCGGAGAAACGATCAAATTACCACTGGAGCGAAAAGCACCCGGTGTAATTTATCGCGAACCGGTAGCTGAACCACTTCAAACAGGTCTGAAATCTATTGACTCTCTGATCCCGATCGGTAGAGGGCAGCGTGAATTGATCATTGGTGACCGTCAAACCGGTAAAACTGCGGTAGCTATTGATACGATCATCAATCAGCAATCTACACAGGATACTGATACTCCGGTACATTGTATTTATGTAGCTGTTGGTCAGAAAGGTTCAACTGTTGCTAACATCCGTAAGGTACTGGAAGACAACGGTGCCATGAAGTACACGACCATTGTAGCTGCACCTGCCAGTACATCAGCTCCACTTAGATATATTGCACCATTTGCCGGTGCTGCTATCGGTGAATACTTCCGTGATACTGGTCGTCACGCGCTTGTAATTTATGATGATCTCTCAAAACAGGCTGTTGCATACCGTGAACTTTCCCTGCTACTGAAACGACCTCCAGGTCGTGAAGCCTATCCTGGTGATGTATTTTACCTGCATAGTCGTTTACTTGAACGTGCTGCTAAGATCATCAATGATGATGAAGTAGCCAAGAAAATGAACAACATACCTGAAGAACTGAAACCAAAGGTTAAAGGAGGAGGATCACTGACGGCTCTTCCGGTTATTGAAACTCAAGCCGGTGACGTTTCAGCCTATATTCCGACCAATGTGATCTCTATTACCGATGGTCAGATCTTCCTTGATACGGATCTGTTTAATCAGGGTATCCGTCCTGCTATTGACGTAGGTACTTCGGTATCTCGAGTGGGTGGGTCTGCTCAGGTTAAGTCCATGAAGAAACTTTCAGGTACCCTTAAACTTGACCTGGCTCAGTATCGTGAGCTTGAAGCCTTTGCTAAGTTCGGATCTGATCTTGATGCCTCTACTCAGGCTCAATTGAGAAAAGGTGAAAGAACGGTAGAACTATTGAAACAGGGTGAATATCAGCCATTGCCTGTTGAGCAACAAATTGCTCTGTTGAAGATCAATTCAGAGGGTCTGTTAGATAAACTTGCTGTAGAGCAGATCAGTGATTTTGAAAAGCAATACCTCGAAACTGTAGGAATCAAGTTTGAGAAGGAAATGCAATCACTGTCAGAAACTGGCGTATTAGACGATAGTTTTGGTGATGAATTGATCAAGATCGCTAATTCAGTTATTGATCAGATCACAGCTAACTAATTTATACCGGACGGATTAATGGCGAATCTTCGAGACATACGAAACAGGATATCTTCTGTAAACAATACACAGCAGATCACTAAAGCCATGAAAATGGTTGCGGCTGCCAAATTGCGGAAAGCACAGGACAAAATGAATAATACACGTCCTTATGCTTCTAAGATTGAAGAAGTAGCCGGCAGACTTGCTAATAATACCAAGACTGCAAATCCTGTAATGCGTAAGCCTGAAGAAGTTAAAAATGTGTTATTTATTGTGATCGGTTCAGACAGGGGACTTTGTGGTGGCTTCAACAATAACCTATTCAAGGACGTTGAAAGCCGAATTCAGAGTAACTTCTCATCACATTTGAAGAGTGAGACTCTGTCCATGATCACCATTGGTAAGAAAGCCTCAGCTTATTTTAAAAAGCGAAAGTATAATGTTATTGAAGCCTTTCCGGGTTTCTTCGATGATATTCAGTATAACAAGACCTCTGATATCATGGCTTCTGCTACTAAGCAATTTATTGATGGCAAATTTGATGAAGTGTATATCTCATACAACGAATTCAAATCTGTAATTGCGCAGAACAGAAAAACTCAAAAGGTGTTACCGATCGATCCGGAAACTATTGGAAATTCTAAATCTGATAATGCATCTGTTTCTACGATTGATTACCTTTACGAGCCTGATTCACAGGCCATATTAGACAAACTGTTACCGTTGCATTTGAACATGCAATTGTGGAGAGCAGTACTTGAATCTAATGCCTCAGAGCAGGGTGCACGTATGACCGCAATGGACAGTGCAACCGAAAATGCGAAGGAATTAGAGCGCGACTTGAGACTTGAATACAATCAGGCACGACAAAGTGCTATTACTACAGAGATTTCTGAAATTGTATCTGGTGCTCAGGCACTTAGTGAAAATTAGGAGAGCTGGCAGAGTGGTCGAATGCGGTGGTCTTGAAAACCATTGAGGCCTCACGGTCTCCGGGGGTTCGAATCCCTCGCTCTCCGCTTTAAAATAGCCCCTTTATGGGGCTATTTTTGTTTTGAACCATTGGTATTAAATATTATCATCGTGCATTCGTTGAAGGCATAAATCAAACAAAAATTATGACAACACGAATCAGTTACCTGCTTATCATCTTCTTTGCGTTATCCGCTGCAGAAATTCAGGCACAGGATACGTTGAGAATCGACTTTCAAACATTTCTATCTAAAGCACTTAATAATTCAGGCCAGATCGACTATGAACGGCAGGAAGTAGAACTTGCAGAAAACAGACTTGACCAGGCTAAGGCCCAGCGCATACTCCCTAGTGTCGATTTCAGCAGTCAGCATGGTCTCGTACCCGGGGTTAAAAGCAATGTACCCGGATTAGCTGAAGATGAATATTACTTAGACCCAAACTTGCGTAACGACTGGGATAACTGGGCCATCTTTACCCGCTTTCAACTGACAGCGGCTCAACCGTTATTTACCTGGGGAGCGATCAACAAAGCCGTTGATGCAGCAAGACTGGGAGCTGAAGCAGCTCAATACAGTTTTGAGGCTAAAAAAGAAGACCTCGAGATTCGTCTATTTGAACTGTATTACAGCAGAGTCTTAGCCATGGAGATTGAACGTCTGCTTGAGGAGGCTCAGGACAAACTTGATCAGATCGAAAGTCAGATAGAGGATATGCAGGAAGAGGGAGATACGAGCCTGGATGATTCAGAGATCTTTAAATTTGAGATCTTCAAAGCAGAATTTGAGATACAGAAAGCTGAAGTTGCCGAAAATATGAATTTTGTTCGGGAAACCTGGAATTATATTCTCCGGAATCAGGAAAATGAAGTCTATGAACCTGAAGTAAGATTCCTGGATCCTGTTTCGGCAGAGATCGAACCGGTTGATTTCTACCAACAGTCGGCATTTAGTAACCGCCCGGAATTAAAGGCTTTGAATATTGGGCAGGAAGCCACTCGTACCTACATCTCATCTCTAAAGCGGCAGAATTTACCCGGCCTGTTTTTAGGAGGATATCTTAATTTTGCCAATACCCCAAATCGTCCAAGGCAGTCAAATCCATTCATACAGAATAATACGAACTTATTGAGTGGTGGATTTGGTTTTACTATAAGGCAAAACCTGAATTTCCTGTCGATGAAAGCAAATATTGAGAGAAATCAGATCGAATTAAATAAGATCAACTATGCCGAAGATGCCACAAAAGATGGCATCCTGCTTGAAGTGAATAATAATTATCGGCAAGCGTCACTGGCTGACGTCAAGGTGAAGCAAACCGATCAGGCTTTGGTGACCTCTAAAAAATGGTTGCGTCAGGAACAATTGGACTACGATTTTGGTATGGGAGATGTGAAAGACCTGATCGATGCCATGAAGAAAGAGCTGGAACTCAAACTACAATTAAAACAACGAGTTTTTGAATTCAACTCTTCATTAGCTAAGCTAAATAAATCGGCAGGTATCCCGTTAACCACACTGATCACAAATTGAACTTAATTTTTATGAACAAGATGAGACTCACACTAATAGTATTACTTACCTTTATAGGCTTTAACAGTGTTTTGGCACAATCGGCTGATCAGGAGATCAAGAACCTGCTTGAGCAAAGAGATGAGCAGATCAAAGAATTGATGGGACCTGAAGGCACTGAGTACACCGATGATCAAAGATCTGAATTAAAGGAGATCATTAACGGCATCATCGATTTTGAAGCAATGGCAAAAGAAGCCCTGGACGAAACATTCAATACGATCTCTGAGGAGCAACGTACTGAATTTGTAGAACTCTTCTCTACCATTGTAAGAGATCAATCCCTTAACAAGCTTGACATATATCGTGCAAAGGTTACCTACAATAGTATTACGGCAAATGGTGATGAGGCTCGTGTCGAAACCCTTGCACAACTTGATGATGTGAGAACTCCGGTGAATTACGACATGCAGAAAAAAGAAGGTGAATGGTTCATTACAGATATGGAAATTGATGATGTATCAACAGCCGGATCCTATAACAGACAGTTTCAACGGATCATCAACCAAAAGGGCTTTGATTCCCTCATGACCAGCCTGCGTAAGAGAGCAGACCGGGCATAGATCACGAATTGTTGTATATTTAAGCAACATTAACAAACCGAAACAACGTGCTAAAGCCTGTTGGAAGTAATACTCGTGGTAAAGAAGGCTATATCTATGTCAGTTATGGCCACCCAAAGTATTTGAAGCACGTTGTAGCCTCGGTCACTACACTGAGGCGATACGATACCGAAAGGCCGGTTGCTTTAGCTTGTACTGAAAAGCACAAAAGCCTGATCAAACGTTACGATCTTGAACACCTGTTTGATCATTTGATCGACCTTCCGGATGAACATGCCTCAATAGTAGGCTTCAAGCACAATTTTTTTCACTACCTGTTTTTTGACAAAAATCTTTTCCTTGATAGTGATATTGTGTGGTGTAAAGATCCTGATCCACTTTGGAAATCTTTTGATGCCTTTGAGTTTACAATAACCGGAAATTTGGTGTCTGATAATTTTTTCGGGGCTCCAAAAAGCATTGGTGTGGTCAAGGATGTATTATTGCTGAGAAGAAGAAGAACATTGAAACGATTTGGCTTGACGTATCTGAGTCGCGCTCAGACCGGGATTATGTACTCGAGAAATTACACCATTACAAAAAAGGTATGTGAAGAAGCCAAAGCTCTGCTAAACCGGAAATCTGAAACACACTTTCAAAGCCGCAAAAAAGAGAAAGGGCGGAACGAGGAATCCTGTGAATGGAGCCTGGCAATGGCGATGTCTAAACTGAACGTTCCAATATTTGCCTGGTTTCAGGGTCAGCGAAGTCCTCAGCTTGATTACATTCAGTTCTTAACCGAACACGATGAAGATTTTGAGTACGTGAAGTGTAAATACTACTGTAATGATTTTGTGTATTCTTTCAGGGGCTTAAAGACCGATTGGCTTAAAAATTTACTGATCAAGATCTTTTCTATCATACCCGGAAAAGGGGACCATATGATGGTAACACCCTATTGCCTGCATTTCGGTTGGTACCACGAAAAGCAGCCATTCTTTGATTTTTCTGAAAGAGTCTGGGAAAAGGCCATCAGCCCAAACTATCAACGGGGTTCTTCAGACCTGGAAGGTCGATCGAAGAATGACGCTTAGTGATGAGAAAAAAAAATTGATCAAGAAGTCGCTAAGGCTACTTATACAGTTCACGATCGTCGGATATCTGGTCTATCAGCTGTACGAAATTGGGTTGACCGACATACTAGATTCCCTGCCAACCATCCCTGCGTTTTACCTGCTGTACTTAGTGATCTACTTTTCGTTGCCCCTGGCTGAGATCTTTATTTATAAAATTAAATGGCCTATCAGTTTCAAAGATTCATTCCCGATATTTATTCAGAAAAAAGTCCTGAATACGGATGTAGTAGGCTACTCAGGCGAATTCTTTTTATATATGTGGGCAAAAAAATACCTGAGTGATCCGGCTAAAGAAGTCTTTATATTCATAAAAGATAACAATGTGTTGTCTTCATTGGCATCAGGTATCGTAACCGTGTTTTTGTTGATATTTTTTATATCTAATGGATATATCAACCTACCTGATTATACAGAGGGTATAAATGGATGGAGTTGGATACTGATCGGTATGGGTATAATCATATCCGGAGTACTTATCTACAGGTTCAGAAAGACTATTTTAAGCCTGAACCGATATGATAGTTTGAAGATCTTCTCTCTTCATGCCTCCAGGATCATCTTTATAAATGTGATACAAATATGGCAGTGGCATGTGGCAAGGCCGGATATTGCCATTCCGGTTTGGTTTACATTCTCAGCCGTTCAGATCTTAGCTTCCAGGATTCCATTTTTACCAAGTACGGATACCTTGTTTGTAAACGTAGCTTTAGAGATGTCGGGCGTTGTATCCCTTCCGAAAGAAGCCCTGGTTGGGATCCTTACCGCAAATCTTATTTTAAAGCGAATTTTAAATGTGGTATCCTACCTCATATCTAAGTTCGTGGGAACCGAAACTCAAGTTGAACCATCCAAAGAAGATTTAGAATTAGATAACAATGCTTAAAAAGACCTTCATTTGTGCCTTTATGTTATTCATCACCTATCAGAGTAATGCGCAGTTGATCAATTATGATACTGAGAACATTGACCTCAAAACGGGTGTATTGTTTAATACTAATTTGAGTGGTTTTGATGAAGAGCTTCCATTTTGGTCGCACGTCAATCAGGATGGAAGGGTTGATCAGTCGTCGGCAAATGCGTTGAACTACATCAACTGGAAGGCAAAACTGTTTAGTAACTCCACATTTGATCTCAATTTTGGTGGAAACCTGACGTCAAGGATCTCTGACCATTCAACGGTCTTCTTTGATCAAGCCTACCTGGATCTTGGAATTGGGAACTTCAAATTAACCGGTGGTCGATTTATTGACCCATTAGCGTTAAAAGAAGATGAGCTTTCCACCGGTTCTTTCATGTATAGCCGTAATGCAACTCCCATTCCTAAGATCGCATTTTCAACGGATGGATTTCTGAATGTGCCGGGTACTAACGGAGTGGTAAGGTATAACGGACTTTTTGCTCATGGATGGTTTGAAAATGACCGGCATGTAAAAGATGCATACCTGCACGAAAAATATTTTTATTTGAGTTTCAAGTATGATTTCCTCGATGTGCGCGGCGGGGTGGTTCACAACGTACAGTGGGGAGGAGTCAGTGACAGCAGGGGAGCGTTGCCGTCCGGCAGCAAGACCTTTTGGGAAGTTATCACTGCGACCGGTTCAAGTGACGAAAATGCCCCGGGTGGTGAGCAATCGAATGCAGTTGGGAATTCAGTGGCGGCCTACGACTTCAGTGTACATATGAATTTTGGTCAAGTTGACCTCAAAGCCTACCGATTATTTTACCTGGAGGATAAGGTCTCAACACGGTTTCGAAGTCCCTGGGATGGGATCTGGGGGCTTACCGTTAAGCTTAAGGATACAAAGCTCATTCAGAATGTGATCTGGGAGCATATTAACACCAAGCGCATGGATTCCTATGATTGGGAACCGAGGGGAACCGCCAGTTATTACAATAATGGCATTTACAGAACCGGCTGGACCTATCAGGGACGAGTGATCGGAAACCCCATGTTACTCACAGACGGTTCAACAGAACGGCCTATTTATAATAATATCATTGTAGCACATCATCTGGGTTTGTCAGGTAAACTTTCAAATGCTCTAAGCTATAAGGTGCTATATACCTATTCCCGAAATTATGGGGTAGTTGAAGATCAGATCATCACCAGGCTTCCACGTGAAGAATGTCCGGGAACCGGTGGCAGGGTTTGTGCTGAATTACGTCCCCTTGAGGAACTGAAAAAGGTGAATCACTCATTTATGGTGGGCATCAATTCAATTTTTCCCGGTAATGACAGGCTAAAATATGGGGTCAACATTACGGCCGATCTGGGTGAACTTTATGGTGACCGGGTAGGGGCCGCAGTCAGGTTGGAATACGATCTGATCAAATAATAGAATCAACTAAGATTATTGATATCGATTTTTCTGTGATCAAACCGAATGAGTTTATTTTGGATATGCTCCCGGGTTTTATCCGGCAGGGCTTCAAATTTATTGGAGGTACTTAGGTTACTTTCTGTGTTCTTATTCTTCCAGACCTCGTCATCACCTATCAGGGAGTCAGCGGTCCTGTGATATTCAGTTAGTATCTGCTCTTCAAAGGGAATGCCCATTTTTTTAAAGAGGTATCGTAATATCTTTTCCGGTTTTTCAGTCAGATCTTCATATCTGATGTGATAGTTGTTAGGCCTCCCGATAAATTTTTCTGAGAGCCGGATGCTTCGGTTCCACCAAAAAATAGATGTATCAACAGAGCGATTTCCTGACCATTCGTTCGGGTTTGATTTTGTGGCCTCAACCATGCTGGCTACTACATCTTCTCCCTTTCTTATAATATGAATGAATTGAGCGTCAGGTTCGGCGGACTGAATCAGATCAATAAAATGCAGATGCCGTGGTGTTTTTTCCAGAAGGTAGGTCTCATTTTTACTCCTGAAATATTCCCCAATATGGTCCAATTGTAGATTCAAAAACTGAACCCATGTTGCAGTACTGAATGTATGGCCAAATTCTTTGATCTCTTTATTGATGGGAACCTCAAGTTCAGTCAGTATCCGCTCAACCATATTTAGGTGTTTAGTTCTGTACCAGCTTAAAGCCTGAACCAACGGATTGATGGAGATAGTTTTGGAATAGAGATGAGTTTCCGGAAATGAAACAACATCGCTGTGCGAAGCCAGAAAACTTTGGAGCAAGGTGGTACCTGAACGTGGGCAGCCGACTATGAAGATCTTTTTCATCAAGGCTAAAGCAGGTTTAAGGCTTTGGATTCATTGAGGTACTGACGAAAGGCTTTGGTGGCTTCATCACTCAATTGAAAGCGGGGGTGACCAAACAGGTCATTTTTAACGATGGCATGCCAAACATACTGAACTAATGCCTTTGGTGAATTTCTGATACGACGCTTGAAGTGATCTTTCTCCCAGGTGTTGTTGCCATGGTAGGCTCTCAAAAACAGGTAGTTGTAGGAATGATCCAGTTTGTGGTATCGCAGTTTCATCCATTCCTCAAGATAAACGGTATCTTCAGAACGACGCGTTTCAGGATATCGGATCGAATTATTTTGACGGTGCATGATGCTCCCGGGAATACCGTCCGGTAAGATACCCACATATGGATGTAGCATAAACTCATCCGTATCCAGATGCATGAGGGAGGAAGCCAGACAGCAGGCATCATACCCCTGATCGAGCACTTCGGCTTGTATGGCTATTCTTTCCGGGTGATACCAGTCATCATCATCCCATTGGATCAGATAGTCTCCGTTTGCTTCTTCAAGGCTTCGATTTCGTAATTTTCCCAGTACGAAATCAGGCTCCTTTTCCAGTTTGATGTATTTCACTTGTTCAGCCGGAAGATCCTGAAGGATCCCTGAATAATCCTCATCCCCATCATCAATTATGACCAACTCCTTGTTGGGATAAGTTTGGTTCCTAAAGCATTGAACAGCTCTTTTAGCCAGGTTTCGCCGGTTGGCGGTCACCATCAGGCAACTGACTTTGGGATTAGATATCTGAGAGTTCGGCATGTTGGACCGTGAATTAAAGTGAAGATGATCAGCTAAAAATACTTTTAATAAAGCACAGGTGTAAGTCTAAATTTGATCTGCCCTAAGTGGACAACTGAAAAGGATAAACCGTTTATCGCAGGGCATTGATAGTCTTTCGTTCTGTGAACCATATCACCCCTATAGACAGGGTAAAAATGAAGACAGAAGCCAGAATAAGTCCACCAAGGTGGGCTCCGCCTAACCAGTAATTGATGCCGTAACGGGTAAGAATGGCAACACCGGTCATAGGAGCTAAAATGTATAAGGCTGAAAAACTCTTGAAGCCAAAATACCAGGGATTAGTTTGGGTGACTTTAGCTCCAAAGTAGAATATCACCCCTGAGATAACAGGGTAGAGGGTTAGCCACACATAAGCGACAGCCAGCATGCTGATCTGAGCGGCCAGCAGGAAACCTACAGGGAGCACAATAGCATTACTTAGGGTGAAGTAGAACACAAAACGAGCCTCGCCTTTGGCATTGATGAGTTTAGGTAAAAGAGTGATAAGGCACTGAACCAGCCCGACAACCACAAAGATACGCATGTAGGGTACGGCTTCGATCCATTTCTCGTAACCCACCATAGGCAGGAACCAGTCGATGTAGGTCCCGATGATGATCATCACGGTTCCAACCAGTAACATACTTGCTTTACTCATGGTGAAGAAGTAATTACGCAATCGGTCTGCCTGATCCTGAAGTTTGGCAAAAGCAGGGTAGGCCACACGATTGATCACGCTTGAAAGTTCCTGAACCGTGTCAAAAACGAGCCGGTAGGCGAAGGAATAGATCCCCACCAATTCCATGGAAAAGAATTTACCGATGATCAGATAATCGGCATTGATGTACAGTTTTTGGAGCGTATGTGATCCGGCCGTGTATAACCCAAAACTTAGCAGATGCTTGATCTTACTGTATTTGAATTGCAAGCGTGGCCAATATGGTTTGAATACCATGCTAAGCGCCATTTGGCCGACTTTATGGGCTAATTCAGCGAGGACTATTGACCAGGCACCCCAACCGGCCCACGCCAGGCAGATCATCAATCCCGCAGAAGCTGCGAGGGACACATTATCGATCACAGCGATCTTTTTGAAAGCCAGTTCCCGTGTGAGTAGTCTACTGGAGATCATATAAAAACTGAAAGCTACGATTCCCAGCATATAAACCCGGATCATGGGGGAAAGGACCTCTGTTTCGTAAAACTGAGCCACAAAGGGAGCTGCAAAATAAAGGGTTACATAAAGCACAGCAGAGATCATAAAACTGATCCAGAACAAGGAATCGATCTGAATTCTGCCAATTTTACGTTCCTGAATGATCGCGGCACCCAATCCGAGTTCAGTAAGAGCTTTAGCTGTATTAAAAAAAGCAATGGCCAGTGCGGCAATACCAAATTCTGATTCAGAAATGATCTTGAGCGTATAAAATAAGGCCCCCGCATTTAAAAGACGGGCGACAACAGAACTGGCTCCGCTATAGAACACTGATGAAGCTACTTTTCGGGCAAAAGAAGTCTCACTCATTATAAATTGGTCTCATCAGATTTGCGGATGTGTATCATTTTATTGAACAGAACCCCAAATATAAGACTAACTGTAAGAGAATGGAAGTGATTTAAATAGTTGAAGATCAGCGCCAAGTGCTCATTTGGCATCCATGTAGTAGAAATACCCTTCCTTGCTCCCGTTAATGCGGGCATTTCCGTGCATTTCAATAAGTTCTCCGCCAACTACTTTTTTGACAAAAAACTTCTGAACAGAACCCAGTTCGTTGATCAGAGAGTATTTATTGAGCATATCATACGCCTCAACTTCAATTTTGCCATCCTGATATGTGCCAAAGGTTGTTTGTAAGTCAAGGTCACCTTTTGAGCGATTTACCTCAATTCCGGATGGAGAGATTAGATAAGCCATCCCATTTTTGTAGCCCACTCCATACCCAATGGTTGAACGTGAGCGGTTACTCTTTATCTTAAGAAAATGTAGGTAAAACCCATATTTTTCATCGCCCTGTTTTACGCGATAACTGGTGTCGATCAGATCAGTAGTTAGATTGTCCTGATACAAGTGGTCCATATATCCGGTTCCGGTAACCTGAACGGTATCATCGTTGATGGCAACAAATCCTTTTACTTTGGCATGAGGCATGGGGATGGTCAACCCTAATTTATGTGAACCGATCTTATACTCGCCATCTCCAAGCGCCTTGCCTTGGGCGATATCATAAAAAGTGATATCCACATCGTATTTGATTCCGTCTTTTTGAGTCTTGTAATACAAACGATGCTCATTATCCAGACTCCCCTTGGCCCAGTAATTTCGTTCAGGGTGAAGTTTCAGGTGATGATCTTCGGCTTCACTGATCAGGTCATCAGGCGAATATTCTTTGTTGACCACGTAACTGTTCCCATCTTTCCAGGCTACCATTAGTTTCCCGCCGGTAACACGTTCTTTAAAGGAGGAACCGAAATCATTGATGGAGAAGGTTACCACCAGTTGGATGTCCTCATTCAGGTCGGCATGATAGGTCCAGAGTTCGTTGTAGTACTTGGAAGGCAGATTTTTAGCTACAAAATCTTCGGGCGTGGTGTCTCTGAAACTTCCTTCCGGGGTTTGAGCCTGAATAAGTGGAGAAACAATGAATAAGAGCAGAACAGGTAAAACTTTTAAAAGCTTGGCTGACATTAAATTAATATCAAATGGTTAATACAAAATATTTAAAAAATAACTTACAACTTTCACTTACATAAATGATCATAGAACACTTTTATTATGTTTGAAAGCCTTAATAAATAAACGGTCGTTTTAGTGTCTTCAAAATGTAATAGCTATATCATTATTTATGTGTTCACTCAATCAATTTAGACGATAAATCATTTCATCATTGTGCTTGTTAGTACAAGAGGATCTTCTTCACCAATGGATGCTCATTTAGAGCTTCAATACCGGGTATAACATTGATGTATCGGTTCCAGAAAAAACCCATGATGATCAACTGTATGGTGAAGGTTTTGAAAAAGATGTTCATAGTGAGATCGATACCGACATGCATCCCGATCAGCATAATAACAATGTACGGACGTAATTTTTTGAACCATATTGTAAAACCAAGTAACTCCGTGATCAGACCAAAACTGAGGATCAAAGTGGCCAAAAACCGGCTGTTGAACGCCAGCTCCTGTAGCCAGTTGTACTGAAATTCCCCCTGAAGAGAGAGGATATCAATACTCTTTTCACCCATCCATAGCCATAAATGATAGCCATCTACCCAGGTAACTCCGGTTGCAACCAACTTACTGATGGCTGCAGAGGTATAACCGAGACCAAAGAAGAACAGGGTAAACCCAAAGGCAAAACTGAGCTCCTTTTTCATACCCTTAAAAAATAGGGCGGCCAGACCCAATCCCATTAAACTGAAGGCTACGAGATTGGCACTGTGTGGGATCTCTCCCTGAGAAAACCTTGCCACGTGTTGAAGGTGAAACAGCACAAAGGCGATGGCATACAGCCACCTAACTCGTTTTAGAAGCAAAGGAACAAGAGTGAATAAACTGATAAGTACAGCATTGTAAATTGAAATATCATTGGAGAAAAAAATACTGATATCTAAGTAATTAGCCAGGCCGAGGGGGAGGACCACATCACTCAGCCTTGGAATGTAAAATGCCCATTCCCAGGTATAAATGAGGGTATAGATAACAGCAAAGAACTCAAAGGCCCTGAGTTGAATTTTTGTGCCAACGGAATCGGGATCATCAAGTTGAAACAGATTTTGCAATACTCTCATCATGGTTCAGGGAATAGATGAGGATTTTTGATGGTAGTGTCTGCCGTAAACAGAAACATAGGAATGGCTTCTATGACCACACTGTCTCTTTCATCCATATAGCCTCTAACGCGGGTAGCCAGCCACATTTCGCCGGGATATTGATCGATCTGAAAGGTGGAGCGCATTCCATTGAGCCGTTTTTCATTCCACACTTTTGTTTTGGTGATGAAATTGGCGAAATCGATCTCGTGTATCCCATAATCTTTGAGGGGCAAGATGCGGTTCTCGATCTCGGAGATCGACTTGGTTTCCCATAGGTCGGCTCTTGAAGAATCCTCTACCTGCTCCACCACTCCCCGCGACCATTCCTTTCCGGCCTGAGAGAACATTGGGAAAATGGAAAATGGCCAGAATTCACCAAGGTGCGTAGCCACCAGCAGGATATTGATCAAAAGAGTCCACAACAGGATCTTTTTATGCTTTTTAAATGTATCCACTCCGGAGATCTTTGGGTTTATGAGAGCTCAAAGATATTGAATTTATGCTAACTAAATGTAACTCCTCGATCACGGAGATGTTAACAATATTTACTTGCACAATGATAGTAGGGTACAAGAGTTAATGTGCTACTGAAACCGACATCGACTTGTTAGTATTTCTTAAAAGAGAACCAAGAAATCCGTATTTTTGTTAGTTATCAGAACCGATAAAACCTACGATTCACAAAGAAATTAAATGTCAAAGCTGCTCGACCTCCTCAAACCCTTACTGAAATTTAACTATTCACATCCATATTGGGTCCTGACCATAACGCTGTTAGTTGCTATCGTGAGTGGATTTTATGCCATTCAGCTCAAGGTAGATACCGACATTGCGAATCTACTGCCTGAGGATCACCCTAATGTGTTAGCGCTGGATAAACTGAACGAAACAGTGGGTGGGGAGACCGATATGCAGGTCGTCATAAGTTCACCCAGTTTTGAGGCGAACAAGAAATTTGCTGAAGACCTCATTGAGAGATCCCTTGAAATGTATTACCCGCGGTTAGAGGATTATTACTTTGACCGGGCAGAATTCAAACGGGAAACCGAATTCACGAAAAATAATGCACTATATCTGGCAAGTGAGTCTGAGCTGAATGATGTGATCAGCTGGCTGGAAGATGAGATCGAACAAGCCAAAGAAGAAGCTAATCCCTTTTATTTTGATCTTGGTGAGGATGAAGAAGAGGCAGAAGATACACGGGCTGAAGATTTCGAGCAAAGCTATAAAACACTGGTACCTTCAGAATATCCGATCAGCGAAGACAGCACCATTATGGTGGTGAAATTCTTTCCAACCGGTTCAAAAAGTGATATCAAATACCTCGAGGATATGTTTGAGGAATACGAGGATGTGATCGCTTCTCTGGAACCTGCCAGTTATCATCCTGAAATGGAAGTCAAATTCGGCGGCCGACTCAAAAGGCACCTGGAAGAGATCACATCCATTATGGATGATGTGATCGGTAGTTTTGCCACGGGTATCAGCAGTGTGATACTCCTGGTCATGTTATACTTTTTCATTAAAAAATACCTGCACTACAGAAAAGGAACACAGGGAGAAGGATCCTACACGATCTGGTCACACTTCATCAGAATGCCGGTTCCCGTGCTGGTGATCGGTATCCCATTGCTGATAAGCCTGGTGTGGACCTTTGGACTGACCTACTTTTATCTGGGAATACTCAACACGATGACCTCCGTGCTATTTGTGATACTGTTCGGGTTGGGTATCGATTACGGGATCCACTTCTACGCAAGATATATTGAGCTTCGTAATCATGGTTTAAGTGTGTATGAAGCCGTAGAAACCACCTACACGAAGACGGGAGAGGCTATTTTGGTTTCCGCCTTCACAACAGCCACAGCCCTATATATTCTAATGTTTGCTGATTTCCGAGGGTTCTCAGAATTTGGCTTTATTTCAGGAACCGGGATCATGCTGGCCCTGGTGAGCATGCTTTTCATTCTGCCTTCTATTCTTGTGGTACTGGATGAACGTCTGAACTGGATATTGATCAGTGAAGAAGACAAAGAGGTTTACGATGGCACGCATCGCTACCCATTTGCAAGAACGATCGTAACGGTCGGATTGGTGATCTCGGCTGTGGTGATCGGTTTCAGCGGAAACCTGTCATTTCAGTATAATTTCGGCGAACTGGAACCAAAATTCCCAGAATATGAGGAATTCAGGTCATTTGCCCGGCAGGTTGAGGATTCAGACAAAAGAAACCCGGCTTATATAGTAGCAGAAACCAATGAACAGGTTGAAGAAATTGCGAATATCCTAAAGGAGAGAGCCGAGGCAGATACCGTTTCACCGACCATTCAAAGCGTCGAAACTCTGCAGGAGCGATATCCTTCCAATGAAGCTGAAGAACAGGAAAAGCTTGAGAAGATCGCTAAGGTGAGGGAATTACTTCAGGATCCATTCCTGGTTGACAGGGATGATGAAGATCTTGACCGGCTTCGGCTTGCAGCTCAAACCACAGAACCTGTGACCATAGATCAGATACCGGATTACCTCAAGTCACGTTTTGTGACCAAGGATGGAGAGATCGGGCGATTTGTGATCATATATCCTTCTGTTGGATTATCAGACGGCAGGCAGTCCATTGCCTTCAAAGATGATGTCAGCGTAGTTAACCTGGATGATGGTTCAGAGTTTTATGCTTCAAGTACCTCCATTGTTGCCGCTTCCATGCTGGATCTGATGAGAACTGAGAGTCCGTATATGGTCGCTGCTACCTTTATCTTTATTTACTTCTTCATGTTGTTTTCATTCCGATCATTCAGATGGTCGCTGATCGCTATGTTACCGCTTCTGGTTGGCTTATTGTGGCTGTTCGGCATCATGATGATCTTTGGGTTCCAGTTCAATTTTTACAACCTGGTAGTGCTGCCTGCCATTCTTGGAATTGGTGAGGATAGTGGAGTCCATTTAGCTCACCGATACCGTGAGGAAGGGAAGAACAGTATGTGGCAGGTTTTGTCGAGTACCGGTCAGCATATTACCATGGGGTCTGTGACTACCATGTTGGGTTTTGCCGGATTGCTGTTCACTAATCACCCCGGCCTGCAATCTATTGGTATCATGGCAGTCATTGGAATAGGAATGACCTTGCTTACATCCATTACCTTCCTGCCGGCATTAATACAATGGCTGGAAGACAAGAGTTGGATAAAATTTTAAGTGAAGTCGGTTAATTATTGAGCCTCAATACTTTGAGGGAATATAAATAAGTATGAAAAAAGAACTTGTCGTTAGGGTATTGCCTGAAGTTGCGGGGGAAGAAGAGTTGCTGTTTGAGCACCTGATCGAAAAAGAAGGGCTCAAAAAAGAAGACCTCAGGCATGTTGAGATCCTTCGAAGTTCTATTGACGCCCGGGCAAAACAGGCTTATTACAACCTAAAGGTACGATTATTCATTGGAGAGGAATATCGCCCTCAGGAGGTATCTCTGCCGGATTATCCAAATGTCAGAAATGCCAGGGAAGTGATCGTTATCGGAGCCGGACCGGCCGGACTCTTTGCAGCTTTGGAACTGATGGAGCAGGGTTTAAAGCCGGTGATCCTGGAAAGGGGTAAGAACGCGAAAGATCGAATTAAGGACCTGAAGGCGATCAATGTCAGGCATGAGGTGAACGAGGATTCCAACTACTGCTTCGGTGAGGGAGGAGCCGGAACTTATTCGGACGGAAAGCTTTACACACGTTCTAAAAAGCGTGGTAACGTAATGAAGGTGTTGGAAAGACTGGTTGGTTTTGGTGCCGTAAAAGACATTCTCGTTGATTCACATCCGCATATTGGGACCAATAAACTTCCGGGTATCATCGCAAATATGAGGGAATGCATCCTTCAGAATGGAGGAGAGATCCATTTTAATACACGCGTAACTGATCTCATTATTGAAGCAGAGATAATTAGAGGTGTGAAAACACTGAATGGAGAACAGTTTAAAGCGAATGATGTGATCCTTGCCACCGGACACAGTGCCCGGGATATATTCAGATCGTTACATCAGAAAGATATTGCCATTGAATTAAAACCCCTGGCTATTGGAGTTAGGGTCGAACATCCACAGGCATTGATCGATTCCATACAGTACAATTGTGAAACACGAGGGGATTATTTGCCACCGGCCTCATACAGTATTGTAAAGCAGGCAGGGGATCGGGGAGTGTATTCGTTCTGTATGTGTCCGGGTGGAGTCATTGCGCCCTGTGCTACATCACCCGGAGAGATTGTAACTAACGGATGGTCGTCTTCGCGGAGAGCCAGATCGACAGCCAATTCAGGAATTGTGGTAGAACTCAAACCCAGTGATTTTAACAGCTTCAGTAAGTATGGTCCCTTAGCCGCCATGGAATTTCAGCATGCTATAGAGAAAAAGGCCTGGGTGGCCGGAGGTAAGACCCAAACGGCTCCGGCTCAGTTGCTGCAGGACTTCATAGATGGAAAAGTATCAGATGCATTACCAAATACTTCATATGCTCCGGGAATTACATCTGTAGATCTGAGAAGTGTTCTGCCGAAATTCATCTATAATTCCCTCAAAGATGGTTTTCGCCAGTTTGACCGAAGCATGCAGGGATATCTGACCAATGATGCCGTGGTTCACGCGCCTGAAACAAGAACTTCAAGTCCCGTTAAGATTCCCAGGGATGATTCCACCTTACAACATATTCAGATCGGCGGGCTCTATCCCTGTGGAGAAGGAGCCGGATATGCGGGTGGTATTGTATCTGCCGCTATGGATGGCATTAAGTGTGCACAGGCGGTATTAAAATCTGCCTAGTGTTTAGTTATCATCGAAGTTTACTTCCACCTCAAAGTCGATCAAAAAAGCTCCGGTGAATTCAGAAAGTACATTCGCTCCGAAACCGCCAGCGATGTACTCATCGAAAAAACCTGGTTCGCCGAAGGCTCCGGCGATGATTCGGGAAGCAACTAAATAGCGTGAATTCGACATAACAAGTGGTTGCAACAGCCTATATACAGCGATCACGATCATTACCGCAAAGGCGGGAAATAGCATATTGTCAGAGTAAGCTGTCGGATACTTAGCAGATCATTGGATTTCGGGCATTCGCCGCGAAATGACCACTAAATTTATAAAAACACCTTATCTATACATTGAACAGATGTTACATAAATAGGGCTGTCAACTGATCACTGCTAACTGTTCCCTGTACTACTGAATTACTGTTTCCAGAAAGTCGGAGAAAAGATGATCAGTACGGTAAAGATCTCGAGTCGCCCGACCATCATCAGCATGATGAGTACCCATTTAGCTAAGTAGGGTAAGCCCGCAAAGTTGTCGGTGGGACCGAAGTCACCCCAGCCCGGACCAATGTTTCCAATAGCCGCTATGCTTGCCCCGATGGAAGACATGATATCGTAGCCGAACAAACTGATGATGAAGGCTCCTGTGGCAAATATGAAGATATAGAGGATAAAGAAACTCAGTACGGTCCTCTGAATATTCTGGCTGATAGCCTGATCTCCGATCCGAACGGGAAGGATCGCTTTTGGGTGAACGATCTGCTTGATCTCTCTGCCGGTATTACGGATCAGGATCATCCACCGGATCATCTTAATGCCCCCGCCGGTCGATCCGGCACACCCCCCGGTAAAAAACAGGAGGAAGAGGAAAAAAGCACCTATGGTGTTCCATAGCTCATAATCATCCGTTCCAAATCCGGTAGTCGTGACAATGGCAATGACCTGAAAGGCCCCTGATCGCAAAGCTTCAAGGATCTCATAATTGTCTTTCAGCCAAAGTGACCCTGAAATGATGATGGTACCAACAGCTATGACCAGCGTATAAAAACGGATCTCACGATTATTGAAAAAAGATTCTGTATCGCCTTTAAATAGTCGGAAATGCATCGCAAAGTTGACGCCGGCGAGAAACATAAACAGTATGATCACCCAATCGATATAGGCTGAGTTAAAGGAGGCGATACTTCCATTCTTGGTCGAGAAGCCCCCGGTTGCCATGGTGGCAAACGCATGATTAATGGCCTCAAACCAATCCATGGACGGGTGTACCCAAAGTAGCAGGAATTCGGCCACGGTAAAGGCTACATATACTCCCCAGAGTAACTTTGCAGTTTCTTGTACGCGGGGAGTCAGTTTATCGGCCGTAGGACCCGGCGACTCAGCCTGAAACAGCTGCATACCGCCAATTCCGAGTAGTGGTAAAATTGCGAGTGATAGTACGATGATCCCCATACCACCCAGCCAGTGTGCCAGTGAACGCCAGAATAAAAAGCTTTTAGGAATATCCTCTATTTGCGGATTAGAGAACCCGTCTGAGGTGGTACCTCCAAGTATGGTTGAACCGGTTGTGGACAGACCACTCATGGTTTCAAAGACGGCATCGGTGAAGGAGGGAAGAACCCCTGAGATCACAAACGGCAGGGCACCAACCAGGGAAAGAGATAACCATGTCAGACTTACAATGAGAAAACCTTCACGCACTCTAAGTTCCTGTGAAGGTTTGAACAAATACCAAAGTGTGCCTCCGACGGTAAATGCGATGCCTGCCGATATAATAAATGAATGCCAGGTATCTTCCCCGTAAACAAGATCAATGATCGCGGGCATCAGCAGGGCAAATCCCATAAAGAAGATAAAGGCTCCGAGTACCCCTAATACCACCAGAAAATCGATTTGTGCGCGGGGTGCGTTACTTTTATAGAGTGAAGCCATTATTGAAAAAGCTTGGTTACACGATCAACGGCAGAGGGCAGGCAGAAGACCATCACCCGGTCACCGGAATTCACTTGTGTTTCTCCGGTTGCGATTTCAACCGCACCGTCACATAAAACCCCACCGATCACACAACCTTCAGGTAGTTTCTGTTTCTTGATGGGTTTTTTGGTGATCTTTGAGTCTTTGGTTGCCTGCAGTTCGATCACTTCGGCTTTGATTCCTCTTAATTCAGTCACGGAGATCACCCTGCCACGTCTCACATAACGGTGGATCTCGTTAGAGGCCGCCACCTTTTTGTTGATGACGGCATCGAGGCCTATGGTTTGTGCCAGTGGGATAAAGTCCGGTTTGGAAACAAGGGCTACGGTTTTTTTAACCTCAAGGTGCTTTGCCATCAGGCATGAGATAATATTGGATTCCTCATCATCCGTTACTGCAATAAAAGCATCCATTTCGTTGATGCCTTCTGTAACCAACAGATCCGGATCGGTTGGATTCCCATGCAGCACCATGATGTCTTTCATGTCAATGGCCAGCTGTTCAGCCTTATCATAATCCGGTTCGATCAGCTTTACCGACCAATTCTTGGCTGGATCATCCACAAGGAGTTTGGCGATCATAGACCCCATGCCTGAACCGCCGGCTATCATCACAGAATTAAGTTCCTGATCTTTTTTACCCGTGGTTTTTATAACGGTATTGATGTTTTTAGTCTCAGCCAGAATAAAGACCTGATCGTAATTCTGCAGCTTAACAGATCCGGTTGGAATGATCGTACGTCCACGCCGGCCAATAGCTACCACCCTGAAAGTCAGGTCGGGATAGGAAGCCGCATATTCTGTAAGAGATTTATTTATGAGGGGTGAATTCTTTTCAAGCCGTATGCCAATAAGTTGCATGCGATCATCCGCAAGGTTTATGACATCACTGGCTGAGGACCGTTTAAGTAACTGTGCGATCTCATGGGCGGCACTCAGCTCGGGATGTATCATCACGTCGATACCAAGGTCGGAGGGGGTAAGTGGGGCATTTTCATCCGAAAATTCATCACTCCGGATACGGGCTATGACCATCTTAGCTCCCAAACGCTTGCCGATCATCCCCGCGATCATATTCACCTCATCAATACTGGTTACACAGATCAGGATATCTGCTTCACCTGCCGAGGCTGTTACAAGGTCTTTAACGGATGTAGCGTTGCCTTCAATGGTAAGAACATCCAGAGAGTCTGCCACTCTTGATAAAGCCGCTTTATCACGGTCAAGCACCCTTACATCGTGTTTTTCGGAAGAAAGCACACTAGCCAGGTCGTAGCCAATTTCTCCGCCACCAATAATTACGATCTTCAATAGTCAGTTGGTTTCATTTTCAAAAAGCAATCAATGTTACCATGATTTCACGTGAATTGAAAATGTTTTAAATTTTCACAAACGTAAAAATAACAGCATATTACAGGCTAATCAGTGATAATTATTAGATCAGTCTCAACGGGCAGTGAGCCTTTTGTATTGAGATCAGCTGCACGAACCTTAAATCTGTTTTCGCCTTCCTTCAAAGTGAGCTCGATCTTTGGTCCATTGCCCAATATCTGCCCATCTTCTGTCAGCCAGGTAAACCGAACTTCGTTTACGTTACGATTTAATACCGGTGCACTAATGATCTTTTCAGGGTTTGCCGGAGTGTGAGCAAGCTCAATAGTAGTTTGAGGCTGTTCAAATGCAAGCGGTTGTTTTATGTTGATGGGGTAAGCCCGGAAATAGATCGGATCCCCCTCAAAAAACCAATAGATCCTAAGATCCTGGGTTCCGGTTTGATCTGCTGTCCAGGATGAAGTGTATTGATTTCCGTTTGGGAACCTCCAGTCAGAGCTGATACCAAGTTCTTCAATGGAAAGAGATTGTCCTGCGATGATGGATCTCGGATATTTTGGATAGATCAAAGGGATATCTCTGGGAGTGATCTCGACAACGGCGGAATCAATGGAATTTGGGGCATTTTGGCCATCATCCTGCAGCAGGGTTACCCTGTGTTTTCGGGCCTCAGTTGGTGTGAATGTATTTCCATCGATCGGTTGACCATCTATAAGCCAGGTATCCGTAACGGATTGCCCATCGGCATCCCTGTCAGGACTTGAAAACAGGGTGACCGGTTCCCCAATAAACCGAACCGCGGAAGTGCTGATCTGTGGTTTGGGCGCATTATTAGCAATAAAGGTCTTTTCAGCGACAGATCTGTTATTTGAGGTAGGACTGTTGTCAGTGATCTCCAGCCTGACCGTATGAGCCCCCGGCTCGATCGCTTTGATCAATTGAGCCGCATTTTTACTGATCAATTCACCATCAAGGTACCATTTATACTCTTTTATGTATCCATCCCGATCGTATGAATTCATGGCACTTAGTTCAACATCGCCACCTGCCGCTACTATTTCAGGAAGCTCCCATTCGATCACCGGCGGGGCATTCACTCTAATAGATCTTGTAAAACTGGCAGTGTTACAGGTCACATTTGAACTGGTCTGAAGGTTCAACGTAACCAGATATTCTCCCGGTTCATTGAACTGATGATCTGTGACGAAACCTGATTTTTCGATCACGTTGTCATCTTTCCGGATCTGCCATTCGATATCTGTTAACTGCTCCTCGGAGGTAGAATTACTTCCATCAAACTGTACCGTTTCACCGGGTTCTATCCACTCAGGTACTTCATAACGTGCCTGAGGGCCTTCAATTACCCTGACCACGGCACGTGCCTGATTGGTGTTCCCGCAATTCACTGAGCCCGAGCCTTCTACAGTAAGGGTTACCGGAAAGATCCCTGGCTGGGTGAAAACGTGGCGGATCTTAGGTCCCGTTTCAATGGTTCCATCACCGAAGTCCCACAGCAAAGAGGGCAGAGCCCCGGATGGGTCCACACTGTTTGATCCGTCGAATTCAAGAGCTGTATCCACACAAACAGTGGTGTCTGTGACGTTCATCTTGGCCACCGGCGAGCCTTCAATAATGACGGGTATCTTGGTAACTGTGGTTTTATTGGAAATGCCGTCTGTCATGCTGAGAATGGCATCATATATACCCGGACGATCATATACGTAAGAGGGGTTTGCACTTTCTGAAACATCACCGTTTCCAAAATCCCACTGAACATCGAAGGCATCCCCATCGGGGTCGTAGCTTTGCGAGCTGTTAAATAGTATGGTTTGTCCGGCACAGGATATGACCACTGAATCTGCGACGGCCTGAACAGGTCGGTTGATAAGCACGCGAATTGATTTTTCAGCACTTCTGTTTTCAAGTCCGGTTCCATCATCCACTTTCAGGTTAAAGATATGAACACCGAATTCAGGTGCCTTCCAGCTAAAACTGGCTTCCGAGCGTTTGGAACCGTCAGGGAGTGTCCACTCAAAATTCAGTGGATCATCATCGGCATCGTAGGTGGAGGTGGCATCGAGGGTCACATCCAGTGAATTGGATCTGATAACGGATTCTGACACAATGTAAGGGGTATGATTTACATTGATGGTTCCCTCAATGGTTTTTACTGAATTGGCTACACCTTCGTTATCGGTTGCAGTGATGGTAAAGTAATGGACCCCACTTTCCTGAAAACGCATCGTGGCTTCAGGTCCCTGAAACGTACTTCCGTCTTCAAACGACCACTCTATGTTTGTGATCTCACCATCCGGATCATGGGTTTCTGCAGCACTCAAAGTAACCTCTTGTCCAGAGCCGATCTTTTCCGGGGTTGCTTCCCAAAGTATAACCGGAGCGTGATTAGCACGCACGGTTTGGCTCATCAATCCCTGAGCGATCTGATTGCCGGAATTATCACGAACCTTTAGTGTGACAACGTGTTCACCGGGTTCTTCAATGATGACTTCTGGGTTTGGTCCGTTGGCAATAGGAGCCCCATCCAAGAACCATTCGTAGCGTGTTATGATGCCATCTTCATCAAAACTTTCCGTACCATCGAGGCGAATGGGAATTCCGGTGGGTACAACTTCAGGTAATTCAAAAATGGCTTCAGGGAATTCATTGACAATGATCGTATGAGATCTGACCCTTGCGCTATTTGCTTGTCCCCGTCCGTCGTCAATGGTCAGCGTGACCTCATATGATCCCGGTTGCTGATAGGTGTGTTCTATTTCAACTCCGTTGAGGATCGTGCCATCTCCCATATTCCAGGTATAACTGAAATTTGGGGGCAGTTGATTTTCACCATTGTCGTAACTGAGGCTGATCTTACCGGTTGAGGTGATGGATGGTGCTAAAATTTGTTGGCCTGAAGGTCCGCCTGCATTGGTTTTATTTGATACCACGATTCGGGCCTGTCGCTGACTGTTACTGCAATTTGGAATATCTCCTCCATTATTAACACGCACTGAAATAATGTAACTGCCGGGCTGTGTTGAAGAAAAGTTGAAAGAGGGAGAAGTAGCCTGCAGCTCACCGTTAACAAACCAGAAATAATTTAACGGTTTGCCCTGCATATCATAAGAATCAGCGGCTGAAAGGGTAACCACTTCTGCCAGTGCAATGTCCGTTTTTGGTACGTTAAGGCGTGCAATGGGTGGTTCAGTGATCTGAAGCGTTTGGTCAATGATCCATTCATCCGGAAATGAAATGAGAGTGTTTGGCACCCGAATCGTCATATTTACCGTACCACGATTGCTGAATACCAGGGTTGGGTTAGCCCCGGTTCCAATGGTTTCACCATTTACCTGCCAGCGGGCATTCCTGAAATCGGCAGAATTGATGACGGGACTCGTAAGCTCAAATGATTTTTCAGAACAGGTTTGTACAGGCCGCTCTGCCAGTGAGATCTGTGGATCATGAAACGGGGTGAGATTCGGAGGAAGATGCCAGGCCTTAGGTTGTTCTTGATCAACAACAGAAAAAACAGAATTGGATCGTTCAAAATCTCCAACTGAAAGGACCCAGTTGTTTTGAGTGCCAAACCTGGTTTCGGGCACACCTGTATCATTCAAATTATAATGCCGCCCAAATCTGTCGAGTTTGGTTAAGTAGATATCATCAGAGGTATTAATGGTGAATGGACCGTACTCATGTGATGCTTGATGAGGGGTGATCTGCAGTGCGTCTCCATTTTTAAAACCTAAGGTTCGCAGTGATAGATTCAGGCTTATGATGTTCCATGAATTTGATGAGGAGCCGGATTCAGTGACCGTTCGGATCTTAAAGCTGTTTAGATCATCTCCGGAGGTGATACGGACCCGTAGAATATAGCCGCTGGGAATGGGGGAAAGACCTGAGCCCAAATTTTTCCAGCTTTTGGTAAAATTTGATTCATTTTCAACCTGCAGGGAATATTCAGGAGATCCTGCCACATTTCGTTTTTCAGGCTTACCGTCAACCAGTCGGTACAAGTCATTGAAAGGGTAGATCTCAAATGAAGTGGATGTGTTGGCGTTTCCGGATAAAATATCCAAATCACTTCCGGTTGCCGCATCGAAGATCTGCAGTGTGGCTTGGGAGGCGTTTTCGTCGGGTTGAACCCATAAGTCGATGGTTTGAAGGGCCGGGTCAGCTTGATTACCTGACACAGCAACATAGGTTTCCTGAGCCAAAAGTTTCGGTTCAACCAAAACAAATGTCATTAAAATGAGTAAGGCTCTGAATAATTGTTTGTTCATAAAATTACTGAACTGAATATGAATTCGAAAAATAGATCTCACCGGTCCGGGAGTCTTTAAAGCTAATTTCCAGGTCACCGGTTTCAAGAGTTAGGGTAACCGCCCAGTTACCGTTGAAATCAGTTTTAACCGATCTCTCAGAAGTATTATTACTGAGAACCACTTCAATACCGGGATACAAGTTTCCTGAAAATGTCGTGGAACCGGAGCGAATGGGAGTTAGATCACTGCCTGATGCACTTCTAACCCTGATGTCAAACACTCGTTCTTTGGTCATGTTCACCACTCTTAAAGATCTCTGTGTGGTATTTCCGGATGGATCAGTGGCCTTAAGGTCAAATGTCTTTTCTTTGTCATTGATCTGGGTTTGGTATGAGAACCTACCGGTGGACTGTACTGAGATCCTTTCATTGTTTAAGGTTAACCGTGCTTCAGGTTCCGTAGCTCCTTCAACGTCTAACTGCCCATTCACAGCAAACAAAAGATCATTATTCAGGTTATCAATAAATATTGGGGGAGGTACTTTATCAATGGATCGAATGATCCGGATCGTCTCAGAAAATGGACCTCGAAGGCCTAAGTGATCAATGGCCTGAACACGCACGTACGTGATTCCCATGGGTAAAGTGTTGAAGGCAAGTGACGTATCAGTCATGCGCACCTCATTAACGTTATCTTCAAACTTAGAGTCAGTGCTGTGTTGAATTCTGTAAGAAACGGCTCCATCTATCGGTATGAATGAAATAACAACCGCCTGATCACTTACAACCGAATCTGAGGTCGCCCATGTTATTTCCGGAGAGGGCAATAATTTCACGGGTTCCATCGGTGACTTACCTCTTTCCACCACGGTTCCTTCATTCTGGCGAATGGTTACGGTTACATTATTTGAATTAACGATCGCCTGTCCGTCATAGTTGGTCAGCTTAACGAGTCCTGATTCTTCTGTTTCGGCATAAAAATTCTGGGTTTGAAGTTCAGACACAGAGGAACCGGCATTCAGTATGTACCGACTCTGTTCTTTCCCTGAGGCTGAAAGTTTAGCGAGTAACCCGCCGTCTTCGAGGGTGATCTCGGTATCGGTGGAATTATTGAGTCGATCTATCCGGGATTTTCGAATAACCGCCATGGTATTTGGTTCAACCTGTATATCACTGCCATCCACAAAGGATAGGAGTGCATAGCTTTCAGAGAACGTCCTGATCCCATCGGATTGTTCGAACAGATCTCCCCGCATGGCATCGGTCCATGAACCCAGTAAACCAAGTCGCTTATCTACCTGTCCTTTCTTTTGGGATAACTGGGCCTGGACGTCCACAACCCGGTTTTCATTTAATGCAGATTCCATACTATCAACTGCGGATGGGAGGTTTCTGCCAAGGGAAAAAGCCTGCTCAATGTTTCCATCATTGATCGCCTTGGTATAGGCAGACATAAGTTTCTGCACTTCCTGATACTCTTCTGCCGCGAAAACCGTAGCTCCATCAGCTATCAATGTGCCGATCCGTTCTTTTTGAGCAGCGATGGAAGCATGGATCTGTGAGAAATTCTGAAGTTCCTGAACTTGCGAAGGAGTAATGCTGAATACATTTTCTTCTGTATCATGATCAGCAAGCGATATCACCAAAGGCCAGTTTTGGGTACTGCCGGTATAATCTTCCGCAATTTTTTGTAATTCACTGGCTTTGAATGACAATGAGTTTCCCTGAGCCATAGTAATCCCATGGCCCAAAATCAGGGCTGTAATAAAGCCAATAAAGACTTTAACATAACTCCTTTTCATTTCTACCCGTTACTTCGGAAAAATCAACGTAAACCGCGAGCCGATCGCTTCGTTTGATTCAAGTTCAATTTCCCCGTTGTGAATATTTATGATCTCACGAACATAAGCTAACCCAAGACCGGTTCCGTTTTCACGTGCCGCCTTTTTGTTTGATTTAACCCGATAGAATTTATTAAATATTTTCTTCTGTTCCTCAAGGCTAATTCCATATCCAAAGTCAGTTACGCTTAGTTTTACAGAGTCAGGGCGGTTGGCCACTTTGATCTCGATGGTTCGTCCCGGTTCTCCATACTTGATGGCATTACTCACAAGGTTTTGAATGGCATCGTACACCAGATCCTTATCGGCTTTGATTTTAAATCCGCGGCCTTCACGAACAATCTCTGCTTCCACACCTTTTTGATCAAAAAGTGGACGGTTTACACTCCTTACTTCTTCTGCTATTCGATATAGGTTGATTTCCACGATTTCGATGTTAGCCCGCCCGGACTCAATTCTTTGTATGTCAAGAAAACGATTGACCAGAGTTTTCATGCGCTGTCCTGATAACATGATCTCGTTGATCAGATTGTTGCGTTCCTTCTCGTCAGTGAACGTGGAATCCTGCAGCACTTCAGAAAGTCCCATGATACTGGTGATCGGGTTTTTCAATTCGTGCGCAATGATATTGATCATGTCATTTCGTTTAATATCATTCAATCGATCTTCTGTCTTATCATGTAGTATGATCAGTGCTGCCTGTTCCTCATCATTCTTGTCAATGATGGAAACGTACTGATAGTCGTAATAGTCGCTTTTATTTTCGTTTTGATAATGTGCGAGTTCGGAGACATTGATCTTAACGGTATAAGGGTCGGGATTATGGACCTGCTGTTCCAGTTTGCTCATCGTGATATCCTTATGAACCAGTAACTCACCAAGTTGTGTGGTATCCGGATCCAGATCCATGGACTCAAGCAGCTGCTTAAAATTATTATTGAGGAAGCTGAATTTCTTATCGCTGTCCAGTATTCCGATCAGGTCATCGGAATAGGTCATCATATATCGGTTTTTCCATTCCTCAAGGATGATCTTTTCCACATTAATGCGCTGATAGCGTTCAAGAGTGAGCCGAATGTTTTCAAGCGTGGTTTGCATCAGGCTGAACTCGGGTAAAGAAACCGGTTGCACAGGATGCTCAAAATTCAGGGTACTCATATATTCAACATCACTGATGATCTGTTCGACCGGGCGAT
Source organism: Gracilimonas amylolytica (assembly GCF_002911695.1). Classification (GTDB taxonomy): domain Bacteria; phylum Bacteroidota; class Rhodothermia; order Balneolales; family Balneolaceae; genus Gracilimonas; species Gracilimonas amylolytica. Next base: position 552,821 of record NZ_PQBS01000037.1, read on the forward strand.
TGACCTTACGGCTGACGTACCATCCAAAGGCAAAAAGGATGAGAAGTATCACACTACCTGTGATCAGAGAAAAAGTGATCAGATCATAAACCGGTTTCAGGATAAAGGCATCCTCTACCGCAACGGCATGCCAATAGGGAATGGTCTGAAATCTGGAAGTGAGAATGTACCATTCCAACCCATCTATTTCCTTAACAGTAAGATCAGAATAGACCAGATCCATGAGTTCCTGTTCGGGAACATCGATCTGTTTAGACGGAAGTAGTTTGTTCGAATCTTTGGTGATAATATTACTGGCATAGGTGCCACCAAGAGGGATGTTTACCAGATCGTTCACAATGCCGGTTGCGTTGAAGTACAGATCGATCATATAGAATGCCTGATCGATCTGAATGGCTTTTCTGGCCACTATGTAATGCATTTCTGAAAGGGAGTCGCTGCTAAAGCTGACGTTGATCTCGTTGTCAATTTCAGAAGGATACCAGGTGTAAGTGATCTCAGAAAAATCGATCTCATCATACATGGAACGCCTGATATCCACAGTTTCATCAGAGCCATCTTCAGCAATGGTGATTCTCATTAAACCGGGTGTGAGGTTCAGTGTTTTTGACATCAGATCCTGTGTTTGGGCAGGATTCTGAAGGATCTGATCCGTCATGTAATTGGAAGCGTTCAGCCAGTTTCTGATGATCTGATCGGCCCGCTGAAGGGAATATTCCTGAAGTTGTGATACAATGGTGGTGCGCTCGTTAACAATGGCTTCTTTGTACTGGGGGCGCACAAAGATCCAGATCAGGGTAAAAGCCAATAACAGCAGCAGGGAAGAGAATAAAAAGATCCGCTTCCGGAGTGTCAGATTGTTCAGCATAATTGCCCAATGTTAATACATAAAGTTCATTTTACTAAACTGTGAGACGTTTTATTAATATTTTGTAATGTTTTAAAACTCAAGTGAAAAACACTTGTTAACAAAGGCATAACATTCGCTTAACCTTTTCTTTAGCTGAGATGCTGATTCTTGACCAACTTAATTCTATTCCTTTATGCTGATTGGTGGAGATTTTAATGACAGGGCAAAACAACTGCTGGTGATCTTGTCAGACATGTGTGATAACGATACGGATGTTAAAGTACCTGTTGAAGAGCTTGTAAAAGAACTTGATTCAGATCGTTCTGTACTTAAAAACCTGTTGCAGTACCTGGAAGGACGTGAACTGATCTCTATTGCATCCATTGGAGGTCCTTTTTTATATGGACATATTCAGATCACTGACAAAGGCATTCATAAAGCCCTGAAGAAGAAATAGGATCTCCTGATAATTTTATCATTCCTACTCAGATAGCTCCGAATTACAGGCGATTGCCATAAACAAAAATAGCCTCTTCGTTGAAAGAGGCTATTCTGTTAATAATCGGGCTGGATATTACTCTGAATCCAAAATATCAGCAATTCGATTCTGAATATCTTCAATATGAGCTTTCGTTAGTGCATCTGAGATCCTTGAGCTGGCCTGATCAAGGTCCTGATCGAGGGTATTCAGTTCCACTCTGAGCAGGGGACGTATATCGGAAGTGGCGATATCAACCCGGCCGGCTTCATCATTTTCAAAAGCGGATGCAATGTTATTGATGTACATGCGCTGCAGGTTTCTGCGATAGGGATCAACCGCTTCATGATCATAGATCTCGCTCCATACACCCTGACGGAGATCGCCTAACATTTCAAGAGGAGCGTAGGCCTCATCTCCATTGAAAGCATACGTTTCATTAAGCCTGATCATTACATCGGCTGCCATCACATCATTCAGAATTCTGGCTTGCAGATTTTTAACCCGGTCAAGTGCTCCGTTATGTTCAATGCGGCGTAGGATTTCCTTGTCAAGTAGCCAATCAGGCGTCGTAAATACATGGTCATTCAGGAACTCCAAGGCCTGTTTTTGATAGTCCTCAGGAACCGGAGTGTACACATATCCTTCCTGATCTGAGCTCTTACGGTTTTGATAAACACCGCCAATATTAGTGGATACATGCCCCGCATAACGAGCCCATTGGAAGATCAATTCTCCGTAGATCTCTTCCAGGTCATCATACCCTTCACCCGGTGTGGCTGTCCACTCGATAAGGTTTGGTACCACACGTTTCAGGTTCATAAGTCCATACGTACTTGCTTTTACGGGATCATCCGAAAGATCTTCGGTTTGTGATGAAGGGTCATATCCGGTGGATGAGGCAAAACGATAGACCGGGTCACCGGCTTTTTCCATTATCCAGCTATCCAGAATGGGCTTTTCATCCTCTGGAGTATCTGCCTCAGGGATCACGCGGTATCCCCAGTTGATCGAATACTTATCATAAGGTCCGATCTGACGTATAAACCGGATGTTTTCATCTCCCGGCTGGGCGATATAATTCTGTCGGGCATATTCCATGATGGTAGTGGCAATGCCATACTTTTGAGTGAAAGTACCGGAACGCAGTGAGTCGACCGGATAGGCAGAACTTGACTGCATGTTGTGTGGAAGTCCCAATGCGTGACCCACTTCGTGAGAAATCACCCGGCGCATGGTCTCACCGATCAGGTCATCATCCAGTTTAAGCTTTCTGGCAGCAGGGTTAGCCGCGCCTGTTTCTATCATCAACCTGTTTCTGTACGACCGCATATGGTTGTGGTACCATACAATATCACTTTCAATGATCTCACCGGTTCGGGGGTCACTCACGCTTGGTCCAACCGCGTTTCTGATGGTACTTGCTACCCAGCGAACAGTGGAATACCGAATATCTTCAGGGCTCCAATCCGGATCTTCTTCGGGAGTCGGTGCTTCCTTAGCGATCACTGCATTTTTGAATCCGGCTACCTCAAAGGCCTCATTCCAGTCTTCAACGCCTTGTTTTACATAGGGTACATATTTTTTTGGAGTGGCAGGATCAAGATAATAGACGATCGGCTCAACCGGCTCAACGAGTTCACCCCGTTGGTAGGCATCCATATCTTTTGGTTCCAGTCTCCACCGGCGGATATAGCTTTTTTCTTCCGCCTTTTGGGCGTCAGATCCATAATCGATCTGATTCACGGTGAACCAGCCTACTCGGTAATCTTCGTATCTGGGTCGCATAGGTTCTTTTGGAAGCAGAACCATAGATTGACTCATAAGCATGGAAAGGGTTGCGGTCTGCTCGTCAGAAGGAGGATTGCCTGCGTTGTAAGTGAGCACATGGCGAACCTCAATATTCTCCGGAAAGCTTTTGGCGCTTTCGATATAGGTACGGTCACCATCCAAACGGCGCACCTGATATTGTCGTCTCAAAAAACTGATAGCTCCACTGATGGCTTCGATATCTGAGGTGAAGAAATCGGTTACCTCAATGACCATAGTTGTTGAATCCTCATTCATGGCCTCGATAGGGAAAGAGGCCAGGATAGGGGCAAAGTTGTTTGCTTTCACCGACTTGTAAATTGGCAGGGTATCAGCCGCTACAGCATTATAGGATTGTTTTCTTAGAAGAATATTATCGCGTTGCCGTTCAAAGGTAATGACCTGCTCCGCTGTTTTGGATCCGCCCGAGAAAAAACCGAAATAATCGGTCGGGACTTCAGCGATCCGGCTCACTAATAACATCTCACGGTTCAGAAGTGAGTCCGGTATTTCATAATAGAGTTTATCATCTACCCAGTGGACGTCAAATAATCCTTCATCGGTCTCAGCATCTTTGGTGATCACTTTGGAGTACTCGTTGCCTCCTTTGCCGGAAGCAGCGGCCCGGTCTGAAGCTGATTTACTGGATGTAGTTTGTTTGGTCCCGGAACAGGCGCCCATAAATAACATGGACAGCACAAAAACCCCGAGTTTTTTAGAAAATGCGTTAGGCATGGTAATAGAGTTGATTAAAAGTTTATTGACCAAATGTAGGGGTATTCAATAAAAGGTTTAAGGGTTTAACATGAAATAACATTCCCTTTAATAGGTAGTTTGGGGTAAACTTTCATTAACCAGTTTTCCTGAAAAATACCTACCTTTGCATCCTGAAAAACAACAGCCTAACTAAACATAATATCATGATTATTGGAGTCCCTAAAGAGATCAAGACACACGAGAACCGAGTTGCCATTCAGCCGGGCGGTGTGGTGCAGTTAAAACGTAACGGACATGAGGTTCTGATCGAAAAAAGTGCCGGAGTTGGAAGCGGTTTTTCGGATCAACAGTATATTGATGCCGGCGCCAAGATCATTGATGATGTAGAGGAAGTCTGGAAAAGAGCAGAAATGATCATGAAGGTGAAAGAACCTATTGCCGTTGAGTATCCAAGAATGCGCGAGGGGCAGATCATATTTACCTATTTCCACTTTGCCGCTGAGGAAGCTCTTACCAAAGCCGTGGTTGAATCCAAGTCGATTGCCATTGCTTACGAAACAGTTGAAAAAGCCGACCGGTCTTTACCGCTGCTCATCCCGATGAGTGAAGTGGCCGGTAGAATGGCTGCACAAGAGGGCGCCGTTTATCTGGAGAAACCCAAAGGCGGTCGAGGCGTATTGATGGGAGGAATTCCCGGAGTGCCTCCGGCTAATGTATTGGTATTGGGAGGTGGTATTGTAGGTGTGAATGCTGCTAAGATCGCAGCCGGTATGGGTGCGAATACCACGATCATGGATATCAGCATGCCTAAACTGCGCTACCTGGATGATGTGATGGAAAAGAATGTGACTACCATGTATTCCTCTGAGGCCAACATCCGCAAAATGCTGCCACACGTGGATATGGTGATCGGTGCCGTTTTGATACCGGGTGCCAAGGCCCCGCACTTGATCACCAGAGATATGCTTAAGCTGATGAAGCCGGGCACGGTGATCGTGGATGTGGCGATCGATCAGGGCGGCTGTTTTGAGACCTCAAAACCAACTACGCACCAAGATCCGGTATATGAGGTGGATGGTATTGTTCACTACTGTGTAGCAAATATGCCCGGTGCGGTTCCTTTCACCTCAACCATGGGACTAACCAACGTAACATTGCCTTATGCTGTGCAATTAGCCAACAAAGGCTGGAAACAAGCCCTGAAGGATGATCCCGAATTATTGAAGGGATTGAATATTGCGGATGGCTCTATTGTCTATAAAGATGTAGCCGAAGCCTTTGACATGGCCTGGGAAGATGTAGATTCAGTATTGAACTGAACATCTATTCACTAATAGATTCAAGCCCGGTTATCTATGATGATCGGGCTTTTTTGTTTTGGATAGTTTATTTATGTGGTTTGAGGGTCAGAGTTCATCTGCTCGATGGTTGATCGTTACGGGTCTAAGGCTTGCCCAGGGAATGATCAGGGGACCGATAGATCGATCTGCGAATATAAATTTCCCATTATCGCCCTCCTTGTTCTTTTGTGCCGACAAAAGAACCAAAAGCTCCCGACTGCGAAAAAAGAGCTAAAGCTGACTCCATTGCGCTAAAAGAAATCAATGCTCCATCACCGGGCTTGCAGGTAAGTTAAGTGCCATGCGGTTTGATTTCTTTCTTTACGCTTCATTCCGTCATCTTCTTAACGCTCTTTTTTCTAAGGTCGATGGAATAATGAATATTCACTGGAAAGTAGTTGCTCAGGAAGTCTCCGACTTCCAAAATTGGCAGTGAGTTCTATTCTATTTAACACCTAGCTGCTAGTATGTAAGTCAGAGACTTGCTCTGCAAAGACTCCTAAGTCAGCGCTCGATAGGTTTTGGATAACGGATCATAATTTTAAGGCTCGCATATAGACTTAAGGGGTGCAAGGTTTGCATTCTTTAGTTAGACGTTGATTCAGAGGTTTTAAGGAAATCAATTAGTTTTCTGCTTTAAAATTATGCTGTAACATGTATCAGTGTTATACGAAGAATGGTATAGATTGATAGTAATCCTAACTATTTAATTTTTTTATGAAGTGTTTCTGGCTTTTAATAATAGTGTTGTTATTAGGACAAAAAATTGGATGGGGACAAGTGATAAACGGACAGGTTATAGATGAAGAGACCGAACAAGTATTGTCCTATGTCAATATTGGGGTTGTTGAATTGGGTATAGGAACGGTGAGTGATAAAGAGGGGAAATTCAGTTTACAAATATCAGAGGGAACGGCCGATTCGGTATTATTCTCAGCAGTAGGTTATTCTTCCCGTAAAGTGGCGATCACAGATCTTATTGACAATGATAAAGTATGGTTGACCTCCAGATCGTATGAAATGCAGAGTTTTGAGGTGGTGGATAAAGGAGGAGGCAGAGATAAAATTTTTGGAATCAAAAAGGGAATTCCTGCCGGATATACCGGCTTAGCATCCAACAAACCCGGGGACGAGATCGGCACGCCAATCAAGATCAGAAAACCTACCTATTTGAAAAGTGCTCATTTTACCATAGACCGAGTAAGTGGAGATAGTATGATCTATCGAGTCAATATCTATGAATTCAATGATGGGGAAATTGGTAGAAACCTTGTTTCGGAGAATGTGTTGCTTGAAGGTGTTCAGAAACATGGAGTGGTATCCGTAGATCTAACTCCTTTTGAATTGGTGATATCTGAAGATGTGCTACTCACACTGGAAAATATACAGGTAGATAGTGAGGAGCATAATCATGGAATTGGTTTTAGGTATAAATCAGTTTTTTTCCGAAATAGAAACATTTATGGTCGTATTGGGGATAAATCGAAAAATTTAGCCGGGGAGTTTTCTGAGATTATACAAGGGAGTGCCCTAAACTTTTATTTTGTGGGGAATGAATTGTAATTGAAAAAGAGGTAAGTAAAATTAGTAATCATAATATTTTTGTTCGTCACGGTGCCCTGCTTCATGAGGTGCTCCCGAGATTTCTGTTAGACTTTAAGTATTGAGAAAGGCAGTCAACTCTGCTTTTTTATAATACCAGCGAGCCGGAGACAGGCTAACCGAGTGTGTCGAGCAGAACTCGAAATCCCGAATCAGCCCCTCCGGCTTCGGTATTATCCAAACCTAAATAGCATGCTAGTAAAACACTACGAACAGAGTCAGGTCCGATAATACCTAGCTGGCATACGTCATTAAGGTTAATCAAACATGAGGATTTTTTATGGATCTCACAAATCTAACCCACTTTATTGGTATAGATATTTCTAAAGATACCCTGGACTGCTGGCACCGTCCTTCCGGGGAACATATGCAGTGCGCAAATTGCGAGTCCGGTTTCCAACAACTAAACCAGTGGATAACCGAGGCGGGATGTACCGACCAGAACAGTGTTATTTGTATGGAGGACACCGGAATCTATGGTAAACGACTATTGGTTGCGTTAACCCAAATGGGATGGAGATGCTCGGTAGAAAAGACCACCATATTGGAAAAGGTGGGCCCGGACCACCATCGTAAAGATGACCAGTTTGATGCTCAGCTACTGGCTGAATACGCGGATCGTTTTGCTGATCAGTTATCACTGAGCACCCCGGCAGAGCCGGTATTAGATCAGCTTCAACAACTCTATGCTGAACGTCGCCGGCTGATACGCCAGCAAACGGCCACCAAAACCAAGCAAACGCAATCGGCCCAACAGCCGGACTGCCCGGAGCTGGTGCGCCAGGGGTGGGAAGAGCAACTACAGTTATTTGACAACCATATTGCCCAGTTGGAACAGCACATTCGGCAGTGCATACAAACCCATGATGGGCTGCAGGAATACTACGACTTGCTGGTCAGTATTCCTGGTATTGGAGAAGTTACCGCCTGGATGTGGCTGATTCTCTTTTTTGGAGAACAAAAATTGAATCCTAAGGCTATTTCCTCCCGTTTTGGAGTAGCTCCCCATAGTCATAGTTCAGGAAGTTCGGTGCGTGGGAAAACGCGTTCTTCCGGCCATGGAAGTGCAGAAGCACGTTCTACGTTAACCATGGCAGCCCGCTCGGCCAGTACACACAACGATAAATTCAGTGCCTATAAACAGAAAAAACTGGAGGAAGGTAAGCCTTGGCCGGTAGTTCGTAATAACCTGGTAAACAAATTAATCACTATTATATGTGCCATATGGAACAGCCAAACTTGCTATAAATCAAACCATGAATCCAGATTCGACAAACAAAAAAAGGCTGCTTAGTACTTGATTAAGTCATAGCATTCGGGA
>NZ_PQBS01000038.1:0-6057 GCF_002911695.1 Gracilimonas amylolytica
CCTCTTTTAGACTTCTTAGGAAATATTTTGTTGGTTAGCTACTAACAAAATAAAGCTACCGAACCATGGCAGGCAATCTCTTGCGCTCCTCCGGGTAAAACCCTTATTGCGAATCAAAGCCTGTCATGGCAGGTAGTTATCTAAACCCATATAGTATGGAAAGTATACCTTTTTAAAAGAGGCGGGAAGATAACTACTCGGCAGCTATTCAATCTTAATTAAAATAGGTAAATAGCTATGGAAATTACAATTAAATGGCGCTTTATCGTAGGTATTGACATTTCTAAACACACCCTGGATATCTCTTTATTTGATCGCCAAACCGGCGATAGAAATATGTTGCAGGTGCCTAACACTCAGGAAGGGTTCCACAACTTAGCCGAGTGGATGGAAGATCACGAAGTAACTCAATCACAGACGATACTTATTAGTGAACACACCGGACGCTATGGGGAGCACTTGTTACGATGGAGTACACGGACTGGTTGGCCTCATGCGGTGGTAAAGACAACGGCCCTGGAAAAAGTTAGCTGGGAACATCACCGTAAAACGGATGAATTTGACGCCAGCCAACTGGCAGAATATGGAGCTCGATTTAATGACCGATTACAGCTGGCAGAGGCTCCAAAACCCACGCAAGCACAATTAAAACGGCTTCAGGCCGAAAGACGGAAGATGGTGGATCGACGAGCAGCCCTCAAGAGTAAGCTTGGCGAGGCTGAGTTTCATGATGCGGACATGAGCCAATTAACCAAGATGTGGAACCAACAGGTAGAACTTCTCACCCAGCATATCGAGCAGCTGGAATACACCATGGATGAGCTGATCCGTCAGGACCCAATTCTGTGCAGGCGCCATCAAACCTTGCGAACAGCTCCCGGTATCGGTCCGGTCATTGCACGATTTTGGTTGTGCATGTTTGCTGGGAAAGACCAACTCAATCCCCGGAAAATATCTTCTCGATTTGGCTTTGCCCCACACGGGCGAAGCTCCGGAAGCTCGGTCAAAAGCCCGGATCGATCCACCGGGTACGGAAACTCCGAATTGCGGCGATTAATGCATCAGGCAGCCCGCAGTGTAGCCAACCACAAACCACACTATCACCAATATTACGAGAAGAAAATTAATGAAGGCAAGCATGAATTAGTTGCTATCAACAACATCATCAATAAACTGATTCGTCTGTACTGTGCCATGTGGAATAACCGGGCAGAATATGATCCAAAACACATTCAGAAAATGATCAAGAAATACAAAAAATCAGCCTAATCCACTTGATTTAGTCATAGTATTCGCAATGACCGGGTTTTGCATGGTTTGGAATTGTATTAAATAACATCCTGATAATCTTCCTTAATCCCTAAAATCCCGGTTCATAGCGATACACTTACCAAAGCTCCTGCGGAATTAACGATCTAATTTATCAACACGACGTCTTCTCCCCTGTGTAAGGCCTGCCTGACGGTAGGCAGGGGAACTCAATGTCATATTTGGAATGCCATTTAACCCTTGAGATCCATCGCGTTCAACAACATATCGAATATAACTGAGTGGGCGCTCTGGATGACAACTATTGGGCGTATTCAAGAAAAGAGCCACTCCAATGTTCGAGATTCCCATCCCGCCTATTCATACCGCAGAACATTCTTCACGCCTTCGATCTTTTCGAGGCGCTTCATGATGCGTTCAAGGTGGTCGATGTCATCTACGTACAGGGTTATGATTCCCTCAAACATGCCGCTGTCGCTATTGACGTTAATGCTCTTCATGTTTGTCTCCAGTGATTTGGACAGCACATCCGTGATATCGTTGATCATCCCCACGCGATCACCCCCAATGACCTTGATGGCTCCAAGGAATTTGGTATCCAGATTCTTGGCCCAGCTAACGTCCACGATGCGTTCGGCCTCGGTCTTCAGTAAATGCTGAGCATTATTACACATCGCACGGTGGATCTTAATATCGCCGGTGCGACTGATAAAACCGATCACATCGTCACCGGGAATGGGATTACAGCAGTTGGCATAGGAATATTTGATGTTACTCAGCTCACCGTTGATGTACAGCGACTTCCCATCCCCATATGAACGAGCCTCACTCAGATATTTATCCTGAATTTCACCTTCGGTGACCTGCTTGGATTCAGCGTCCTCACCTTCATTATCCTCAAAGCGACCGGTACTTTTATATTTCTTGACCGCCATAAACAGATCATTTACCTCAAAAACACCGGATCCGATATCAAAGAACAGTTCCTGGGTGGACTCATAATTGAATCGCTTGGCGAATTTATTGAGCTCCTGTTCTGAGATCTCGATACTTCCCTTCTTCGCGCGTTTGTCCCAGATCTCGCGACCTTCCTCAGCCACCTTACGCTGCTTCTGCTTGATGAACTGCCGGATGCGCGACTTCGCCTTATGGGTCACAACATCATCGATCCAATCCGGATTCAGATTGATCTTATTACTCGTGATGATCTCCACCTGATCCCCGTTATGCAAAGTTTGCCGGAGTGGCACCATCTTTCCGTTAACCTTCGCCGCCATCGCTCGCTCTCCGATCTCACTGTGGATCTCAAAGGCAAAATCAATTGGGGTCGCATTTCTTGGCAGGGTCTTCAGCTCCCCGTTTGGGGTGAACACATAGATCTCATCCTTATACAGATTCAGCTGAAAATCTTTAACGAAATCCGTAGCTGCATCGGGGCGAGGATTATCCAGAACATCCCGAACCCAGTTTACAAATTTATCGAGGGTATCGGAACCCTGCTGAGCTCCCTCCTTATATTTCCAGTGAGCCGCCAGGCCTTTTTCAGCAATGTCGTCCATACGGCGGGTTCGGATCTGCACCTCCACCTTACGTCCCCGGTTGGTGATCACCGTAGTATGAAGCGACTGATATCCATTATTTTTTGGAACCGAAATAAAATCACGAAAACGTTCAGGAATGGGCGTGTACCAATCGGTGATGATGGAATACACGCGCCAGCAATCCTCCTTGGTATGCGGATCCTCCAGAATAATGCGAATGGCAAACAGGTCGTAGATCTCCTCAAAAGGCTTTTGCTGCCGCTGCATCTTCCGGTAGATAGAAAAAATATGCTTGGGCCGACCTTTGATCTCAAACTTGAACTGCATCCTACCTAGTTCTTTCTTGATCGGCTCCATGAATTCATTGATGAATTCTTCGCGGTCCTCTTTTTTCTCCCGAAGCTTACGTGCTACAAATTTATAGGATGTGGGATCGATGGCTTTAAAACAAAGATCCTCAAGTTCATTCTTGATGCGGAACAATCCAAACCGATGAGCCAGTGGTGCATACAGATCCATGGTTTCAGAAGCGATCTTCACCTGCTTTTCCCGCTTGAGGTGCTGAATGGTTCGCATATTATGCAGCCGATCCGCAAACTTGATGAGCACCACGCGAATGTCCTCGGCCATGGTCAGAAGCAGCTTCATAAAAGCTTCTGCCTGCTTGCTGTCACGACTTTTAAAAACACCTGTGATCTTGGTCACCCCGTCAATGATCACCGCCACCTCTTCCCCGAACCAATATCGGATGTCATCCAGGTTCACGTCGGTATCCTCTACCGTATCATGCAGCAGGGATGCGATCACAGACACATCATCAATATTGATCTCACTGGCTACGATCTTGGCCACTTCCACCGGGTGGTAATAGTACGGCTCACCGGAAGCACGGGATGTTTCTTTATGAGAAAGGTAGCAAAGCTTGAACGCCTTGGTAATGGCCTCCACATCTACATCCTGAATGTGCTCCTGACACACTTCGATCAGGTTCTGCAGGTCATCAGCCTGAACTTTATCGAGGGTGTAACCCTCAAGGTCATATTTATCTATGGAGGCAACTCGGCTCATATACTTTTTTTCTACCCTTAAAAGTAGGTATTAACTAAGTCTAAAACATTATGTATAGTGAATTCAGTGAAATAAGTATTCCGTTGTCACTCTGAGCGGTTATGCTGTGGCATTGACCTCTTCAACTCAACACGAAGAGTCTCAATCTTAATTTCTACATCATAAGTCATCCGGGCATTGAGATCCTTCGCGGTCAGCAACAGTGCCTAATACTGCAATAAATGCGCTCAGGATGACAACAATATAGCACTAGATCATCGTATCAGGACCATTATCCTAACAACCGCAATCACTGTTGTCACTCTGAGCGGTTACTTAATAACCACGAACTCCTCAGCTCAACGCGAAGAGTCTCAATCTTAGTTTCTACATCCTAAGTCATCCGGGCTTTGAGATCCTTCGCGGTCAGCAATCATTCCTAATCCAGCACTACATGCGCTCAGGATGACAGCCTTGTGTAACTGAACAATCGTGTTAGGGCCATAACCCTACCAACCGCAACCACCGTTGTCACTCTGAGCGGATACTTATTGATCACGAACTCCTCTGCTTTACGCGAAGAGTCTCAATCTTAATTTCTACATCATATGTCATGCAGGCTTTAAGATCACGCCGGCAGTCGGATTCAGTCCTTCGCGGTTAACAGTCATTCCTGATTCTACAATAAATGTGCTCAGCCTGCCTGCCGGCGAGGCAGGGATGACAACAATATAATACTAAACTATCATGTCAGGATGATATGTAAAAAAAGCGGATATGACATTCACATCCGCTTATTGAACAACAATCTTTCCATTAAAAACTGATTGAAACACCAAAGGCGATGATACCGCTGCTGTCTTTTACATCCTGCAGACTTGGATTCTCCAGATCATAGGATGTATATCGGTACTCCACAAAGGGTTTGATCTTAGGAACGATGGATACCTTTGCACCGGCCATCATATTCCAGAACAAACTGCTTTCATCGGCGCTGGTCGGACCTACGTTACCTGGATCATTTTGTACATCGGAAATCGCCTGCTCATAGTTATTGGTTCCCAGGCCTAATCCCACATACGGTTCAAGCAATCCCAGCGAAACGCCACCAATAGCGGATACTCCCAGCTCATAGTTGGTCAGATCCTCGGAATAGCTGATCCCATTTTCAGTCACGCTATTCTCATCACTGTAATAACTTCCGTGCAGCCGAATACCCAGATTCACGATGGGCAGCTGAGACAGAATGCCTTTTTGAATGCGAATGCCGAATCCATTTTTAGGATCTTCTTCACGCAGCTCATAGGATGCCCCGATCTCAAACTGTGCTAAGGTGGTGGCTGAAAACATCGCCGTCATGATCAATATCAGTGGTAAAATTCGTCTCATAGATACTCTCCGTTTATTTATGGTTGAACCAAAGTTACAAAAGAGTTAGGATAGTGTTTAGTGGGAAATAGGTGTAAGATTTTAGGTACAAGGTTCCAGGTGTTAGGTGTTAGGCCTTCGAATCAGACTTTGTTCTTTTTTAAAACCAAGTCATTGCGAGGCCTTCAGCGAAGCAAAGGCCGTGGCAATCTGCCTGATTTATTTGGGAGATCGATTTCGGGAGATTGCTTCGTTGTTCACTTTTCTAAACCTACATTATACCACAGGGCGCCTCGCAATGACCGGGTTTATAGACTTAAGGAATAAGTACTACAATAAATTACATGAAATTCCTCCTTCGAAGGAGGTGCCGGGCTGAGTGAATACGAAGCCGGACGGAGGATGTAAGGGGGTGGGTTTGGCTTGGTTGCCTTCAGACCCGCACTCACATCCCTCGGTAAAATCAGTAAACTGATTTTCGCCTCTCCCTTCTAAGGGAGAATTTTTTCAAGTCAGAGATTAATCCAGATTTCCATTACCTGGCTCTTTTGGAAATATACCTCGAAGCCAAATTGACGTGAGCCGAAAGATGGAGATGCTTTTCTAAGCCCAAATCGGAGCTAATGCCAGGTTTGAGACCCCTCGCGGTAACCAACCTAAATCGGTATTCAGCTCCAATGCGACTCGGGGTGACAACTCTTGTGTTTTGTAGATGTGGAGATATTAGATTTTGGACTCCAAGAATTGTCATTCGAGACCTTCAGCGAAGCATAGGCTGTGGTAAGCTGATCGATCTATTTGGGATATTGATTTCGGGAATACCCGGATCTTT
>NZ_PQBS01000038.1:6107-39207 GCF_002911695.1 Gracilimonas amylolytica
TTGATTTCGGGAATACCCGGATCTTTGACTCTGCAACTAGCGCAAGCGTCTCGCTTGTAGCAACCTATATGTTTCGAGGTTATAAGGAATGATCGGCAATCCAAATTTCCATCACCCGGCTCTTTTGGAAATGTACCTCGAAGCCAAATTAATGTGAGCCGAATGATGGTGGTGCTTTTCTAGGCCCAAATACATCAATCCGTTCAGCCTGCATCTGCTTATTGGTTTTTCAACGTGAGAACGGGGTGATGGATGGGTTGGATATCAGCTTCAACTGGTTTTTTAAAACTATTGGATCTTACGAGAACCCTTGATCTTTGTAATACTGGAGTGACCATGAAGAATTCTTAACACCAAAATATGGTCATTATTTACCCGATAAATGACCAGGTAGGAACCTAAAATTATATTTCTGTATATCTGATCTTTGGTTGGCAGATGTCGACACTCTGGATAGTGAGCCCAAGTTTGATCCAGGCTCCAAATTTTACTGTAAATTTCCGAAACAAAACTCTTAGCAGAGGCCGCTCCGAAAATTTCTTCCCCATACTCATACACCGATTTTAGGTCTTCCGTAAACTGCTCTGAAACAGCTACTTCTCTTTTCTTTTTTTCAACCACGACTCAAATTTAGTCATTGATTCCTGAACCGTATAAAATGGCCCTTTTTCAGCCACTTTGATCCCTTTCTTGAATTCAATTTCTGATAATGCCTCTCCAGACGTAAACCGGTTCCCCGAAACATTGTCTTTTAACTCTTTTCCTTCCATAACACTTAAGTCTTTGTTGGTCATTACCACCAATTAAAATATCTATTTGGTGTATGTTCTACAAATATTGAATGATTGTTTTAAGAAGTACCAAATGAATTTAGGACGAAAGAGGGGTTTTCAGTTCAAGCTTGGTTGCCCTGATCACGACCTCACCTAAATCCTCTCCTTCGCAAGGAGAGGATTTTGCTCTTTTTTAAAACCAAGTCATTGCGAGGCCTTCGGCAAAGCAAAGGCCGTGGCAATCTGCCTGATTTATTTGGGAGATCGATTTCGGGAGATGGCTTAGTCGTCAAACTGACTCATCCAATATTATATAACCCAATCTCCTCGCAATGACCGGATTATTAGGATTCAGGAATAAGTACTTCAATACATCTCAGGAAATTCCTCCTTTGAAGGAGGTGCCGGGCTGAGTGAATACGAAGCCTGGCGGTGGATGTACGGGGGTGGATTTGACCTGGGTGCCTTCATACCCGCACTCACATCCCTCGGTAAAATCAGTAAACCGATTTTAGCCTCTCCCTTCTAAGGGAGAATTTTTTCAAGTCAGAGATTAATCCAGATTTCCATCACCCGGCTCTTTTGGAAATGTGCCTCGAAGCTAAATTAACGTGAGCCGAATGATGGAGGTGCTTTTCTAGGCCCAAATCGGAGCTAATGCCGGGTTTGAGACCCCTCGCGGTAACCAACCTAAATCGGTATTCAGCTCCATTGCGACTCGGGGTGACAACTCTTGTGTTTTATAGATGTGGAGATTTTAGATTTTGGACTCCAAGAATTGTCACTCGAGACCTTCAGCGAAGCGTAGGCTGTGGTAAGCTGATCGATCTATTTGGGATATTGATTTCGGGAATACCCGGATCTTTGACTCTGCAACTAGCGCAAGCGTCTCGCTTGTAGCGACCTGTATGTTTCGAGGTTATAAGGATTGATCCGTGAACCAAATTTCCAATCCATCATTCCGTTCTGCCTTCATCTGTTTATTGGTTTTTCAACGTGAGAACGGGGTGATGGATGGGTTTAGGTAGCTCCTTATCTTAACAGAACACATATCAACACTCAATGTTGAATGTTCAATTCCCTTATCCGGTCATAAATCAGTTATTCCCAAACAGGTCCCGTGTGTACACCTTATCCTTCACGTCTTTGATCTCATCCACCATGCGGTTGGCGACGATCACTTCGGAAATATCCTTGAATTCATCCAGGTCACTGATCACGCGGGAGTGGTAAAATTCGTCTTGCTTTAGGTATGGTTCATACACCACCACCTCAATCCCCTTGGCCTTGATACGCTTCATGATCCCCTGTATGGCACTTTCCCTGAAATTATCTGAGCCTTGCTTCATCACCAATCTGTAAATCCCGACTATTTTGGGATCATTTTTCCAGATCTGTCGAGCTACAAAATCCTTGCGGGTGGTGTTAGCATCCACGATGGCTTTGATGAGATTGTTCGGGACATCCTCAAAATTAGCCAGCAGCTGCTTGGTATCTTTCGGCAGACAGTAGCCTCCATAACCGAAGGATGGATTGTTGTAGTGATCGCCGATCCTGGGATCAAGGCCTACCCCTTTTACCACCTGTTTGGTACTCAGGTTATGAGTTTCACAATAAGAATCGAGTTCATTGAAGTAGGCTACCCGCATGGCAAGGTAGGTGTTTGAAAATAACTTAATGGCCTCAGCCTCTGTGCTGTCCGTGAATAAGATCGGTATCTCTCCGGCATCATCCGCCGCTCCCTCTTTTAGTAGTTTTGCAAAGGTTTCTGCCCGATCAGAACGCTCTCCTACCACGATCCTTGACGGATACAGGTTGTCGTGCAGGGCCTGTCCTTCTCGCAGAAATTCCGGAGAGAAAATGAGGTTATCGGTTCCGAATTTTTCTTTCGCACTTTGCACGTATCCTACCGGTATCGTGGATTTGATGACCATCACCGCCTTCGGGTTGATCTCCATCACGTCCCGAATCACCGATTCCACCGAGCGGGTGTCAAATTTATTAGTCTCGGGATCGTAGTTGGTGGGCGTGGCTATGATCACGTACTCAGCACCGACGTATGCCTCGTTCTTATCCAGTGTAGCCCTTAGATTCAGATCATCCCGGTTCTTTAAAAAGTCTTCGATCTCGGGATCGGTGATGGGTGACCTTCTCTCATTGATCATCTTTACCTTTTCTTCGATGATATCCAAGGCAACCACTTCATGGTGTTGCGCTAAAAGAACGGAAAGTGAAAGTCCAACATATCCGGTTCCGGCTACAGCTATTTTCATACGGCTATCTTATTGTTTCTTAGTTTTGAAAGACTTGGAAGATAAGGAATTATTAGTTTTTAGTTTTGAGTGATTAGGTTTTAGGTGCAAGGCGCGAGGTGCAAGGCGCGAGGTGCGAGGTGCAAGGGGTTAGGGGTTTAATGCTCGTTTCGGAGGTTTTTCTTTGTGATGCTGTGCGGGAAGTCTGCCTTAGTGCTCGTTACGCAGCTCCTGTTGCGTAATGCCATCTTGGAAGCCTGCCTTTGCCGGCGAGGTAGGCTCCTGCTTCCGGTTCAGGCTTGGGTACCCTGTTCACGACCTCACCTAGATCCACTGCTCGCCTGCCTCAAGCATTCGTGGGCAAGGAGAGGACTTTAATCTTTTTAAAACCAAGTCATTGCGAGGCCTTCGGCGAAGCAAAGGCCGTGGCAATCTGCCTGATCTGCCTGGGAAGTCGTAATTGGGAGATTGCTTCGTTGTTCAGTTTTCTAAACCTACATTTTACCATTGGCCGCCTCGCAATGACCGGGTTTATAGACTTAAGGAATAAGTACTACAATAAATTACATGAAATTCCTCCTTTGAAGGAGGTGCCGGGCTGAGTGAATACGAAGACGGGCGGAGGATGTATGGGGTGCGGATTTGACTCGGTTGCCATCATACCCGCACTCACATCCCTCGGTAAAATCAGTAAACTGATTTTAGCCTCTCCCTTCTAAGCCTGCCTGCCGGCAAAGGCAGGGGAGATTTTCAGTGATTGATCGAGGACCGAGGACGGACGACCGACGACCGGTTTTAAAAGGCAAAGTCATTGCGAGGCCTTCGGCGAAGCAAAGGCCGTGG
The DNA here is from genome assembly GCF_002911695.1 of Gracilimonas amylolytica. Classification (GTDB taxonomy): domain Bacteria; phylum Bacteroidota; class Rhodothermia; order Balneolales; family Balneolaceae; genus Gracilimonas; species Gracilimonas amylolytica. Next base: position 9,976 of record NZ_PQBS01000038.1, read on the forward strand.
CAATCTGTCTGATCTGCCTGGGAAGTCGTAATTGGGAGATTGCTTCGTTGTTCACTTTTCTAAACCTACATTATACCACAGGCCGCCTCGCAATGACCGGGCATTAGAGAGTTATGATAAACACACTCTTCAACATTGAATATTGAGTGCCTGCCTTTGCCGGCGAGGCAGGTTCAATATTCTCAGGCCATCGTGTCTTCGACTTCCCGGCCATTTTTGTAGCCGGTGTAGGTAGGCACGAATTTGTAGATCGCCTCTTTGATCTCTTCCCTGTTTCCGTTTTCGGCCACCGCTTTAAGTTCATTCAAGCGCTGAGTGAGGTTTTCCAGTACACCATTCTTGCGGGCCATGAAGATCTTTTCGTGACGGGTCATATCGGTGCCCTCTTCAGCGGTGAGCAGCTCTTCGTATAGTTTTTCACCCGGACGGATGCCCGTATGTTCGATCTTAATGTCTATATCCGGTTCCAGGCCGCTTAGTTTGATCAGATCGCGAGCCATTTGCTCGATATTCACCGGTTCACCCATATCGAGCACGTAAACCGCTCCGTTATTACCAAGGGCACCGGCTTGCAATACCAGCTGTGACGCTTCAGGAATGGTCATAAAATAGCGGATCATATCGGGGTGAGTGACCGTTACCGGACCGCCTTTTTTGATTTGATCCTTGAAGATCGGTATCACACTGCCCCGGCTCCCCAATACATTACCGAATCGAACTGACACAAACACCTCACCATTTTCAGCCTGATGAGATCCCCATTCAACAATATGTTCTGCAATTCGCTTACTGGCACCCATAACGGAAGTTGGGTTAACGGCCTTATCCGTGGAAATATTCACAAAATGAGACACCTTATGGTCAACGGACAGGTTCACTAAATTTCTTGTTCCCAGCACATTATTGAGAATGGCCTGTGCAGGGTTTTCTTCCATCAGGGGCACATGCTTATGGGCAGCCGCATGAAATACCACTTCAGGCTTGTCCTGTTCAAAGATCGTGCGGAGTGTCATTTTATCTCTCACATCACAGATACGAATGCAATAATCTAGGTAAGGAATTTCATTGTTGATCTCACGCACCAGTTGATGAATGCTGTTCTCACCGCGCCCAAGCAAAATGACATGCTTTGGTTTGAACCGGGAGATCTGACGAACGATCTCTGAGCCTATTGAACCACCGGCTCCGGTTACCAGGATCCGTTTGCCCTCAATGTAAGAGCAAATAGTACTTGTTTCCAACTGTACCGGTTTACGACGAAGGAGATCCTCTACATCCACATTGCGAAGCTGACTAATGGAAACCTTCCCGCTAAGTAGGTCATATATAGCCGGAACGATCTTATAGTTAGCTTCCGTCATTCGAGCCCGTTCCACCACTCGGCGTATGACATCCCCCGATTCAGACGGCATCGCAATGATCACCTCATCAATATTCAGACGCCGCACCACATTCGGTATTTCAAAGATCGTGCCTTTCACCGGAATACCCATGAACTTCTGCTTTCGCTTGGACAGATCATCATCTACAAAGGCCACCGGTATCATATTGGCTTCCTTATTCTTGAGCATCTCTTTAGCCACCATGGTTCCGCTTTCTCCGGCTCCGGCGATTAAAATCCGCTTGGCCTCGTTACTTCCCTTTACTTTTGGTACGCGATACTTAATAAAATATCGGGTCAGGGCTCTTAGGGTGATGAGTGCGGGTACCGCCAGGAAAAACTCAATGATGGGAATGGAAAAAGGAATATTGAGTGTCCTTCCACTAAATAACACAAACAACGTATAAGGTATGGTTAGTATCCCCACCATGATCAAGACTGAAAAGAGATCACTGAACCCGGTATTCCGCCAAGATTGACGGTGACTACCCATGAAGTAGGTCATCATACTTTTTACAACTAACAATCCTCCGGTCAGCTGCAGTATAATAGTATAATATCCGGTCAGATCGCCGTCCAGCCTTAACATAAATGCCAAGACCGTCATGAGTGACCAAGTTCCAATTTCTGCAACCCCTTTAAAGATACTTTTGTACGCGAAAATCGTCTGTTTCATTACATGATATTGTGTTCAGCTCTTAAACCTTTCAGAAAGGCGCCCTAAAATAAGGAAAATATCACTGAATTGTACATTTAAAATTTTTAACCCGTTGTTTGTGAGTCATTTAGGTGAAGTTTTACCATAGAGGAGTGTTTTTTTTGCCTCGGCTTTATCGGGGCGATCCTTCACTGCAGTCAGACATTGCCAACTCATCATCTTTCGACATCTAGTCTGTGTTAAACAGTACCTTCTGTAAGGTACTTAAGGATTATTAGACTGAATCTTTCACCTTAATAAAAAAAGTTTTCCAAATAACACTCAAGTATAAATTTATTGATTTATTTTCTACCCACTTAAGATCATAATGAATTCTCTGCTCTGGATTTATATTACTTCTCCCATTTACTTGAGCAAGTCCAGTAATTCCAGGTTTAACAAGATGCCTAGTTTTCCAAGTTTTTGTATCATAATTTGATTTTTGTTGTGGGGTATCGGGCCTGGGCCCTACAATTGACATGTCACCATAGAATACATTCAACAATTGGGGTAATTCATCTATAGAATATTTTCTTAATATTCGTCCTATAGAAGTGATTCGGGGATCATCTTTCTTTGTAAACTCTATTTTTTTCGAGTTTCGCTTTTCATTCCTCATCGTCCTAAACTTAAGAATAGTAAACTCTATTAAATTTTTTCCAACTCTCTTTTGCTTAAAAAATATAGGTCTTCCATCGGTCAAATAAATTGTCAATCCAACAAATAACATAATTGGAGATAGGATTAGTAAAGCAAAAGAAGAAATTATAAAATCTAATAATCTCATTATGAATCGATAAAAGTTCTGTACCACAATTCAAGATTCACAATAGCGCGTAGCTTTCTAGTATTGTTTTCTACTCCACTTTTATGTTCCTGTGCAAGTTTTCTAATTTGATCAGCATCCCAAATATTTCGCTCTATCAACTTTTCACTTTCAATAATTGTCATCAAATAATCGCTTAGCTTATTTTTAAACCATTCACCAATTGGAACAGTAAACATTTGTTTTCTTCTATAAACATGTTCTTCATTAAAATAACGTAGTCCTAATTTTTTTAACAGATATTTTGTTTCACCATTTCTGAGCTTAAGTTTTCCTGGCATAGTATAACACAACTCAAAGAGTCGGTAATCCATAAACGGGCTACGGGTCTCTAAAGAGTTTGCCATGGCCATTTTATCAGGCTTCACCAAATTATTCCCAGGTAAAAGCTGTTTAGTTTCAAAATAGAGTACCTTGTTCAAAAGATCTCTGTTTTCAACTTTACCTAGACAATCCGTAAATAGATTTCGGGCTCCGCCAACAGTAATTGTTTTTTTAAAGTCTGGCGATAATGAATCTATCAATTCATTCTCATTAAATACCGTTGTAGTATCAAAGTATTTATTAGAATCCCCATTTTTTTCCAGCATTTGATATTTAAGATAGCCTGCAAATAATTCATCTCCGCCGTCACCGGTTAAAACCACTTTTAAATCTTTACTGGCAAATTCTGATAAAATATACGTTGGAATAAACGATATGTCTCCATGAGGTTGATCGTTGTGGTAGGTTACTTTGTCCCACAAATCCACAATATCTCCTCCCAGAAACTTTAGGTTGTTATCTAGAGAATATTCTCGAGCTACATTTTTAGCATATTGAGATTCATCATATTCTTTTTCGTGAAATCCAATACTATAAGTGGAAATTTTCTTTTCAAGATCATTTTTGCGCATCAAGGCACATATCAAACTAGAATCTAGTCCTCCACTTAGGAAAGCACCGACATCCACATCACTCCTTAATCTTATTCTAACCGCGTCATTTAATAATTTTTCAAATTTATCAAGAAAACCATCTTCAGATAGATCATTATTCTGTTCAAGATGTGCGATGTCCCAATATTGAGTCAACTTAATATCATTAGACCCTAGTTCAACTCTTGCGAAATATCCCGGAGGGATATGATGAACATATTCAAAAATGGTATCGGGGACGGGCACATAGTTTAAAACTAGATAATTCGCTATAGACTGATTTTTTACTTTTTTGTCAAAAAAATTATACTTTTTAAAAGTTTTAATTTCTGAAGAAAATAAAAAATCTTCTCCTTTGTGATAGTAATAAAGGGGCTTGACTCCCAATCTGTCTCTAAAGAGTAATAATTGATCCCGTTTTTCATCAAGTATTGCAATTGCAAACATTCCATTTAGTTTGTTTACAAAGGCCTCTCCCCATTCGATATATGCATTTAAAATGACTTCAGTGTCACTGGTGGTTTTGAACTTGTGCCCTTTTTCAATCAATTCTTCTTTCAATTCAATGTAATTGAAAATTTCTCCGTTCTGAACTACCGAAATATCACTTTTCCCACCAATCATAGGTTGGTGACCAGATGCCAGATCAATGATGCTTAACCTCGTATTTCCAATCATAGCAGAACGATAAGTCTGAAAGCCGGAATCATCCGGCCCACGATGAGCTACGCTAGAAAGCAAATTTTTAATAAGTTCCGGATCAAAACTTTTGTCTTTGTTTAAAAAATTATAGCCTACAATACCGCACATTATGATTTAATTATAGAATTAACAATTTTATTGATTTCCTTGATATTATCCTCAAAAAAAGACTCCTCTCTATTCACTAAGCCAGACCATTCTATTGCTAATTTAGCATATTCTTCTTCAAAACGATCGGCATCTTTATTATAGATTTTAGTAAATGTTCGGGATAAGATTGTGGCAGAAGCTCCCAAATTATAGTATTCAGCCAAAATACTCCTTCCTCGTAATTTACCATCATCAAGAGCAGCAACCCCACCTATTCCAAAAAATATTCCTTTCTCTTTTAAGTATTGTGTTAAAGGAACTAAGAACCGATGAGCTATGATCTCAAACATAAACTTCAAATCTAAATCTATACTTAAATCATTAAGCCCTACATGCACTTCGTCAATCCCGTCAATAGCTAAAATATCTTTGAATCTTACAAATGCAGCAGCTGTTTCAATAAGAATATTTGTTTTAGCTCTTCCATTAACAAAATCGATAAATTTTTGCACTTCTTCTGCTGTCTTAAAAAAGGGTAACATTACTACATCAGCACCTGCATCTATAACATCATTAATTTGATTTTTTGAGTTACTATTTATTGGATCAACCCGAACCAAAAGCTCAGCCCTCTTTAATATTGGCTTTACATTATAAATATCCTGTATTGTATGATTACTTTTTACAGTGTCTAAATTTTTTTGTCTATCATCTTTCCCAAGTTTTTCCAAATCTATAAATATTCTGTCTATTCCAATCTGATCAAAATGCTTTATTTTATCTATGTCATTCTCAATTAAATAATACTTCATTTGGTGTTTTTTTTAGTAATGCAGAAAGGAGTATCAAACTTATAGCGTGAAACTTTCTTACTTTTTTATTATAAGCAAGTACAAGCTAGCTCATATTTTCAGCGTAAATCCTAATATAATCAGAAAGTATGATATGGTAATTTTATCATCATATTTCTCCTAATTTAGAATCTCATTGTTAGTTAAGGTGAGTATTTTTAAGCAAATTAATTTCTAATTTTACTTATAATATTTTGGAATATAATTTCTTTTGATTTTAGGGACTCATTTGATTCTTTAACAGTATAATTACCATCGATTTGTAAATTCCCGGTTCGGTCAATTCGTCCGCAGTAATCTAATGGCAATTTAAAGTAATCCTTCCCAAAGCTAAGTGCATAAACTTTTTTACCCATTAAATATGCTTCATATAGAGCTGTTGAAGAAAACCCCAAAACAAAATCGTGTTTTGATATCGAATTCTGTATATCTGCTGTTTGATCAATTTCAAATTTATCAGAATTCCAATAAATAGTTGGTTTCATAGTTGGGTGAAATCTAACCGTAATTTTTTCAAAATCCCTCAAAAATCTGTTATTTAAAATTTCATCGAAAAAATTTAAAAAAAAATCTTCACTTAATTCTGTTTTTTCATGATTTAATTTATTCATACCTTTTTGAAGTATTATCAGTAATCTATTTTTATCTTTAGATTTATCTTTAGTGAATTTATTTCTTGCCTCTTCAAATATCGGGTTACCTGAAATGATAATTTCTCCTTTATAACCATTAGATTTTAAGTTTTTCCTTGAAATGTCATTATCAACAAAAACTACTGAACTCTGCATCATTTTTATCGGGTTTCCTGATAAATCATCAATAGCAAATGATGGTATATCTAACATCTCTGATGCTTTCTGAAAAGCCAATTCCATTCTTGGAGAATTTGTGGTTACAACAGCCTCAGCTCTTATTTGTTTAATTACACTAGTTGCAAAACCTATAGGCTCAAAAGAATACCTTCCATGTTTATAAAATTCTTTTAATGCTTTAGCATAACCAAGCCTGTTAATTAATTCCTGTAAACCGATTAAGTGATACAATAAAGTATGCTCATAAGGAATACCTATTTTATCATTAAGCAATTTTTGGACATACTCTTCTACAACTTTTATCACTTTAGGTGTAAAATCATCTTTTGTGGCAAATTCGCTCAATCTCAAGTATTCAATATCATGAGAATTACAATACGGCACAGCTGTTGTGAGGGGTAAAATTTTCGTTGTTACTCCCCTCTCTTCAAAGTATTTACTTAATTTACTTACTATGGTAATATGACCACCACCATATGCTACAAATAAAATCATTGGTTATAATATGCCCTTTCTATTTTATCAACAACTTTTGATATTGTATAATTATTTTTAAGTTTTTTATAACCATTATTTCCCATCTTAATCCTTAGTTCTTTATCACTTAGCAATATTCTGAGTTTATTGGCAAGAGAAATTGTGTCTTTTGGCTCTATAAGAAAACCAACTTCTTCAGTTACTATCTCTGGTATGCCAGATAAATAAGTAGAAATCAGAGGATTTTTGTAAGCCATTGATTCTAACAATACATTTGGGAACATTTCACCCCAGTAAGAAGGAAGTGCAAATATATCAAAAGCAGCATGTAACTTGTGACTATCCATTCTCATTCCAGTAAATACACATCTTTCAGAAACATTTAAATTTTGTGCGAGGTTTTTAAAAGCCTCAAGTTTATCTCCTCCCCCTACTAAAATTAAATATACATTCGGGAAATCTTTATAAAGTTTACTAAATGCTTTGATCAACTCATCATGACCTTTGACACCAATAGCTCCTACAATTCCAACAACAATTGAATTATAAGGTATATTGTATTGAGATCTTACCTCTTGTCTATATATGGCCTTTTTGTTAAAGTTATATTTACTGATGTCAACACCATTATTGGTTACAATAATTTTATGTTTATCAACACCAATATTTATTAATTGTTCTTTTGTCCATTCTGCTACAGCAAATATTGTGGCTGGATAATTAAGATAAATTAAATTTCTCCACTTAAAGTATTTTCTTAATTCTATACCTCTACAACTATGAAAAAAATTGACCTTACGTTTTATGAATTTTGACGCAATATATGCGATGTATAGCGAAGCTGCATTGTGGGCATGAACAATATCTATCTCATTTGCATCCAATATTTTGTAAACACTGAATATACTTTTTAAAAAATTTTTGATATTTCTTTTATTAATCTCCAAAGATTCAATATCAAAATGTTTAATACCCGCTTCATTAAACTTATCAGACATCACTCCACCACTAGATGCAGCATATACTTTATGGCCTCTCTTTATTAATTCATTTGAAATATGAAATGCTTGAGTTCCAGGTCCATTATCACGAAATTCACTTCTAATCTGTAGTATGTTCATTTATTTAAAATGCTTTTTTATCCATAAATTCAAAATATATAGTTTAAATATCTCACTAAAGTAAATATTTTTTCTCTTAAGCATTTTCTTAACTTTTTCATTACTAATCAGCATTTTAGGAACAACTAAATCATGTAGATCTTCTTCAATTACATCTGATAGTTCACTTTGTGTTACCCATTTTTTAATTGGAATCCTAAACCCTTGTTTTTTCTTAAATGCTATATCGTTGCCTATCAATTTTTTAGCAATTCTTCTTAGGGGCATTTTTCCATATTTTAAATTAATGAAACTTTCAGGATGAAAATCACTAGCATAGTTATAAATTCTTTTCGAGAGAAATGGAACTCTTACCTCTAGGCCGTAATGCATAGAACTAATATCTGTTTTCCTTAATAATCTCTCATCAAGTACGTCAAAATCATTTTTATAAATATCCTCAAATCTATTACTGGATAGATTATTATCTATTATTGAATTTATATTTTTAAATTTATTAGATATAGTACCAAGATGATTTGATAACTTTGATATTAATCTAAATAATTTTTTATACTTATTTATTCTTAAAGTTGTGTAACCAGAAAATAACTCATCGCCACCATCACCTGATAATGCAACTTTGTTGTTCTTACTCACTTTATCACAGAGATACATAAAGGGTAAAATAGCAGGATCATAAATAGGCAAATCCATTGCATTGATCATTGTTGGGATATATTCAATAAGAGTGTCTTCATTAAATTTGTACTCAGTATGATTAGTGCTAAATTTTTTTGCAACAATTCTTGAGTAGTATTCTTCTGTTACGTCATCATCGAAAACTATTGAATATGTATTAATTTTAGGCCTTATTTTAGATGCAATTGCTGTAATTATACTAGAATCTATTCCACCACTTAGGAATATACCTACTCCTATCCCTTCGTCAGCTATTAACTGCTGATCAATTTCTTCTTCAAGAAGATTTAGTAAATCATTATCGTAATAATATTTATTTAATGATTTTTCTTTCTCCTCTTTATACTTTGCTATTCTTAGCATTCCATTTTTAACATCATACTTATACAAGAATCCCCTTCTAATAATATCTTGGCCAACATATAATGAGTCACATGAATCATTTAACAAATAATCATTAAGTTTGATTAAATTAGAATATTTTAAGTCTTTAATAACTTTGTTAATTGGATGCATCTCTGAGGAAAGTACCATAAAATTATTATCCTCATACATATATAGTGGTTTAATACCAAAGAAATCTCTTGATATTGTTAACTCATTATTTTTTTGATCATATATTACAAAGGCATACATACCATCAAGCTTCTCAATAAAAGTATCTCCAAAATATTTAAAAGCTTCTAATACAACCTCAGTATCAGAATCTGTTTCAAATATTATACCATTATCTTGCAGCTCTTTTTTTATAGACTTATAATTATAAATCTCACCATTGAATAATAAAACCTTGTCGTTTTTTTTAAATGGTTGATGCCCATTAGCCACATCTATTATACTTAGCCTTACATGCCCTAAGTATAAGCTACCATTTTTAACAAAATTTTGTTCGTCAGGGCCTCTATGGGTGATTTCACCCAATAGATTTGTAAAATGATCATCATTTAAGGCTCCCTTTTTATCGTTTATAACTAAGATGCCACACATTATTTTTAATTATTTTATATATGCTAAACAATAACAATATTGAATAGGACACTAAATTGAAATTGATCATTTCTACTATACTTATTGCACCTTGGGTATAGTAGTAAAATTTTATTCCCAAAATTAACAATAATAATAACGTTATAGACTTGTCTATCTTGAGAAAATAACTGGCTCTAACCAAGAATGAACAAATGGTAAAAATAGCAAAATAAGATGTAATAGCCAGCAGGATACTAGCACTAAATCTTAACTCAGTATTAAAGAGATAATTAATTATTTGACCTGAGTCATGACTTATTATTAGATATAGTAGTGAGAATGAAGCCAATGTTAAAACAATAACTATATTAATTGCTTTCTCAAGTATAATTTTATTTTTAACCAAATTATTAAATAGAACTACTATAATGGTACCCGCTATAAATGATGCGAATAATTCTGGTAATTTATTTAAGACAGAGTAAAAACTAATAGATCCTTCTTCTGCACTTATTTTTAAAAAGTTAAAATCTATGAAAATTGCTGATGTGAAAATAACAGAGGCTATGTGATAATATTTAAAATGGAACTGATATCTAACAGTCTTAAATTTATCTTTAATAATTTTCAATTTTAAATCACTAGTATAAAACTGAAATATTAATGTAACCAATACGGATACACTATAACATAAGAGATATGTATTAGCTGATATAATACCTAAATAATATAAAATTACAGTATACACTAAACTGAATAGATTCCATATTAAGGGATTAATTGAGTAGGTGAAATATTTATTTTTAAATTGATTATATAAACTTATTAATTCATTGAAGCCCATCAGTAACAAAATTATGAATAAGTTAATAATCATTCCTAATTCAAATAATTCAAGTTGTGGAATTAAAAATATAACTAACAGTCCAGAAAATAAGATTACAGAATAGAAGATAAGTTCTTTTAGATGCTTACAAATTATAAAGTTGTAATCATTTGATTCTTCAAGCTCAGGAATAACCACTCCGCTTAATAAAGGAGAAATGAAAAAATTATATAGAAACCAAACAAGTGTATAGTAGTAGATTATATTATCACTTACAGTGCTTAATCCCAATAAGAATATCAATAACTGAAATCTAAAAAACCCCACTAATCTCCCTAATGCTGTACCCATAGAGAGTCCTAAGGATTGTGAAATAAATAATTTTAACAAATCTTTTTGATTGACTTTATTACCACTATAGTGATTAGCGTGATTATTATATTAAACGAATAACTCTCAAACATTGAATAAATTATTATAAATAATGATATAACTAATGCAACTCTATTTTTATTATTTCTATACAATTTTATTATGTACAATACCAGAGATAAATACAAGAATAAACCAATATACCCTAATTCAATTAACAAGTCAGCAAGTGTGTTATGAGTATATGGGAAGTAGAAATTATTACTATATAATAAATCCAAAGTACCACCTATACCAACTCCTAAAGGAAATTCCTTTATTACATCAAAAGAAAGATTAAACATACCAAGTCTTAATAAATTACTAGTATTAGTACTTACATTAAATATTTTTGTAAGTAATTCCTCCCATATATTCATACTCAAGGATAAAACTACAGTAATAATTATGAGTAATAAAAACTTCTTATTTTTAATTATTAATTTATTATATAAAACTAAATAGGAAGCTAAGCCCAATACTAGAACAGACCTAGTTGAAAATAATAATGTGATAGAAATAAAAAGTACCAGATATATAAAAGCTCGGTATTTATTATGTCTCAGATAAAATGGTGCAATTATAAAAGAAAAATAGAGATAAAAAGATGAGTAATTAAAGGTACGACTAACACTTAAATAGTAGTATTCAAGTTGATTAAGTCCATAATGAATCGATAAAATTATTACCCCAATTATTACAAGATGTCCTCCTAAATAGAAACCCTTATATACAAAAGTGTTAAGTCTCCTATCAGGATTATAATTTATCAATAACCCAATAAGAAGTAAAAGTTGGATATAATCTTTTATGCTGGAATTGTTTATGTTATAGATAACTGATATAGTGACTACTAAAAAAAAAAATAAAGTAGTGAAAAGCCTATATTTATTTATTTTAACTTGTGCGCCTATTGATATTAATGAGATTATTGATATTAAATAAACTGAGCCACTTGCCCACAATGACACCATTCCAATGTAGATATATTTTTTTATACTATTACTCATTAATAAATATATCAGTTGGCATATTAGACTCGATATATTTTATTTTTTTCCTTAGTGTAGGCCTTATTTTTTTTAATATTTCTTGATCTCTTTTAGTTTCCCGTTTAGATACTTTATCTATTATTTTTTTGGTTTTGGACCCAAAATCAATTTTTAAGTAATTTATAATTTCATGCATGCATGTTGATGTATTATCAACGAAAAAGTCATAATTAATGTAAATTATTTTACTCTCTTCTATGATCGTTTGATTTTGTATGTAATAATAAGCACATCTATCTACCTCATTCATTTTACACCATTCTTCTCTCATATCATTACTTACCCAATGAGGAATATATGAACCATTAAATTTGATCAATGGCCAAATTCTATTATTATTTTTCAGTGACTCTGAATTAAACCATCCTTTACGTAATAATGAATTAATTGTATCTGATGCATTTCTTACCATAAATATCACCCATACGTTTGGGTATATATTTTTAAAATTCTTTAGATAGGGAGCAATATCCGGAATTTTGAATGCTATTTTATATTTATCTAAATTCAATAAATGCTTTCTAGAGTTATTGTTAAGTCTTTCTTCTATCTGGTTTCTATTTTTTACTAAATAAATAAAACTATCTTCGTTAGTTTTAAAATTTAAATTTCTACCAGCAATGGAATTGACAAAGAAATCTTCATATAAGTATGTTTCAAAAATAATCTTCCATAGATTGCTATTATTTCTAAATTCTTCAATAACAGACAATAATGTTAGTACTGTTGGGGGTTCAAATGTATACTCTACATACTTCATTGAATGAATGAGTTTCCCCATTATAGTTGTACCACTTCTAGCTGACCCAGTAATAAATATAGAGTCATTTATCTTTTCTGAAACGTTATTTTTAAGTGTTATATTTTTTTTCATCAAAATTTTGCTAGATCTATTTTTTCCTCTAGTAGTCCATGTCTTACATTTTGTAAAGCATCTCCTATAAAATTTAACAAATTTGCAGTAACACACGCATCTACGTTTGGTATTTTAAAAGTAGGTTTAAAATGATTCAAACTACCTGCCCCCCCCATCACCATCAGAGGTAAATTGCAGTATGATTCAATTCTGTTAATTGAATCAATATCATAACCAAAACCAGTACCATCTCTATTAACCGAGTTAATTAATATCTCACCAAAACCAAGATCTTCACATTTTTTAATATATTCTTGTAAATCAATATTTTGATTTATAGTGTTGTATTTCCAATCATAAATATAATCGGTATTATCTATTGTTTTGTAATCTATTGATCCTACTACAGATTGAGAGCCATAAACATCTATTATTTTTTTACAATCAATTATACTTTCTCTCACTAATGAGTTTAAAATAACTTTATCGGCTCCAGAATTGAAAGCTTTTTTTGCATTATCAACATTCTTGATTCCTCCCCCAATGGCAACAGGAATAAACACCTTTGAAACAATTTTTTTAACCTGAGCAAGAAAATCATCTTCATTTTGATCTGAAGGATTTACATTTATTACTACTAATTCATCAAGATACTCAGCTATATGAGAAAAGTTATAGTTATTAAATAACCAATCATACATACCAACTTTCTGTAATCGAAAATTTCTACTTTGGCAAAAGTGTCCCTCATTATATAATAGTGCAAATATTAAACGTTTTTTAGTCGACATATTTATTTATAAAGTTTTTAATTATCCCGAGTCCAGACCTCTGACTTTTTTCTGGATGGAATTGTGTTCCCCAAATGTGTTTTTTTTCAACAGATGCAATAAATTCATCGTTATATAAACATCTTGAATAAGAACAATTATCATTTAGTTTATCTATTTCTTTGGCTGCATAAGAATGGACAAAATAGAAGTCATTCGAATCTATATTATTTAACATATCTCCATTTCTACTATTAACAGTAATAGTATTAAAACCAATATGGGGAACCTTATATGGTTCATTTTTAAATTTTGTTACACTACCTTCAATTAAACCAAGACCTTTTGAATTTGGTGATTCGTCACTACTATCAAACAGTAATTGCATTCCAAGACATATTCCAAATAAAGGTTTGTTTTTTTCTAAAACTAACTCTCGTAGGAATTCAATCAATGAATACTGTTGAAGCTTTTCTACAGCAGCGCCAAAATGACCTACACCTGGTAAAAACAAAGCATCAACTCTGTTTAATGACTTATGTTCATTAGTTAAAATTATATCAATTTCAGGATTTACTTCTTTTATTGCAGCCTTTAAAGAGTGTATATTGCCCATTCCATAATCTATTATCGCAATTTTCATATTTCAAATGGGTTATCTACTTCAAATTTTGGGCTCCATCGACCATTCTTCAGCTCAAATAAATCTTTATTTGCCCATTTCGCCAAAACTGTGTCGAATTCTTCTTTTGTCATGTCATAATACTCTAAATAATCTTCTTCGAATTCTTCAGGGTAATTATTGTCATATAACTTTACCAAATTCAAAGCTTGATCTCTAGACATTGCTCCTCTTCTAATCTCAATACCTGCATCTTGAGTAGCTCTACCAAAGCCAAATTTTAAATACATCAAATATGCATGCAGAGCATACAGAGCTTGGTCATTTTGGGCAAAGTTTGTAAATGTTCCCGGATTGGTGAATTCCTTTTCTTCTAATCCACAATTTTCTTTTGCAACTGTGTAGTTTCTGTAAGGATCCCAAGATTCGTAAAATGACCAATGTGTAAATTTTAAGTCTTTACTTTTTATTTCATCATCTCCCGGAAATTTCCAAAAATACATTTGTCCCTCAGAAAAACCGTAATCATTCTTTACTTTATCTAAGACTTTTTCGTATCCACCTTCTAGATATACTGACTTCATATAATCAATTCCATAAAAAGCTTTGTCCTTGTGCTCTGTAGAACCACCATATTCAATCTCTCCGTCTTCTCCATAAAACAACAATGAAATTCCTAAAGAGGTAGCCATTCTTATTACTGCAGTATGAATGGTTATTAACCATCCGTAATATGGAAAACCTTTGTAAATGAACCCATACTTATTTAACGCCTGCATTACATTTGGATCTGGCGTAACATGAATATGATTAAATCCCGAATTGATAAAATTCAATAAATTTTTTGAGCCAAGGTCTAGTTCCAAAGCAGGTCTGATAGTTACCGTTAAAGGATTCATATTGTACTCCTCTTTTAGTTTATAAGATACGTATGATCCATCCTTACCCCCACTAACAGGAACTATACAATCGAAGCCTTCAGGATTTCTATATTTATCTAATGCTTCTTTGAGAATCTTTTCCCTTTCTGAAAAGTCAAACTTTTGTTTTTCTTCAGCCCATTTACAAGCATTACAAATTTGATCTTCATCAAATTCTATTCTAGGCCTAGTTGACATATTCAAACAGTTTTTGCACCAAAATACTTTATTATTCATTTTCAAAATTAGTTATTAAAATTTTTCAAGATTTAAATGGAAGTCCAACCACCATCAATTATTAAATTATGCCCCGTAATATATTTAGCTTTATCAGACAATAAAAACGATACTGACGGAGCAATATCATCAGGTTTTCCCATTCGTTTTAATGGTACTTTTGCTTCATAAGCTTCGACGAATTCTTTAACCTGATTATCAAAAATACCACCAGGTGAAACTGTATTTACTCTAATACCGTCTTTCCCATATTTACTGGCAAGATATCTCGTAAAATTTATTAACCCTCCTTTTATTGCAGTATAAGCAGCAGGAGGATTTAAATTTGTACCTTCATATATAGTAAAATCATTTCCAACTACTCCATATATAGAAGCGACATTAATAATCGAGCCACTGTTTCTTTTTAACATTACCTTAATTACTTCTTGACAACTAAGTATGTAACTATTGAGCTGCCATTTAACATTTTTATCTAGTGACTCTTCTTTTATATCTAAAAAATCACTCCCCCAATCAGCTGTTCGTGGATAGGCATTATTAACCCAACCATCAATTCTTCCATATTTATCATATATATCTTTTACAGTTTCCTTGATACTATTTAATGAAGTAATATCACACTTTATACTATATTCAGTATCATTAATATTTAAATCTGCAGATATACCAATACCGCCTTTATTTCTAATATCTTGTATCATCGCCGAGCCAAGTAATCCATTCCCCCCTGTAACAACAATGACCTTATTCTCTAAAAGTTTATCCATTTAGCGCAAGCTTAAGAGTTTCAATTCCTTGTTCAATATTATTTTCTGGCATTTCTTCTCTTTCTATATATTCAATGAAGCTTCTCATTTGTGAAGTGTATGTATCCATAATATCAAATGGCTCAGAGTAAATTACTTCACTTTCACCATTAACAATCAAATTTCTCAATAAATCAATGTGCCAAGTTTTATCCTCCCAAACACACTCAATATCTCTTTTTGAATCTTTCCGGTAGTAATTTAATGTTATGAATGCAGATGACTTCTCATATTCAAATACATAATGGGCTACATCAACACTGTTGATTTCTAATGTAGATTTTCTTCTGCAATAGCTGAAACTTTCAATTGGAGTTCCTAACAGATAGTTACAATAATCGATCTCATGTATTAGATCCAAGTGCACACCGCCTCCTAATTCTTTTTTTGCGCTATATATTTCTCTATAGTCAGTATTTGGTCTCCACTCTGGTAGATAAGAACCACAATAAGAATTATACTCAATTGGTACGTTTTTCGAGAACTCCCTTTTCAAAAATTGAATGGCCGGATGAAACCTCAAATTACAAGCAACATATGTTATGACTCCCTTATTTCTTACTTTCTTAATTATTTCGCCACTTCTGTTCAATGAATGTAAAACAGGTTTTTCTACAAAAAGCGGAACTTCAAAATCTAAACTCTTTAAAATTGTTTCAGCATGCATGCTTGAAGGATTAGAAATAATAATAAAATCTATATCCTTAGGAATTTCAGTCCATGAGTAAATACTTTGAATTCCTTCTTCATTATTTTCTGATTTATTGCTTCGTAGTGCAAATGCACTTAAATCAGAATCTAGGTTTTTCAATACATTTAGATGCTTTTTAGCAATAGAACCTAATCCTATGATCAAAATATTCATATCTCAATATCCAATAAATCTTCCCTTAACATAATTTCCATCATAGTAAAGTCTACAGGATGATCTAAATCAAAAGAAATATGCTTCATCACGTAAGCTAAAGATCGATCGGTAACACTTGTTTTATAATTTCCTTCAAGATATTCCCTTGTGAAAAAATAGAAAGATGCATTCATATCGTATACAATTGGTGCCTCTTGTCTTGCTTTTACATCTCCAACTGACTTTACCAATTCTACATAACCATTCGCATCCTTTTCTTCAACCATATTAAAGTAAGGATTCTTAGATGCATGATTAACTGAGAAAATGTTTAATGCATTCTTATCTCTTTTGAGTTTCTCAAATGCCCCTTTTAAGTCGTTAATAGTTCTCAAAGGAGAAGTCACGTCTAAATCTAAAAGATAGTCATATCTTTTGTTATTTATTCCCTCTGCATACTTAAACGCATGTTTGATAACGTCAATTTTTCCTGCTTTATCAGTTGCTAAATTCTTAGGTCTTAAATAATCTGTCTTATAATTTATTGCTTCAGCAGATTTAATAATCTTATTATCATCTGTGCTCAATTGTATATCTGCATCATATAACTTAGCAAACTCAAAAGCTCGATTAAATGTATAATGTAAAAGAGGTTTACCATTTAATGGCTTTATATTCTTACCAGGGATTCCCTTTGACCCACCTCTTGCACAAATTGTAATTAATAAATTCATGAAAATTTTATGGTCTTAATATCTTCTTGTGCTTTTTCAAAATCCTCGTGTTTCCCTATATCTAACCAGTATCCAGATAAAGGATAGGACAATACTTTTTTACCATCTGCGATAAGTTCTTCCATTAGATCGGTTGTATCATAAAAAGAATTTTTTGGAATACGGTCGATTATCTCACGTTTCATCAGATAAATACCACCATTGGAATAGTAGGTGTAGGTCGGTTTTTCTTTAAAACTCATCACATGGCCATTGGTCGTCTCCAAAACCGCATAGGGAACATCCACTTTATACGGGATGGTTACCACGGCAAAGTCAGCTTCTTCCTCCTTAAACCGAAGAAAAAAATCTTCATAATCCAGGTTGGTCAGAATATCAGAGTTTGTTACCAAAATATAATCATGGATAAAATTGTTAATTTTGGATACCGAACCAACAGTACCCAGGGGTTCTTCTTCCCATACATATTCAATGTTTAAATTCTTATCATTACCATTACCAAAGTATTCTTCAATTTGCTCTCCTAGATAATTCACCGAAATCCAAAAATCATCCATTCCAAATAATGATAGCCGATGAATATTGTGCTCCAGGATGGGTTTACCTCCAACATTCAATAGAGGTTTAGGTGTAGTTTCGGTTAGCGGCCGCAGTCGTGTTCCTTTTCCACCGGCCATAACCACAACATCCACAGGTAAATAAGATTTTAACTTCCCAAAATTGATCACATTTACTATATGATCCGATTTGTCCAAAATTGGGATGACCTTGAAATTATTCTCTCGGTATTCGATAACCTTTTCAATATCCCGATCACCCTTCCGAATAAATCTCGGATTGGATTGAATAATCACATTTACCGATTGATCCAAATTAACTCCTTGAAGAAGCCCCCTTCGAACATCTCCATCCGTTAATGAACCTATAAGTTTATCATCCTTATCAACCACAAATGAAATAGCATCTTTACCCAATTTATTAAACACTTTCAGTGCTTCCCTTATGGATGAACCTGAAAGAATTAAATGTTCTTTATAGTGACGCATAATTATTCTTTAGTGTGTCAATTATTGTCTTTACCGTATTTGGCTTTCGGTAAATATTCGTTCCTTCAAAGGAGCCTAAGTCTTTCACTTTCGAAACAGCATGTAAGATGTTATTGGCTTTAAATTCACAGTCTATCACATTTTCACCCCTCGCGCGCCCTTGTTGTCTATTGCCAACATTTACCACATACTTCCCAAACGAAGCTGCTTCAACAATACCACTTGATGTATTTCCTAAAAGAAATTTCGTATATTTCATTGCATTGAAATAATTGGACTTTCCAAAATTTTCAATACATAGTATTTGATTAGGCATTTCATTTCTTAATTCTTCAATGTAATTTCGAAAAATCTTACCATTTGTATCCGCATTTGGCATAGTAATAATCAAAAAATATTCTTTGCTTAATTCATCTAATGCAGATTTCATTTCTATAGCATAATCCTGATTCTTCTCTGGTCTTATCGTTTCAGGATGAAAAGTAATTAATACATATTGCTTATTAGGGATACCAAAATTATTGCGAAACTCGTTCTCCTCCATAAATTGGAAATCCTCAATACCATCTAAACTTAATGACCCTACATTATATACATGTTCATTATCGCCAAGAATTGTTTTTATTTTTTTCTTATAAGCTTCTGTAGATGAGAAATGAATGGTCGAGGCCAGAGTAATTTGATGTCGGTAAATATTATCAATGGCTCCTAATGTAGTTTCTCCGCCGTGAAGATGTGCAAATTTAACTCCAAATGGAATTCCGGCTTGTACCGCTGCTGACATTTCAAACCGATCTCCCAAACAAAAAACCAAGTCAAACGAATTTTCTTTCCAGTAATCAGCAAATTTAGTCACCGTTAGTCCATAAGAGGTGCTAATACCATTCGGGTTATCATTTAACAAAAATGACTGGATAAGATCTATATTATTAAAACCTGTATTCTTAACTTCTGATATAGTTTCACCATGATAAGGTGAACCGTGGGTGCCAAAAGCAATAATTTTCAGATCAAAGAACGAATCATCAACCAGCTTTTTTAGCAACGGAAGATAAATTCCAAAATCGGCCCTTGAACTTGTGAGTACACCAATCTTCATTTCAATGAACTCCATTCAAGCATTTCTGTAGCCGAATATGCTCGGTTAACCTTCCTGCCAATTACATCTTTCCATTCCATAGGAGAAATTCCATTTCCAGGGCGAAGTGCAATAATGTCATCTTCGTTTATTATTTCCCCAGCTTTCATTGAACGGTTTATGTGGATGCTTTTACGAGCAACCTCTTTGTTTTTTTGTTCACTTGGACTCGGCTCCTTCTTACCACTCCCAGATATAGCCTGTTCAATATTTCGTATAGCTGTGACCATCTCTTTAAGCTCATCAGGTTCTAAAGAAGCTCGATGGTCTGGTCCCGGCAAACTGCGGCCCAGGGTAAAATGCTTCTCGATGACTTTTGCTCCCAAAGCAACAGCTGCAATAGGGACCTCAATTCCCAAGGTATGATCAGAATAACCAACTTGAACTCCCAATTCATCTCCTATGGTATTCATAGCTTTTAAATTAACATCTTCCATTGGTGTAGGGTATTCGGTATTACAATGCAATACCGTAATATCTTTTTTAGTTAAGCCATATTTCATTACCACATCAACAGCTTCTTTCACTTCCTGCATATTGGCCATTCCGGTAGAGAGCACCACTGGTTTCCCCTTTTCAGCTAATCGCTTCAAGTATGGATAATTGGTAATCTCCCCGGACGGACTTTTAAAAAACGGCAATCCAAGATTATCTAAAAAATCGATCCCATCTACATCAAAAGCCGTAGATAAAAATTGGATTCCCCGTTTCTCGCACTCCTTAATTAATATAGCATGATCCTGCTCATTCAATTCAAGTGATTTGAGCATATTGTATTGACTATCGTCGTCACCATCTCCAATATTCTTGGATTGGTAGTTTGCCTTTTTAGCCGCCTTACTAACAATTTTATCCGCTTTAAATGTTTGGAACTTTACAATGTCCACTCCTGCCTTTGAAGCTACATCAATAAGCTGAATGGCTTTTTGCAAATCACCATTATGATTCACTCCGGCTTCCGCAATAATAAGTACATTATCTAATTTCATATCAACCTGCCCGGATTACCCACCACTTTACTTTCACTCTCAACATTCTCCAAAACCACCGCTCCCGCCCCAATAATTACCTTACTACCGATTTCAACGCCCTCTTTAATTACAGCATTTGCCCCAATAAATGATCGCTTCCCAACTTTCACATTTCCAGCCAATACCGCTCCGGGTGCAACATGAGCAAAATCTCCTATTTGGCATTCATGTTCAACAATTGCCCCCGTGTTTATTATTACAGACATCCCAATTTCTACTATTGGATTGATTATAACACCGGATGCAACAAAAGTACCACCTCCAATATCTACTAATGAACCGATACTGGCTGATGGGTGAATAACCGATCGTAATTTTTCTTTCTTTATAAGGATCAGTTCAGTAACACTTTCCCTAATTCTGTTGTCACCAATTCCTAATATAAACTCATGTCCTTTATCCCATCCCTCGAAATTCTTATCACCTTCAAAACCAAGATATTCCAATTCAAATGGATTCAGAATATGTTCCTCTTTTTCAGTATAGGATGTAACTTGTATACCTGCTTTTTTAGTAGCATCAAGTACGACATATGAATGTCCGGAATACCCTATGATCACTTGTTTACCCATCAATAACCACACTACTTGGAATATTCACGATTCGATCCTCTAAATACTCAGCATTCTTTTGTTCATCACGAAAGCAATTCTCATACATCGGTAACTTATACATCAACTTCCAAATTGGGCGCGTCATGACACCCTTTTCGTTGGTTTCATTGAGAAACATATCCCGCTCTTTTCGATCTTCGAGTTCCACACACATTAACCAGTAATTCACTGTGGTATCCGGGTTTTCCTTTCTGAAATTAATTCCCCATTCCTCAAAAAATGATTCATACTTTTCAGCCAGTTTTCTTTTGTTTTCAATAAACGAATCCAACTGTTCCAATTGAGCACAAATCAATGCTGCATTTAAATTGGGCATTCTATAGTTATGGCCCAATTCATCATGCACATATTCATATTTATGAGGTTTTTTTGCAGTTGTAGTAAGATGCTTTGCAAAATTACCCATCTGCTTATCATTACTTACAATAGCTCCGCCGCCACCCGCCGTAACAATCTTGTTTCCATTAAAAGAATAGATTCCCAACTGACCAAAACTTCCAGTTGGTTTTCCATGATAGGTAGAACCAATGGATTCAGCTGCATCTTCCACCACCGGAATATTCCATTTATTGCACACGTCCATGAGTTCATTTAGGTCTACCGGAAAACCAAAAGTATGCATGGGCAAGCAGGCTGATATTTTATTCCCTGTTTTTTTATTGTAGCAACCATCTTCTCTAAGTTCACCTTGTTCTTCAAGAAACGCCTCCACCGCTTTGGGTGACAAACCCAACGTATCTAAATCTACATCTAAAAAAACAGGTTTCGCATTGTTATAGGCTATGGCATTGGCTGTGGCAACAAAGGTAAGAGCTTGCGTCAAGACTTCATCTCCCTGTTTTACTCCGGCCAGTCTGAGTGCTACCTGCAATGCAGCTGTACCATTTACTACCGCAACGGCTCGTTCAGTTTGAGATATTTCGGCCATCATCTCTTCGAATAAATCTACGTAAGCCCCAACTGATGAGACAAATGTCGAATCTATCGTTTCTAGAACGTATTTCTTCTCGTTGCCCTGAAAGCGGGGCTCATGTAATGGGATGAAATCAGTAGTTTTATACTGATCCCGAACAAACTCTATAAACTGATCAATTTGTTTCATTACATCTTAGAGTCTAAATACTTTCCGGTCTCTTTGTGATCAAATCCAGGAAGTAATTCATGGAAAAGTTCTACTAAATCAGATTTTGCCCAGCTGAGACTTTCCTTCATTTCTTGAATGCTTTCTAAAAAATAATTCAGCTTTTCTTCTTCAAAATCGAGATTGCTTTTCACAATACCCAAATTCTCAAAACGCTCTAAATCAAGCGTCTCACCTTCCATAAAAAACTCTTCAAAATCTTTTTCCCCCGTGGTATCACTTTCGGTAAACAAACAAGGCCATTTACCTTCTTTTGGCAACGTATCCACCAACTCCCGGGCTTCATCTTCGCTAGAGCACAAATGAGCTTCATATCCCATCATATCCAAATACTTAACGGCAATTTCGGAAAAAGTTATCAGATGTAAGTCCTCACTTAACTTTGGAAAGAATATATCCCTGTTATCACCCAACAAACAGGACATCAAACATAACTCTCCCGATTCCTGGGGAGTCACAAAATAGCGTTTAATATCATTGGGAGCAACAATAGGCTGTTTTTTTTGAATCCGTTGGTTAAAACTGTGTAAGAGTGACCCATCAGAGAATGCAACATTTGCAAACCGAGCAGTAGAAATATCAAGAGATTGACTTTCCCGCATCAAAAACAGCTCCATGATCCGTTTGGAAGCCCCCATCATATTCACGGGGTTGGCAGCCTTATCTGTTGAAACACAGAAATATTTTTGCGTTCCTTTTGCTCTTGCCAGCTGAATGGTTTTAATAGTATTCAATATATTTACTTCCACCATTCTCATTAACGTAAAAGGATCTTTCTCACTTCTCACATGTTTCAATGCCGACAAATTAAGCACATAATCGTATTCCCCATCGGCTTTGATAAACGCATCATATTCAAACGATCCGGCATCTAAAGCAAACGTCTTGAAATCTCCATTGATGTACCCTAATGAACTCCGAATATCCCGAACTAACTCCACCATGTTGTTTTCACTGATATCAACTACATGTAGCTTTCGGGGACTTCTTTTGAATATCTCTTTGGTTACAGCTTGGCCAATAGAACCAGCTCCGCCGATAACTAAGAAGGTGGAATTTGAAACAATCTTTTTTAAATCTGATTCATAAGCAGAGATATCATTCTTAAATAATTCTTTATCCCTTCCTATCAGTTTGAGAATGTCCATTTAAATTTTAAGCCTTAAAAATATGATTCTTACCTTTGTGTTCAATACCATTCATCGCATTCCTCGTATCCACTACACACTCACTCCACACTGCAAGTTCTGCATAATCAATAGAAGAATGATTGGTAGAAATTACTACCGCATCAAAGCCTGAAACGGTTTCTTTGTTCCAGTCCACCGTTTGCATTCCTGTATACTCTGCATGTTCACGTGTTTCCCAAATCTCAGGAATATACGGATCATAATAGGCGATCTCGGCACCTTTTGCTTTCAACAGATCAAAGATCTTAAAGGTCGGGGATTCGCACATGTCATCCACGTCCGGTTTGTAGGCCAGGCCGATCACCAACACCTTGCTGCCGTTCATGGCTTTTTTGTGGGTATTTAGCGCATGCATGGTTCGATCCACTACATAGGTGGGCATATTGGTGTTCACTTCTCCGGCCAGCTCAATAAAGCGGGTGTGCCTTTCAAACTCGCGGGCTTTCCAGGTAAGGTAGAACGGATCAATGGGAATACAGTGCCCGCCCAGTCCGGGTCCTGGCGTAAATTTCATAAAGCCAAAGGGCTTGGTATCAGCGGCATCCAGCACTTCATGGACGTCAATATCCATGGCTTCGTACACCACCTTCAGCTCATTCACCAGGGCAATATTTACCGAGCGAAAGATATTTTCGGTCAGCTTCACGGCCTCGGCAGTCTTACAGTCGGAGACCGGCACGGTTTGTACAATAGCTGTATCATACATGGCAGTGGCCAGCTTCAGGGCCTCCTCTCCATGACCACCCACCACTTTCGGGATCTTGGCGGTATTAAAATTCGGATTGCCCGGGTCTTCGCGCTCAGGACTGTAGGCCACATAAAAATCAGTTCCGGCTTTCAGCCCGGAGTTCTTCTCCAGGATGGGGATCATTAGCTCCTCGGTGGTCCCCGGCCAGGTGGTAGATTCCAGGATCACCAGCTGCCCTTTGCGTAAGTATTTTGAGACCGTTTCAGTGGTCTTTTCCACATAGCTCATATCCGGCTCGCGGTGATGATCCAGCGGTGTAGGCACGCACATCAAAATAGCATCGGCCTCATCTAAACGAGAAAAATCAGTGGTGGCATCGGCAATATCAGATGTAGCCAGAGTTTGCATCATCTCAGTACCCAGATGCTTGATGTAAGGGGTACCGGTTTTCAGGTTATCTACCTTCTTCTCATCAATATCAAAACCGAGGACCGGCATATCGTTTTGGTGAAAGGTCCACATGAGCGGAAGGCCGACATAACCAAGGCCTACAATACCAATAGTGTAAGTTTTATCTTCTATCTTCTGAAGTAAAGTGTCTAATTGGGACAAAGTAGTAGTTTTGATTGTTTAGTGCTTAGTTTTGAGTGTGGCTGCCGGATATTCTATTATTACCCGTGATATATTACTTGTTAGTGTGTAAACGTGTTCCCCGTTTGTCAAAACTCTGTGTGTCTGCATGATCGTTTTTTGAAGACCCAAAAATAAGAAAGATATGGGAGAAGTACAGGGTTTTTTAGTGGTTAGTGGTTAGTGGTTAGTGGTTAGTGGTTAGGTTTTAGGTTTTAGTTGTTAGTGGCCGAGGGGCCGAGGGGGGATGAATATCGAACATTCAATAAGGAACATCGAACCTGCCTATCCGGCAGGCAGGTTTCGAAGTGGATCTTATCAATCGATTTTCTAATCCTGTAAATCCCGGTTCAAAACGAGGTAATGACCAAAGCCACTGCTGTTTTACCTACCAAAACACTCGGTTACAGCGTCTTCTCCCCTGTGTAAGGCTTGCCTGACGGTAGGCAGGGAGTGGGTCGTGAAAACGGGCAACGGGGTATGAATAGGCAAGATCCTTCGATTCCTCAGGATGACCGGTTGAATATCCAATATCGAACAAGGAATATTGAACCTGCCTCGCCGGCAGGCAGGTTTCGAAGTGTTCTAATTTTGAGTCTCGTCATTGCGAGTCCTTCAGCAAATCAAAGGCCGTGGCAATCAGTCTGAATTATTTGGGTGATCGCTTTAGGGACATTACTTCGTTGTAAGGCATCGAAATCGAGACTTGACTCCCGAGCGCCTCACAATGACCGGGTATTGCTTGTTTGGAATGTAAACCTAATCCAACCCCGTACACCCTCCGCCAGGCTTCGTATTCACTCAGCCCGGCACCTCCCTCAAGGGAGGACTCCCTGAATATCGAACATAGGAATATCCAATATCCAATGATCAAGTTGTTGGACTATAGTGGGTAACATGAATAAGCCCACTTCGAAATTCAGTGTTCCTTGTTCATTATTCGTAATTCTAACAGAAGTCTCCCCTTGAGCGGGAGAAGAAAAATCAGCTTGCTGATTTTTCAGAGGGGTGTACGGTGGCGGATGCAACCTTTCTGTCAAATTCTATCACACCCTTAACAATGAAAGGTTTATGATCACGTAAGTAAAAGAAAGGCCCTACTCCCCATTCACCTCATTGTACCACTCTACAAAAGCTTTAAGCCCTTTGTCAATGGAGTAGTCGGCGTGGTAGTTGAGGAGGTTGCCGGCATTGCTGACGTCGGCCCAGGTTTGTTTGACATCGCCGGGTTGTTCGGGGCCAAAGGTCTTTTTGGCGGTAATCCCGGAGGCTTTTTCAATGGCTTCCACCAATTCCAGCAACTCCACAGTTTCATTATTCCCAAGGTTGATCACTTCATACAAAGTATCCGTGTAATTGATAGCACCCATGATCCCATCCACAATGTCATCAATGAAGGTGTAATCACGTCGGGTGGAACCGTCGCCGTAGAGTGTGATCTCCTTGCCATCGCTCATGAGCTTCAGGAATTTATGGATGGCAAGATCGGGTCGTTGCCGCGGCCCATAAACTGTGAAAAAACGCAGAGCCAAGAAACGGATATCGTACAGGTGGCTGTACACATGCCCCAACAGCTCTCCACTTACTTTGGTGCTGGCATAGGGACTAATGGGCTGAAGCACCGCATCGTCTTCTTTCCAGGGTACATTCGGGTTCTTGCCATACACTGAACTGGAGGAAGCAAATACAAACTGTTTAATGTCTTTTTCACGTGCCACTTCCAACATATTTTGGGTACCGGCAACATTCACTTCCTGGTATGCAATGGGATCTGCAATGGAGGGGCGAACTCCGGCCTTGGCGGCTAAGTGCACAATTACATCGGTGTCATCGAAAATGGCTTTATCCAAAACTTCTTTGTCTCTTATATCTACTTCATGGAGCTTATAAGCATCATATTCAAAATGGCCTTTTATATTCTCCCGCTTAATGCTTTCATCGTAGAATGAATCGAAGTTGTCGATGTTGGTCACATTATGACCTTCTTTTAACAGACGATCTATTAAATGTGAACCTATAAATCCGGCTCCTCCTGTTACAACTACATTCAATTTATTTTTTTTATTTTTTGTTTTATTCAAAGTTGGTTACCTAAATCAGTTTGATCATTACAGGCTAAGATTCTAAGACCTGCTTGATTGCAAGTGAATATACCTTCTGCCATACCCCTTACTTTTGGCTTGACCCAAAAGTAACAAAAAGTCAAGGCTGAGAAAAAAAGTGCTAAAATGGTCTTCATTCCGCTAAAAGAAATCAATGTTCCTTCACGAAAATTGCTAGTGCAAAATTTATCAACGGTATGATTTCTTTCTTTACGCTTCATTGCGTCCATTTCACAACGCATTTTTTTCTAAGGCCAGTTTCGGGATGGGACCCTGAATTCAATATTGAGTGTTCTTTGTTCGATGTTCTTAAGCTTTAAATATGTGATTTTCATTTTTGGCCTCAATACCATTCATCGCATTTCGGGTATCAATTATACACTCACTCCACTCCGCTAGTTCATCATAGTCAATCGTCGAATGGTTGGTAGAGATCAACACAGCATCAAAACCTGAAACCGTTTCTTTGTTCCACTGCACGGTTTGCATACCGGTGTATTCAGCATATTCGCGGGTTTCCCAGATCTCGGGGATGAACGGATCATAATAAGAGATCTCGGCTCCCTTGGCTTTCAACAGATCAAAGATCTTGAAGGTCGGAGATTCGCGCATATCATCCACATCCGGTTTGTAAGCAAGGCCGATCACGAGGATCTTGCTGCCGTTCATGGCTTTTTTGTGGGTGTTGAGGGCGTGCATGGTTCGGTCCACCACGTAGGTGGGCATATTGGTGTTTACCTCTCCGGCCAGCTCAATGAAGCGGGTGTGCTTCTCAAATTCGCGGGCTTTCCAGGTGAGGTAGAACGGGTCAATGGGAATACAGTGCCCGCCTAGTCCGGGTCCGGGCGTAAATTTCATAAAGCCAAAGGGCTTGGTGGCCGCTGCATCCAGCACTTCATGTACGTCAATATCCATGGCTTCATACACCACCTTCAGCTCATTCACCAGGGCAATATTCACTGAGCGGAAAATGTTTTCGGTCAGCTTCACGGCCTCGGCGGTCTTGCAGTCGGAGACCGGCACGGTTTGCACAATGGCCGTATCGTACATGGCGGTGGCCAGCTTCAGGGCCTCCTCTCCATGTCCGCCAACCACTTTGGGGATCTTTGCGGTATTGAAATTCGGGTTGCCCGGGTCTTCCCGCTCGGGGCTGTAGGCCACATAAAAATCGGTTCCGGCTTTCAGTCCGGAGTTCTTCTCCAGGATGGGGATCATCAGCTCCTCGGTCGTCCCCGGCCAGGTGGTGGATTCGAGGATCACGAGCTGTCCCTTCCGTAAATATTTAGAAACAGTTTCAGTGGTCTTTTCCACATAGCTCATATCCGGCTCGCGGTGCTTATCCAAAGGTGTAGGTACACATAGCAATATGGCGTCAGCTTCATTCAACCTGGAGAAATCAGTGGTGGCATCGGCCTTATCAGAAGCTGCAAGCACTTCCATCATTTCAGTTCCCAGGTGTTTGATATACGGAGTCCCGTTTTTCAGATCATCAACTTTGCTTTGGTCAATATCAAATCCGATCACGAGAAGCCCGGCCTGATGGAAAGTCCATAACAGCGGCAGACCTACATACCCCAAACCGATCACCCCAACGGTGAAGGATCTTTCATCAATCTTTTTAAGTAAATCGTCTAACTGAGACAACGATTCGAGTTTTGAGTGTTTAGTTTTGAGTTTTGAGTGGTTTTTGTGAGTACATGTTCCCCGTTTGTCAAAACTCTATGTATCTGCATGATCGTTATTTGAAGACCCGAAAATAAGAAAGATATGGGAGAAGTTCATTTTAGTTTTGAGTGCTTAGTGCTTAGTGCTTAGTGGTTAGTGGTTAGTTGAGTTTTTAGTGGTTAGGTTTTAGTGGTTAGGTTTTAGTTGTTAGTTGACGGTTGGACCGATGGAGAATGAATATCGAATATCGAACAAGGAACACCGAACCTGCCTCGCCGGCACCAGGTTTCGAAGTGGATCCTATAAATCGATTTTCTGATCCTGTAAATCCCGGTTCAAAACGAGGTAATGACCAAAGCCACTGCTGTTTTACCTACCA
>NZ_PQBS01000038.1:39257-40910 GCF_002911695.1 Gracilimonas amylolytica
GAGGTAATGACCAAAGCCACTGCTGTTTTACCTACCAAAACACTCGGTTACAGCGTCTTCTTCCCTGTGTAAGGCCTGCCTGACGGTAGGCAGGGAGTGGGTTGTGAATACGAGCAACGGGGTATGAATAGGCAAGATCCTTCTCCGCCAGCCGGCGGATCAGGATGACCGGTTGAATATCGAATATCGAACAAGGAATATTGACTTCGAAGTGTTCTAATTTTGAGTCTCGTCATTGCGAGTCCTTCAGCGAAGCAAAGGCCGTGGCAATCTGTCTGAATTATTTGGGTGATCGCTTTAGGGAGATTGCTTCGTCGGAATACCCCGAGGTTGAATAATAATTTTAGGGCTCCTCTTTTAGACTTCTTAGGAAATATTTTGTTGGTTAGCTACTAACAAAATAAAGCTACCGAACCATGGCAGGCAATCTCTTGCGCTCCTCCGGGTAAAACCCTTATTGCGAATCAAAGCCTGTCATGGCAGGTAGTTATCTAAACCCATATAGTATGGAAAGTATACCTTTTTAAAAGAGGCGGGAAGATAACTACTCGGCAGCTATTCAATCTTAATTAAAATAGGTAAATAGCTATGGAAATTACAATTAAATGGCGCTTTATCGTAGGTATTGACATTTCTAAACACACCCTGGATATCTCTTTATTTGATCGCCAAACCGGCGATAGAAATATGTTGCAGGTGCCTAACACTCAGGAAGGGTTCCACAACTTAGCCGAGTGGATGGAAGATCACGAAGTAACTCAATCACAGACGATACTTATTAGTGAACACACCGGACGCTATGGGGAGCACTTGTTACGATGGAGTACACGGACTGGTTGGCCTCATGCGGTGGTAAAGACAACGGCCCTGGAAAAAGTTAGCTGGGAACATCACCGTAAAACGGATGAATTTGACGCCAGCCAACTGGCAGAATATGGAGCTCGATTTAATGACCGATTACAGCTGGCAGAGGCTCCAAAACCCACGCAAGCACAATTAAAACGGCTTCAGGCCGAAAGACGGAAGATGGTGGATCGACGAGCAGCCCTCAAGAGTAAGCTTGGCGAGGCTGAGTTTCATGATGCGGACATGAGCCAATTAACCAAGATGTGGAACCAACAGGTAGAACTTCTCACCCAGCATATCGAGCAGCTGGAATACACCATGGATGAGCTGATCCGTCAGGACCCAATTCTGTGCAGGCGCCATCAAACCTTGCGAACAGCTCCCGGTATCGGTCCGGTCATTGCACGATTTTGGTTGTGCATGTTTGCTGGGAAAGACCAACTCAATCCCCGGAAAATATCTTCTCGATTTGGCTTTGCCCCACACGGGCGAAGCTCCGGAAGCTCGGTCAAAAGCCCGGATCGATCCACCGGGTACGGAAACTCCGAATTGCGGCGATTAATGCATCAGGCAGCCCGCAGTGTAGCCAACCACAAACCACACTATCACCAATATTACGAGAAGAAAATTAATGAAGGCAAGCATGAATTAGTTGCTATCAACAACATCATCAATAAACTGATTCGTCTGTACTGTGCCATGTGGAATAACCGGGCAGAATATGATCCAAAACACATTCAGAAAATGATCAAGAAATACAAAAAATCAGCCTAATCCACTTGATTTAGTCATAGTATTCGCAATGAC
>NZ_PQBS01000039.1:0-17766 GCF_002911695.1 Gracilimonas amylolytica
GGGAGTGTTCATTAAAGTGTGTCAGGGGTTAAAAATCTATCTTCAAAGTAATCTACTAAATCCCGACGAACCGAGGACCATCCAAACATAGCTCCACTCCATTTGGTTTGGGCGTTTATCGTGGCCAGGTAGATTTGTTTAACAATAGCATTCTCGCAGCTGAATGCTCCTTTGGTCTTGGTTACTTTACGAACCATTCGGTGATAACTTTCAATTGGGTTATTGGTATAAATAACCCTGCGTAGTGCCGGTGGATACTTATAAAAATTAGTCAGCCGATCCCAGTTATTATGCCAGCTGCGAAAGATGACCTTGTATTTTGCTCCCCAGGTTTGTTCGGCCTGCTCCAGATACTGCTTTGCCGCTGATTCATTCAGGGCTGTATACACTTTCCTCAAATCCCGGCTTACCGCCTTATAGTCTTTGTAGTTGACATACTTGAGACTGTTACGCATTTGATGCACCAGGCATAACTGCACATCGGTGTGCGGGAACAGGTCCTCAATAGCTTCGGCGAAGCCAGACAAGTTGTCGATGCAGGCCACAAAGATGTCTTCCACACCCCGGGTTTGTAATTCGTGGAGTACGCTGCGCCAGAAACTAGCCGATTCAATATCTCCAAAGTAAATCCCCAGCACCTGCTTGACCCCTTCGGTGTTTACTGCCAGTACTGAGTACACGGCTTTGGATATGACTTTTCCGTGCTCGCGTACTTTAAAATGCATCGCATCCAGCCACATGACCGGATAGACCGAATCCAAGGGCCGGGACTGCCAGTCCAGGATCTCCGGCAGAATCCGGTCGGTGATCGCACTGAGCGTGCCTGTACTTACCTCTACGCCGTACATATCGCTCAGATGAGCCTGAATATCCCGGTAACTCATGCCCCGGCTGTAGAGCGAGAGAATCTTGGTATCCACATCACTGGTAAGCCGCCGCTGACGCTTGGGGAGTGTTTGTGGGGAAAAACTGCCATCGCGGTCACGGGGAGTAAAAATCTCAAATCCTCCCAACGAGCTTTGCACATTCTTGCTTCCACGGCCATTACGGCGATTGGAGCTCGTGCCCTTCTCCTGTTCCAGATGAGCATCCATCTCACCTTCCAGACTCGCTTCTATCACGCGTTTGAGCAGGGGCGTGAATACCCCGTTCTGACCCGTTAAGGGCTTTCCCTGGGTTAATTGCTCCGATAACTGTTTTACCAAAGCATCCAGGTGTTTGTTGTTTTTTGTAGGTTCCATGTGTCTAAGTTAGTTATGACACACTTAATTGAACAGTCTCCATTACTAAGATGGGGGCTATAACAGTCTAAAACCTTCAATTTGTAATACAAACCGGGTTATCAACATTTGTTGGTTTCAACATTCCAACAAATCAACAAATTAACATTTCAACAAGACTTACTTTTTCCCCTTCTCCTTAGCCTTCTTTTTATTGCCGAATAACACATCGTATATATACATACTCGTACTTATCGGAGGCTCAGTAACCTTAGCATCGGACTCATAAATCTTACCAGCAAAGGTATCCGGGATCGGGAAATAGTAATACTCTTCGCGTTCAAAGTCGTATTCGATAAACCGAATCTCGAAAGACTGCCTTTCTCCATCGGTTATGTATTGACGCTCTTTGAACTTTGGTTGGGGTAAATGAGGGAATTTGTGTGACATTTTTCACTTTTATGATTTTACTAACCGTTCCGGTATAAATTCGTATGACAATAATAAACAATTACTTATAATATTAAAAGTATAACAATTTACATCACTAACACACTCTTTGATCTGCATTACTCAACAAATGTTGGAATTAACATTACAACAAATCAACATTTAAACATAGAATGCGATCAAGAACTACTTGATCTAAGTACTGGCATGCTGTTATTCATCATATTCGGATTTTATAAATCCCCCATTTCTTCTATTTTCTCTAAAGCATTGAAAAATAGAATTAAATGGCTAATAAACGGGATCTTACAGAAGCGGATATTCGCTCGAAGTATATCACCCCTGCTTTAACAGCTGCCGGCTGGGACCTTCATAAACAAATTCGGGAAGAGCAGTACTTTACGGATGGTCGTATTCGGGTGCGCGGCTCTGTGGCGAAGCGGGATACCGGTAAGAAGGCAGATTATATCCTTTACTACAAAAGAGGCATACCCCTGGCAGTCATTGAGGCTAAGGATAATAAGCATGCCGTGGGTGCCGGGCTACAGCAAGGTCTCGACTATGGAGAGATCCTCGATATTCCTTTTGTGTACAGCTCCAATGGTGATGGCTTTGTAGAGCATGATCGCACCAAGAGCGAAGGTGAGATCATCCGTGAGATTGCTTTAGAGGACTTCCCCTCCCCCGCTGAACTTTGGAATCGCTATGCGGAGGCCAAAGGCTTCGATACGGAGCAAGAGGAATTGGTTAAACAACCGTATCACTACGAGCAAGGTGGTCGTACCCTTCGCTATTATCAGGAGATTGCCGTTAACCGTACCATTGAAGCCATTGCCAAGGGGTTAGACCGCATTCTGCTCGTCATGGCAACCGGTACAGGGAAGACCCTCACCGCCTTTCAAATCATCTGGCGCATATGGAAGAGCGGGGAGAATAAACGCATTTTGTATTTGGCAGATCGGAACATCCTGGTGGACGATCCCAAGAGAAAATACTTTGGCGACTTGGACGATGTGGTACACAAGATCCAGCGGGGGAAAGTCAGTAAAGCCCATCAGATCTATTTTGCCCTGTATCAGGCCGTGACCGGAAATGAAGGGTATGAAGATATCTTCAGGGAATACTCGCGGGACTTCTTCGACCTGATTATCATTGATGAGTGCCACCGGGGAAGTGCAGCGGCTGACTCTGCCTGGCGGGAGATCCTTGAGTATTTTAACAGTGCCACGCATATTGGTTTGACTGCAACCCCCAAAGAAACGAATACGGTATCTAATATTGACTACTTCGGGGAGCCGATCTATACCTACTCTCTTAAGCAAGGCATCGATGATGGATTCCTTGCCCCTTATAAAGTAGCTCGATTTACGATCGATAAAGATGCCGAGGGATGGCGACCGGTGGACGGGTTTACTGACAAGCATGGTAACCTTATCCCTGATCGAGAGTACAACCAAAAGGATTATGACCGCAACCTGATCCTAGAGCAGCGGACCAAGCTGGTGGCTCGTAAGGTCACGGAGTTTTTAAAAGAGACGGATCGGTATGCCAAGACCATCGTGTTTTGCACCGATATTGATCACGCGGAGCGCATGCGGCAGGAACTCATGAATCTGAATGCAGACCTGGTAGCCAAAGACTCGCGTTATGTGATGCGCATTACGGGTGATGAAAAAGCCGGTAAGATGCAGCTCGATAATTTCATGGACGAAGAGCAATCGTACCCGGTGATCGCTACCACCTCTAAACTGCTTACCACCGGTGTGGATATTCCTACCTGTAAGTTTATTGTTCTGGATGCCAACATAGGCTCTATGACGGAGTTCAAGCAGATCATTGGACGAGGCACGCGTATCAGTGAGGATTACGGGAAGATGTTCTTTACCATTATGGATTTCAGGAATGTGACCCGCCACTTTGCCGATCCTGACTTTGATGGGGAACCGGTTCAGGCTACTAATTTTGGGCCTGATGATTCACCCGTGCCCGGCGATGAAAATAATGTAGATGATACTGAACAAGTTAATGATGAGGGTGAGCCCTGGGATGATATTGAAGATCAGGGTGGGGAAATTGAGGAAGGTGAGGTGAAACGCTTTTATGTGGACAATGTGGAAGTGAAGCTGCTGAACCAACGGATTCAATACTATGATGATGATGGCAAGTTGGTCACTGAGTCGTTAAAGGATTATTCCCGCAAGAAGATCAATGAAAAGTATAGCTCACTGGATGAGTTTCTGCGGAAGTGGAAAGACTCCGAAAAGAAACAAGCTATTGTGGAAGAGTTGGAAGAAGCCGGGGTAGTGTTTGAGGAGCTGAAGAAAGACGTGGATAAAGACCTTGATCCCTTTGACCTGATCTGCCATGTAGCGTTTGAACAACCTCCTCTTACCCGACAGGAACGAGCCAATAACGTAAAGAAAAGAAACTATTTCGGAAAATATTCGGGAACTGCCAAAGAGGTACTGGAAGGATTACTCGAAAAATATGAAGATGAAGGCCTCGAAAACCTGGAGAACATGAATATCCTAAAGCTTGATCCCTTCAACAACATGGGTACCCCTATGGAAATAATCGAAGAGTTTGGCGGGAAAGATGAGTACCTGAAAGCTATTCATGAGATAGAAGATGAGCTGTATAAGACAGCGTAAGCTTATAAAATCAGGAACAATACAATGAAAGAAAATATGATTAAATACTTTTGGATTGGCTTAATTCTAATACTATTGGCTTATCCAAGTACAATGCTGAAAGCTCAAAGTGATAATGCAAAGGAAGTTCTTGTAACTAATTCATTTGTCATGGCCCAGATAAAGGGAGTTAGCGAGTTTACCGACTCAAATAAAAATTTATCAATCACCATCAGACCCCTTAATACAAAAGATTTTGACAATACATTAGCTTATAGTGGTAACCTGATATACTACTCGAGTAATGTATATAGTATCGTAAAGAACGATGACGGTGAAAATCAGTTGAGATTGAGACTCATTGATGAAGGTTTGACAAGCAGTGAAAGAGGAATAGTTGTTGAAACTATTACAGAAAAAAAAGCAGCAGAATTAAATCACTATGCATACACTAATCCAAATATTTGGTTTGGTGATGCAATTGTCAATCAATCAAATCCCTTTGCTTTTAGTGACAGGTATTTATCAGTTGTAGAATTAACCATTGAGAATAATTCAACTGATTTTAAAGCGGTATGTGAAGATGATTTTTTCATCACGGCAAATAATACCCTTTATGAAAATATCTCAACTGCAGAGTTACTAAGTAGTCATCCGCCAAGTTCAGGCAGGTATGAGTTACTACACAAGTTGTTGTTGAAAGGATGTAAATCAATTCCAGGCAACACGACAATAAAAACTCACTTAGTATTCCCTAATTTTTATTCTACCAGTAGAGTTAAAACCCATTATCATACCGATGATACACACATAGCGAAAGATCTCACTATAGAAAGAAAAGAAATTAATAATGACTATCTGTTCTCTCAATTAAGTGTTGTTTTCGTTACCGATAGCAACTATCGAGCTACAGAGGAATCTGGTAGAGGAAGGTATCATTTTTTAAGAGTAAATAACTCGGTCACACACGTTGGATATAATAACTTCTATATACATAATGACATTGATTTGGCTTCAGTAGAGTTGTTTACCGTTATTTATAAAGACGGTGAAGTTACTGATATCTACAGGGTGCCAATTACTGCAGGCCACATGAAACAAGGTGTGATTGAAATTTATGAAAAATGACTCCAAACTTTGCGCACATATACGAAAAGCATGAGCAAAAGAGCCTCACACAACTTAAACGTAAGAGGACTTACATCAAGAAAAAGCTAAGGGACCTGGACCCTAATGAGTTAATTAGGGATAAAAAGACCATGTATGAGGTCACCCTCGATATCGTAAACGAATTAATAGAAAAAAAGAGTAGTAAATGAGTATATCCAACACAATTAAATCCATTCAAGACGTAATGCGTAAGGATGCCGGGGTTGACGGCGATGCGCAGCGGATCTCGCAACTTGGGTGGATGCTATTCCTCAAGGTTTTTGACGATTACGAGACTGAGCAGGAGCTCATGACCGATGACTACGAATCTCCCATCCCCGAAAAGTACCGGTATCGAAACTGGGCGCTGGATGAGGAAGGTATCACTGGCGATGCCCTGTTGGAGTTCATCGACGGGTTGTTTAAGGAGCTCAAGGAAATGGAGCTGGATGAACGGAGTCCCCGGCTGGCTTTTGTGGTGCAGTCGATCTTTGAGGATTCCTACAACTACATGAAATCCGGTACGCTGCTTCGGCAGGTGGTGAATAAGCTGAATGAGATCAACTTCAACAAGAAGGATGATCGCCATCAGTTCAACGATATTTATGAGAAGATCCTGAAAGACCTGCAAAGTGCGGGCAATGCCGGGGAATATTACACCCCGCGGGCGGTCACCAAGTTTATGACGCAAATGGTGAATCCGCAGATCGGGGAAACGGTATTTGATCCTGCATGTGGAACGGGCGGATTCCTGGTGGATGCCATCGAGCACATGAAAGAGCAGTCGTCTTCGGTGGAGGATCTGAAAGCCTTTCAGGAGAATATCCGGGGCGTTGAGAAAAAGCCTATGCCGCATATGCTCTGCACCACCAATCTGATCCTGCACGGCATTGATGTGCCCAACGTGCGGCGGGATAACACCCTGAACAAACCGTACAACGAGTATAAAGCCAAAGACCGCGTGGATGTGGTACTGACCAATCCCCCCTTTGGCGGACAGGAAGAGGACGGCATCGAGAAGAATTTTCCGGCGCAGTTTCAGACGCGGGAAACGGCCGACCTGTTTTTGGTGCTCATCATGCGCTTGCTGAAAGAAGGCGGTCGGTGCGCCCTGGTACTTCCCGATGGATTTCTGTTTGGGGAAGGCGTAAAAACCCGCATCAAAGAGCGGCTGCTGAAGGAGAATAACCTACATACCATTGTCCGACTGCCCAAAGGCGTATTTGCGCCCTATACCAGCATCAACACCAACCTGTTGTTTTTTGAGAAAGGCGGCTCCACTGATGAGGTGTGGTATTTTGAGCATACCTATCCCGAAGGCTACAAGAGTTACTCCAAGACCAAGCCCATCCGCATTGAGGAATTTGATGTGGAAAAGGAATGGTGGGACGACCGCACCGAAACCGATCAGGCCTGGAAGGTGACGGCCGCGGAGATCGAGAAGCGGAACTACAACCTGGATATCAAAAATCCGAACTCCGAAGAAAATCAGACCTATGATGTGGAAGCTTTGCTGGCCAAGCGAAACAGTCTGAATGAGGAGATTGAAAAGCTGAGCAGTTCTTTGTTGGATGAACTCAAGGAGACCTTAGCGTGAACTTAGCTGACCTGCTGGACGAATTTAACATTGTTATAGACACCGCCGAAGGACTCACCGAACTCCGCTCCCTCATCCTGGGACTTGCCGTTCGCGGAAAACTGGTTTCTCAAGACCCCAATGATGAACCGGCTTCAGAATTGCTGAAAAAGATTGAAGCGGAGAAAAAGCGGCTTTATAAAGAAGATGAAATTAGGAAGCCCAAGAAATTAAAGAACGTTTCAGATGAAGAAGCACCTTTTGAGATTCCTAAGAACTGGATTTGGACAAGATTAGGTAAAACCGCGAATGATGTTCATTATGGATACACTGAAAGTGCTGATTTTGAAATTTCTGAACCTAAGTTTCTTCGAATAACTGATATTCAGGATGGCAAGGTTGATTGGAAAAATACACCAGGATGTACGATTGAGGAAGATGAGATTCCAAAATATCAGCTTCATAATGGTGACTTACTAATCGCTCGTACAGGAGGTACAGTTGGAAAGTCTTTTTTGATCAATGATGTAGAGTATTCAGCTGTGTTTGCCTCTTATTTGATTAGATTCATTCCAACTTTCACTGATACATCAGAATACATTTATAAGTACTTATACACAAAACTGTACTGGGATCAACTTTACGAAAGCACTTCTGGAACTGGTCAGCCAAATGTTAATGCTACAAAGTTAAGTAATCTTTTATTTCCACTCCCGCCACTTGCCGAACAACACCGCATCGTTCAAAAAATCGAATCCCTGTTTGCGGAAGTAGATGTGCTGGAAGAAAAGCTGAACCGACAAACCAAACTGGATGAGAAGTTGCAACAGGCCGTCAATGCCGAAGTGCAGCAAGCCCCGGATGCCGGATCATCCAAATCCGCCTGGAACTTCATCACCTCCAACTTCGACACCCTCTACCACACCCCGGAGGCCATCGACAACCTCAAAAAGAACATCCTGAACGAGGCCGTACGCGGAAGGCTTGTTCCACAAAATCCCAATGACGAACCCGCTTCCGAACTCCTAAAAAAGATCAAAGCCGAAAAACAGCGGCTTTATGATGAGGGGGAAATTCGTAAGCCTAAGGATCTGCCACCGGTCAAAGAAGATGAGATTCCTTTTGAGATACCGGAGAGTTGGGAGTGGTGTAGGTTGGGTGATTCAATTCTTGATATATATGGTGGAAGTACCCCATCTAAAAGTAATCCTCAGTACTGGAATGGTGAATATTATTGGGCAAGTGTCAAAGACTTGAATGACGACCAAATCTATATAGACAAAACAATTGATACTATTACCGAATTAGCAATTAGTAAAAATAAAACGAAGCTTGTTCCTGCGGATAACGTTATTGTATGCACAAGAATGGGGTTGGGGAAAATCAACCTTAACACAGTTGATGTAAGCATAAATCAAGATTTAAAAGCTTTAATTCTTCCAAAGTCAGTATCGCATTTGTTCTTTTTCTACGTATATAAAACAATGGAAATAATTGGTTCTGGTATGACTGTAAGCGGTATACGTCAAGATGAACTCCTGAAAATTCCTTTTCAATTTCCACCACTTGAAGAACAACACCGCATTGTCCAACGCATCGAAGAGCTCTTTGATATCTGCGACCGGTTCAAAGCTCAACTGGAGCAACGCCAAGGGGTGAATGAGCGGTTGGTTAAGGGGTTGGTGGGTGAGGTTTTGGAGGGGAATTGAGGTGGCAGGTAGTTCGATAATTCCGGCAGGTGTAGCGATTGCCGTAGGCAAAAGATTTGCTAAGCCATTTTTAAAAGAATACCATTTGGCTAAAGCAGAAAAGCTATTCGGTGCATTTATACAGGCATTTCACGACTTCAGTAAAATGAAAACTCCTCAAAACGAAGAGCAGGCTTATACTACCTTAGAGAGACTGATGAAAGACAAAGGAAAGCAAAAACTCATTATGTCTGCTTTTCGCCGTGCTAACCAAGCAATATCAGAAGATCTTGGACCAGTGATTCAAATGATGCTATTAGCCGAAATCATTGCTGAGGACCGAGAAATTAATATTGATGATGAGTTAATCTTTGGGGCCTGTGATATTCTCAATGACAAATACATAGTAAGGTTCTGTGAGTTTGTAGAAGAGGTTTTAAAAGGCGATAGATATAGTTTAAAAAAACATGAAGTGAAGCAATATGTTACTGTGGAAGAGGGATATGAAATAAAAGATACTAATAATCCTGTGGTACAAAATTTTAATATTGCTGATAAATTGGGTATCTGGGCATTAAAAGCAGAGCAAGCAGGAATCATCGATAAAGAAATAATTAAAGAGAAAGAACAGATACTCAATGAAAATAGGGATCGAGTTGAAGGTTTTGGAATATACTACTGCGTTCATATTGCAATCGATCCTGAAAGGTTTTGCGGTTTTGTAGAAAAAGCTGAAAAATTTATTAATTACATGGAATCTTGAATAGTAATAAGTCTCACATTACTCAATTGTAGCAAAGCCAAAACCTAACGAAAATATTGGTTAAGGCTTTGTTACAAGAGGTTTAGGTGAGCAGTTGATATGGGAAATATATCTACATGTAATAAATGCGGAGGAACGATCATTTTCCGAAAAATGGATGGGAGAGCTGTTCCAATTCATCTTACGGGGCAGTGTTCAACAAAAAACGGAAGTTCTTCTACTTCTTTTCAAAACAGAGTCAAAAGACAACAAAAGAAGCTCAAGCAAAGAATAAAGTTAGTAGAAAGCTTTACTATACCCAACGCATCCTGTCCTGAATGTGGAGCGAGTGTATTCTACTACGAAAATGAACACGGGTCAAAAGTATTCTTTGATGCATTAGGTCCACCCTGGCCGAAACATCCTTGTACAGATAATGGGTCAACTCAGGAATCAAAAACTGGTTCAATAAGATCTTCCAAAAGTAAGGATGTATGGAAGAGATTCTACACAACTTCTCTTCGATCGGAAACGAAAAACGATGTAATTCGAATCCATTGGGTTGGATTCTTTGAAAGAAAAGATAACATCTGGAGCAAAGACTTTGCCTTCATGACAGAATCTCCCGTTGATTCAGATGTCATTGATTTGAAAACGGTATTTATAGCGGAAACGAAGGGAGGAAAGATCGTGCTATCGATGATGAAAAAAGAAGACAGTTTCGAACACATTTGTCTGAGTACAAAAAAGCAAATCAAAGTAAACTTAGGTTCGAAAAGATTAGTCACTCAGAAACCTGAGATTCCAGACCCCAATAAGAAGTACAGTAGTCCGACAAAGAAAAGTAAGGGCCGAAAAGTATCACGAAGCAATAAAAAGCATATTAAGGAACATAAGGAGACAAAATTTTCAAAAGAAATTAAACACTCGCTAAAGCCTGTGGAAGATATCTACTATTGTCCTTTTTGTACTTCTTCATTTATTCAAGAATCGAAGCTTGAATCTCATTTGAGAGAACATTGGTCAAATGATGATTTGGGAATATTTGATGGAGTCTCCTTCAAGAAGTGGAAGGGTTTAATATTAAGTGATGATAAATCGTAATGTGTATACTAAATTACTTCCAACGTTATTACAAATTATAATAGAACTTTATAGTTGCATTAATGATAATTATAACCATATATTGCATTTCATAGTTGAATAATTCAACAAAACAACAGGTTGAAGCGTTTTTAAAGCGATTAAAAACAAAAGCAACTGTTTTCCAAATCATATACTTAGACAAACGACCTAAAAACGCAGAAACATTGGGTAAATTAGACATCACTCCCAATGAACGAGATCAAATAATCCAAAATTTAGCTGTTCAGGATTATTATAAAGGACCAAGGCCCGAAGCATTTCATGGTGGAGACTCGGAAATGTGGGAATTCGGTAAACATGTTAATGGAGAAGAAGTTTATATCAAGGTAACGTTGGGGCAATCAAGTAAACCGGTGATCTGTATTTCATTTCATATTGCCGAACGCCCTATCAGTTATCCATTCAAATAGGAGGCATATCATGGAAAGTCCATTTACAGGCGGAAAAGTCATTCGCCAGGTTAGAGAAGAAGAGTTAGAATTCAGAGGCGATACATTTAAGATTCCTTATACCAACTACAAGTGTGTAGATACCGAAGAGGAATTTACAACCAATGAGATCGATACACTTAATCTGGCCCTGCTTCATAATGCCTATCGGGAAAAGCATAACATTCCATTCCCTAACGATATCTTAGAAATCCGTGAAAAATATGGAGCATCACAAAGAAAGATGTC
Source organism: Gracilimonas amylolytica (assembly GCF_002911695.1). GTDB lineage: Bacteria > Bacteroidota > Rhodothermia > Balneolales > Balneolaceae > Gracilimonas > Gracilimonas amylolytica. Next base: position 11,279 of record NZ_PQBS01000039.1, read on the forward strand.
GGAAATACTTGGGTTTGGCCCCAATTCTTATGGAAATTATGAAAATGGAGATGTACCGCAGCTTAACAATGCCAAGCTAATTTCAATAGCTTCTAAACCAAATGGCTTCATTGAGTTGGTTAATGAATGTGATTCCCTTAAAGAGTCGTACAAAGAAAAATACATTAAAAAGGCCGAAAGCCTGAGAAGTGTAAGCTCAGGTATGACTCAATTTCTGTTTAAAGTACAAGAACCTTGCAGTTTAAACGGATACATGAAGCCATCGATAGAGAAATTTTCAGACATGGTTTCTTACTTATCGGAAGACACCGAAATATATAAAGTGAAGCTGAATAAACTTCTTTTTTACTCTGATAACCTGCATTTTAAAAATCATGGGCAATCGATCAGTGGTACTGCATATCAAGCTATTCAAATGGGACCTGTACCACATAAATATGGAACCTTGTTTGAGTTTGGAGAAGAATTAGGGCGATTTACAATTGAACGGGTTCAGTTTGAGAACTACGAGACTGAAGGAGAGAAATTCACTTCTATCAACAATTCCTACGATAGCTTAACCAAAAAAGAATTGGAGACCCTAGCATTTACTAAAGATCATTTGGCCAACTTTTCCACTAGAGACTTAATTCGTATTTCACATGAAGAAAAAGGCTGGATTGAGAATGAAAAGGATAAGGGGCTTATTGATTATCGGTTTGCAGTATCTTTAAAGTATCCCGATTAAATAATTTAAGTCTACACCATGAAGACATTTAATAAGATCGTAGTTGGGTTTACGGGTATTTTTGTCCTACTAATTGCCATTCAAGGTGTTTCTGATTTTATAAATTCTATACAGAGTGAGGTAGTAAGTATTGTTTTCCTAAGTTTGTTTTCATTCTCTATGCCCTTCCTGCCACTATCGTTTTCATCAGTAGAATTAAAGAATATTAGCTATGTATATGGCCTTGGTTTCTTATCAATAATTCTAGCTCTTCTTGTTTGGTATTTCGGTGATCGTAATGGGGATATTATTTGGTTGATATGGCTATTTGCAGTAGTCTTAGGGGCTGGGCATATGAAGGATTTAAAACAAAGAAGCAGAAAGATCAAATAATTAGTTGCTCATTCAGAAGTAAGAATTTTCCACTTTTGACCGGACGAATTTTAGAGAAACTAACATACAGCAAAAGCTAAAACACCACGTAGCCGTACTTATCATTTGAATAAGGCCGAAGAATATTTCTTGATATTTAAGGGTTAAACTATTTAATTCTGTTATATTTTACAGGGTAATTACTTGGCTTAAGGGTATTTTATGGGGATAAAGGATACTATTTTTAAATCTATTAATGGGGATGAACGATCTATCAAGCTGCTATGTGATGAATGTCATAGAATAGCTGTAGCATATCTTAGAACCAAAAGGTCCAGACATGACCTGCTGCTTAAATACTTATTCACAGATGTCAATGACCTGGCATTGGATTGTGTAGCAGATTTATTTTATCGGACAGATGGGCAATTAGAACAGTTTACTAACTATTTTAATGAAGACACCATAAGTGATCAGGCTGAAGAGGAAGTTCTAATAGACCTCAGGCGTTTGGTATTTAGTAAGGTCAATGAGGGATTATTTCGAAATTTTCAAAGATTTGATCCATCACTCTCAAGGATCATAAGAAATTTAAAGCGGACCCTGGAAGAGGAAAAAGTACATGGTGCACGGTATGATTCTAAAAAAAGTAGTATCAATTTCGGGTTAAATAAAGAAAGCTTGCCTGTGATACCGAATGAGATACTTGAGATCCGGCTTTCTGCGCGGGTATCAAATATTCAAAATACGGTAGATGCCGTAGAAGAATTGAGGTCAATTTTAAGTAAAGAGGAAAGATATGCCTCAAAATATAACCTGGTTGGATTTGCCGTTATTTTGAGAAAGGTATTCGCTTATCAGCTGGAAATGGAAGACGAGCAAGAGCTTAAGAATACCTATAATGAAATGGAGTTGAATCGATTTTTAATGGCGAGCATTTCACTGCTTAAAACCCAACTTTTCAAGACCTATGTAGTATCTAAAAAATTGTCAGCTTCTACCTTTGATAAGTATTTGCAGACCACCCGATCCATTCTTGAATCAGAATATGTAAAAGAGTCGGTTCATGAGGGGTATTTTGAACATTTTGAAAGTTTTTTTCCAGAAGTTACCTATGATGAGTACAGATCAAACCATCGAAAAACCCTGGAATATTGGGTCAAAAAAGTGAGAGACAAAATGTTATATGAGGTAAAAAAAGAAGAAAATTTTAGCAGATACGACGACAGGAAAGGATTAATATACAGTAATGTAAACGTATCACGCTAAATAACTCTAAGTGAAAAGAATTCAGGAAAAAGATATTGAGCAGTTTGTCCGCTTTCCTCATAGGTTAAATGCAGATGAAATAAATGAGATCAGAGAGGCCATAGATGACTCTGATGAAACACGAGAGATCTATGAATTCTACTGTGACTTTTATAAAGAATACGATAGAGTATCAGAAAAAAGAGTATACACTATTCAATTAAGTACATACAAAACAACGAGGATCCATGGGCCCGTTATTTTAGCAGCCAAATCCATAGCAGATGATCATGAAAAATTAAAGACCCTGGCTACATTAGTTTCAGAGGAGCATAAGGTCGTGGTGAGGGTGCTTGAAAATAGTACCGATGCGTCAATACAGATCCATGTTCTCAACAATAAATCAGAGTCTATTGGGCATACGGTTCTTTCCTTACCTGAGTATGACCTGGATATCGTAACGGATAAGCATGGAAAGGTAAAGGGTATCAAAAACCTTTCAGGTGTAGAGTGGAAAAGAATAAAGCCAATACTTCGATTACCGGTCAAAATGAAAGTCTTTAACGCCAAAGATACTTCCGATTCTAATTTTGAAATTGAAGGTATTGAGGTGGATGTAGCAATTGGTAATGAATATGTAGAATTAAACAGCGAATTATTTTTAGCTGATATCAGCAAGCTCTTGTTGGTTACTGCAAATGAAACCGAATTGGTAAGAACAGGGCAGGAAGCAGTCAGAGTAAAATTGGAAAAACCGGAAGATCTGACCGTTTATTTTTATCGGTGAATAGATATTGGGAATTTAAAAAATACCTTCTTGAGTAGCGGGGTAGCGTGAAATGTAATAAGGGCTACAATGGATCCTTTAAAAATTGAAGGACTTTATGAGAAAGCAAAGATCGATCTGAGTGTTTCCGACTCAGAACGTATTCAGCTGGATATCATTTATAGCTTCATTCAAAAGCTAGAAGGTCATTTTGAAAAATTTGACAGCTATCTCATCCAGCTTTTTGAGGAATTACCTGAATTAAATCATTCCCTGCTTTTCACAGGAATCGATCCTGAATATTTAGATCAGGTCATAAAAAGTATTGAATTAGTTGTTGCCGGAATCCCGGAGTTACGGAATGATGCTAAGGTCAGAAAGAAACTAGAGCACATAAGGGATGGCCGAAAGCAAATAAATTCATGGTTAGGTCTTAGTTCGGATGATGGAAATGGATCTCGACTGGTTCTCAGATCAGATCCCAAAACCGAAATTAATGCGGTGCGAAAAGATGTATCAGAGGTCTATATTCCGGTTCTGGAAAGATCCGGAAATACAGGAAGCTTTGGTCGTTTAAGAAAGATTCAGGTAGAAGTAATTGGGGAATCAAGGAGTCGGGAATACGAGTTACGGCCTACCTTTGGAGTTATAGGGGCACGATCTGCAAACTTGGTTAAGGAAGCGGCCACAGCGGCAGGAAATTTTCTTAAAGAATCTATTAGCAGTCCCCACTATTGGACCGGGACAGCAAACTTTGAATTGGGCCATGCCTGGCATGCCGGCCGGTCTGCAAATGCCGCTCTGGCTGCTTCGTTCTATTGTGAAATGTTAAGGGCAGAGAATAAGAGAGAATACTTTGGATTGAATCCGGGCATAGCTATTACAGGTGATGTGGATGAATTCGGTACTGTCCTGGAAGTAGATGAGAAAAGCCTCAATAAGAAAATAGAGGCGGCTTTCTATTCGTGGATTCAGATCCTGGTGGTACCGATTGGTCAGCTTGAAGAGGCTTCTGTACAGGTAGAAAAACTTCAGGCTAAATATCCTGAACGTAAACTGATCATAAAAGGCATTGGACACATAAAAGATCTGTTTTATGATCGCAGGCTTACATTTCATCATAAAACCTCTTTGCCCAGGCATGCAGCTCAGGAGATCTGGAAAAGGAAGAGTTCAGCCGCATTTATTACCATAATGATCGTCTTGCTGTTGGTGATCTCGGGGTTATTGTATGGGCCGATTGATAAGAATCCGAGTTTGGTAGAGTTGGAAGGTCACTTCATGGTACTGAAAAATGAACAAGGCGCCGTTATTGACAAAATTGATGTCGGAGAAGAGTTTGTGAGGTATCATGAAGAAAAGGGAAGTTATAGTTATCTATATCAGCTTTTAGATATTGATGAAGATGGGGTTAATGAGGTGATATGGGCAGAACGATCCCGTTCTACGAATCGTGAAAAACTGGTAGTGAAGGCTTGGTCGGTCAATCAGGATAAAGCTATATGGGAAAAAGAGCTTTCCTCGGAATTTTCATTTAAGGAACAGCCGGAAATTCTGGATGGGACTATGGTGCCATTGGAGATGGTTTCCATAAATGTGAATGGTGAAAACAGGATTTACCTGCATGCAAGTGCGACCCTGTTTTTCCCTAATATGATCTATACCCTGAATGCTGCCACGGGCGAGATGTTGGATGAGTACCTGCATACAGGCCGGATCCTGGATATGGCTGCAGTGGATTTAGATGAAGATGGCACAGAGGAGTTGGTCTATACGGGAGTAAACAATGCCTTTTGGAGTGCTTTTATCGGGGTTTTGGATGCGAATAAAACCGGAGGTCAGTCACCGCACACAGAGGCTTATAAAGCAGATAATTTCGATCCTGCGGAGGAAAGATACTATGCGTTGATCCCGAAAACTGTTGTAGGAGAATTCTATTCAAAAGTTGAAAAGTACACCTATGCCCGAAGGCTGCTTATTGATCAGGAAAAACAACTGATCTCGGTTCAGGTCTCTGAAACAAGGCGGTCGATCCGGGATGATTTTGTCAGTGCCTATATCATACCCACCTTCAATTACGATATGAAACTTGTGGGGGTCGGGACTAGTGACTTATATGACATTATAGCTAAAGAATTGTTTGAAGAAGGACATATTCCCTTCATTCCTGACAATGAGTATTTTGAGGAGTTTTCGGATTCGTTGGTTTATCAAGGTAGGGATAGTATTTGATGTAATCCAAATTGGTTAAAGAATTTGCGATATCTGTTGGGAAATTAGAATACTAATAATAGGCATTTATCTGTACATCAAATCAAGATTTGGAAAATGTTGGTTTTTTTTCTGCAAACTAAAAAATTTGGAAGGAGAACAAGTAAAAGAAAAAAATGTAGTAAATGACAGCAACATGAAATACTTACTAGTAACTTTAACTTTTCTCACAGTTTCTATTCCATCTTTTGCTCAAGAAAAAGTAGTAAGAGAAAATCAAAAAATAATTAGGACAGACTCTTCAAGAATCGATGGAAACAAAGAAATAATAACGACTTCATCTAAGTATAATTCATCTTCTAGTGCTGCCAGAAATTATATTTTCAATGAAAATTTTGAGGGTTTTACCAGTGAAAATTGGTATATCGGAGAAGTGTCCACAGACTCAGATGTTCAGTGGGGAGCAGTTAGAGAAGGGGTAGATTCTGAAACAAATGCCGATTTTATTGATGCCGCCTATAGTGGAGGGTCGAATTATATGTATGTGGCTGGAAATGGATTCACAAGAGATCCTTTCAGCACTGACCCAATATATGATAATTATATGGATACATATTTTTCATATAAATATTGGATTAATGGAAGTTTTCTTTCGGGTAAAAAAGTTGATTTATATTATTTAGTAAATGTTCCTGGTATCGCAAATAATGATGAAATGAGTGTTTGGTTAGTATATGAAGGAGGAGAAAGACAAGCTATTGATTTTTGGAATTCCGTAACTAGTGGTTGGCTGAGTGCAACCTATTCTTTAGATGAATATATTGATGAAAGAAGGTTTTATATAGAATTTGTTTTTGAAAGCAATTGGACAAATCGAGATATTGGGGTTTTTATTGATAATGTTCAGCTTTACTACGAAGAAGATGCTTCAATCACGGCCTCACCGACGAGTTTAAGTTTTAGTTCAGCCTCAGGTAGTGATGATTTTGCGATAACTTCGAATGTGAGTTCCTGGACGGTGAGTGAAAGTTTAGCGTGGGTTACGGTAAGCGGAGCTGACGGCAGTGGAAATGATTCTCAGGTGCTGGTGAGTGTGGACCAGAATACCAGTACAAATTCCCGCAATGGTACCATTACAATAAGCGGAGGAGGAACCAGTGAGACAGTGAGTGTGAGCCAGGCTGG
>NZ_PQBS01000039.1:17816-28911 GCF_002911695.1 Gracilimonas amylolytica
TCTCCAACGATCACTGTACCTACGGACCCGGTAAGTTTTGGGGACGTGGAAGTGGGCCAAAACTCAACACTGAGCTATGCGTTGTCAGCCAGTAATTTGACCGGGGACCTGACGGTGTCGACGGGTGGTGCATTTTCTGTGTCAACCTCTCAGACGACCGGATTTGGTGGGAGCCTGACGCTGAGCCCGGATGGGGGAGGCAGTGTGGCAGCGACCACGATTTACGTGCGGTTTTCGCCCACAGCGGAACAATCCTATAACGAAGATATTATTCACACCTCTGCCGGGGCAACTGACCAAAGTATAGCTGTCAGCGGAACGGGTGTTCAGAATTCATCTTCAAGTATTACTTTCTCCTCTACTACTTCGACCTATTCTGAAAATGATGATCTAACACTAGCTTGTACTTCTGAGCTTGGAGATCAATATAAATTGGCAGACTGGTTACAAATTGAAAGTTATTATCAGCAAAATGGTTCTTTGTTAACGTTTTTTGACGATGTTGACCTCAATGAATCTGAGGGGAAGAGTATGCTTGTGCAGAGAAATGGGAACAGATGGTATACTAGTGATCGACATTATCTTATCGCCCGGCATGACGGAAATAGACCTTCTGGTTTTTTTGCCCATGATAACATTAATAATTATGAGTTGAGCCTTGGCTCTTGGTACGGCTTGAATTATCGTGTACTATGCTATACGGATGAGGCTAATAACCCACCAACTACTGGCGGGGAACCGATAACCGTAAATTATGTGGAAGGATGGAATTTGATAAGTATTCCGGAAGAAATGAGTGGGCAAAAAATGAGTGATTATTTCTCACAAACTATTTCAACTGATGTTTTCGAATTTTCAGGTAATTACAATCCTGTTACAAGTCCAACAAATGGAAAAGCCTACTGGGTGAAGTTAAATTCCAATGAAACCGTCGAGTTTAACGGTAACCTACTTGGTAACTTGACTCTGGATTTGGCAAAAGGATGGAATCTGGTTGGAACGATAGCGGATACATTGAATATATCTACCGATATTCAGGATCCTGGTAGTATTATTGAGAACAATATAATATGGAAAGTCACCTTTAATAGTTCTTCGGGAGAATATGAGATGGTGGAAGCTAGTCAAATGTTGCCTGGTTATGGCTACTTCATTAAAGCCACAGCTAGTGGAACAGTAACTCTTTCCAAACAATAGAAATTTCAAAATTCAATATGATTTCATCATGAAACGTTTATTTAAAATTACCGTCATTTTATTAATTCCTGTATTTCTATTGATAACGTGTAAGAAAACCCCTTCCGGATCTGATACTGGAGCAGTCGCAGAGTATACCTTAGATGTAACAATTGATCCTCAAAGTGGGGATCCAGGTACGGTAAACCCTTCAGGTGGTACCTACGATGAAAATGAAATAGAGACGATTGAGGCAATTCCCAACAGTAACTGGCAGTTTGATCGATGGGGGGGAGCTAACACATCTTCTAATAACCCGATTACCCTAAAAATGGATAGCGATAAAACACTGACTGCCTATTTTATTCAGGTGAATTCTGTTGATGCGTTCCAGGCAAAGATGAATGTTTCGGATGGAACCTATAGTCGAGATAACCTTGTTTTTGCTCTTTTAAATAGTAGTAGCAATCGTGAGGGGTTAGATGATAATGATGTAGAAAGCCCACCTATTGCACCGCCAGGAGCATTCTTTACCGGGTTTAAGCATGATGGGATGAATTTGTATGAGGACTATAGACCTATTAGTGATAATCAGGATGAAGTTATATGGGAATTGAGACTTGAACGAAATTCCTCAAATTCTATGAATATTGACTGGTCTTTCACCGATAATGTTGAGAGTGGCAAGCTAAATATGGTCAGTGACCCGTCAGCTTCCAGTCCGGCAATTGAGGTTGATATGTTAACCCAATCAAGTTACTCCGTTACCGATCCTTCAGTGACTAGTTTGTTCATTGTTTACTCTGTATCACAAGCTAAATTGTCTATGTCCAGTAATAATGGAATGGATAATATGGCACCAACTGATCGTGGTTTATCGATTCCCAAAGAAAAGAATGATATTTCTTTTAATAAATTACAAACCAATAAGAAAAGAAACTATTAAGATCCCCATTGGGGAAGATAGGTATCTGAGTGAGCTATGAGGGCTGAAGGAATTGTATTCGTTTTTCAATGCCTCATTTTTCACCAATCTTCCCAATGTCATAAAAAAACCCATGAAGGCTTCATTTGCACAAATCAACAAAAAAGCGAATCTTCATGGGCTCCATCAACAAATCAAGTATTGACTACGGTAACAAATCCATCACATCTCTGTATTTAAGAGCCGTACTGTGATCGTAGAATTGGGAAGTGATCATAGGAGTTGAGTGCCCCATAACCTTACTTACCGCGTAGATATCTCCGCCATTTTCCAATGCTCTTGTCGCAAAGGTATGCCTGAGGCTATGAAAGGTTAACTCTTTAGGGAGTCCAGCCTTGTTCATGTGTTTTCGGAAGGTATCCTGAATGCTACGACACTCGTATCGGCCATATCCCCGTTTCTTTTGAAGTACATAACAGGTCGGGAAGGGTTTATCTTTATACCAGTGCTCCTTTTTTTTCCGCTTTTCCTTGAGTTGCGCCTCTAAGATCCTGACAATATTAAATGCCTTTGGGCTTAATGGTATAATCCGGGACTTGGCCGACTTGGTAATGGTTGAGGTCAGTTGGATGTAGCTTTTCTCCAAGTTGACCATTCGCCATCGCATTTTCGATAGCTCGCCTACCCGCATGCCTGTGTAATAGCTTAGGCGAATAACGAGACCAATCATTTTGCCTTCCGTCTGCTTCATTAACTGCTCAAGCTCATGCTCCTTAAAGGCTCTGCGCTTACTCTTGGCTTTGAACAAAAAGTCTTGACCTTTAAACGGGTGCTTATCCAAAAAGTCATTCTTGTAGGCCCATGAGAAGGCCGCCTTAATACTTCTGAGTTCAATATTAATGGTGGTCTTCTTGATGCCTTCCTTATCGAAGCGTTTGACCTTGTACTTCTGAATGTCGGTCTTGGAATAGGCTGCGATGGGTTTTGAGCCACACACCCGAATGAAATGGGTTAAGGCATTCTTGTAGCTGACTACTGTGCTAGCTTTTAAATTGCTTCGAATATGCGGATAGTAGTGGTTGCTGAGGAACACGCGAAGGGAATCAATCTTGGGTTTGGTGTCCTTTTCCCCTTTGTAATAGGCGATGATTTTATCCTCGGCCACTTTCTCAGCTTCTTTAAGAGCTAAGAGGCGTTCTTTCTTGGTATGCTTGAGTGGGTAAGTGAGGCCGGTGGACAGATGTTTCTTCTGCCCGTACTCATCGATAAACCTAATGAAGAGACGATATTTTTTGTCGCGCTTGAATGGGTAGATTTTGTAATCCATAATGTACTCCTGTTTGTGAAAATTAAGACAGGCGTAACATCAAAATCTTGCGCACCTCAGGTGTGGAAATAAGAAAATTATTAGATCCACAACGGGCTTTTTTCTATTCAAAGAAGTACGATATAAGGAGGGCTTTTGGTAACAAAATGGTAACAAAAAGTAGCCAAAATAGGGCTCTATTGGCTGCATTGGACGATCGTAAAGATTTTAAGTCCAACGTGTCTACCAATTCCACCACAGCGGCTACGGTTAAGTAGGCGCCAAATATACGGGTTTGTTGGTTACATCTTCAAAGTTCTTTTTCGTTTTTTCGATTTTTTCCTCTGCCCGCCTGATGATATATTCCGCACTCACTAAATCACATACAGAATTGAAAATACATGACATTTGAAGGCTGGTTTGTTTTAGGGGTGATCCTGATCTGCCTGTTCCTGCTGGTAGGCACATCCATATCAGTTGATATCATCTTATTTGCGGGGCTTGCGGTGATCTTCATAACAGGAATTCTACCTGCTGAACAGGCTCTATCCGGATTTTCGAATGAGGGAATGCTGACTGTGGCGGCTTTGTATATTGTAGCGGCCGGACTAAAGGAAACCGGAGCTATTCATTTCATTGTTCAAAAAGTGATGGGGGATGCAAAAACGGTCAAAAAGGCGCAGTTACGCATTATGAGTCCGGTGATGGTCATGAGTGCTTTTCTGAACAATACGCCGATAGTGGCTTCCTTCATTCCGGCTTTGGAGCGGTGGAGCCGTATCTCTCAGATCCCGGTATCCAAGATCCTGATCCCTTTGAGCTATGCCGCTATATTAGGAGGTACCTGCACGCTGATCGGAACCAGTACCAACCTCATCATCAATGGACTGATGATTCAGCATGGATCGTTGCAGACTATTGGATTATTAGAGCCGGCGCTTATTGGAATCCCGGTGGCGATTGCCGGTTTTGTCTATCTGATGCTATTCGGAGAGCGGTTACTGCCTGTTAGAGGCTCAAGTTTGGATACTTTTAAGGACCCGAGGGAATATACTATTGAGATGATCGTGGAAACGGAAAGTGCTTTGACAGGTAAGACCATTGAAGATGCAGGGCTAAGAAATCTGCCGGGTCTATATTTGATAGAGATTCAGCGTAATCAGAGAACTATTCCGGCAGTTGGCCCTTATGAAATACTTAAAGGCAACGATCGGTTGATCTTTACCGGTATTGTGGATTCTATAATTGATCTTCAGCAGATCACTGGATTGGAACCCGCTACCGATCAGGTGTTTAAGCTGAATGCCCCCCGCAATGAGAGAAAAATGATCGAGGCGGTGGTATCCCGTTCAAACCCTCTGATCGGAAGAACCATCAGGGATGGGCATTTCAGGGACCGGTATGATGCCGTGGTGATCGCCGTTTCACGAAGCGGCGAGCGGATCAATGAAAAGATCGGGGATATTACTTTGCGAATGGGGGATGTGTTACTCCTTGAGGCTCACCCCAATTTTGTAAACAAGTACCGCAACTCCAGTGATTTCTATCTGGTGAGTCCGATCGAAGACTCAACTCCTGTCACATACGAAAAAGCCTGGCTGGCTGGACTTTCATTGGTAGGCATGGTAGTGCTGGCTGCAACCGGGATCCTGAGTATGCTTCAGGCAGCTATTGTTGCCGGTGGTTTTCTGTTGGTCACCAAAAGCTTCAGATATTCGAATGCCCTGGAAAGTGTGGATTGGCGGGTTTTGATCGCCATTGCTTCAGCTTTGGGATTGGGAAGTGCTTTAGAGTACACCGGTACCGCAGAATATCTGGCTACCAACCTGCTTTCCTTTGCGGGAGATAATCCCACTCTTGCGTTAGCTCTGACCTACCTGGCCACCTGGTTACTAACAGAGATGATCACCAATAATGCAGCCGCGGTATTAGTGTTTCCGGTCGCTCTGTCACTTGCAGCTACTCTTGGGGTCGATTTCATGCCCTTTGCCATGGTAATGATCGTAGCGGCATCGGCCAGTTTTTCATCACCGATCGGTTATCAGACCAATTTGATGGTGTATGGACCCGGTGGTTATCAGTTCACTGATTTTACTAAGATTGGGCTGCCCTTGAATTTGATAGTCGGACTAATTGCCGTATCTTTAATACCCTATATTTGGAATTTTTAAAAGAGGTAAATGCTCAATCAGGTTATTAAAACTGCAGAAGAGGCGGGGCAAAAAATTTTAGAATTTTATGAGACGGACGTTGAAGTCATTACCAAAGAGGATGACTCCCCGCTCACCAAGGCAGATCTTGCCGCCCATCACATCATTGTAAACGCATTAAAAGAGATCGATCCCGAAACTCCGGTCATATCCGAAGAGTCCGGTATTCCCGACTACGAGGAAAGAAGATCCTGGGAGTCTTTCTGGTTGGTTGATCCCCTGGATGGAACCAAGGAATTCATTAAAAAAAATGGTGAATTCACGGTTAATATCGCTTTGATCAAGGGAGATAAGCCGGTGCTTGGTGTGGTTTATGTTCCTGCTTTCGATGTTATGTATTATGGGGATGAGACCATTGGCTCATACAAGCGGGAAGGCGATAACAAAGCAGTAAAGCTGGAAACAGAAACCTTTCAAAGATCTGAACCGGCAAGGATCGTAGTCAGTCGTTCTCACGGAGATGACTCTACTCAAAAAAAATTAAGTGAACTTGGTATTGAGGTCAGTGAAGAAGTTCCCTCCGGAAGCTCCATTAAGTTTTGTCTGGTAGCAGAAGGTAAAGCTGATCTTTATCCGCGACTTGGGCCAACTATGGAGTGGGACACGGCCGCTGCCGATGCCGTTTACCGATATTCTGGTAAGAACGGAGAGAAATACTCTCCGCTAAGCTACAACAAGGAAACTTTCAAAAACCCTTATTTTTTATTGGGGATGGATGAGTTTGTGGATGTAAAGTGATCACTCAAAACTCATCACTCAAAACTAAAAACTAAAAAGACGGTCCCCCGTCAATCAAAAACGCAATGAGCGAAAGAAAAAAACAATCGCATTTAAAAGAACTTGAAGACGAAGGCATCTATGTAATGAGAGAAGTGGCCGCCCAATTCGACCGGCCGGTCCTCTTATTTTCAGGTGGTAAGGATTCTATCGTGATGTTCCATCTGGCTCTGAAAGCATTTCATCCCGGTAAAATTCCTTTCCCACTGATGCATGTGGATACCGGACATAATTTCCCGGAGACCATCGAATTCCGTGACAAATTGGTTGAGAAGTATGGAGTGGAGTTGATCGTCGGAAGTGTGCAGGAGTCTATTGATAAGGGAGATGTGGAGGAAGAAACCGGACCTGATGCGAGTCGCAATGCCCTTCAAACCGTAACCCTTTTAGATACCTTGAAAAAACATCAGGTGGACGCTGCATTGGGCGGTGGTCGCCGTGATGAGGAAAAAGCCCGTGCCAAGGAGCGTTTTTTCTCACACCGGGATGTTTTCGGTCAGTGGGATCCAAAAAATCAGCGTCCTGAGTTATGGAACCTGTACAACGGAATGAAAAAGCCAGGCGAGAACTTCCGTGTGTTTCCGATCAGTAACTGGACGGAGATGGATGTGTGGCAGTATATCGCACAGGAAGAGATCGAGATACCGTCCTTGTATTTTGCCCATGAACGTAAGGTCTTTGATCGGCGCGGTGTTTGGCTGGCAGATACTGATTTTGTGAATAAAATGGATGATGAGGAAGTGGTCACTAAGACCGTTCGTTTCAGAACCATTGGGGATGCCACCTGTACCGGAGCGGTGGAATCTACGGCATCCAATATGGAGGAGATCATTCAGGAAGTGGCCTCAGCCCGACAAACCGAGCGCGGCAACCGCCATGATGACAAGCGCAGCGAAACGGCTATGGAAGATCGGAAAAGGCAAGGATACTTTTAGTGCTTAGTTTTGAGTTTTTAGTGATTAGTTGAAGAATTTTTGTAAGGAATCAGAAATTCAGGACTCTTACTGTTAAACAATGAACTAGACGATTAGAGAAATGAAAAACAAAGGTCCTATCTATACTAAAAGCTTTGAATTTGCATTGATGATCTTAAGCCTGAAAAAGAAATTGAATAAACAAAAAGAATTTGATTTAGGAAGGCAGATACTCCGATCTGGAACAGCCATTGGAGCAAATGTTAATGAAGCAGGAGCAGCCGTTTCTAAAAAAGACTTTACGAATAAGATGGGAATCGCTTCAAAGGAGGCAAGAGAATCTCTGTATTGGTTAGAGTTACTCAAAGCAAGTGATGCCATGAAAGTTAATGTTGAACAAGAATATGAAATGTGCCTGGAGCTTGTAAAACTTCTGACTGCAATTGTTAAAACAAGCCAACTAAGCACTAAAAACTAAACACTAAAACCTATGTCCCCACTCAAATCTCAAAACTCTGAACTCAATTCTACTGATGCCACAGGCAGTAAATACCTCGACATGGACCTACTGCGCTTTACCACAGCCGGTAGTGTGGATGATGGAAAAAGTACGCTGATCGGGCGGTTGTTCTATGATTCCAAGTCTATTTTTGAGGATCAGATGGAGGCGATCGAGAAATCCAGTAAGAGCAGTGGGGAAGAGGATGTAAACCTGGCTCTGTTGACGGACGGACTCAAAGCCGAACGCGAGCAAAAGATCACCATTGATGTAGCTTACCGTTATTTCGCGACCCCAAAACGAAAATTTATTATTGCGGATACTCCGGGGCATACTCAGTACACCCGAAATATGGTGACCGGTGCTTCCACAGCTGATCTGGCGGTTATCCTTGTGGATGCCTCTAAAGGACTATTGACACAATCCCGCCGCCACGCTTTTATTTCATCACTTTTGAGGATCCCTCACCTGGTGGTCGCTATCAACAAAATGGATCTCGTGGATTACTCCGAAGACGTCTACAATGAGATCGTCTCTGAATTCAGTGCCTTTGCCAAGAAATTGAATGTAACGGATGTGACCTACATCCCGATCTCTGCTCTGAAGGGAGATAACGTGGTGGATAAAAGTGAAAATACCGAGTGGTACAAAGGTTCAACCCTACTGCATCATCTCGAGAATGTGAAGGTGGATGCTGATGAAAATATCATAGATTTCAGGTTTCCGGTGCAGTATGTGATCCGACCGAATCAGAATTTCAGAGGGTTTTCAGGTCGGGTAGCATCCGGACATGTGCGCCCTGGTGATGAAGTAAAAGTATTGCCATCCGGGTTGACCACCAAGATCAAGGATATCGTGACGCGGGGTGAGAACCTGGAAGTTGCTTATCCGGGAGATTCTGTTACGCTGACCACTGAAGATGAGATCGATATTTCCCGCGGAGATATGATCGTCCGCAAAGATAACGTGCCGACTGTTAGAAATGATTTCGAAGCCTATGTTTGCTGGATGGACGGCAAAGCCTTGGAGCCGGGTAAGCAATATGTGTTGCAGCACAACACCCGCAGAACCCAGGTTTATGCGAATGATATTGTGTATCGCATGAATGTGGATACCATGGGCCGTGAAGATGCCAACAAGCTTGAGCTGAATGAGATCGGCCGGGTGAAACTGGTGAGCAGTCAGCCCCTGTTCTTTGACGCCTATCAGGTCAATAAAAAGACCGGAAGCTTTATCATCATCGATAAGGCTACCAATGTAACGGTCGGGGCCGGTATGATGCGAGCGGGATCAACAGTGTCGAAAGATGATTCGACTCAAAAATCAAAACTCAAAACTCAGCACTCACCTAATGTGACCTGGGAGCCGTGGAATATTCCAAGGGAAGAACGTGAGAAACGAAACGGTCATAAAGCACAAGTACTTTGGCTGACCGGAATTTCCGGGGCCGGAAAAAGTACCATTGCCAAAGAAGTGGAGAAAAGATTATTCGAATCCGGTAAACAGACGATGCTGCTGGATGGAGATCAGGTTCGGCATGGATTGAATGGCGACCTCGGGTTCAGCGCCGCAGACCGAAGTGAAAATATCCGCAGAGTAGGACACTTGTCCCGCTTGTTCTTTGAGCACGGAAATATTGTGATCTGTACCTTTGTGTCTCCATTTGACTCAGACCGAGAGGCTGTCAAAGCTTTATTCCCTGAAGGAAATTTCAAAGTGGTTCATATCATCTGTGATCCAAAAACGGCTCAGGAACGAGACCCCAAAGGCCTTTATGCCAAGGCCGAAAAAGGAGAGATCTCAGGACTCACCGGCTATGATGCGAATCACGAAGCCCCTGAAAATCCGGCACTCACTGTCAATACCGATGAGCTATCCATTGAAGAAGCCGTGGAGAAGGTGTTGGATCTAATTGAGGCTAAGAGTTAACAAACAGGTAAGTTATTGCGGTCTCAGGTTTGTGATCTAAACAAATTAGGCATCCAAATACAAAGAAAAGGGTCACCCTGATCCCGAATGCTATGACTTAATCAAGTACTAAGCAGCCTTTTTTTGTTTGTCGAATCTGGATTCATGGTTTGATTTATAGCAAGTTTGGCTGTTCCATATGGCACATATAATAGTGATTAATTTGTTTACCAGGTTATTACGAACTACCGGCCAAGGCTTACCTTCCTCCAGTTTTTTCTGTTTATAGGCACTGAATTTATCGTTGTGTGTACTGGCCGAGCGGGCTGCCATGGTTAACGTAGAACGTGCTTCTGCACTTCCATGGCCGGAAGAACGCGTTTTCCCACGCACCGAACTTCCTGAACTATGACTATGGGGAGCTACTCCAAAACGGGAGGAAATAGCCTTAGGATTCAATTTTTGTTCTCCAAAAAAGAGAATCAGCCACATCCAGGCGGTAACTTCTCCAATACCAGGAATACTGACCAGCAAGTCGTAGTATTCCTGCAGCCCATCATGGGTTTGTATGCACTGCCGAATGTGCTGTTCCAACTGGGCAATATGGTTGTCAAATAACTGTAGTTGCTCTTCCCACCCCTGGCGCACCAGCTCCGGGCAGTCCGGCTGTTGGGCCGATTGCGTTTGCTTGGTTTTGGTGGCCGTTTGCTGGCGTATCAGCCGGCGACGTTCAGCATAGAGTTGTTGAAGCTGATCTAATACCGGCTCTGCCGGGGTGCTCAGTGATAACTGATCAGCAAAACGATCCGCGTATTCAGCCAGTAGCTGAGCATCAAACTGGTCATCTTTACGATGGTGGTCCGGGCCCACCTTTTCCAATATGGTGGTCTTTTCTACCGAGCATCTCCATCCCATTTGGGTTAACGCAACCAATAGTCGTTTACCATAGATTCCGGTGTCCTCCATACAAATAACACTGTTCTGGTCGGTACATCCCGCCTCGGTTATCCACTGGTTTAGTTGTTGGAAACCGGACTCGCAATTTGCGCACTGCATATGTTCCCCGGAAGGACGGTGCCAGCAGTCCAGGGTATCTTTAGAAATATCTATACCAATAAAGTGGGTTAGATTTGTGAGATCCATAAAAAATCCTCATGTTTGATTAACCTTAATGACGTATGCCAGCTAGGTATTATCGGACCTGACTCTGTTCGTAGTGTTTTACTAGCATGCTATTTAGGTTTGGATAATACCGAAGCCGGAGGGGCTGATTCGGGATTTCGAGTTCTGCTCGACACACTCGGTTAGCCTGTCTCCGGCTCGCTGGTATTATAAAAAAGCAGAGTTGACTGCCTTTCTCAATACTTAAAGTCTAACAGA
>NZ_PQBS01000040.1:0-245927 GCF_002911695.1 Gracilimonas amylolytica
CTTAGTCTAAGATTTTAGTTACCACTCCGGCGCCCACTGTACGGCCACCTTCGCGTATCGCAAATCGCAATCCTTCTTCCATCGCCACCGGCTGGATCAGGGTTACGTTTAATTTCACATTGTCGCCTGGCATTACCATCTCAACGCCGTCTGGCAGCTCACAAGAGCCGGTCACATCGGTGGTTCTGAAGTAAAACTGCGGGCGATAGCCTTTGAAGAATGGCGTGTGACGACCACCCTCATCTTTACTCAATACATACACCTCACACTCAAACTTCTTATGCGGGGTGATCGAGCCCGGCTTACACAGTACCATACCGCGCTGCAGCTGCTCCTTGTTAATACCACGCAGCAGAATACCGGCGTTGTCTCCGGCCTGACCCTGGTCAAGCATACGGCGGAACATCTCAATACCGGTTACTACCGTCTTCATTGGCTCTTCAACGATACCAACGATCTCAATCTCATCATTCAGCTTCAGCACGCCACGCTCAATACGTCCGGTAGCCACGGTTCCACGACCGGTGATAGAGAATACATCCTCTACCGGCATCAGGAACGGCTTGTCTACGTCACGCTCTGGCGTTGGAATCGTCTCGTCAACGGCTTTCATCAGCTCAACGATCTTCTCTTCCCACTCAGCTTCACCGTTCAGCGCGCCAAGGGCAGATCCCTGGATCACAGGAATGTTGTCGCCATCAAATTCATACGAGGACAGAAGCTCACGCACTTCCAGCTCTACCAGCTCCAGCAGCTCTTCATCGTCTACCAGATCCACCTTGTTCATAAAGACCACGATCTGTGGCACTCCAACCTGGCGGGCAAGCAGAATGTGCTCGCGCGTCTGTGGCATCGGACCATCCGTGGCAGCTACCACCAAAATAGCTCCGTCCATCTGAGCCGCTCCCGTTACCATGTTCTTCACATAGTCGGCGTGACCCGGACAGTCAACGTGGGCATAGTGACGCTCGTCGGTTTCGTACTCTACGTGGGCCGTCGCAATCGTAATACCGCGCTCACGCTCTTCCGGCGCATTGTCAATATCCGCAAATTGCTTCGCTACTCCACCATAGGTCTTCGCCATTACCGTCGTAATCGCTGCCGTCAGTGTCGTTTTTCCGTGATCTACGTGGCCTATCGTGCCTACGTTTACGTGGGGCTTATTCCGTTGAAAGGTCTCTTTTGCCATGATTAAGCTATTTTGTTAAGTATTGTTTAAAAAATGTCCAAAAATTTATGCCCTGAGCCGATAGTCGGAATTGAACCGACGACCCCTTCCTTACCATGGAAGTGCTCTACCCCTGAGCTATATCGGCGTGGTTGAGCGAGCGACCGGAATCGAACCGGCAACATTCACCTTGGAAGGGTGACGCTCTACCAATTGAGCTACGCTCGCTTACACGTGGGGGGAGCAGGATTCGAACCTGCGAAGTCTCACGACAACAGATTTACAGTCTGCCCCAGTTGGCCGCTTTGGTATCCCCCCAGGTCAATATGTCAAAATCGCTGTGAGCCAGTGACCGGATTCGAACCGATGACCGACGGTTTACAAAACCGTTGCTCTACCAACTGAGCTACACTGGCTTTTCGCGAAAGACTTAAAAATTAAGCATGATTGAATTGATTGTCAATACAGTTTGTCAAAAACTTTTAACTCTTTTCTGAACCCTTCGTCTTTCTTTTATAGTAGAACTCAAAATAAAGCTTAACAGAAACTACAACAACAATTAAAAGCAAAATCACTTTACCATAATTGGATAAATATTCACCAATGACCTTCCAGTTATCACGGATTACCCACCCCATACCTATCAGTAACGCATTCCATAGCATGGAACTCACAAATGAACTGAGAACGGTCCTCGTAATATGAAGGTGAGACATCCCGGCAGTAAGAGAGATCACCGAACGGGTTCCGGCAAGAAATCTGTTAGCTAAAATCACACCCTGACCCCACCGACTCATCCACTTCTTACCTCGTTTAAAATATTTATAATCGATAAACCTGAGCAGCAAATGACTCTCTCTGTTTTCTTCAATTTGAACTCCCCACCTATATCCCAGCCAATACATCGTCATAAATCCTAACACTGATGCCACAACAGTCGCACTCCACAGCGGCATCAGCCCGATGATACTTTCTGCAGCAAGATACCCTCCAAAAGCAACGATCACATCACCCGGCATTGGTGGTATCAGGTTTTCGATATAGGCAATACCAAACAATATGAGGTATATACCTATTGGCGGAACCATACTGATCCATTCTACTATACTTTGTACGATCTGATCTGCCATTCTTTTTAATACATTTTAAGCAGGACAGTGCATTGCGCAATGATCCCTTCTTCCCTACCTGCAAACCCCATTTTTTCTGATGTGGTTGCCTTAACTGAGATATTACCGACCTCTGTTTCAAAGATCTTCGCGACCTGTTCCCTCATACTGTTAATATAGGGCTGAAGTTTCGGCCTTTCAGCTATCACCGTTGCATCCATGTTCCCGATCACATACCCTTTTTCTTTTACCAGTCTATAACAATGTTTGAGCAGCTCAACACTTTCGGCTCCTTCATACTTAGGGTCGTCATCAGGAAAATGAGATCCAATATCCCCTAAAGCCAATGCTCCCAAAATGGCATCCGTGATTGCATGTAACAGAACATCGGCATCGGAATGCCCCAAAAGCCCCTTTTCAAAAGGGATCTCAATCCCTCCCAATACTAATTTTCTGTCTTCAGAAAATTTATGGACATCATATCCATAGCCAATTCGGATATTATTCATAATTCCCCCCCCACCTTTAGTTCAGCAAGTTTAAGGTCGATGGGGTAGGTGATCTTAAAATTTTCATAACTGCTTTTAACCACATGAACCTTTATACCAAGATTCTCAACTAATGAACTGTCATCAGTTCCTGTAAAGCCTGCGTTTTTTGCATGATCATAAGCATCAAACAAAATTTGTCTTTTGAAAATCTGTGGAGTCTGAATTTGCCAAAGAGAAGATCGATCAGGCGTGGACTCTACGAGTTGCTCATCATTAAGCACTTTTACAGTATCCTTAACGGGAATACCCGGAATAGCCGCACCATATTTCATCGCTTTACTAATACACTCCTCTACCACGTTCTTTTCAATAAAAGGTCTTACAGCATCATGAATGGCAACAAGGTCACACCTCTTATCTACAAATTTCAGAGCGTTGCTGATGGAATCCTGCCTCTCATCACCACCTTCAACGACTGAAATATCTACATCAGATCGATCATGATCTGAGACCAGGCTTTTTACCCGATCTATATTCTGAGCTGAGGCTACGATCAACAATTGCCCCAACTCAGGTATATCAATGAACTTGTCAATGGTATGCTGTAAAATCGTTCTGCCACCTAACTCAATAAATGGCTTAGGGGTTTTCATCCCCAGGCGCACACCCGAGCCTGCCGCCGGTATTATGAGCGACAGCCTGATCATTTACAGGATCAGCATAGCGTCACCGAACGCAAACATTCGGTAGTTCTCTTTCTTAGCCTCTTCGTAAGCCTCCATCAGAAAATCGTAGCCCGCGAAGGCCGCTGCCAGCATTAACCGCGTGGATTCCGGCTGATGAAAGTTGATGATCAAGCCTTCTGTGATCTTAAAGTTATAAGGTGGATAGATAAACTTATCCGTCCAACCGGTTCCCGGTTTAGACATTCCGCTCGCCATCACGCTTGTTTCGATCGTTCTACAAGAGCTTGAACCGATCGCGATCACACGATTCTTTTTCTTTTTAAGCGTCTCGTTGATCTTATCGGATGTTTCTTTGGATATAAAATAGTTGTCGGAATCCATTCTGTGCTTGGTAAGATCCTCAACCTCTACATTGCGGAAAATACCCCAACCGATGTGCAAGGTGGTTGGCAGGAATTCCACCCCTTTCTTTTTGATCTTTTCTACCAGCTCCGGGGTAAAGTGCATGCCGGCAGCAGGGGCTGCAACAGCTCCGCGCTCTGTAGCAAAAATGGTTTGATATCTTTCCTTATCTGCTTCTACAGGCTCTCTCTCGATATACGGAGGAAGCGGCATCTTGCCAAGTTCATCCAGCCGATCATACAGCTCCTGATTTGGCCCTTCGTATAAGAAACGTATGGTTCGGCCACGAGAAGTGGTATTATCTACCACTTCGGCCATCAATTCTTCGTCTTCCTCACCGAAATAAAGTTTATTACCGATACGGATCTTACGCGCCGGCTCAACCAGAACATCCCAAAGCATATTTTCCGGCATTAATTCTCTTAAAAGGAAGACCTCTATATCTGCTTCTGTCTTTTCCTTTTTACCGTGCAGTCTGGCCGGAAATACCTTGGTATTGTTATACACCATCACATCATCTTTATTGATGTGCTTATGGATCTCCGAAAAGGTGGTGTGTTCTATGGTTTTTTCCTCTCTGTTCAGAACCATCAGTCGGGCTGAGTCTCTTTTCTCAAGTGGTTCTTCAGGAATATTTAAATCGTCAGTCTCAAATTTAAAATCGGTGAGCTTCATCTAGATTTTTATCTGTTTTCAGTACTGTTGCAAAGTTAGATAAGATATACTTTTTTTCAGGCGATTTCAATTCATGAGCTTTTACGGGAATGTTTATTATTAAAACCCAATTCGTTATACTTATACAATAAACATCTGCTCTAACGTTGATCATTAAATTTGTGAGCATTATGAAGAAATTATTATTGGCATCCTTTGTTTTTGGAATACTATTCAGCACCCAATTGTCGGCACAATTACGACAGGACCTTTCGCGGTCTTATGAGTTTTCAGGGCCGATCATCAACTCAAAAGCCCCTACTGTTCAGACCTGGCTGAACAACTTTTTTCAGAACAAAGTGAGTATGAGCCACTCTTACTCCATGAATTTTGGATCAGTAGGTGGTAGTTATCAGAACGTGAACTCTTACACCAATACTGTGAACATCATGTTCTCTGACAACCTCACCGGCCGGGTTGATGTTTCATTTTTACACTCTCCGTTTGGCGGATCAAACCTTGTGAATACCAACAACAATTTAAACGGAGAGATCCTGATCCGAAATGCGGAACTCAATTACAAGATCAGTGATAACGCGCACGTCAGATTACAATATCAGCAACTTCCACGAGGATACGGTTATTTCAATAGCGGGTACGGAATGTTCAACAGAGGTTTCGGCATGTATGGCTACGACCGTTATAATCCATGGTATTAGTACTGCTCTAATTAATGGCTGAACCTGACGAGAAGCGAACAAACGGACCTAACGACCTTTATCTGAATGCTGCAATAGGATTTCTAAGTATCCTGCTGTTGGTATTGGTAATTTCCTTATTTTCACGGATCATTTATCCACGGATCTTTAATGAAAGGTCGGAAGCCGGAGCCGAACTCATTAGTGAGATCATTCAGATGGAAGTTTTGAATGGCTGTGGTGTTCCCGGTATCGCCAATGCTTACACCAGTTTATTACGTTCAAATGGTTTCGATGTGGTTGAAACCGGAAATTTTGAGACTTTCGACTTACCGGAAACGATCGTGATTTCGAGAAGCGGTGTAATGGATAATGCCTATCGCGTTGCTAACGCCCTGGGGATCTCAGAGGAAAATGTGATCAGAGAATCATCTCCTGATTTCTACCTGGATGTAACAGTTGTAATTGGCCACGACTACGAAAAATTAAATACCGAATAAATCTATATGACAGATATCAAACAACAAAGTAAACAACAATTTGAAAACGCTTATACGGATGAGGTTCCTGATTCACAGGAGATGGTTGAGATCATCACAGAAGCCTTACTGAGCCGTAAAGGGAAAGACATTACTCTGCTCGATGTTTCTGAACTAACCACACTGACCGATTATTTTGTAGTTTGCCATGGTACCTCAGACGTGCAGATCAAAGCATTAGCTGATGCCGTCGAAGAGGATATGCGTGAAAAAACAGGTGAAAAAGCCTGGAAAAAAGAAGGGCTGCAGGGGCGTTCGTGGGTGATCCTGGATTTTGTGAATATTGTGGTCCACATTATGAGTAAAGAGAAGAGAGATTTTTATGGTATTGAGCGCATGTGGAATGACGCCAAAGTAACGCACATCAAAGATACCGACGAGCAATAATTTGAATTCCGGCAAGCCTAACATACTGATCACTGAACCCATCCCAGCTAAAGTGATCGATCATTTAAGAGACTTTGCCAACGTCACGGTTGGCGAAAAAGGGTACTTCCAGTCTGAGGAAAACCTGATCAATGAGATACAACCCTATGACGCTCTCCTTTGTATGTTATCGGTACCGGTGACTGAGGCTGTGATGAAGGCCGGTTCAAACCTGAAGATTGTGGCTAACTTTGCCGTCGGGTACGATAATATTGATGTTGAGACAGCCGGCTCTTTAGGAATTCGTGTTGCCAATACTCCGGATGTGCTTACCGAGGCTTGTGGCGATTATGCCATGGGACTATTGCTCGCCCTATCACGAAAACTAAAGGAAGCTGAACAATACCTCAGAGACGGAAATTTTAAAGGATGGGAACCGCTCGGTTTTCTGGGCATGGAATTGCGCAATAGAAATTTGGGGATCATTGGCATGGGGCGTATCGGACAAGCCTTTGCTCATCGTGCCAGGGCCTTTGGAATGAATATCTTATATCACAATAGAAGCAAATTAGACCCTGACTCAGAAAAAGCACTGGATGCTACTTACATAGAAGATTCCGGTGAACTCGCTGAAAAGAGTGACGTGGTCAGCCTCAATTGCCCTTTAACGGATAACACCCATCATCTTGTGGATTCCGATTTCCTAAACCGTATGCCGGTTCACGCTTTATTGATCAATATTTCGAGAGGTGCCGTTATTGATGAAGTGGCACTTGCAGAGGCATTGCACAATAAGGCCATTGCCGGAGCCGCACTGGATGTTTTTGAGAAAGAACCGGAAGTCCACCCAAAATTACTGACGGCTCCAAACACCTTACTCCTTCCTCATATTGCCAGTGCCACTCATCGCACCCGCCAAGATATTGGTATGCTGGCGGCCGATGCCATCATTTCTGTATTGAATGGCAAAGATGACCGTGAGATCCCTAACTTGATTACACCTTAATTTACGCTCATATTGATTTATGGGCATCAAGCGATTCACATATTCACCGGCTCAAAAGGTAAAGATCCTGTCAATACTGCTGATCCTTACCACGATAGCATATGGACTGTTTGAGTTTTGGGCACAACCAGAAACTGACCGTGAAACTAACGACAGGCTGACCCGGCAATCCATTGAGGAAGTCGCAAACAACTTCAATGCCTTTGAAAATCAATTCAAAGCCGAAAGCCAACAGTTCACTCAAAAAGTCGTTAATGCACTTAGCACTTCGGGCCTTACAGAACTTTTTGCAGGGTTTGAGGAAGATGACCCTTTTTGGGGCATTTCTGTTTTCAGGGATACCACCCTGGTTGCGTGGACTGAGTTTGGCGCTGAGGAATTCTCTTCAGTTTTCGCCCAGAATTCAACCTTTCCCCACGTACGGTTAAACCGAGACAATAACGTAACCTACCTTGAATTTTTTAATAGAATCCCAATAACTGAGCAGGATACTGTAGTCCGCTACCACCTTGTCACAAGAAGTAAGATCCAGCAATCAAATCTGTTATCTATTGGCAACAGTTCTGAAGTTGATCCTTACGATCTTTTTGGACCAAAAAACGGCTACCCGGTTCGTATCAATTTTTTTGAATCCCCTCCTTCAAATATCAGCTACAGTCAGCCCCTTGTACTCGCTAATTCTGATTCGGTTGGATTGGCATACACCCTACCCAACGACAACACGACATTTGCTGCCGATCAAGATCAAGGGCATTTTTTATACAGGGTTGGTTTCTGGACCCTTATCATTTTGTTGACCGCGTTATTCCTGACGGCAATTTCTGAAAATCTCAGTTTCTGGCGCTCTTTCTTCCTCAAGCTGTTAGCCGTGGTTATTGCCTGGTTGTTTTTCATCAATTTAGATGTAGAAGCCAGCTGGGTAGAGTTACTAACCCGATCACCCGGCCTGGAAAGTGACAGTATCATACGGCTTTTTCAGTATTCCATACACTCCATCTTTCTGTTACTGTTATCCGTTGTTACTTTTAAGGCCTTGGCCATAGGCTCAACAGAAGTACATCTTTCTTCTTCGATCCTGCATATTTTCACCGGTATTCTAACCGGTTTGATCACCGTTATTCTTCTCGCCTTCAGTTATAACGAAGTTTATGAGGTCATTCTGTTCACAAATATACCTGTGTTAGACCTTGAGGTGTTCCCGGAAGTCTCAACCATGATCTTTTACCTGGCCACCGGGTTACTTGGCTTTTCATCCATCATACTTACGGGTTTAATGGGTTGGTTTGTCTTCAGGTTAAATTCAACACGATTGCCCCTTGTTTTACTATCACTGGCAGCCGGGTATGCAGCCGGTACTTTGATAATTTCATTCTATCCATTTTTTATTCTGGATGAACAAGCCCTGATCATTATTCTGGTTTTTATTTTAGGAACGGTTCTCGCCTTCTTGTATCAAGCATCAAAAGAACCGCTTTTACTGATCCGATCATCCCATCTCAGACTTTATCTTCTCATTAGTTTTATTGTGGTTGGGGTCAGCTACATTGCCGTTTACCGGGGTTATGCAGAGAGATTGATCCGAGAAATGGAAACGGCCGCTGAACAATTTATTACTGAAGAGGCCACAGAGGCTGAACGCATTGCAAGCACTTTACTTATAGACCTTCAACAACAGCTTGCCACACTCGATGCCGAAGACCTGCGAACCGATCAACCGCTGGTTGATAATATATTCAGGCAAAATACCGAAAATCTTATTCAGGATGACTGGGAGACATTTTCCATTTCAACACAACTGATCAATAATGCTGGGGAGATCATCAGTGATTATTCTTCAGACTTGAATTCACCTGCATGGACCCGGGCATTCAATATGTTCTCACTTATTGTTCCTTTTGAAGCAGAACAGATCCGGTTTGAAAATTTGAGACCTATTATCCGGGAAACACCCCTCAATGAAGTCGCTTCACAGTATTCCTCCTTCCGTAGAGCCTGGATACCTATTTACGATACCGATAGCACCGAAACCCGTATTGGATGGATCTTATGTTCGGTTTACAGAGAACGTCCCCAATTTGAAAAACCATTGCGTGCGGTCATGGCTATGCAAAATAACGCGAAGTGGAGTTCTACCATAAACGTTACAGAGTACCTTAATGGAGTCAGTGCCCGTAAAAATATTCTGGGTCCCCCCCTTGAACTGCCAGGATACCTGAGTTTACCGGATGAGCTCAACAATAGGATCCGGGAGTCCAAGGTTTTGTACAGAGATCAGATGCTGGCAGGGCAAAATATTCAGGAATACTTCATAGCCAATTCCTCCGATCAGATCATTCGTTCTGCCACTAAAAAAGCAGGCTTTAATAATCATTTCTTCTCCATACTCAGATTCTATTTCGTCGTATTAAGTGCCGGATCGGTCATCATTGGCTTCATCTATTTAAAGAATGATTCCATATTCATTTCAGCTAACAAAAGATTCAGGGATCGCCTGATCGATCGGTTCATTCTGGCTTCTCTGGCCTGTTTGCTGGCGCTGATCATCACCACCTATTACACGGTGAAAAATCAAAATCAATCATCAGTTCAAAACGAACTCCTTTTAAAGATTGAGAACCTGACTGAAGCGATCTCCAACTCAGAACTTGAGAACAGCGACCAACCCATTCCACTATTTACACTTGCTTCAACACTGGATGCCGACGCCTCCCTTTACAGAAACAAGGTGATAGATATTTCCACAACCGGTCAGATCTATAATCAGCATCTTTTACCGAATCTGTTACCCTGGGATGTTTATGATTCCATTTATAACCGTGGGAACAGTCAGGTCACGCGGCGCTTGACCCTTGGTGATCAGGAATTATTGATCGGCTATCAGCCCTGGCTGGATGAATCCGGAAACATTGCGGGCGTTGTTTCAATCCCAACATTCCTGGAAGCCCCGATCTTCAACGAGCAACTGCTAACCACCACCAGCTATCTGATCGGGTTATTCGTACTTATCTTTAGTTTTTTCATATTAGGTGCTTCCCTGATCTCCACACAACTGACCTCCCCGCTCGAAGCATTAAGAAAAGGACTGAAAAAGATCTCCGGGGGTGACCTTGAAACTACCCTGCCTGTTAAAAGTCAGGATGAGATCGGTGCTCTGATCAACGCCTACAACATTATGGTTTATCGCCTTAAGGATCTACAAACCGATCTGGCTGAGGCCGAGAGAGAAGCCGCATGGAAAGAAATGGCCCAACAGGTGGCTCATGAGATCAAAAATCCTTTGACTCCGATGAAGCTCAACCTTCAGCATCTTGAACGTCAGATCAGTCACTCAAACGGTGACCTTTCAGAGATACAACCCAAGATCAAAGCATTGACCAACAATATCATTGAGCAAATTGAATCCTTGAATAAGATCGCGTCAGATTTTTCTAAATTCGCCAAGCCTGTGGAGCAGGGTTTTGAACCGGTGGAGGTGAACAAGCTGGTGGCTCAGGTGGCCGATCTATATGGAACTGAGAGCGATATTCAGGTTCAAACCGAATTACATGCAAATGATCTTTTGGTTAGCGGGGTTAAAGATGAGCTTCGAAGGGTACTCATCAACCTGGTAAAGAATGGACTGGAGGCTATGCCAAATGGAGGTCGCATCCAGTTAAGCACCCTGCATGATACGAAACAAGGTATGGTTACGATCTCCGTAACAGATTCGGGTGAAGGCATAGCTGAAGAAAGTCGGGATAAGATCTTTGTTCCAAATTTCTCAACCAAATCAAGTGGCACCGGATTGGGGCTGGCGATCGCCAAGAAAATCATAGCCGAACATGGCGGGCAAATTACCTTTCAAAGCACCGTAAGCGAAGGCTCCACATTTTCAATTATTCTTCCGGTAATAAATCATTCTGATAGATAATTACTTTGCTTTTTTGATCTCATTAGTCCTTACCTTTGTGGCCTTCCGATAGATTATGAGATACTCCAAAAAAGACATAAAAAAAGAAGGCAAAAAACTCCTTCAGATAGGCAGCCCCATCATAGCCACACAATTGATCAGCATGGGACTGAATTTCACCGATACCGTAATGGCAGGGAATCTCTCTGCCCTGGATCTGGCGGCTGTAGCCATTGGAAATGCCATTTTTATGCCTGTCGGAATATTTTGCATGGCTACTTTGATCGCTATCAATCCTGTGGTATCCCAATTTCTGGGAGCCCGAAAATTCGAGGAGATCGGCAAAAGTGCCCGTCAGCTTTTTTGGTTGATCCTGATGCTATCAATTCCCGCTTTTTTCCTCATCCGTAATATGGATATCGTGATGTATTGGATCAATGTGACCCCTGAGATCATCCCCATTGCCGATGGTTATCTTAAGGCGGTTTCATGGGGCATCCCTCCATTACTTGTTTATGCGGGCATCAGATATTTCAGCGAAGGATTATCAGTCACCAAACCCGCCATGTACATTGCGATCGGGGCACTTTTTGTGAATGTAGGAGCCAATTATGTTTTAATGTATGGTAAGCTTGGATTTCCTGAACTGGGAGCTGTTGGCACCGGTTATGCCACCGCTATAGTTTGCCTGTTTGAAGCCATTATTTTTGTCGCCTTTACTGCATCATTCAAACCTTTTAAGCGCTTCAATATATTTGCACGAACCAAAGGACCGGAATGGAAATACATCAGTGAACTGATCAAGATCGGTATTCCAAATGGTGTAAGTTCTTCCATGGAAGTCCTACTGTTTGCCACCGTTAGTTTATTGATGGGTTCATTAAGTGTAAAAGCTGCGGCAGCTCACCAGATAGCGATCAATGTGGCATCAGCTATGTTCATGATCCCATTTGGCCTGTCTATGGCAATATCGCAACGGGTTGGTTTTTCGATCGGACAGGGCTCCGTTGAAAAGGCCCGGTTCAGAGGATTTGTCGGTATCGTAATTTGCGCCGGAGTGATGACCCTCACCGCCATCCTTCTGTTTTTAGCTCCGGATCTTATCATCAGTATTTACACCCGGGACCCTGAAGTTGCTACTGTTGCAGTATCCTTACTTTTTATGGCTGCAGTTTTTCAGATCTCTGATGGTCTTCAAGTCGGTGGATTTGGAGCCTTAAGAGGACTTAAAGATACCCGCATCCCCATGGTAGTAAACTTCTTTTCCTACTGGCTGATCGGCTTCCCTGTTGGATACTACCTGGGGATCATCAAAAATATTGGCCCTGAAGGCCTTTGGATCGGGTTGATCAGTGGACTGACTGTTGCGGCGGTTCTCCATAATTACCGGTTTAATAAACTCACCAAGCAAAACCTGAAAGATCTGGGGTCTTTTTAAAGATCGCTTTTGAATGAACCTGACAGCGTAAGGGTTTTTTAATCAAACCATAAACTCTTATTCTGATCAATGGCCGTATTTATTCACGATATTGCAACTTCAGTACCGTCTTTCTGCAGTGACCAACAGCACATCCGGGAAGTCATGAAGAAATATGTTGGCACTGATCGTAAGACCGAAGCCATTATTCATCGTATTTACACCCAATCAGGCATTGAAAAGCGCCATTCGGTCATAGAGGATTTCACGCCCGATGAAAAAGGTGAGCTGTTTTTTAATGGTGCCCCAAAAACTGAGCCGGGAACAGCCGCTCGTAATGAGATCTATGCAAGAGAATCCAGGAAATTATTTGTTGATGTTGGCCGAAAACTACTTGCCGATAACCCGGACATTTCATCCGATGACATAACCCATGTCATCACCGTTTCATGTACGGGTTTTTACGCCCCCGGGCCCGATTATGAGATCGTAAAAGCACTAAACCTTAAGCCTTCCACTGAGCGTTTTCATGTTGGCTTCATGGGCTGTTTTGGAGCTTTTCCGGCTATGAAGATGGCCAAATCATTTTGTGAATCAGATCCAAATGCTACCGTACTAATGGTAAGTGCTGAGTTGTGCACTCTTCACTTTCAGATGAAGAATGATATCGACAGTTTACTATCGGGGAGTGTTTTTGGGGACGGAGCTGCCGGCATGCTGATCTCATCAAAAGAACCGGACAAAAACGCGTTTAAAATAACAGGATTTGCATCTGCCCTGGCCACCGAGGGTGAACAGGATATGGCCTGGACGATAGGAGATACAGGCTTTGATATGGTGTTGTCAAAATACGTCCCTGATATCATCAAAAGTAACCTGAAAAACGCACTTTCACCTATTTACGACCAATATCAATTGAGTGAAAAAAATATTGACCGCTGGGCTATCCATCCGGGCGGAAGATCGATCGTGGATAAAATACAGGAGAGTCTTCAACTCAGGGAAGAACAGATACATTCATCCCGAAAAGTACTGGCGAAATACGGTAATATGAGTAGTGCAACTGTGCTTTTTGTATTGAAGGATATTTTAAATTCTGTTCTTAAACCGGACGAGAACATTCTGTCTATGGCATTTGGTCCCGGCCTCACCATTGAAAGTGGTTTATTTAAAACCCATCATCCCGATTAAAAAATTATGTTTTTAGCAGAAAGAGAACCGGGGTTGATCGAAGAAATGGACAAGGAGGATTGCAACCTTCAAAAACTTCATAATACCTATCGGCAATTTCGCTACATCAACAGACTGATCTCTAAATGGAGACACCTGTATAAAAATGAAATTCGACCTATGCTGACCAAACAGACCTCAACCACTTTGCTCGATATCGGTTCAGGAGGAGGAGATATTACATGCAGCATTGAAAATTGGGCTCTAAAAGATGGATACGATCTGAAAATTACGGCAGCGGATCCGGATGACAGAGCTTTTCACTACTGCCGGGAAAATCACTCTGATTGTGATATTGAATGGGTAAAAAACACCTCCACAGAACTTTTAGCAAACGGATCAAAGTTCGATATTGTGATCTCCAATCACCTCCTCCATCACCTTACCGATGATGAAATACAGAACCTATTAAGTGAATGTGAACAGCTCGCAACACAAAAGGTCCTGTTTAATGACATTGAGAGAAGTGCCATTGGATACTCCTTCTTTAACGTTATATCAAGACTATTTTTCAGAAACTCTTTTATCACAAAAGACGGGTTGACTTCTATCCGGCGAAGTTTCAAAAAAAGTGAACTTGAAAAGATCATTCCTGATACCTGGGTTGTCAGAAGATCATTCCCTTTCAGACTTATTCTGATCCATGAAAAATAGCACCACTGACATACCGGTCGTTATTGTAGGAGGTGGTCCTGTGGGGCTCTTCCTTGCTATCTGCCTGCTAAAAAAAGGAATTCATTGTAAAATACTAGAAAAGAGAGATGAACCGGTTCCTGACTCACGTTCCCTTGGTATTCATCCGGTATCACTTGAGCTGTTTGATAAGATAGATCTCACACAACCTTTTCTGGATCAGGGACTGAAGATCCAAAAAGGATTTGCCTTAAGTTCTGACAAGGTTTTAGGTGAGATCAATTTTGAGGGCTGCCCGAAACCGCATAACTACATTTTGGCTTGTCCACAGTTTACAACCGAAGCGATCCTGAGGAAGGAACTGAACCGGTTGGATGATTCGGTCCTGGTCACAAAAGCTGAATTCAAAGATCTGAAACAGAAAGAAGATCAGGTTGAAATTTACTTCACGGATGAACAAGGTAATAATAGATCCATAACGGCTGATTTTGTTATCGGATGTGATGGGAAGAACAGCCCGGTTCGTCAGCGTTCATACATTCATTATTCCGGTAAGCGGTATGATGATACCTATATCATGGGAGATTTTGGGGATAACACAGATTTCGGTTCAGATGCCGCTGTTTACTTACTGCCGGATGGACTGATCGAATGCTTCCCTCTGCCAAATGGCAGGAGGCGATGGGTCGTTAAAACGGATTCTTACGTTGAGAAACCTGACAGTACCATCATTGTTGAGTTGGTCAGAAAACGGATCAACCATGATCTAAAGGACATCCAGAACGTTATGATCAGTAGTTTTGGCGGTCAGCATTTTATAGCAGAAACGTTTGCCAAAGGCCGTGTGATATTGGCCGGTGATGCAGCTCATGTTGTCAGCCCCATTGGCGGTCAGGGGATGAACCTCGGATGGCTTGATGCCTGGCGTGTGGCTGAGGTTTTTGCAGGTGATGATATCGAGCTCAATTTAAAAGAGTACTCTGAGTCCCAAAAAAAGATCACCCGAAAAGTAGCAAGGCGAGCTGAGTTAAATATGGCTTTAGGCAGAAAAACCGCGATTCCCTCGATCAGAAATCTTCTCATTAAATCCTTTTTGAAAAAACCCCTGAAAAATAAGATCGCCCAATTGTTTACTATGCGTGGACTTGAAAGCTGGTGGATCTGATCTTATAACGTGAAGCTGATCTCGGTTTTACTTCCCTGCCCCGGTACTGAATGCTCAATATTACCATCCAATTTATTGATCAGCGATTTCACAATGAACCGGCTGTTTGGTTTTCCATTCTTAACTCCGGGCATTTCTTCATCAGATGATCCGGATGATTCGATCACAAGCGAAACCTTGTTTTCATCTGACAAACTAAGTGAAACCTTTATCTCAGACACGGTATCGCCTTCCAGCAACCGAGACAGCTCATTCAACAATAATTCGTTCACACTTAACCCGCAAAGTATTGACCGGTTCAGATCCAAATTCAGAGGTTGCAGATCTGAGGATATGGTGATCTGCTGATCGAAATCACCGAAGGTCTTTCCGGCATTTTTTACGATATCCCTGATATACTCATCCAGCTGAATGTGGTCTTCTGTCTTTCCATCAGATTGTGCAGAATGAGCCTTTGCCAGTGTCCTGATCCGACTATTCGTGAAGGTTAGTAAGTAGCGTGCTTTTTCATCCTGAACATCATCAATTTCAAACTCGATCAATCCACTGATCACTGAAAGGCTATTTTTTAATCGATGATGAAGTTCCGATATGTATTCTCTTTTGCGGTCTAACTGCTTCTCTTGCTCCTCATAGATCTTGGAACGCTCAATAGCAGTCGACACCTGCATTGACAGCGATTGAAATATCTTCAACTCCTCCTTTTTGAAAGACAGTCCTTCATTTTTATTGATGGCCTGTAATACACCAAATGGATCACCGGTAGCATCTTTTAATGGTACACAAATGATATTTCGTGTGGTAAAAGAAGGACTCAGGTCCTTATAGAAAAGTTCATCCTCCTTTACATCATTAGAGATATAAGGCTCATTATTATCCAGTACCCAACCCGCAATACCCATGCCTTTTGGTATGGTTGCTCCAAGAATCTCATCCTTCACAGGACCGGTGGCCATACTGACCTTTAGGTTTTTCTTCTCATTATCAAGCAACATGAGTGAGCTTGCTTCCGAATCTAACCCGATCTTAACGGCTTCCAGACATTTTAAAAGTACCTCGTTAAGATCCAAGGTACGGTTAAGGCTTGCTATAACTTTGGAAAGAGCCTCGTTGCCAACTATGAACTGGTCTTCCCTGACATCTTTAGTGTTCACGTTCTACCCTATGTTATTCCCGATTTCTAATTCCTTTCACAGAATATATAGAAATCTTTCAGAAAAGTTGATGAACACTTTTTAATATAAAAAAGCGCAGCCTTTGTCAGACTGCGCTTTTCAAATTCGGGCAAAATTTAAGAGATCTAGTTCTCAGTTTTGCTCTTCTTCAGGTAATCAAGCAGTACCGTGTGCAGAATACCTCCATTTCTGTAGTAATCTACCTCAACGGGAGTATCGATTCGGCAATCAGTCATAAACTCGACAACCTCTCCATTATCTTTGGTTGCTGTCACTTTGATCTCATCCTGAGCCTGTACTGAATCATCAACATGAATGTCGAAAGTTTCAGAACCGTCAAGACCAAGACTGTCTGCTGTGTCACCTTCCTTGAACTGCAATGGAAGTACACCCATCTGTATTAGGTTTGAACGGTGAATACGCTCATACGATGTCGCGATCACGCATTTAACACCCAACAGGTTGGTTCCTTTGGCCGCCCAGTCACGGGATGAACCGGTTCCGTATTGCGTACCGGCCAGCGCAACCAATGGGGTTCCTGATTCTTTGTATTTCAGAGAAGCCTCATAAATGGTTGTGATCTCATCTTCAGGGAAGTACTTGGTGTAACCACCTTCCTTACCCGGTGCCAGCTGATTCTTGAATCTCACATTCGCGAAAGTACCACGGGTCATAACGCGGTCATTACCACGGCGTGAACCGTAAGAGTTAAAGTCTTCTTTTTTGACTCCACGCTCTTTCAGGTATTTACCGGCCGGTGAATCTTCTGCAATATTACCGGCAGGAGAGATGTGGTCTGTTGTGATAGAATCACCTACTTTAACCAGTGCTCTCGCCCCTTTGATCGGTTTGATCGGCTCAGGCTCCTCGCTCATTCCCATAAAGAATGGTGGCTCCTGAATGTATGTAGATTCATCGCTCCAGTTAAATAGCTCTCCGCCTGAAACCGGAATTTCTTCCCAGGTTGGAGATTCAAAGATATCACTGTACATCTTGTCAAACAGTTCCGGACGAATTGCAGCATCTAAATGCTCGGCAATTTCCTCGGTAGTTGGCCAGATCTCTTTCAGATATACATCGTTTCCGTCCGCATCTTTTCCGATCGGCTCTTTAGCCAGATCTATATCAACGGTTCCGGCCAATGCATAAGCAACAACCAGTGGCGGTGAAGCCAGATAGTTCGCTTTCACCCAAGGGTGAATTCGGCCTTCAAAGTTACGGTTACCGGAAAGTACACCAGCAGCGATCAGGTCGCCTTCTTTAATAGCACGCTCAACTTCTTCAGGCAGCGGACCGGAGTTACCGATACAAGTGGTACATCCGTAACCTACCAGGTTGAAACCAAGCTTGTCCATATATTCGGTCAGACCGGCTTCCTTCAGGTACTCAGTCACCACACGTGAACCCGGTGCAAGGGAAGTCTTCACGTAAGCAGGAACTTTAAGTCCCTTCTCTACGGCTTTCTTCGCGACAATACCGGCACCCAGCATTACGCTTGGGTTCGAGGTGTTGGTACACGAGGTGATGGCGGCAATTACCACATCACCGTGCTTCATTTCAATTTCCTGACCGTTCTTGTAAATACCTTTGTTGGCCAGTTTTTCCTGTGCCAGGTTGAAACCCATGGTTGGGTTATCGCTGGTCAGTGATTGCTCAAAAGCTTCCTTCATGTGATCAAGCTTGATGCGATCGTGAGGGAGTTTTGGTCCGGCAAGGGAGGTTTCAACCGTACTCAAGTCCAGCTCAAGCGTTGATGAGAATTCAGGATCAGGCGTATCATCCGTTCTGAATAAGCCCTGCTTTTTGGTGTAAGCTTCAACCAGATTCACCAGCTCTTCGGAACGACCGGTTCTTCTCATGTAACGAAGCGATTCATCATCAATGGGGAAGAAACCCATGGTTGCTCCATATTCAGGAGACATATTGGCGATGGTTGCACGATCAGGCAGACTCATATTGCTGAGTCCGTCACCATAAAATTCTACGAATTTACCAACCACACCATGCTGACGAAGCATTTGGGTTACGGTCAGAGTCAAGTCAGTAGCGGTGATACCTTCTCGAAGCTTTCCAGTCAGTTTCATGCCAACCACTTCAGGAACGAGCATAGAAATAGGCTGCCCCAGCATAGCGGCTTCCGCTTCAATACCGCCAACACCCCAACCAAGAATACCAAGTCCGTTGATCATGGTTGTGTGTGAATCGGTTCCCACCAGTGTATCCGGATAGGCCGTTGTGGTTCCATCTTCTTCCTCTCGGGTAAAGACTCCACGACCCAAATACTCAAGGTTTACCTGGTGAACGATTCCACGACCCGGAGGTACCACACGGAAGTTATCAAAAGCTTCCTTACCCCATTTCAGGAACTCGTAACGCTCACGGTTACGCTCCATTTCTTTTTCTACGTTAAACATGAGCGCGTAATCCTGACCGAACATATCCACCTGTACGGAGTGGTCAATAACCAGATCAACAGGAACCTGTGGATTGATATCCGTTGCTTTACCGCCCATGCGTTTCATCGCTGAGCGAAGAGCTGCGAGGTCAACCACAGCAGGTACGCCGGTAAAATCCTGCAATACTACCCGTGATGGTTTGAATGGGATCTCGCCCTGCGGGTCTTTGGCATTATAGTTAGCAATTGCTTCAATGTCTTTTTCGGTTACCGTGTATCCGTCAAATTCCCTGAGAACAGCCTCAAGCAAGATCTTAATGGAAAAAGGAAGCTTGGCAACGTTTTCGTAGCCTTGCTCTTTAAGTTTCTGAAGGCTGTACAAAAACGCCTTTCCTGAACCTGTTTCGAATTCAACTCTGGTGTTTTTCAGTTTGTCGCTCATTTTATGATGTGTTTACATTTACTTTTATATGCAAGCTAAAGGTACAAATCTTTTAGCGCATTGTCTTTAACTAGTCCCTATTTACAACATCAATTTACGTGATGTCATTCAGCCACACTATTACTTGCCCCTTCAATCATCTATGATTTCATGAAATAAGTGTTATACCTTTATCCGGTTTGCGTCGATCAAAGCTCATGCCCTTTGACCTATCCCCTTTAGTATGAAAACTCACCTCCCTCTTTAACCTCCTCGCTGATGGTCACAAGTACTAAAACCAATAATTCATTATACTTATTGAAATTATATTTGTAACAAATATCGGCGGGCTTACTCTTTACTATGTCGGGCAGTAAAACAGAGAGATTTTATTATGAAATTAACCATACAACAAGGGATTTTTTTTCTATTTGCTTTTCTTTTGAGCGGGTGTGGTTTGTTTGAGAATGAGCATGAACCGGAAGATTTTGGGTTTGAAGAGGGGTATTTCATCTATAATTCAAATGGGGATAAAATACCGTGGACACGTAACCGCAATTACGTGTCGATTGAGTTTTACGAGGAAGTTGAAGAAGAAAAATTGCAAGATATCTTTCAAGAATATGATTTAAGATATGAGGGTCAGGTATTCCCCGTAAAGCATATTTACGCACGGGTTATCAATAAACCAGCCGAAAAATACTATACAACGTATGGAGATAGCACTCAACCTGTTTTGGGCAACAGGCCGGAGGTGAGATATACACTTCCGGTTTTTATGAATGAATTTTGGGAGCCTATTATGATTACCAATATGATTACCATCCGATTTGATAGCCTCAATGCTGAGCAAGAGTTACACATTATAGACAGCCTTATTGCTACTGATAATTTAACCCGAATCGAAGATGGCCCCGGAACCCCAACCAGATACAGAGTTTTGGTTAATAAAAACTCTCCTGAAGATCCTCTTGCGCTTATAAATAGGTACTATTTGATTGATAATATTAGGTATGCTTCTTTGAATTTTGCTTTTAGAATCAACTGATCAATTATTTAACCAAAGGTGGTTATTATGTGCAAATTACAAAAGTCTTTTCCCCTGATTCTCTTTTCATTTTTATTTATTTACGGGAGCATAGCCTATGCTCAGCAGCCGGAATATTACCGGTATGTACATGGAGAAAAAGTGGCCATGCAAGCCATCGAGAATGAATATATGGTTACATACGAAGATGAACCGGGCCGTCCGGCAGAATTGACAGTACAGGCTACATATGCTGATCGGAAAAGCCGGTTTACAATGAAAGAAAAACAACATGAACGTTATACCTTACGTTCTCAAAATTTTATCGAAGCCATAAAGCAAGAGTACCCGTTTGCTCATATCAGCCCGGTGTTTTTAAATGAGGATAACCGGGAGCAATTTGCTAGTAATGAAATTATGGTAGTCTGGCCTAAAAACATGATACATCAGGAAATTAAAAAATTTGAACAAGAGTTTAATCTTGAACGTATTGAAAACAAAAATACCCGCTGGCTTGGTGATCGTGTATTATACCAGCTGCTTCCTCCTTTTGAGTTTACCAGTATAGAAACAGCCAATCGTCTATATGAACTTGGGGTAGTTGAACGAGCAAGCGTGAATTGGGTATTTGATATTGAATTCCATACTGTCTCAACCAATGATGAACATTTTGGCGATCAATGGAATATTGGAAAAACTTCTCTTAACAAAACATGGGAAATTGTAACCGGATCTACAGATGTGGTAATAGCTGTAGCTGATGAAGGAGTCGATTTAACGCATGATGATCTGACACCCAATTTGTTTTTAGATCCAGTGGGGAATGTTATCGGGATAAACACAACAGATACCGGTGCTCAAAATGATCCCACCCCAAATGGAGATGATGCGCATGGTACAGCTTCTTCAGGAATAATAGCCGGAGTTGCCAATAATACGGATGGAATTGCAGGTGCATGCTGGAATTGTAGGATCATGCCAATACAAATAGCAAGAAATAATCCTCAGGATCCGAATTGGACATATAGTGATTGGATTATAGATGGAATTAACTTTGCCTGGACTAATGGAGCAGATATTATTTCGAATAGCTGGGGCGGTACAGGTCATGACCAAGATGTTGAAGATGAATTCAATGATGCTGCAAATAGTGGGGCAATTATTGTTGCATCTTCAGGGAACTATTATCCTAGAAACCCCGGCCAAACCCAAATCAGATATCCGGCAGCTTTTAATTCTGTAATAGCAGTAGGAGCTACTCGTGAAAATGATGAGCGGAAAGAATTGAATGATGGTTCCGGAGAAGATTGGGGAAGTGCTTTTGGTTCGGAATTAGATATTGTAGCACCGGGTATCCACATTCCTACTACGGATATAAGCGGTGGAGCCGGATATCAGAACGGAGATTATGAACTTAATTTCAATGGAACATCCTCTGCTGCACCTCTGGTTTCTGGAATCATTTCCCTTATGCTCTCCGTCAACCCAAACCTTACACCTGCCCAAATTCAAACCATACTTCAAAACACCGCAGATCAAGTCTCTGGTATGGGCGGTCAAGGATTTACCAACGAATATGGCCACGGCCGCCTCAACGCCTACAAAGCCGTAAAAGAAGCGATGCCCAATCAGTATTCCGGTCAAAGTTTCACTTCGTCCACAACCCTGCCAGATTTGAGTAGAATAAAAGATTTTACCAGTGTATCCTCAGGGATAACCCTAACAATATCTTCAGGAGATGTGACCATTATAGATGGAAATATGAGTGGCTCGAACAGCACCATAGCTGTCAATGGCCGGCTCATCATCGAAGAGGCCGCCGACCTGAATAATATTCACCTCGATGTGGGTTCCGGCGGGGAACTCACTATCCGCGAAGGTGCATCACTATCTTTTGACAGCGGACAGGGAATTGTGGGCAACGGGATAGTAACCATTGAAGGCACCAACGCCAACAGAATTTCCCTGCAGGCCTCCGGTAGTTCTAATTGGGATGGTGTGGAAGTTAATGAAGACAATTCCTCAATAAAATATGTGGATATTCAAGACGCTGTCAATGGCATTACCTCCTATAATGTATCGGGACTGGAAGTACAAAATGTAGAAGTATTTAACAGCACCTGGGATGGGTTCCGGTTCATTAATACGTCTACCTCGTCCCCTGTAGGTGGGTTTGGGTATTTCCGGGCAGATGGGAATGGAACCTATGGAGTGTATTACGATGGGGGTTTGAATGACGAGCTTAGAAATAGTATAATGGTCGATAATCCTGCCGCAGGTTTATATATCACCGGAGGGGCTTCCCTGGAAGGAGTAATTAATTCCCGTATTTATAATGGAGGCACCAACGGCCTGCGTGCCGATAATACTTCCTTTCTGGAAATAACTTCCTCCAGCATTCATGATAATGCCTACCGGGACGCCTTCGCCTATAACAATTCTACCATAAACGCCACCAGCAACTGGTGGGGGTCCTCATTCCCTTCTTCCAGCCAGTTTGAAGAAGTTTCGGGTGGATCTATTGATTATTCTAATCACCTTTTCTTTGACCCGCTGCCAAGCAGCTTTCAGAAGCAAGCTAATTCCACCGATAATGCGCCGAAAGCAAAAACTAGTGAGCATTCTGTTACTACTATCAGCAGTGTGGCTAATCTGCGAAAAGCTCTGAGTGGATTTAAAGGTGAAGAAGCGCTTACGGAGTTAAACCGGATATCAGGGCAGGAACTCAGCCCTGCATTAAATCAATGGGCAAAAATTATTCAGGTAGAACTCCATCAGCGACTGGATAATCACCAACTGGCCATTGAAACCGGTAATGCTCTTCTGGCATCGCAAGTAACATCGCAGAAAATTCGCACGACCATGGGGCGGCGTCTGTTCTACAGCTACCTGTTAGGCACCAAAGATGTTCAGGCTGCTGAAACTATGCTGTTAAACCTGGAACATTGGGAAGAAGACGAAATAGAATTGAAACAATTGGCCTGGTTGCTGGAACGCCATAAGGAAGATGCCCCATCCGGAGGTGGCAAAGAGCTTACACAAAGTATTGCCCAAGAAACCGATATCCAGCTCAGTAACTACCCTAACCCGTTTAACCCCTCCACGGTAATCAAATACGAACTGACCCAAAATACCACGGTCAGATTACAGGTATTTGACATGTTAGGCCGGGAAGTGGTGACCTTAGTGGATGAGCAGCAGTCAGCCGGAGAATACTCCGCTACTTTTGACGCAAGTATGCTTTCATCGGGTAATTATATTTACCGCTTGCAAGTTGGTTCTCAAGTTGTCACCAAGCAAATGACGCTTATAAAGTAGACAGTTCATCTTTTCAATTCAAAGCCATCCTATGCTCTAAGTGTATGATGGCTTTTATTTTTATACCTTCTATACATGTCATTAGAAGAACGGAACTTTATACACATCTGCTATTGAAATCATCAAGAATTACTTCTATCTTGTTCGACTTTCCAATAAGACAAAATAAACGAGTTGAATCGTGGACACATTAAGTTTTAAGACATACTCAGCAAAACCCAAAGACATTGAGAAAAAATGGGTTCTTTTTGATGCTGAAGATCAGCCCTTAGGGAGACTGAGTAGCGAGATCGCAAAAATTTTGAGAGGTAAGAACAAACCAACCTTCACTCCGCATATGGATACCGGCGACAATGTGATCGTCATTAACGCGGATAAAGTGAAACTGACCGGCAAGAAAATGACGGATAAAACCTATTTCCGTCACACTTTTTACCCAGGCGGAGAGCGTTACACAACAGCTGCTGAGATGCTTGAGAAGGATCCTACTTCTTTGGTGACCACAGCTGTTAAAGGAATGCTTCCTAAAACAAAATTAGGAAACAAGATCGCTACCAACCTGAGAGTTTATGCAGGTCCGGTACATCCGCATACTGCACAAGAACCAGAAATCATCGAGCTTTAATCCATCCAGAATTAATTAAATGGCACAAGCGAATTACATAGGACGACGCAAGACAGCAACTGCCCGCTTATACATACAGCCGGGCAAAGGCGAGATCTTGGTCAACCACAAACCAATTGAAGAATATTTTCCAGTAAAAGCACGACGCAATATTGCATTGCACCCGATCACTGTTACTGAAACAGAAGGGCAATATGATATTAAGATCACTGTTCGTGGCGGCGGAAGCACCGGTCAGGCCGGCGCTATCTCTCACGCTCTTGCTCGTGCGCTTGATGGAGAGAACGAAGAATTACACAGTATCCTTAAAGGACACGGACTCCTTACTCGTGATGACAGAATGGTAGAGCGTAAGAAATACGGTCAGCCTAAAGCGCGTAAGAAGTTCCAGTTCTCTAAGAGATAAAATTCGTTATTCGTTATTTGTTAATGGTTATTCGAAAAAGAGAACTTTCTCTCGAATAACCATTTCACTTTTAACCAATAACCACCTAATAATACAATCACGCATATGTGACGACCCGGCGTTTGGTGTCCTGAACATTGATTCAGGATTTACGTTCGGGAATGACCCGCATAGAGGATTAACCTAAACACACATACTTATATATCATGCCAAAAGCTGCATCTATACAAGACCTGCTTAAGTCAGGCGCACACTTCGGTCACCTTACCCGCCGATGGAATCCTAAAATGAAAGACTTCATCTTTATGGAGCGAAACGGGATTCACATCATTGACCTGAAAAAAACCAGAACTTACATGCAAGAAGCCCTCGATGAGGTTCAAAAGCTTGCACGTGCCGGTAAAACCATTCTTTTTGTTGGAACCAAGAAGCAATCGACAGAGATCATCAAAACTGAAGCTCTGAGATGTGGAATGCCACACATTACTCACCGCTGGATGGGTGGAATGTTGACTAACTTCAGTACCGTTCGCAAGAGTATTTCCCGTATGGAGGAGATCGAAAAGATGAAAACCGACGGTACCTTTGATGAGCTGACCAAGAAAGAGGGTCTGATGCTTCAAAGAGAGCAGGATAAACTGAATGATGCCCTGGGTGGTATCAAAAATATGGGTCGCCTGCCGGGTGCCATCTTTGTGGTAGATATCATTAAAGAACACCTTGCCGTGAATGAGGCCATTAAGCTTCATATCCCGATCATTGCTATGGTAGATACCAACAGTGACCCGGATGTACCTGATTACATCATTCCATGTAATGATGACTCTGCAAGAACTATTCAGCTTGTGACGACTCAGATCGCAGATGCCATTATTGAAGGTAATGCTGAGAGAGAAGCACAACAGGAAGAAGATGTTATGGAACAGGCAGCTGCTGACGCCAAAGGCGATAGCGATGACGAAGTGGATGTCAAAGATGCTGCCAAAGGAACCAAATTACGTTCTCGTCGCAAGCCAAAAGGCGACAAGAAGAAAGACAAAGCTGACAACGCAGATGCCAAGGCAGATGCAGACAGCAATGACGAAGAAGAATAATCTCAACTTTTAAATACTATTCAGAAAATGAGTATTTCTGCTGCTGACGTAAAAAAACTTAGAGACATGACCGGGGCGGGCATGATGGATTGTAAGAAAGCCCTCGCCGAAGCAGATGGTGATTTCGACCAGGCGGTTGAATATCTGCGCAAAAAAGGACAGCAAGTTTCCGAGAAAAGAGCTGACCGTGAAGCCAATCAGGGATTGATCCTGAGCCGCATCAGCGACGACAAGAAAAAAGCTGCTCTAATCGAGATCAACTGTGAAACGGATTTCGTAGCCAGAAACGAAGAGTTTCAGGAAGATGCTGAAACCTTCCTTAACGCTGCGTTTGATAACGACATCGACAACGCTGACGATCTGCTTAAAGTAGAAGTTGACGGCCTTACCATCGAAAAACATCTCGAAGAGATGGTTGGTAAGATCGGTGAGAAGATCGAGATCAATAATGTGGTATTAATGACTACTGA
Organism: Gracilimonas amylolytica; assembly: GCF_002911695.1. Lineage (GTDB taxonomy): Bacteria > Bacteroidota > Rhodothermia > Balneolales > Balneolaceae > Gracilimonas > Gracilimonas amylolytica. The sequence continues at coordinate 26,385 of NZ_PQBS01000040.1, forward strand.
CGGAACTCTGATCTCTTACATTCACCCTGGTAACCAATTAGGTGTACTGGCTGAATTTGACGGCGACCTTACTGACGATGAGATCGGAAAAGACGTGGCTATGCAGGTTGCGGCTATGAAGCCTCTTTCTGTTACCCGCGATGGTGTTGACTCATCTCTGGTTGAAAAAGAGCTTGAGATCGCTAAAGATCAGTTATTGAACGAAGGAAAACCTGAACACATCGCTGAGCAGGCTGCCAAAGGTAAACTGCGTCGTTTCTACGAAGAACGCGTACTGCTAGAGCAAAAATTCGTGAAGGATAACAGCGTTTCTGTGAAAGAATATCTGGAACAGAACGATGCGCCTCTCGTTAAAGCGTTCAGCCGACTTCAACTTGGCGAAAACGCTTAAATAATTTTTTTTACCTTAAGGCTGTCAGAAATGGCAGCCTTTTTTTTGTCTTATAATTTCAAATTCGAGAATAACGTGGGAAATAAATACAACCGAGTACTTCTTAAACTCAGCGGTGAAGCTTTATTAGGTGAACAGGGGCATGGTATTGATGCCGATATCCTGAGCACATACGCTAAAGAGATCCAATCCATTCAGGAAGCCGGAGTTCAGGTTTCTATCGTGATTGGGGGTGGAAACATTTTTCGTGGAGTTAAAGGAGCTACCCAAGGTATGGATCGCGTTCAGGGTGATTATATGGGCATGCTTGCCACTATGATCAACAGTATGGCCCTGCAAGATGCCCTCGAACAGATCGGCGTTCAGACCCGCCTTATGAGTGCCATTCGAATGGAAGCGATCGCCGAACCCTACATTCGCCGACGAGCGGTTCGACACCTCGAAAAAGGCCGTGTGGTTATATTTGGAGCCGGAACCGGGAATCCTTATTTCACTACAGATACAGCCGGCTCCCTCCGTGCCATCGAGATCGAAGCCGATGTGATCCTGAAAGGCACCCGCGTTGATGGGATCTTTGATTCTGATCCTGAGAAAAACGGGGATGCTACTAAATTTGATCAAATTACCGGTGATGAAGTTCTTAAACGACGCCTTTCTGTTATGGACCTGACGGCATTTACTTTATGCCGCGAAAATAAGACTCCTATCATCGTGTTCAATATGAACAAAAACGGCAATCTTAAGAAGATCGTTGTTGACGGAGAAGATGTAGGTACTACCGTTAACTGGGATTAAACCTTAATTCGTTTTTTGACCTATTCTGAAACTGCCTCTTTCTTTTTCTAACATTAGAAAGAGGAACTTTCACCTCTCGATGTTATTTAATGCTTTGCAGTTTGGTGTGCATTTGAGCCCCTGCTTAACAACGTGGCCACTGCACTCCCCTGTCTCCCAAAATCTGTAAAGCAAAAATTATGTCTTATTTAAGAGAGATATTTATTCTGTTCAGGTTCTTTCTTGTTACTGCCCTGATCACCCTGACTTTAGTAAACGATGTACAAGCCCAGAAAACTGAATTTCTTAAAGGAGTAAATCTGGCCGGGGCTGAATTTGGTGAGGGAAATTTACCCGGAAATTATGGATCTGATTACATCTATCCCAACGAGGAAGAGATAGATTACTTCACGGATAAAGGCATGAATGTTTTCAGAATTGGTTTCAGATGGGAGCGATTACAACGGGAACAATTTGCTGAACTTCATCAAACAGAACTTTCCCGGATGAACAGTATTGTTAATTATGCTACCGCTAAAGGAGCTTATGTACTGCTTAACCCTCATAATTACTCAAGATATTACGGTGAGGTTGTTGGTCAGGGCGGGGTTCCAAGAGAGGCCTTTGCTGACTTTTGGGCTAAAGTAGCTGAAGTGTACAAAGATAATCCTTATGTAATGTTCGGTCTGGTGAATGAGCCGCATGATATGTCGACCGAGGTATGGAGAGATAATGCCAATGCTGCGATCGCTGCAATTCGGGAGACAGGTGCCGAAAACCTGATCACCGTACCCGGTAACGGGTGGACCGGCGCTCATTCATGGAACGATAACTGGTACGGCACCCCAAATACTGAGGCCATGCTCGAGATCACTGATCCTATAGATAACATAGCATTTGAAGTTCATCAATACCTGGATAGCAACTCTTCAGGAGCTTCACAAACCTGTGTGAATTCAACCATTGGTGCTCAGCGTCTTGAGGGATTCACAGAATGGCTGAGGGAACATGACAAGGTTGGTTTCCTGGCTGAATTTGGTGCAGCCTCCAATTCTACCTGTAATGCAGCCATTACAGACATGCTGGAATATCTGGAAGACAATAAGGATGTTTATATGGCCTGGACCTGGTGGGCAGCCGGCCCGTGGTGGGGTAACAGCTATTTTCTCTCTATAGAACCTTACAGTAATGGTGATGATAAGCCACAAATGGCGCTTTTAGAACCTTATCTGGATGGCGCTGTTTCCACAAGTTTGGGCAATGATGAAACCCTTCCAACAGAGATCTCACTAAAACAAAATTATCCCAATCCTTTTAACCCCACCACACAGATAACTTACTCATTGACAGAACCTGCAGAGGTCACACTAACCATATTCAATAGTTTGGGGCAGGAAGTTGCTCAGATAATAAACAGTCGTCAGGCTGCCGGAACATATACGGTTCCATTTAATGGAGATAACCTCACCAGTGGGCTGTATATGTACCGATTACAAACTAATGCGCAGACCATCACCAGGAAGATGATGCTTATCAAATAGCAAAGCTTACCCCAGCAGATAACCGTAAATGATCTGAGCCACCAGCTTTACCGTTCGGTTGTCAATATCGTAAGTGGGATTTGTTTCGGTGACCTCAAGGATCCTCATATTTTCCTTTTGCCGAGCCTGATACACCATATCAATCACTTCCCTGCCTGAAAGTCCCATGGGTGAAGATGCACTGGTTCCCGGGGCATCAGCAGCTTGAATCACATCCATATCTAACCCAAAAAAGAACGGACTATCACCGATACTGCTTAATACTTTCTTAAAAGACGCAGAGGCACCTTCCTTTAGAATATCCGGAAGATAGTACGTATGGGTTCCCTGCTTTTCGGCATCTTCAAGATATTGTTTAGAATTGCTCTCCCTACGGATACCAAATTCATAAAAATTACCAGGTTTAAGATAATTGCCCTCAACCAGTTTTCTGTATGGAGTACCACTCGTCATCTCATCGGCTATTCGCATATCAAGGTGGGCATCCACATTAATAACCGAACATTCACTAACGGTATTCGACAGAGCACGTACGTCGGCAAATGAAATATCATTTCCACCACCTAATACGATCACATTCTTACCATCTCTGAGAAAGGTCTCTACTGCTTGGGTGAGGGCATCATGAATCCGATCCAGGGCGTCAGAAGACTCTTCATCATCAAGGATATCATCCTCGGCAATGTTATTAAAGATATCTGTTTTGATATTACCCGCATCAAAGATCCGAATACCGGAATTTTCCGGCATCTGTAATTTATAGAGTTGTTCCCTGATCTTATCCGGAGCCTCCGCCGCACCAATTCTTCCATTATTGCGCTGCACACCTTCATGTTGAGGGCATCCTACCAGTATGTGGTCAGCCTTTTGGTAATCTGCATCCTCAAAACCAATTTCATTCACCACCCAATGGTCGCGCTCATCATGCGAACGCATATTTTTCAGTTTATCCTTTACCGGTTGCAAATGCTCTTTTATCCTCTCGATGCCCATTCCACTTTCCCTTTTTTAATAACTGTATGCACGTGATTTTCTCCAAAAAAGTAGGCAAGATCGTTATAGTTGTCTGTATCCAGCAACAAAATATCTGCCTGATAACCCCGGCTTATGCAACCGATCTTTTCTTTTTCCAATGCCTTTGCTCCATTTTGAGTGGCACAGCTTAACGCTTCTTCCACCGACATCCCCATTTTTGTACAAGCCATACTCATCAGTAACTGCATCGAAATGGTCATGGATGAACCGGGATTGAAATCCGTTGCCAAAGCGACCAAGGCTCCGGCATCCAATAATTTTCGCGCCGGGGAATAGGGAATATTTAGGAAATAAGATACCCCCGGTAATACCGTGGCAACGGTTTCAGTAGCTGCGATCTTATTGATATCCTTATCAGACAATACCTCAAGATGATCCACAGAAACTGCCCCTAGTTCCAATGCCATTTCCACCCCGCCAATATCATTGAACTGATTGGTGTGTAGTTTTGGTTTCAGTCCATATTCAAGGCCTTTTTCAAATACTTTCCGGGTTTCATCAACCGTGAAATATCCTTTTTCACAAAACACATCACAATACTCTGCAAGCTCTGCAACTTCAGGGATCATCTCCAGAACCTGATCCAGATATTCCTCCTTGCTGAGATCTTTTGGAACGGCATGAGCTCCCAGAAAGGTAGCTGTTAGTTCAATCGGCTGTTCCTGCTTCAACTCATTTATCACTTCCAGCATCTTGCGTTCTGTTTCCAGATCCAGGCCATATCCACTTTTGACCTCCATGGTGGTAATTCCCTGCTTCAGGGCTTTTTGCAAACGAATTCGGCCCAGATTCTTCAATTCCTCATTTGAAGCTTTTCGGGTAGACTCCACAGTGGATACAATACCTCCACCCCGTTCTGCAATTTCCTCATAACTCATCCCGGCCGAACGCATAGCAAATTCATCCGCGCGATTCCCTCCAAAAACCAGGTGTGAATGTGAGTCAACAAAACCGGGAACCGCAGCTTTACCCTCGGCATCCAGAATGTCAGGGTGCCCTTCTACTTTTTCCAAAACATCATGAAGCGAACCAACAGCCACAATGAAACCATCTACAATGTAGATGGCAGCATTTTTGTGAATAGTAAGATCTCTGAGACCTTTACCCCGTACCACTCCAGGTTTAGGCGTGGCAATTTGTGATATGTTTTGAATAAGAAGGTTAGACATGCTCAATTCGATTTATGTGACCAGATTTTCACATTGGGGCGTGTCGCGATACACCCCAACATGGCAATGTATTTATTTCAAAAACGGGAGTTTTAACTGATACTCCTTCGCACAATCCACCGCAATGTCGTACCCGGCATCTGCATGCCGCATGACTCCGGTAGCCGGATCATTCCAAAGAACGCGCTCCAGTCTGCGATCCGCATCTTCGGTTCCATCACAGACAATCACGAGACCGGCGTGCTGAGAGAAGCCCATCCCCACTCCGCCTCCGTGGTGGAAGGAAACCCATGTTGCTCCTGAAGAAGTATTCAGTAATGCATTCAAGATCGGCCAGTCAGATACCGCATCCGATCCGTCTTTCATCCCCTCTGTTTCACGGTTGGGGCTGGCTACAGAACCGGAATCCAAATGGTCACGACCTATGACCACCGGTGCTTTCAGTTCGCCGTTTCGAACCATTTCGTTGAAAGCCAGGCCTAATTTATGACGCTGACCTAAGCCTACCCAGCATATTCTTGAAGGTAATCCCTGAAAATGAATTTGCTCTTTGGCCATATCCAGCCAGTTGTGCAGATGAGGATCATCGGGGATCAGTTCTTTTACTTTTGCATCCGTTTTATAAATATCCTCAGGATCTCCTGATAGTGCAGCCCAACGGAATGGCCCAATGCCCCTGCAGAAAAGCGGACGAATATACTCCGGAACAAAACCCGGAATATTGAACGCATCCTTAACCCCTACGTCAAAAGCTTCCTGCCGGATATTATTTCCATAATCAAAGACCGGTAAACCCTTTTTCTGAAATTCAAGCATAGCCCTGACTTGTACCGCAATAGACTTTCTGGCTTGCTCCATCACTTCTTTAGGGTGAGATTTCTGCTTCTCTTCCCACTCTTCAACCGACATCCCCAATGGCAGGTATCCATTCAACGGATCGTGGGCGCTGGTTTGGTCCGTCACTGCATCCGGCATGATATTTCGTTCAAGTAACTTTGGGTAGATATCGGCCGCGTTACCATGCAAGCCTACGGTTACCGGTTTTTTATCCTGAACCGATTGCTGAATGATCTCCAAGGCCTCATCAAGAGAGTTCGCCTTTTTATCCACATATCCTGTGCGCAACCGAAAGTCAATGCGGGATTCCCGGCATTCAACAGCCAGCATGCTGGCACCCGCCATTTTAGCAGCTAAAGGTTGAGCCCCTCCCATTCCACCAAGTCCTGCTGTTAGCACCCACTTTCCTGAAAGGTCTCCACCAAAATGTTTCTTAGCCATGGAGACAAAGGTCTCGTAAGTTCCCTGTACAATACCCTGACTGCCAATGTAGATCCAGGAACCTGCCGTCATTTGTCCGTACATCATCAGGCCTTTCTTATCGAGTTCGTTGAAATGATCCCAGTTGGCCCACTTGGGTACCAGATTTGAATTGGCGATCAATACTCGTGGTGCATCTTTGTGAGTTTTGAAGATCCCCACCGGTTTTCCTGATTGAACCAACAAAGTTTCCTCATCACTCATATTCTTTAGTGATTGAAGAATACCTTCAAAACTTTCCCAATTCCTTGCGGCTTTTCCGATCCCGCCATATACCACCAACTCATCAGGTTTTTCTGCTACATCCGGATCAAGATTATTCTGGATCATTCTGAATGGAGCTTCCGTTAGCCAGCTTTTGCAGTGTAACTCGGTTCCGGTTGGTGCTTTAATCGTTCTTGGCATGGTTCATTATTTATATTCCTGTAACATTAACTACAGCAGGAATATACACTAAGAGAAGCGAAAGCTCATCCCAAAATTATGGCGACGTGGAAGAGGTAAAGAATGTGTAGATGAACCCAATTGTGAATAAAGAAAAGATCGAAGTCACAACCCAGAAATGACCGCCAACACCATCCTGTGACAGTATGAATTTCAGAAATTGTCCGCTTATAATGAGGGCCATCATGGCATTTCCCAACGTGATCGCTTTTGAAGCAGATCCGGCTCGCCATACCATTATATTTGTGACTCCAAAGGCGAAGATGAGTGCCCCAACTACTTTCATAAGCAATAGATCTACACCATACTGTGAGGCTGTCCCAAAGATCCTGCCGGTTTCCTGAGGGTAGAAACTAATACTCAGACCGATCAGGATATATAACAAGCCACTTACTGCATAAAGATATTTAGCCGGACCCTTCATTTATTCTTTTTCAATGAATTCTGTGAAGGACTGTTGTTCGTAGGCACTGGTACCAATAAATTTTAATATGGTAGAATAGATATCCTCTTCCAGGAACCCGGGCTGACCAGCAATGATATCCTCATTTGCTTCAAAGAAAATAAACGTAGGCGTACTGTAAGCTCCCAATTTTTGAGCAAAAGCTCTGTGGCTGAGCCGGCTGTCAGCAAAGGTCAGGTACTCATCTTCCACATCCAGATCTAACCATACCGGATAAAAGTAATCGGCCGTGAGTTCCTGTATGCTTTCCTTTACGAACACCTCATTTTCCATTTTTTTGCAATAGCCACACCAGCGTGCATTCACATAAACAAGGATCTTTTTACCATCCTCTGCCGCCATTTCTTTTGCTTCATCAAAGCTAACCCAGTCAAACATTTCCTGGGCGGACCTATCTTCGCTCTGTGCATCTTCTGTTTGAGCCTTCCCAACCGTGCTGAAAGCAACCATTAATATTATTGTACACGCAATTATCTTATTATGAATCATAAAATTATCTAACAATTTATTCTTTCTTATTTTGAACAGACCCTTAAGCTAACGCTTGTTCAATATCTGCTATTATATCATCCGGGTGTTCCAATCCTACACTCAATCGGATCAGGTTTTCAGGGGATGGCGAATCGGGTCCTTCCGAAGACTTCCTATGCTCCCAAATACTCTCGATCCCACCCAGGCTGGTTGCAGCAATGATCAGTTTAGAACGCCCTACGATCTCTACGGCATTTTTAGCTCCACCGTCGATCAGAAAGGATATCATCCCTCCAAAATCATCCATCTGGGATTTGGCGATCTCATGGCCTTTATGAGATTCAAGTCCCGGATAGAACACATCTTTTACCTTGGAATGGTTGCTTAAAAATTCAGCCACTTTTCGGGCATTCTCGTTATGTGCCCGCATTCTGTAAGGAAACGAACGGATGCTTCGGCTTAACAGCCAGGCGTCCCGGGGTGATGGCACAGCGCCCTGAACCCGCTGTATCAATCGTACTTTTTCAAACAGTGTTGTATCATTTGTGATGACGGCTCCTCCAAGAATATCGCTGTGTCCACCTAAATATTTTGTGGTTGAGTGAACCGAAATATCCGCTCCAAGTTCAAGCGGACGCATATTGTATGGCGTAGGCCAGGTGTTATCCACGGCTACCACTGCTCCTTTTGATTTTACCAGCTTACTGACAGCTTTCACATCAGTGATCAGTAATCGTGGGTTGGAGGGCGTTTCCAGCCACACAAAATTAGTATTGTCTTTAAGGGATCCTTCCACTGCATCCAGATCCGTCATGTCAACGAATTCAACCTCAAGGCCCCATTTTTCACCAAACTCCCACATCAGTTTTCGGGTACCGAAATACACATCTTTAGCTACCATCACATGCGAACCGGGCTCGATGGTTTGAAAAACAGATGAAATAGCCGCCATTCCTGAGGCAAAAACAGCACAATGACTTCCATGTTCCAGTTCAGCGATCACATTTTCAAGCTGCTGCCGGTTTGGGTTAGACAAACGTATGTATTTATCGTCCCCTTCCTGGTAGCTGCCATTACGGTGCTCATAGATCGTGGATACTTCAATGCCCGGCACAACCGTGTCATTTGGTTTGTCGTGGGCTTTCATGCTCCCGTGTATGGCAATGGTCTCAATGTGTTTCATAATCGGTGTATTCCTGAATTTTGGTTAGCCTAAAATAAACAATTTAGCTCACATACATTTTCATTTGTTACTACAAGTAAGTGCCCCCTTAGTTTTCTTGCACTACTGACAATTTCCTGTATATTTGAGCTCAAATTCACTTTGGTTTACAGATAAACTGATATAACCGGCAAAACAGATCCTTTCTTTGTGATCAAATCCTGGGAATCATACAAAATAAGGGTACGCAGCAATATAATAGGAGATACATCCAAAACTGATGGTATCGACTACTGGAGAAATAAACTGTTTGCGACTATTCTAATTTACCTGTTTCCTTTTGGTTTGCTAACTCTGATTCCCTCCGCGATCGTTGTTTATACACTGGGGATCAAAACACTTGCTATCTCATACGTTTTGTTTGGTATCGCGATCACTGTCATCACCCTATACCAGCGACTAAACATTGATCTCAGGAAGTTTCTTTTCCTTACCCTGCTTTACTCCGTCTCTTTTATTCTGATCTTTTTTATGGGACATCACGGAGCAGGACTTACCTACCTGTTTGGGGTTACCGTTTTTTCATTATTGATCCTGCCAACTTATGCCGGTGTCTTGACCATATTCATCAACATACTGATCTGTTTGTTGCAGGCGTACTTTATTTATGCCGGGATGGTGGACTATCCACTCAGGGAAAACTATCAGGTAGCTTCGTGGTTATCCATTTCTGCCAACTCCGTGTTGCTTAGTACGGTTGCTGTCATCTTCATGCCTATGCTCTTCAGCGGTCTGCAGGAAACGATAGAGTCACAATATCGTCTCAAGAAGAATCTGGTGACCCATAAAGATGAATTAGAATCGTCCTTATCTGAAAAAGAGACCCTGCTCGCAGAAATTCATCACCGTGTCAAAAATAATCTGGCCGTGGTGTCGGGTATGCTTCAAATTCAGTCGTTTAAAGAAACGGATGAAGAATTTCAGAAGAAATTGATGGACAGCACCATGCGCATCAAATCGATGGCGAGTATTCACGAGCAACTTTATCAGTCCCGAAGCTTTTCCAAAATGGACTTTAAAACGGGACTCAAAAATCTGATCCGAACTATCATTGAATCAATGAGTGATGGGCATTCGGTTCGAACCGAGTTCGATCTTGATTCTGTAAAGTTAAATATAAACCAGGCGGTACCCTGCAGCCTGATCGTCAACGAAGTAGTTACCAATTCGCTTAAGCATGCTTTCAGTGAACAGTATGAAGGATTGATCTCCGTATCACTCAAAAAGAACGGCCCAAAATTGAATCTAAGGATCTCAGATAATGGCTCTGGGTTTAACCACCGTGCCGACTCCGGATCTGAAAGTTCGCTTGGATTTGAACTCATCCAAACCTTGTCTCACCAGCTTGATGGTGATTATGAATACAAAAACCGGGATGATACTTCCGGTGTTTACTTTGAATTGATATTCAATATCACAGATTCATCCGGAAGTAGCAGCGGATGACCTGACCTGGCCTTATCGATCGTTTCTGATCGCTCTGATTCTTTCCAGCACCGGTGGATGCGAATAATTGAGCCAAACATAGAACCAATGCGGAGTCAGATTAGAGAGATTATCTTTAGATAATTTTTTCAGCGTTGACACCATATCTTCAGGCCTGCCGGTGGTATCTGCCGCAAAAGAATCCGCTTCAAATTCATGCTTTCTGGAAAGGATCTGCATAAATACAGATAATATCATATCTATGGGTGCATACAGCATTCCAAAAAAGATCAGTCCGGCATACACGGACATCTGTTCCATGTAGAATGCGTCAAACAGTCCCTCCGCATTCAGGAATATGGAAAGCAAAAAGAACATGACTCCGGTCTGAATGATACTGGTCACCATGCCTTTAATGATATGCTTTTTCTTATAGTGACCGATCTCGTGAGCCAGCACGGCCACCAATTCATCATTGGTATGATTTTCAATGAGGGTGTCATATAAAGCAACCCGCTTGTTCTTACCAAATCCCGTGAAAAAAGCGTTTGATTTACTCGATCGTTTTGAACCATCTATGACAAACAATCCCTGCAGTGGAAAGTCCACTTTTTCCGTGTAGTCTTCGATCGCGGTTCGCAATTCTCCTTCTTCGAGCGGGGTGAATTTATTAAATAATGGCATGATCCAGGTTGGAGCCACATACTGCATGATCAGTGTAAATGCGGTCACCGCACCCCAGGCATATAACCAGGCAAGTTCACCGGCATACATAAAGAACCAAAGGATACCTGCCAGTAATGGAGCTCCGATCACTAAGCTAAGCCCGAGCCCTTTCACCAGATCCATGACAAAAGTTTTGGGTGTCGTCTTATTGAAGCCAAACTTCGCTTCGATCACAAATGTTGAATAAATACTGATAGGCAAATTGATGATCATCTTAGCCACGATAAGAATTCCAATGTAGATCAAACCGGTCAGCAGCTCCCCAAAACCCCAGGCTCTGACGATCTGATCCAGCCAGTTGAAGCCTCCCGAAAACCAGAATCCAAGGACCAATGCCAGGTCGAACCCACCGGTGATAAATCCAAAACGGGTTCTAACTTTGGTGTACTCCTGAGATTTTGCGTAGGTATCTTCATCATACACTCCCTCAAACTCATCCGGCAGTTCTTTGGATAGAGACCTCAGGTTGAGATAATTTGAAACCAGATCAAGAATAAAATCTAAGGCAATGGTAGCCAGAATGATGATCGCGTAGATATTCATAAATTTACAAGAGTTTTTAAATTCACTCAAAGGTACAAATAAAGCACTGAAATATGACTCGGTGAATCTGATCAGCCTCATAAATAAAACAAATTAGTTTAATGTTAAACTATTGAATGATACTTCGTACCTTATCGTTGTGATAGCAAAACAAACTAATACCAAACGTCATGAAACATCACAAAGGCATACATCACATAACCGTACTGGCCGGAGAGGCACAGCTAAATGTCGAATTTTATACCAACAAGCTGGGTATGAGGCTGGTCAAGAAATCAGTCAATCAGGATGATCCGGGTACGTATCATCTTTTCTATGGAAATCAGGCAGCCGAACCCGGTTCAAGCCTAACCTTCTTTCCTTGGCCGATGGCACAAAAAGGTAAAGCCGGCGTTGGGGAAGTCACCAATGTAGGACTTCAGGTCCCTCAAAACTCGAGATCATATTGGGAGCAACGGCTTAAGGATCATGAGGTTCCTTTTGAATCTGTGGAGGTATTTGGCCGGGAAGCCTTGCGATTTGAAGACCCTGATGGCCTGGAACTGGATCTGGTTTTTGAAGGAGAAGCCAAGCCTGAGGTAAAGAATGTGGACTATATAGTGCCGGCTCAATACACCATTCAGGGTTTCTGGGGAGCACGCATGTTACTCACCGAAAAACAGCAGACCGAAATGTTACTTGGTGACTTATTTGGTTTTAAGGAAGCGGCTACCGAAGGTAACCAAACCCTGTATCAGACAGATGCTCCTATCGGACGTAACGTTATCATTGAAGTAGCTGAAAAGGCTGAATATGGAACCAATGGAAGAGGCATTGTCCATCATATTGCGTTCCGTGCAGAAGATCAGGAAGAGCTTGATGAACTTCGCCAAAAAGTTGGCAAAAAGGGATTAAGTCCAACACAGATCATCGACCGCCATTGGTTCAAGTCGGTTTATTACCGCATTCCGGCCGGAGTCTTGTTTGAAATGGCTTCTGATGATCCCGGATACACCGTGGATGAGGAGTTTGAACACCTTGGCGAAAAACTCATTCTGCCACCATGGCTGGAATCCAAAAGAGACCGTATCGAACAGATCTTACCTGAGATAAGTGTAGCCGCAAAAGCCTGAGATAAGATCCACTAAATAGAATAGAAATTTGTACAGCACATAATTCAATGAGTTTATTCAAAGCAACCGATAACAACCAATTCACAGGCCCACATCAATCCACACCTACCCTGAAAGGTGGCGTGAATGCGTCTGAGGCAGATGCTGCTATGATCCTTATTCATGGGCGTGGAGCCACTGTAGAAAGTATCCTCACCCTTACTGATGAGTTTGATACAGATAAAAAATTAACCCTCAGGGCTCCACAAGCATCCCAAAATACCTGGTATCCGTACTCTTTTATGGCACCTTCCGAAAACAATGAACCCAATCTTTCCTCAGCCCTGAAAAAGATCTATGACATAGTGCAGGAACTGAAGGAGGAGGGAATCAGCGAGGAAAACATTTACTTACTAGGGTTCTCACAAGGTGCTTGCCTGATCTCTGAGTTCGTAGCACGGCATCCAAATAAATATGGTGGTCTTGTTGCTCTAAGTGGCGGACTGATCGGAACCGGTAACTCCGTTGACCCAAAGGATTATGAGGGAGACCTTAAAGGTACACCTATTTTTATGGGTTGCAGCGATGTTGATCCTCACATTCCAAAAGAACGCGTGAATGAGTCGGAAGAGATCTTTTCACTGTTGAATGCCAATGTAACCAAAAAGCTATATCCGGGTATGGGGCATACTGTAAATCGTGATGAGATCGATCACATCAATCACATCCTCAATTCCTGAATTCAGGGAACCTGAGCTTCTGACCAAATCGATGATCAAGTGACTGAATTAGTAATCAATACCAATTCGGTCCTTGATCTTATTCTTGAGAGCGTCTTCCAGTTCTTTTTTCTTCTCTTCAAGCTCCTTTTGCTTCTGCTCAACCTTCTCAACCTGCTCGCGGATCTTTTCCTGAATAGCATTGTAGCGCTCCATGATCTCAGCTTCCTTCTCGCTTTTAAATGCTGCCAGTTCTTCTTTCTTACCGGCTACCTGTCGCTGAACCTCAGCTTCTATCTTACGGCGGGCTTCAGCAACTTCTTCACTTACTGTTTGCCGTAAAGCGTTCATGAAAAGATCATCAATATTAGATCTGAGCCTAATCCGCAGAGGGCCTTCCACATTATCAACCAATGCTGTTACATCAATTTCATCTGTAGATGAGATGGACCTTCTGATCAATGATTCTAACTGATTTTTAGGTTCACCGGCTGATGCAAAGTCAAAACTGAGCTCGTTCGCTATATAATCGATCCGGCTGTCAATACGCTTGTCGATAAGATCCAGTGAGACGTTCACATTTCCTTTTCCTGTCTGCAGATCATAGGGTAACAGGTCTGAGCCGGATAGTTTGGTATTCGCGAGGGTAAAGCCTGAGTAATTCATCTCGAAGCTTTCCCGGGGTTTATCTTCCAGATAATTGAATTCACCGTTCAAACTAAGGTTTACCTGATTTTCATCCTGTCCCCCAATATTAAACCGGATCGGTTCACCCGCTTTTTCTTGATCATTACTGATATCTGTGACCTGTCCGCTTATAGCGATCCCCGTTAGTGTTTTTCCGGACAGTTCAATATTTCTGAACCAAAGATCGGGGAGATCATACTTGTCTGTGAAGTGATAATCCACACCTTCGTATCTTGGAATTTTCTCCGTCTCTTCATCACTTCCTACAAACCGACTACCGTACTCTCTGGCTAAGGCCACATATTCAAGGTACACCGCATAATCACCCAGCAGGTTCTCACCGAATAATGCTTTCCCTATGTTCTGCACATCAAGGTCCGGCAGCTGAGCCACATTCACCGCCCGCTGAAAGTCATCCTGTATCCAGTTATCGATCTGAGAGATCTCATCGCGCGTGGTGCCATAATCATTTTGAAAATTCTGCTTTAGTGTTTCGGCTCGATTTCGCAGTGAATCAACCTGACCTTTCAGCTTTTTTACCTGCTCGATCGAACTCACTACATTCTTGGGATCTTTGAATTCCTGAACCTTGATGCCATCTATGGTTTGATTGATCTGAGCGATCTCATCACTGATGTTGGTATTATTAAAGGTGCTGTCCCATTTGGTATAGGTTTGCTGAATTCCGTTTCTGAGGGAATCCACTTTGTCATCGGTCCGAATATCCACTTTAGCCATCAGGCTGTCTACGTTAAGGTCGCTTCGTATTTCTGTGAACTTAACCTGTGCATTTTTCTGTGCCTGTCCGGCCACCTGATCTACCACCGAGTAAATAAACCCCGGCTCTTCATCCACCTCCGTTTCAGGGACTTCAAAATATCCATCTGTTTCTCGTTCTGTGGCTAACTCAAATCCCGTCAGTTTCACGTTATCAACTACCACCTTATTAGCCAGAATTAGGGGCCAGAATTGCATACTGAATTCGGTTTCACCGGTCTCAAAAGTGTTTTCCATGGTGTTGTTCTTATTTGCCACCTGAAGCCGATCCCATTTTAGTTTCAGGTTCAACAAACTGAACTCAAATCCATCAAACTCGACCTTGGCTTCGTTCATCACACTGGCCTGATATTCCACGTTGCTTTCTATCCAGTCGTCCGTGATAAAATATGCAGCGGCAAAACCGAGACCGATCAATACTAATATGGTAACTACTCCTCCTAATCTCATAATACTATCCTCTCACCCGGCTTACTGTTTTATAAATTGAATACAGGTTCGTTGATTTAAATGCCTGAACCACTTTCCATTTCTGTACTTTTGCATGGATCTTCTCCCGGTACTGAAGTACCAGTATTCTGAAAACGGGAAAGGCCGGAACTGAAAGTACTGCAGCCGTAACAAAGCTCCCTATCACCACGGTATTATAGAACTTAGTAAGAGCCCACCATTCGTTGTTGTACATGCTCACATAGGTTTCCTGCATCCCCTCAAGTTCCAGTAACCACACGCCAAAACTGTGAAACAGCGGATCTGCCAGATAAGCCACTCCACTAAAGATCATAAAGGAAAGTAGCGCCATACCTATATTTACCCTAAGCACAAGGATGAGTACAACAATAAAAAGATTATGGAGTGACATGAACGGTGTAAGCCCAATGATCATCCCCAGGATCATCCCTCCCGCAATTTGCGATGGTGAGGCTTCTGAGGCTAATGCTTTCATCAGCTTTGCAAGATATTTTAAAATCAGGAACATAGTACCCTTTTCGTTTTAATCTGAACTTCGATCTAAAATAACCAAAATGCTATTAACTTCTCATTCTACAATAAAAAGACGTTACCTATCTCTTTATTGGGAACAATGCTGAATTAGTTATATTAAATACCCTAATCAAAGCCACTCCATTCAACTTATGTCATCTTTATCCCGCATTTCAGTATTTCTCGGCGTACCGGTAGCCTTAGTGCTTCTTACGGCTTGTGAAACCTCATCAACCAACGAAGATCCAAATGCATTCTCTGATGGTACTAAAGATCAGATCGAAGCTCCTTTTCCCTGCGAGGATGGTAAGGCCTTGAATTATGATTGCAGCAATGTTGATCTCTTTGCTCACCTGAACATTTATGAACTAACCGAGGCTCAGGGTGGTGTTTATTTGAACGATATCTGGGGCTGGACAGATCCTGAAACAGAAAAAGAGTATGCCCTGGTTGGTTTAACCAATGGTGTTGTTTTTGTTGACATCAGTGAACCTGCAGAACCGGTAGTAGTGGCACGGCTGCCGGAATCAAATCTCAGAAGCAAGTATAAAACCATTCTCCCAACTGAATACCCGGCCTGTAATTTAGGGTTGGGAGCGACTGAACGGTCAAAGGCCATCAGTCAGGGGTCATCCTGGCGAGACATAAAGGTCTATAACGATCACGCATTTGTGGTCAGTGACGCCCAGCCACATGGCATGCAAGTTCTTGATCTAACCAAACTCAGAGAATACAGCGACGAGGTCATGACACTGGAGCATGATGCCTTGTATGATCGCCTTGCATCGGCTCACAATATTGTGATAAACGAAGCAAGTGGATTTGCCTATGCCACCGGTGTTACACAGGCTGAGGTTTGTGGTAGCAGTGATGAGTCCGGCTTACATATAATCAATGTTCAGGATCCAAAAAAACCAAGCTTCGCCGGATGTTATATTGAACCTGCCACCAGTTATGCCATTGCCCCCGGTTACGTGCACGATGCACAGTGCATCATCTACGACGGGCCGGATAGTGACCACACCGGAAAAGAAGTCTGTTTCAACTCAGCCGAGGGTGATGTTCTTATTTCTGATGTAAGCGATAAAGAGAATCCTATTACGATCAGCCTGAAGGGTCAGGCTAATATGCAGTACTCTCATCAGGGGTGGCTAACCGAAGACCGCTCTTACTTTCTTATGAACGATGAACTGGATGAACGCAACCTGATGCGCAATACCAAGACCTATATCTGGGATGTACGGAATCTGGATGAACCACAGTTTATCGGTTATTACGAGCACGAGACATTCTCAATTGATCACAACCTTTATATAAAAGGAGAGTACGTGTATCAGGCGAATTACAACGCCGGATTACAGATCATGGATATTTCCAACGTGGCAAACGGAGACCTTGAACGGGTGGCTTATTTTGATACTCAGCCAACCTCCGATGGTTCGACATTCGACGGCACCTGGAGTAACTACCCTTACTTTGAAAGTGGAATGGTGGTACTCAGCGACATTGAAACCGGGCTTTTTATAGTCAGACCAAGACTCTGACCTGACCAATTAACAGGGTCAAAGTGTTCATTATCCTCAAATTCATGGTATTCAATCAGCATATTTCCCAAATATTAAGAAGTGGCCGAAAGCCCCTCCTTTCTTTGAGGTACCACTATATTTGCTTACCTTTTGCACGATTTTTAAAACGGTGAAACGTACCGAAAAAAATAGTAATACAGCGAAAAACAGCGCAACTTTATGGATCTATTTGACAAATTAGAAACCCGCCCAAGTCCATTGGGGCCGTTTACTTCCGAAGGTTACGGTTATTACACATTCCCAAAATTAGAAGGACCTTTAGGCCCGGAAATGCAATTCAACGGCAAAGATATGGTCGTGTGGAGTATCAACGACTACCTGGGCATTGGGAGTAATGAAGAGATCAAAAAAACGGACACAGAAGCAACTGAAAGGTACAGCCTCAGTGCTCCTATGGGTGCCCGCCTTATGACCGGTAATTCTACTGAACATGAGTTACTGGAAGAAGAACTGGCAGCCTTTGTTCATAAAGAAAAAGCGCAGTTACTGAACTTTGGGTATCAGGGAATCATGAGTGCCATTCATGCCCTGGTCGATCGTAATGATATTCTGATCTATGACGAATTGAGTCATGCCTGTATTGTTGATGGTAAGCAGCTGTCAATGGCCGAAAAATTCGTTTTCAAGCACAACGATATCGAGAGCTTCAAAAAGCAGCTGTTTCGTGCCAAAAAGAAAATGAAAGAAAACACCTCCATTCTGGTTGTTACTGAAGGGGTGTTTGGCATGACCGGTGACCTCGGTATTTTAAAAGAGATCATTGAACTCAAAAAAGAAGTACCATTCAGATTAATGGTAGATGATGCCCACGGTGTAGGAACCATGGGAGAAGACGGTTCCGGAACCGGAACTCACCTCGGTGTTCAGGACGGGATTGACGTCTATTTTGGAACCTTTGCCAAATCCTTTGCACTGATCGGAGCGTTTATTGCTTCCGAGCCAAGAGTGATCGAATTCCTGAAAGCCAATTCCAGAAGTCAGGTATTCGCTAAATCACTGCCACTGCCAATAGTTGTGACAGCTCGCAAACGGTTGCAGATGATCAAAGACAATCCACAGTGGAGAGAAAAACTTTGGAATAATACCCTGAAACTTAGGGAAGGCCTTATGGAGATCGGTTATACCGTTCTGCCATCTGAAAGTCCGGTTACACCTGTATTGACCAAAGGAAGTACGGACCTTTGCCAGGATATTATGCGCAAACTTAGAGAAGAACATGGCGTATTCGTAAGCGGTGTGGCCTACCCGGTTGTACCAAAAGGGACCGTACTGATCCGCCTCATTCCGACAGCCGCTCACAACGATGCCCACATCGAGAAAACACTGAAGGCTTTTGAAGCCATCAAAGATTATGTGTTTGAAGCCGCTGAAAAACTGAGTGCTTAATAGCGATTGCACTTAATTAAAGTGATATTGAAACCCGTTTAGTGAAAGCTGAACGGGTTTTTTTATAGAGGAACTACGCGCACTTGCTCAAACGCGAAGGATTTCACATCCAAATCAGAATTCAAGGCGATCAGCTCTCCGTTAGTATTGGCCCCCAAAAACTTAAATTTACCCGGCAGCTGCTTTCCATCAACTTTGAGGCTGACCCATTTACCATAACCCGTCAGTGACCTATTGATATTTTTAAGTAATTCAGCATCCTGCTGACTCCACAGCCGGTATTTATATTCAATATCCTGAACCAGGTGAGCCAGCAACGATTCTCTGTTGAGATCATCTCCGGTTTCAATTTTTAGAGAAGTCGCCCCTTTAAGTGCTTCCCCGGAAAACTTCTGCTGATTGACGTTCAACCCTATTCCTACCACCACGCGATCCAGTTTATTTCCTATAAATACCGTTTCGGTCAAAATTCCGCAGAGTTTTTTTCCCTTAACCAACACATCATTAGGCCACTTGATCTGGGCATCGACCCCGGTAAGGTTTTCTATGGTATCTTTCACCGACAACGCACAAGTCAGGGTTAACAGGTTAAGCCTGTTAGCATTACCCGGCTGAAAAACCAGACTGAAGGTAAGGTTTTGTCCCGGCTCAACGATCCACTCATGTTCATGCTGCCCGCGCCCCCTGCTCTGAACATCAGTTAGCACTAAGGTGCCATGCAGAACCCCATCTTCCTTTAACTTTTTGGCAAAGGTATTCGTAGAGGGTAGTTCCTCAAAAAAATAAAGGCTACGCCCCAACCAGGAGGTAGCCAGTTTATTCTCAAATGTATCTTTATTAAACACGAGGCTTAAGGAATTCCGGTTTACTATTACTTTAAATCTGAATGTAACAGAATTCCGGGACTCTTCCCTAAAGTCTTATGTGTTATTCTCCGATCTTGACAACCGAGTCTTCCGTGCCAAATTCGTTAGGCACATACTCATCAGCAGCATCGTCATTTTCCCACCGCTCTCCGTCTATCAAATACTTGAACCGGTACTCATTTTCAGGCTTCAGGCGAAGTGTAGTTGTCCATTTACCTTTTTTCTTTTCAAGCTTTTCTGATCGGGTGTCCCAATCGTTAAAACTGCCGGCAACAACTACCTCTTTTTCTGCCCAATTTTCAGGCAGGGTCAAAGTTACTTTACACACTGTACGTTTTGGCGTGAATTCTTTTGAGATCATAACAATAAATTTTCTTCAATGAGTGAGTGAGTCCTTAAAATATTTGTATTATTTAAATATTTCAATGGTTTTGCATAATTTAAATTAGATGTGAAAAGATTTATCTTAATTTAATTAAATTTTAACCCATATTTAATAATTAATTAATTCTTGGAAGCGATTCCTGCTATAATTACCCTCTCTCTTTCCACTTATCCATTAATAAAATAAAACCCAATTTACGCCCTCAGATCTGGCAGATATTCTGACATCTTACAAAAGTGGCAGGATATTTGATGGATAAGAACTAAACAGTTGAACGGCCTTGTTTATAAGGTTAACTTTCAGAGTTAAGCAATTAATTAGCAGATCATCAATCCCCTATTATGTTAGATAAAATCGGTAAAGTTATTACCAAGATATTTGGCTCAAAGAGCGAAAAGGATATCAAAAAAATTCAGCCCATCGTAGATCAGATCAAGTCCTATGAAGATCAGATCAAACAACTTTCTGATGATGAATTAAAGGGTAAAACAGAGGAATTCAAGCAAAAGATACAGAATGCCACCGCCGAGACCGTGGCTGAAATTGAGGAGATCAAATCCCAACTTGATGATCTTGAAAATCTCTCCCCGACGGAGCACCGCGAAATGGCGGAATACCTGGATGAACTTGAAGAGAAAGAGCTCGAAATTATTGAGGAGGTATTGGATGAGATCCTCCCGGAAGCCTTTGCCGTTTTAAAGGATACCTGCCGTCGATTTGTCGGAAAATCCTGGAAAGTAGGTGGAAATGAGATCACCTGGGAAATGGTTCCCTACGATGTGCAGCTTATTGGTGCCATCGTTCTCCATCAGGGACGTATTGCTGAGATGAAAACCGGTGAGGGTAAAACGCTGGTTGCTATCTTCCCGGCCTACCTGAATGCCCTGGCCGGAAAAGGCGTACACGTTGTGACGGTAAATAACTACCTGGCGATGCGTGATGCCGAATGGAATGAACCGATCTTTAATTTCCATGGCCTGCATGTAGATTGTATCGACCGTTACCAGCCAAGCTCTGATCAGCGCCGGGAAGCTTACAAAGCCGATATTACATATGGAACCAACAACGAATTTGGTTTCGATTATCTGCGTGATAACATGGTGATCGAGGAAGAGCAGCTTGTGCAGCGCGAACACCATTATACCATCATTGATGAGGTTGACTCTATTCTGATCGATGAGGCCCGAACCCCGCTTATTATTTCAGGTCCGGTTCCACAGGGAAATAAATCAGACAAATATGTGGAGATGAAACCCCGGGTAGAATCTCTGGTTCAGGCTCAGAAGAAGCTGGTTGCCAATCTTGTGAAGGAAGGGAAGGAATTACTGGAGAAAGGAGACGAGGAAAAAGCAGGTCTTGCCCTGTTCAGAGCGGTTCGCGGGTTTCCGAAGAACACACAGCTCCGAAAAATGCAGCAGGACCCCAAGATCCAGAAGCTGATACAGAGAACAGAGTCATTTTATCTGCAGGATAATGCCAAGAATATGCCGGTGGTGGATGAGTACCTGTACTACGCGGTAGACCCTAAAATGAATTCCATTGAGATGACTGAACAGGGTCGTGAGTTCATTACCAAAAAAGGTGAGGATGAAGACTTTTTCATTATTCCGGATCTGGGTGAGGAAACAGCGATCATTGAAAAAGAGATCGATAAGCTTGAAGAAGAAAAGCTTGAAGAGATCAAAAATAACGATGAATTCAGCGATGAGTATAAAGAGAAGAAAGTTGAGGAAGCTAAGCAGGAGATCCGGCAGGAGCGTGAACGCCGTTTCAATGAACTGCACCGGAAATTTGCTGAGAAAGGTGACCGTATTCACACCGTCAATCAGCTGCTGAAAGCGTATACCAATTTTGAGCGGGAAGAGGAATACATTGTTCAGGATGGCAAAGTTCAGATCGTTGATGAGCACACCGGCCGTGTACTTTCCGGCCGCCGTTACTCCGATGGCTTACATCAGGCTATAGAAGCTAAAGAGCAGGTAAAAGTTGAGGCTTCAACTCAGACCTATGCTACCATCACCCTGCAGAATTATTTCAGGATGTACCACAAACTTGCCGGTATGACGGGTACTGCTGAAACTGAAGAAGGAGAATTCAACGAGATCTATGAACTCGATGTGGTGGTGATCCCAACTAACAAACCTATTGCCCGGGATGACAAAGAGGATCTTGTATTCAAGACCAAGCGTGAGAAATTTAACGCGGCAATTCAAAAGATCGAGGAATATCACAAAAAAGGACAGCCCGTACTGGTAGGTACCACAAGCGTGGATGTGTCTGAAACGATGAGCCGAATGCTGAAACGTGCCGGCATCCCTCACAATGTGTTGAACGCCAAACAACACGCCCGTGAAAGTGAGATCGTTAAACAAGCCGGTGAAAAAGGAGCTGTTACCGTTGCCACCAACATGGCGGGCCGTGGTACGGATATCAAACTGGCAAAAGGGGTGAAAGAAATCGGTGGGCTGGCCATTCTTGGTACTGAACGACACGAATCTCGCCGTATTGACCTTCAGTTGCGAGGACGTGCCGGACGTCAGGGTGACCCGGGTGAGACCCAATTCTACGTGTCTCTCGAAGATGACCTTATGGCCCTGTTCATGTCAGACCGTGTGGCTAATGTGATGGATAAACTGAGCTTTGAAGAAGGTGAGGTGATCACCCATCCATGGATCACCAAATCACTCGAACGGGCACAGTCGAAAGTTGAGCAAAATAACTTTAGCATCAGGAAACGTCAGCTGGAATATGATGATGTACTGAACAATCAGCGTAATGTGATCTATGCTCGCCGTAAACATGCCCTTTCCGGAGATCAGCTGAGAACTGACATCCTCGATATGCTTGATGACCTGATCGAAAACCTGGTTGAGGAGCACGTAGCTGCCGGTGATTATGATGGGTTGCACGAAAATATCCTTCGCAATCTCGCAGTAGATGTCGATTACGATCGTGAGGAATGGGCTAAAATGAACGAAGTGGAATTAAAAGACCACATCGTTAACAAAGCCCTTGAAAACTATCGCAAGAAGGAAGAGCGAATTGCAAGGCCATTGTACGAGGTCATGAAACGCATCAATGAAGCAAATCCTGAAAACAGACCCGACAAAGTTCAGGTGGTTTTCACGGATGGAATTCGTCGCATGCGCATAGTGGTGGATGTGGAAAATGCTCTTAAAAATGAAGGACGTGAAGTTGCACGTTCACTCGAAAAAAGCTCTATCCTTTCCATTATTGATCAGAAATGGATGGAACATCTGCGTGAACTTGACTCTGTTAAAGAAGGTATCGGACTTCGTTCATTTGCACAGAAAGATCCACTGCTTGAGTATAAACGAGAAGCTTTTGATATGTTCAAAATGCTGCTTGATGAGATCAACAAAGAAGCTATTTCCGTTATCTGGAAATCGGTGCCGGAAGTGCAAGCGGAAGAAAAGGGACTACAGCAGGCTCAGAAACAGAAGTCGAGGTACGATACATCGGCCATGGAGACACAACACTCAGACTCAACGGGCATGGGACTCAAAGCCCCCGCTCAGCAGTCGGGTGGTGGACAGCAGCCACAAGGTGGCAATGCCAAGCGCCAACCGGTTGAAGTGGAAGATGAACCCGGCCGTAACGATTATGTAACTGTTCAGAATATCAACACCAACGAAACCAAAAAAGTGAAATGGAAATATGCCAAACGCATGGTGGATGAAGAAGGCTGGGTAGTGGTTGAAAAATAAATATGACCACACCCTTTATCTCTGAATGCGCTATTGGCAGTACGCTATGTACCTAATTAATTTTTCACTATGTTTGGTGCGAATTAAATTCATACTTACGTGGAAGTTTTAGGAATAGACATTGGCAGTTACGGCATCAAAGGAGCGATCGTTGACACCGAAAAAGGTGAGATCGTTTCAAAGAAGAGAACCACTGACAAAATTGAGGATACGCGTCCCCATAAACTGATCTCCAAACTCCACAAGGTCGTCAAAAAGTTTGATTGGAACGGCCCGATAGGATGTGCATTTCCGGCTGCCACCAGCCGTGGCATTGTACTTTCAACCACAAGAATGGATCAGGGTTGGGTTGATGCCGATGCCGATCACCTCTTTTCCGAGATAACCGGCTGTAACGTCAGTGTAATAAACGATACGGATGCCACCGGTCTTGCTGAAATGAAGTTTGGCGTCGGGAAAGGCCAGCGAGGCACCGTCATTGTGTTATCTGTTGGAACCGGTATTGGATCGTCCATTTTTGTAGATGGCATTCTGGTTCCCAATACCGAACTCGGTCAGATCGAGATCAAGGGCATCAGCATTGAAGAACGGGCATCCAATAAGGTCAGAAAAGAAGAAGGTATCCGAAAAAAGACCTGGGGAAAGAGACTGCAGCTGGTACTGGAACATTATGAACACCTGTTCCATCCCGACCTGTTCATACTTGGCGGGCAACTGAGTAAGAAAGCTGACAAGACCTTTCCTTACATCAAGATCAAAACGAAATTCAAGGCCGCCAGCCTTCTCAATAATGCCAGTATTGTGGGCGCGGCCTACTATGCAGCCTCGGTTCAAATTAAGAACAAGGAATTTTACCGCTGATCAGTTGTTTGAGTGCAACGCGATCCGGTTCCCCTCACTATCTATGATAACCGCCATATAGCCGTTATCCTCTGTGATCAATCTTTTAGGAATCAAGATCTTACCTCCTGCCTCTTCCACTCTATCTAAAACGGTTTGAACGTCAGGGTTTGCATTCAGGTACAACAGTGGGCCCATACTGTCGCTGGGTTTGTACATGTCTTCATATTGGATCAATGCCCCATTTACCGTCCCACTTACTGCCGGGAAGAGCACCATACTCAAACCATCTCCGATATTGAGATCAAACATTTCGAAATCGAAGATCCCCTCGTAAAACTTCCTTGCTCGATCGATATCGCTGGCAGGAATCTCAAACCAGTTTATTGCATTTTTCATAAGACCTTAAATTATGTTGAGGTATTCTAACTGCTTTACAGTTAGTCTCTTAGTTTACTCAAAAGTCGGTTTAATTCCTCAGCCTCATCTGCATTAAGCTTTTCGAACCGTTCATCCAGGCTTGACATTCTATCCTCGATCTGTGCCAACAAACGGAGTCCCTCATACTTAATGTAAACCTGAACTAATCTACCATCATCCGGATCCTTTCTCTTCCTGACTAGATCTTTCTCGATCAACCTGTCAACCAAACGAGAGGTATCCGATCGTTTATCAACCATCAATGTTTGGATCTCTTTTGTGGAAAGCGGTTCGTTATTTGCTGCTTTAAGGATCTGGAGAATTGAAAGCTGCTGTCGGGTGATCTCAAATTCATCCAGAAAATCTTTTACCTGATTTCGCATCCAAACTTCGGTTTCCCGGATGTTATTTCGTAGTTCTTGCCAAACAGAAAGGTCTGTTGCCTGAAGGGTATTAGTACTCATGATCGCTTATTTTGCAGATGATATAATTTGTCAGCAAATATAATGTACCAACATCAATGTTCAAACTAATATAAGAAATGAAGTTTTTCTCAAACCCGGATCAGCCAACACAGTTTACGCATCGCGTAGTATGAGGCATGTATTCAAGCCTCCCAAAAGGGATCTCATTTCCGCACCTGGTGCAAATACCAAAATTTTCTTTTTCTGAGTTTTCAAGGGCCCTTTTGAGTTTCTTTAACTCTTGTTCTTTCTCCCTCAATGCAGATTCATTGATGGATCTGTTATTAATGGCATCCATCCTTGATACTCTGCCTATGGAAGCATCCAAAGGAATGGGTTTAACAAGCTCTTTGAGCTCTTTGATCTCTCCTTTTGTTTCTTGAATTCGGGAAACAATGATCTCTTTCAGTTTTTTCTTTTCTTCAGCTTTCATAGGTAAAAGGTAAAAATGGTCTGGCCTACTGCCAAATCTTTACAAAAGGCTTCAAATTGACCTAACTACCCGTTTTACTGAAAACCCGTTCAATATTCTTTTCAAGTATCTTAGCCTGTGCAGATGTTTTGAGAGGATTCCAGTTATCGCTAAAGGAGTCCTTAAAGAATAATTCTTTCAGATAAGCTGCTGTTCGGATAAAACGCATATAATAGCCGGTATAAAAAACCATGCCCGGTAAATATGCCAGATATTTCAGTTTTCGTTTCCAATCTCTTGAAAGGATCAATACCACTACGTATTGCAGAAATTTTGAGGTACTGTACAGCATGATACCTGCCACCAACACATAGAGGATCTCCTGATTAAAGTTTACGATGATATCGATCATGTAGATGTACCAGAAGAAATTGAGGATGAAATTGAAAAAGATATTCTCAGCTACCGTTAAAAAATTTCTTAGGTCGAAGGTCTCAAATGGCATAAAAAGATTGTTGTGCTTTCTGAGCCTGAAACGTACCAACGACCGGCTCCAGCGCATGCGTTGCTTAGCCAATGAAATGAATGACTCCGGTACCGTGGTAAAAATAGTAGCTTTAGGCTCAAAGTGAACCCTGTAGCCCAGTTTTCTGATCTTGATCGTGATGTCGCCATCCAGACCGGGACCAATATCCCAGCCATGCACCTTATCAAGGGCTTCTTTACGGAATGCCCCGAATGCGCCGGAAACGATCCTTAAAATTCCCAGAGATGAGGTCACCATACGCCCTACCATGATGAATATATTGTACTCGATCTGCTGAAAGGTAGTACTCAAATTCACGTCCGGATTTCGCACTTCCAGATTACCTCCAACTGCTCCGATCTTCGAATCCATATAAAATGGGATCATGATCTCTTCGATCGCATCATACCGCAAACTGCTGTCAGCATCCAGGTGAACTATGAACTCTCCCGTGGCATAACGAAGTGCTGTGTTTGCAGCTGACGCTTTACCTCCCCGTACCGTATTCGATATGAACTTATCAATGCGCCCCTGTTTTTCAAGATGACGGCCGATCACTGTCGAATGATCATCAGATCCATCATCCACAATTATGATCTCAAAATTACGGTAGGTCTGCTCTTCAAGGGATTCCACCAGTCGCTCAAAATTCTCTCCTTCATTCTTACCCGGCACGATCACCGAGATAAAAGGCTTGGCGGAAAGAAAATCTTCCCGGGCTTCCTGATAATCTTTTTCAGCAAACTTTCCCTTGATCCAATAAACCAACAGCATAGAGTAATCCATCACAATAAAGCGGGGAAATTCAAACAGAATAAAGAACCAGAAGACCCTGAAAAATCCGCTGACTCCCTCCATACTCCAATATGTGACAAAATCTACCATGCGGGTTATTCTACATTGTTAAATGAAGACATTAACTGCTTCAGGTGAAACTGGGGTTCTTTTTGTTCTTCGATCAGCATCAGGGCTTCCTCAAAGGTCACTTCAAAGTCATCAAAGTTGTCCCTGATCAATTCTGCCAACCGATCTTTATACTTTGTCAGCAATGCCTGTGATTCTTCCACACCTTTTTCTGTAAAAAGAAACAGAGTTGTGATCCGGTCTTTAAAGATCACCGCATCTGAAGAATGAAGTTCACGGTTCAGCATTTCAAATAATTCTATGATCAGATCCTTTTGTCCTTTTTCACCGATTCCCTGATACAGATCAGTCAAATTCGAGAATTGCAGTGCCGCAACAGTGCTGTCGAAATTAGCCACCTTCTTACGTCCGATCTCATTTTTAAGCAACCTGATAAAATATTCGTCATTGATGATGTCATTGAGCTCATCAAAACCCTTCAGGTTTATGTTATACTTACCGGTTGCGGCATCCCGGCCCAACTTGGTCAGTTTATACTTTTTGACTTTACGCTTCACCAGCCGTTCCACCCTTGTATCCGCACCACAATCGTGGCATTTGGCTTTAATGTGCGGATCCTGAAATTCGTGATCGCACTGCTGACAACTGTACATGACCGATGGTTTATCGTAATCTACCCCGATGTGCTTCAAAATGCGTTTACACTTTGGGCACTCCATGATATCCGAAGATTCTGATTTCACAAAATCTGATACCGGTCCCACATAGGCGCACGGAAAATGATGCACCAGGTCTTCGATATGCAGATGGGAGGACTGACATTTGGGGCATGCTTCCCTGAAATGCAGTAACCCGTTATAACAGCTGTTGCATGAATAGATGTAATCGACAAATTCACCCGTTAACAGCCCTTCCTTTTCAGCAGAATCCAGAATATCCAGAGCTATGAACTCATTCTCATAATCCAGATTGATCGTCAAAAGGGGATAGGTATATCCCAGTTTGGAAGTTCGGCTTGGCACCGGTACAAGATCCTTATTTCGGCTATGGGCAAGCTGCAGTGCCTTACGCAATAACACATTCTCAGTCGAAGAAGACTGGCCTTCACTTTTTAATCGCTCAATGGCTCTTGACACTGATTTTCTGAACCGAATGGCTGAAAATGGCTTAAGCAGGTAATCCGTGATCCCGTACTCAAATGCCTGAAGAGCATAATCCTCATCCCCGGTCATGAGAATGATCTGCATGTCTTCCTTAATTTCAATTTCATCCAGGAATTCAAAGCCGCTCATGTCAGGCATGTGTATATCGAGGAACAGAATGTCGATATCATAACGATTATACATTTCAATGGCTTCTGCACCGTTACTCGCCATACCCACCGGATTCAGGCGGCGATCCGCTTTCTGCACCATGTGAAATGCTACTGTTTGAAAAGCGGCATCGTCCTCAACGATCAAACAATTAATTTTCTTCATATAAAACCTGCCTGAAACTACTTCGCTTAAATTCTTTTTCGGATGATATCGGTGGTCTCAGCAATGCCACTCAAATTGTTGAGCCTTTCAAGGGTTCCATCCACCATTTCTGATAGATCTTTAGAGTAATCCCCATAACTTTTGTATAAAAAGAGAGGCATCAGATATACCTGTTCCTCATCATGAGAACGGATGGTCTTGATCATTTCAAAAGTGAAGGTTTGCCGGGTGTACTCGATAATGAGACCCGAATAATCCTTGATCAACTCAGCCCTCACCGGTTCCTGATCACTGATCTTAAGAAACTTAAAATCACCGACCTCAAACACTCTTTTGTCTTCAAGTCCTTCGTTATCTTCGTCTATAAAAAAATCGTCGATTGCCATTAGAAAATTGTTTTCTTTACGGTTACACCCATTTTATTGTATGATTTCCACCGATCCAGTTCCAAAGGATCTTCCGGTTTTAATTCGGCTACGATCTGTACACTGAATTCGAGCTCGCTCTGGCTTCCGGTGGGCCGGTCAATAAGCGCTTCTGCTGCATATATGTCAGTAACCACGCCTTTGCTTTTATCCCCATTATCGAAAGTGACGTTCATCTCATCCCCGATACTCAAATACTTCCCACTGTTTTGCTGGAATATGGCTTTTATCCTCAACTGTGACTGTTCGGATAAAATAGATAGAACCCGCTCTGATTTGAGCCCGATCTCTGACGGACTTTTATACACCATGGTCACAATTCCGGGTACCGGAGCCGTATAAATATGCTGCATGCTTGCAGCATCCCTGGGAATCCCTGAACCGTCATTTCCGTAAGGATTAGCGATCATAGCCTGAAGGTTATTCCTTCTGCCTTCCAAAAGATCGATTTGCTCGTTGATCAATGACAGATCACCCCTTTCGTTCATGATCTTGTCTTCAACCGATTTCATTTCCGATACGGTTGATACACCCAGCCTGACCTCTTTCTTGATCTGAGTTAGCCGGTCATCAAAATATTGCAGTTGCTCAGTGGCCCGTTCAGCTTCAATATTCTTGATACGTAATTCACTGAGAACATCTTCCAGTTCATTGCTCGCATCATTCAGTCTCTTTTTCAGGGTTTCGAGACTATCCATGGATTGTTGCCACTCAATAAAGGTGAACCGAAACAGCGTGTCCGATTTTTCAACTGTATCACCGGGTTCCACATAAAATTCCTGAAAGCGGATATCGCTGGGAGAAACCACCTGAAGTTCATTCGTCACAACCCGTCCATCACCTACCACAAAGAAATTTCTGTTGATCAGGTAGTAGCTGATAAATATGATTGCCACCGAAAGAAGAGTAAGGTATATGATCCGGTCCCAGTTTGTTTTCTGAGGCGTATCTTTTTCCCGGTTCCCCCTAATGGTTGCCTTATTAGTATTGAATTGTCCGCTTTGCATACTGCCTGATTGTTGGTCTATTTATTTTTCAATTGTTGCCATCCGCCAAAATCCTGAATGAAGAACTCAACGCCACCATATCCATCATTTATGGATTGCATGAGAGATTTCATCTCTGTCATTGACTGAAAATCACTCGTTCTTAAAGCAACAGCCGTGCCCAAAGGGGCTTCCATGATCAGAGAGCCAAACCGCTGACTGTATCCCTCAAATTGACTCTGTCCGTAGGTCATCAACACCAGCTGATCGGACCGGCGGTCAAGTTCACTGAAAATTGATTCGTAATGTTCTGTGATGGAAAGGGTCAGGGTCAGTCCTTTATCATTTGTCCAGCTCCGTACCTGATCTACCATATTCATGTAGGCTTCCAGATATTCTTCGTTATTTTCTTCCCATCCATCCAGCGTGTGGGGTTCCACATCCAGATGCACACCGGCCGCGCCTATAGAATCGGCCACCTCAATATGTTCTTGCAGCTTCTCGAACCGATCTTCAAAGATCAGGTTTGGATCCCCGATCATTAACTCAACCCTTAGATCTTTGGAAGCTGTTTCGATCAGTGTTTGTACATCATTAAGTTCTTCTTTTTCTGCTCCCGCAGATATAAATACGGTATTGATCCCTTCATTCTTCAGATCGTTTATGAGAGACTCTGTGGAGTAATTGGTCAAACTTTCAGACCAGACATACAGTCCATACTCCGGAGTGTTTTGGATCACAGGTTCCTGCACCTCAAAAGGAGTGAGGTACGTAGAAAGCGAATGATCCGGTATCAGGGCCTGCATTTCAAAAAGCCTTAAGTAGAGATCTTCCTTGACATCAAGAATCTGAAGGGACAGCTGATACAGGTTTGATACAGCCGTCAGGAGTTCACTTGGGCTGTACATGTCTGAGCCTATGGAACGCCTTACATTTTGCACCCTGATCTTATCCTGATGAAGTAACACATTTTGAGATAGGGTTATGTAATTCTGCAGAGCCTCCTGATAGGCCTGATATCTTTCGAATAACCGATCGCTAATCTCATTTTTTTCTGACTGCAGGTTCAGTTTCCGGATCTTTTGCTCTTGATCGTGCACATTTTTCTTGCCTTTCAGACTTAATGGAATGGGTAAGGATAGGTTTAAGCCTACTGAAAAGAACTCCCGGCTCCCGTTGTTTTGAAAGGTCGATTGTGGATTTGTGCCGGCGTATAAATTGTATCTCAGGTAGGTCGATAGAGATAATTCATTATAAAATTTATAATCCACACTTTGCTGTAAGGACGTCAGCTCATCATAAAAAATCAGGCCTTCTGATCGTAATCTTTCGAGATCAATATTAAAAACGGGGTAGTCAGAAACAGAAAGTCCTGTTGTATCAAATTCACCAAGAAACCTGCTGACCTTTTCATTATGATCAATGGCTGATTCTGTTCTCACCATTCTTGAGGTAACTTCCAACACCCGGTCGAGAGTGATATAATTTTGTTCATACAATCGGGTGAGCGCATACTTCTGTTCTTCCAGGATTTTCAGGTAATCTCTGAGCAGCTCCAATCTGTACTTATTAAAACCAGATCTGAACCTATCAATTTTACTTTCAAGGGCCTCCTGATGAGAAATAGCTTGGGCTTTCTTCTCCATGATCCTGATCTCGCTGCTCAATTGGTCGCCGGTTGACTTATTCTCAAAAAGTCCATCTTTCAGCACATTCCATTGAACACCTACCTGTGCCCGCCGCTGATAGAAAATGCCCTCCTGGCCAAACACTCCCTGATCCAGGTTTTGCAGTAATCCTGAAGTCAATTCAACGCCAAGGTCAGAATGTAGAACCTCTTGCCTGTACTTAAGCAAGTCGATCTCTGCCTGTGTCAGATCTGAGTAAACAAGCGATGAGTCGAAAAAAACGGAGGAAACATTCTTAGAGTTGAAAGGACCGGTTTCCGGCAGGTTATTTAGAAAAACCATGGCGACAGAATCCAACCTTGCTGAAAGACGGTCTAGATCATGCCCATCCTGCGCATAAGCTGTGTTTCCCGCAAACCCCAGGCACAAAACATAAATACATGCTGTAAACAACAGGTTGCCTACAGCAACTTCATTTGAACTCAATGTTACCCTAACTACTAAATTCCCATTCCCTTTTTTTACAAAGCCTAATCATTTGCAACCCATTTACTAATCAGTTCTTTATGTATGAGAATATATATGCCTAGTACGTCAGGTTTTATTAGATATTTTTTATGTTGCCTTATATCGTACCTTTAATCATGCTAAAGCGCATCGACCAACTGCCACATTTCACTTTTAACGATATCACGTGTGGCATAGATCGCATCAAACATTTCGTTGATGTCGGTGCCGGGCATTACACTTTTGATCAGCTCATTGGTGAAGCCAAACTCAATATGATTCATTTCTTCATAGTGATCGGCTGTTACAAAATTATAGGAATAATTTAACCCTCCGGGCTGAATCAAAGAATAGGTTCTCCAGCTATGCATGGATCCATCTTCAACACGTGCCTCATGAAGCGGACGAGCCATGTCATTTTCAAGTGTGATATACTCAGCTTCTTTCCCCGGTTTTACCATCATGAAATTCATGACCACAAATTCACTGAGGTTTTGATTTTCCCCATTATAGATCCCGGCTACTGTCTTCCATAGCTCAGAAAACTGATGGGTGGCAAGATCATTTGTCCTTTCAATCAATCTTGAATTTGCATTCTCGACCTGCTTGTTAATGGCATCACTGACACGTACCAACGTATTTGGGTCTTTATAAGTAGTTACGATCACATAATTATAAGAACTGTTTTGCCCTCCCGGGTATCCAACCCGGTAAAAATACCAGCCTTTCAGCTTATCGGTGGAATGCTCCTTTTCATAAACCGTTTTCCAATCTTCTTGAACTAATCTCTCGAACTCATCATGATCTTCGGCTTCTACTTTAAGGTAATCGATGTTCAGATAAGCATTCTCTTCAGTCTGACCTACTACAGATGCTGAGATCAGTAATGACAGACACGTTGCAAGGGCGATTTGTATTGCATACTTCATTTGTCCCTCCGGAAATTGATATAGATGTTTATAAATGTAAAAGTAACAGATTCCGGCAAAAATTCAAGTATTTAAGCGTTCTCACCTCATTTATTTTGGGCAAATTCTTAATGCATCTTACTCATTCAGCCCACTCAGACTTCTTCTTCTCTCAGGTGTCCTCTCGAGTTGTTTGTTATAGGCTGCGTTTGCTTCATCATATTTCCCCATTTCCGATAGGACGTCACCCAATAACTCATACGAAGGCTTCACAATTACAGGCGGGCCAAAGTCGATAGGTAAACCGGCTTCAACCTCGGCTGTTTTCGTTAATAACTCGATACCTTCATTTTGATGGCCTTCCTTTACGAGCATAATTGCCTTGATCTGATCCATTTGAATATTTCGCTCCACAGACTCCGGCGTTTCCATCAGTTTATCCAGTGCCTGTTTAGCCTCATCCATCCTATCCAGATGCAGGGCAGCCAGGGCACTCGTAAAGTAATAGTTCACAGCACCTCTCGTACCCGGTGTAAACTCAGCATTAAATGAATCCGCAGCTTTCCAATCCTTTGTATCAGCCACATAATGCCCTCTCATTACGGCAAAATGCCACAACTCACTGCTGCCTGGCTCACCGGAAATGCGCTCGTAGCATTTACTTAACACTTGTTCTGCTGACGCAGCATCTCCTTCCTGTAGGTACCCATACTCAAGCCACCACGGATAATGCCCGCAGACGGTAGTAGCTTCTCCCAACTCTTTCTGCCTGTTTGTTTGAACATCACGAGCCACGATATTCGCATCAATTACGCCATCCCACATTCCCAGTGCCAGAAATATATGTGAGGTCATATGCTGGGCATGAGCCGCAGAGGGTGCGATCCTGGAGTAAGCTTTTGCCATTGGCAATCCAAGTGGGGCATGAACCGGATCATCAAACGAATGGATGAGATAATGTGCTGCACCGGGATGTTCAGGGTTTTCATTCCATACATCCATCAACTCGGCGGCCGCCCTCATATAGATCGCATAATCACGCCCTTCATGCGCCGAACCTAAAATTGCCAAACCATAAAAAGCCGTGATCTCGTGGTCTTCCGGATACCTTTCATGCAGCTGTTCCATAAAATCCAGATACATCAGATCTCTTTCCTCCTTGGGCTTGCCTTCAGATTCCTTTGTGTTTCCATATAATATTTCAAGCGACATCAGAAGGTCCTTTTCTATTTGTGAACCGGCCTTAGCCTGACGCTCAGCCACAGTATTCCCCAACCCATTGAGCACTTCCATAGCCGCCTTCCGGTCCTGCTGAAACCAAAGCGGGTGATTGTGACTTTTTGCCTCGCCGTAATAAGCCATGGCAAAATCAGGGTCGATCTCTCTTGCTCGCTTGAAAGCCCTGGCGGCATCAGCATATTCAAAATTATGCAGGAATTTCATGCCTTCCATGAAATCAGCTTGTGCGGCTGCATCTCCTGAGTTTGGGAAATCGATCTTTCCTAAGGTCCTTTCCTGAGCGAAAAGCCCGGTTGTTAAAACTGTTATTGCAAAGGCAATCAGCACAATTTTATTCAAAAGTCGCATGTCGGTTAGATTGAGTTTTTAAAATTAGCTTCAAACGCATTCGGTAATCGCGTAAAATAAATTAATGCCGCTGTACAGTCG
This sequence comes from Gracilimonas amylolytica, assembly GCF_002911695.1. Taxonomy (GTDB): domain Bacteria; phylum Bacteroidota; class Rhodothermia; order Balneolales; family Balneolaceae; genus Gracilimonas; species Gracilimonas amylolytica. The sequence goes on from NZ_PQBS01000040.1 coordinate 61,241, forward strand.
TCACATCCATCAGTTTTCCTTTGATCATGACGTGAGACAGGCTCCGCATATTGGATATATCTTCTGCAGGATTTGATTCCAGAATGATGAGGTTGGCCAGCTTGTCCTTTTCCAGGGTTCCAAAATCATCCTCACGTCTCATGGCCATCGCCCCATTTTTAGTGGCCATCACTATCAGGTCATTTGGATCAATTCCAGCCTCCTGCATCATCTCCATTTCATCATAAATGGATATCCCATGTAGCGTTCCCGGATTTCCGGCATCGGTTCCCACAACAATAGGGATCCCGGCCTCATACAGTCTTTTGAGGTTTTGCAGCATCACATCTGATGTCATATCTGTTTCAGGATCAAATGCCTGCAACCGTTCTTTGAATGCCTCACTCATTCTTGGATGATCCTTGAATTGTGAGGCTGTTGTTATGAGTTCCCGCGTTCTTTGGTCCACACAGCCGTTGGGATCGGTAATAGGGATCGGTTCAATATCTGCCGCACCCCTGAAAGCTACCGTATATCCGGCCCCTACGATCAGCGTTGGGTTATAAATAGTGCCCTCTTCTTTCATCAGGTCTATAAACTCTTCGTCTATTGGCCGATCCTGAACGCTATGAACCAGTAATTTAGCTCCACTTTTTACAACGGCTTTAGCCTGCTCCAGTGTCGTTGCGTGCACGATCATCTGATTATCATGCTTTTCTATTTCATCAGCGGCCGCTCTTACCCGGCTCATATAATCTTCGTCATCTGCTCTGATCATCCAGAATTTTACCCCTGTGCTTCCCAATGCCGACATGTACTGAACCATTTTTACTCCGGTCTCCTCAGAATCTAGTTGAACCAATACTCTATCTGAAGGCAGGTCAAATGGGGCGCCGGGCACCGGTGTCAGTAAAGGTCCGGCTGCCGCCACGTGTGGAGCATTCGGGTTTTCTTCAGCCTGTTCTTGCAGCGCAACTGACCAGCTCATTCCTCCAACATCGTACACCCCGGTGATGCCCGAACAAAGATAGGTATCAAAATATCTCTCCGGATTCCGTTCCTGATAGGCCGCTATTTCAGTAAAGGGGTAAGTTTCATTAAGGTCCATGGCATCAGGTCGGCTGTCAAAAAATCCGGTTTGAAAGAAATGCATATGCGCATCAATTAAACCCGGGGTAATGAATTTCCCGGCAGCATCCACCACTTCGGTTCCCATCGGAACTGAGCAATCGCCCGCTTCTCCAATACAATCGATCGCGTTATCTCGGATCAGTATTTCACTATTCTCGATAGGTTGACCTCCGTTGCCATCAAATACGATGGCTCCCTTTATGACTAAATAGGTGTGTTCTGTGGAGCCGGTTGAGCAACCTACAAAGAGTGTTAAGCTTATAATAAAGGTTAAAAAAGTGCGGATTCTCATAGTTGTCAGGTCAAGTGTTCTTATACCTATGAATAAAGCTATAATGGCGTTCATATCAAACTTTTTGAAAGAATTGCGTCGTGAACACAGGTGCAATTCATACAATCTTCAGACTATTTATTTAGATGATACTGTTCTATGACTATATTTCATCAAACTTTAAAAAATCAATCAGGAGGTAATCCTATGAATAACATTACTAAACGATCGGCTATGCTGACCATGATCCTCTCAGTAGGGCTCATGTTATCAGCTATGGCTCAATCCGGCCTTACTCCGACAGATGTGGCCAAGATCAAGAGTGTTGGTTCCGTTTATCTGTCTCAGGACGGAAACACAGCAGCCTATACCCTTTCGGTACCGGCAGATCCGATGAAGGAAAACAAACCGGCCAGTTCACATCTGTATCTGTTAGATGTGGGATCCGGGGAATCCCATCCCTTTATAACCGGTCGCAGCGTTAGCGGGATCGCTTTCCGGCCAAACTACAACAGCATTACCTACCTGGATCGTCAGGAAGGAGATGATACCCGTTCCATCTATGAGATCTCGCTGAATGGAGGAGAAGCTCAAAAGCTCTATTCTTTTAAAACGAACATTTCCGGGTATGAATGGGCACCGGACGGCAATCATATTATTTTCCGTGCCACCCAACCCAGGGAAACCTCACCGTCTCCTTTACCATACACGCCTGAGATCTACGAAGAAAACCTCAGTGAAACCAAGGCATATATTCAAAACGTAGCTATGCCGGGACATATGCCTCACCACATAGATATTGACGGACATGTCACCGCTGCCACCTGGAGTCCCGACCAAACCAAAATGGCTCTTGCCGTAGCTCCTTCACCCCTTGTGGATGATTTTTATATGGCACAAAAGGTTTATGTAATGGACCACAAAACAAGGGAGATCATCTCTGAAGTGGATCATGAAGGAAAACTCGGTGCGTTTAAATGGAGCCCGAACGGTGACAAGATCGCTATGATAGCCGGAGCCGATATCAACGATCCGATCGACGGCAGGTTAAAAATTATCGATCCTGAAACCGGTTCAACCCAAATTCTGCAGAAAGACCTGAAGGGCAAATTTGAACAGGTAGAGTGGGCTGATAACAACACGCTTCACTACTTAGTGAGTAAAGGTGTTTGGTCTGAATTCGGTACCATAAAAAGTGATGGAAAACAGATGAAAGCTATTCTCCCTACCGGAGGCCCGATCCTTTCTTCCTTTGCAAGTGCAGCAAATGGTACGGTCGTGTTTGATGCTAACACTCCACAACATCCGGATGAAGTTTACCTGATGAAAAAAGGAGAAAGATCACCCACCCGTGTGACGAACAGTAATCCATGGCTCGATGATAAAGAACTGGGTAAGCAGGAAGCTATCTCATACACCACTAAGGACGGCATGGAGATCGAAGGTTTACTGATCTACCCTGTAAATTTTGAGCGTGGAACCCGTTACCCAACCGTGACTGTGGTACACGGCGGACCTGAAGCCCATTACAGCAACGGCTGGCTGACGGCATACTCCATGACCGGACAGATGGGTGCTGCCGATGGTTTTGCCGTATTCTATCCGAACTATCGCGGAAGTACAGGTCGGGGCCTTGAATTTGCCATGAGCAGTCAGGGCGACCTTGCCGGGGCAGAATTTGATGATATCGTGGAAGGCGTTGATTACCTGATCGAACAAGGAATCACAGACAAAGATAAAGTAGGTGTGACCGGTGGGTCTTACGGTGGATATGCCACTGCCTGGATGAGCACCCGTTACAGTGACCGATTTGCGGCCGGTGTGATGTCAGTTGGGATCAGTAACAACCTTTCAAAATGGGGAACTTCTGATATCCCTGAAGAGCTGTTCCACGTGCATGCCCGGAAACGCATCTGGGATGATTATATGGGATACCTGGAGCGCAGCCCTATTTACCATGTAGATAACGCCAAAACACCACTGCTGATCATGCACGGTAAGGAAGATACACGTGTTGACCCGGGACAATCTTATGAGCTGTACCGCCATATCAAGACACGAACAGACACACCGGTTCGACTGGTGCTTTATCCCGGTGAAGGTCACGGAAACCGTAATGCAACTGCTCGATATGATTTCAGCCTTCGCATGATGCGCTGGTTCAATCAGTATTTAAAGGGAACCGAAACCCAACGCCCTGATTCTGAACTGGAAATAGAAGCCGTTTCAATCGATAATTAAGATCGCATCCGGTTCTGAAATTACGAAGCCTGACTTGTGTTATACAGGTCAGGCTTTTTTAATGCGTGTGATCGTACATTCCTGAAATAGGAAAACTACCCACTCAAAGATTTGTGAAGTAGTAAAAGCCCATCACGCCGGCAGCAATAACTTTTAATCCGGTGGCAACCATAAATCCGGCAAATGCTCCTAAAGCAGACCTGAGAGCCCGGTCTGACTTTTGTCCTGCAATAAGTTCTCCGATAAAGGCTCCGAATAAAGGGCCAACCACAAATCCGATCGGCGGAAAAAACAGACCAACAATAAGTCCCAGAATACTGCCAGTAATCCCATAGGGCGTTCCCCCTGATTTTTTTGTAGCCCAGGCCGGAAGTGCATTATCCAGAACAAAACCGAAAATGATCACGATCAGCAACCAAACGATCATGAAGGTGAGTGAAAACGGACTGTGCAGGATCTGCAGGATAAGCAACCCAATGTAACTGAAAGGGAGACCGGGAGCCACGGGTAAAAAAGCACCGATCAGCCCAACGAGAATAAAAATACTGCCTAATATGATCCAGAATAATTCCATGATCCTTACACGTTTGGATGAGTGATTTTGTTACAAGGTAGTTGAATGTACTTTGAATTTCCTGATGGAAAACCAGCCAAACAACGGTCCAGCAAACAGGATCAAAAATGCCCATGGCGTCAACCATTCCACCCAAACTGCCGTCAGGATCTGAATACTGATGATAGTGGTAGTAAAACCAATACTGTTGACCAGCGTCAACCCGGTGGCCACATAAGACCGGTCTGCCGAACCGGCTACCAAAGTTGAGAACTGGGGTGAATCCGAAACCACGCTGACGCCCCAAATCACCATGATCAAGAGAAACACCGGGTATGAAAGATCAAAGATAAAGGGGGATATCAGGCAGCAGAGCCCGGAGATCATCAACGACACAGTAGCCACATATTTACTGCCTCTCTTCTGAGAAAGATACCCGCCGGCAATACAGCTTAAACACCCCACGGCGATGATCAGAAATGACCAGATCGGTACATTCAACTCACTTTCAAACCCTGCCTTATAAAAGGCGAGCATTACCGGCACAAAAGCCCAGAAAGTGTACAACTCCCACATATGTCCAAAATAGCCAAAGGCCGCTGACCGAAAATTCCGGTCTTTAAAAAGCTTGAACATAACAGAGGGTTTGAAGTCACCCTTCTTTCCACTGTACGGGCCATCACTGACCGTAAGTAGCAGTAACAACCCACCTGAGGCACTCAATACCGAAGTACTCACCATCACAAAACGCCAGGGCAGGTCGGCCCCGGCAAACTTCAGAAAATGCGGGAAGGCCGTGCCAAGTACCAGCGCTCCTACCAGGTAACCCAATGCCTTCCCCAATCCTTCCTTGTGCCAGTCGGAGGCGATCTTCATTCCCACCGGGTAAATTCCAGCCAAAAAGAATCCGGTTAAAAAACGGGCTGATAATAGTGTTGCGTACCCGGAGGCAAAGATCACGGAAAGATTGAATAAAGCTCCCAAAACAGAACAGGCAAAGAAAACTTTCACGGGAGAATACCGGTCAGCCATATTCATTGCCGCAAAAATGAGCGTTCCGATAATGAACCCCGCCTGTACCGCCATGGTAACATGCCCAACCGCTGAAAGATCCAGGGATAATTCAAGGATCAGGTCAGGTAATACAGCATTGCCTGCGAACCAAAGGGAGGTCCCCGCAAATTGTGAAAACACAATGACAGGTAAAATAAAACGAGGATTCTTCAGGCTCATCTGATATGAATTATTTCAGGTCCAGGTCACGGATCAAAGACGGATCACTCAATAACTCTACCGCCTGATTGATCTCATCCTTAAAGAAATGATCCTCATCTGCATGGGCTATGTGCTCCCGAATATATTGATGAGCTTTTTCTATCCCTGCACCCGGTTTAAGCGGCTTTCTGAAGTCCAGGGCTTGTGCGGCGGTGAACAGCTCAATGGCCAATACCTGCTCTACATTTTTATACACGTTCAGCAACTTCAAAGCTCCGATACTTCCCATACTTACATGATCTTCCTGCCCAAGACTGGTGGGGATGGAATCTACAGAGGCAGGGTGACACAGTACCTTGTTTTCTGAAACCAGTGCTGCCGCTGTGTACTGCGGGATCATAAAGCCGGAGTTGATACCGGTTTCCTCCATCAGTAATTCCGGCAATCCGTCGTGACCTTCAAGCATCAGGTAGGTTCGTCTTTCCGAAATACTGGCAAGTTCAGCCAGTGCAATGGCTGCAAAATCCAGAACGAGAGCAAGTGGCTGACCATGGAAATTCCCTCCTGATATGATATCCCCATCCTGAAATACCAGGGGATTATCCGTCACAGAATTGATCTCTGTTTCTACCACTCTCACACAATGCTCGATAGAATCCCGGCTGGCCCCATGCACCTGCGGAATACACCGGAGGGAATAGGGGTCCTGAACCTTACCACAATTTCTATGAGATTCCAGGATCTCACTTTTTCCCAGCAGGTAGCGCACATTGGCAGCCACCGTTTGCTGTCCATTGTGTGGACGAATTTTATGTATGCGCTTATCAAAGGGCTTGATGCTGCCTTGAAGAGCTTCAAGGCTCATAGCACCCAACAGATCTGCCACTTTTAACAAATGAAGGGTCTTTTCCAGTACATAAGCTCCATAAGAACTCATCAGCTGGGTGCCGTTTATGAGGGATAACCCGTCTTTAGCCTGAAGGTCGATCGGTTCGAGTCCATGCTTTTTCAACACTTCATCGGCAGGAATGGTGTCGGTTCCTTCCTCATTCCAGAACGAACCAAACCCCAGCAAAGGCAGCGACATATGCGATAGCGGTGCAAGGTCGCCGGAAGCCCCTACACTTCCCTTTTCGGGAACTACGGGAATCAGGTCATGGTCGATGAAGTAAACAAACCGCTCGAAGGTTTCCATAGAGATACCTGAATAACCGATCCCCAATGCATGGATCTTCAGCATCAGCATCAATCTCGAGATCTCTTTAGGAATTAGATCGCCGGTGCCCACAGAATGCGACAATATCAGGTTTCTTTGAAGCTGTTTAAGCTGATCGCCGCTTATGCGTTTGTTCGCAAGGATCCCGAATCCGGTATTGATACCATAAAAGGCCTCATCTTTTTTCAATGCTTCTTCAACGACCTTTCGGGAACGTTGAACCGTACCCGCATCTTTTTTAAGGTCGTTTATTGATTTCTCTAGATCTTTATAAAGTGATCGAATGCTGATATCTACCATGATTTTCCCTTTATTTATTTTGCCTTTGAAGGTCGTCAGAACGTTCATGGAATTCAATCCCTTCTTGCAACCCACTGCCTGTTTAAGTATCATCGGACACTCTTAACTTTTTTAAATCTTAACCAACTTATAAGCATTATGGCAAACGGTAATGCCGCCACCGCTAATGACTTCTTCGGTCATCCGCGCGGACTTTCGACCTTATTTTTTACTGAATTATGGGAGCGTTTCAGTTATTACGGGATGCGCGCCCTTCTTGTACTTTTCATGACCGCTGAAGCCCTGGGTGATAATCCCGGTCTCGGTTTCAGTGTGGGTGAAGCTACAGCTATTTACGGTATCTACACCTTTTTTGTGTATGTATTGTCACTGCCGGGTGGCTGGGTTGCCGATAACATCTGGGGACAGAAAAAAGCGGTATTTGTAGGTGGTTGTATCATTGCTGCCGGACACTTCAGCATGGCCATCCCCACAACCACATTCTTCTTTATTGGCCTGGCGCTGATCGTGATCGGTACCGGTTTACTGAAACCCAATGTGAGTTCTATGGTGGGTGATATTTATCCGGAAGGTGGTGCCCGTCGCGATGCTGGCTTCTCCATTTTCTACATGGGTATCAACCTTGGAGCCATTTTAGGGCCTCTGCTTTGCGGCTTGCTTGGTGAAGGATATAACTGGCATTATGGATTCTCCCTGGCCGGTTTTGGTATGGTACTTGGATTGATCTCCTACAAAATTGGAGATAAATACCTGGAAGGTGCCGGTGAACTGGATGAGAATTTCACCGAAGAACAGGTCAGCAAAAAAAGCAAGATCTTCTACACTATATCCTCCATTTTGATCGCTGTTGTAGTAGTGTTTGGTTTCCTCCAAAGTTCCGGAGCCATTGATGTTGCTCTTGATGCACTGGCTCAAAATCTTGGTATCGTGGCTGTGATCATCACTCTGTTATTTTTTGGATACATCATCTTTTTCGGAGGCCATAATACTGAAGAGAAGAAACGCTTAGGGGTGATCTTCTGGCTGTTTATTTTAGCGGCATTGTTCTGGAGTGGTTTTGAGCAAGCCGGTTCATCCCTGAACCTTTTTGCTTCTGATCTTACGAACCGTGCTGCCGGACCAAGTTCATTTCTTGGCGGTTATGGAGCACTTTTGGTCACCTTTATAATTGCACTGCCTGTCGGTTACTACGTACTAAAAGCCTTCAGGCGGGACGATCTTTGGGGTATGGCTAAATTTGCCCTTGTAGCCTCAGCCGTAGGCCTGATCGGCTTTCTGTATTGGGTATTCAGTCAGATTGGTGACGGATGGATCATCCCTGCCAGTACCCTGCAGCTGATCAACCCAACCTTTATTGTGATCTTTGCCCCGATCTTTGGATTCATGTGGACCTGGCTGGCCTCGCGTAATGCCAACCCTTCCATTCCGGTCAAATTTGGATTGGGCCTTTTTGGCCTGGCAGCCGGTTTCTTTGTTCTATCATGGGGTTCTGCCAATGCCTCTGCAACCAACCTGGTTTCTCCGGCATGGTTGATCGTAACGTACTTCCTGCATACAGCCGGTGAGCTTTGTTTATCTCCTGTCGGACTTTCATCCATGACCAAACTCGCTCCTAAGAACAGAGTGAGTCAGATGATGGGTATCTGGTTTGTAGCCGCTGCTTTGGGTAACCTGATGGCAGGTCTCGTAGCCGGTCAGCTGGAGAGTCTTGCTCCGGCAGGCTTGTTCCAGATGGTAGCTATTATCGTCGGTGGTGGCGGGGTGATTGCCCTGCTTGCTGCACCCGGCGTCAGAAAGCTTATGGGGGATATAGAGTAAAACCAGCTAAATTCAACACCGTAAAAAGCTCCTTCATTAAGCATGAAGGAGCTTTTTTTCTCAATCAACAATCAAGCCTGAAAGAAGGATTCAAGTTTTTCAACATTTCCTTTTGACCCGATATATACTGGAGTGCATTCGTGAATGGAAGTCGGTTCAATTTTCATGATCCGCTTTTTGCCATCAGATGACAACCCACCGGCCTGTTCAATGATAAAACTAAGGGGATTGCACTCATACATCAGCCTGAGTTTTCCATTCGGATACTTACTGCTGTCCGGGTACATGAATATACCGCCTTGCAACAGGGTACGGTGCACATCAGCGGCCATGCACCCAATATATCTTGCTTTATACGGTCGTTTTGTTTCAGGATCGTAGGCCTGACAATACTTCACGTATTTTTTCAAGGCTTCATCCCAATAAATGTAACTGCCTTCGTCTGTACTGTAGATGTTACCTTCTTCCGGTATTCGGACCTCCTTATCAGACAAAATGAATTCGCCAATACTTGGATCAAGAGTAAATAACTGAACTCCCATTCCTGTTGTGTATGCCATGATCGTGCTTGAGCCATAGAGCACATATCCCGCTGCCACTTGTTTTGTACCCGGCTGAAGGGCATCACTTTCAGTTAAATGCTTTTTATTCTCAGGGCGCATGTAAATGGAAAAGATACTCCCTATGGTGGCACTGATGTCAATATTTGAAGAGCCATCCAGAGGATCCATGTACACAATATATTTACCCGATTCATCACTGAGCCTGACAACCCCTTCATTTTCTTCTGAGATCACCATGCATGTGATGTTGGATCTTCCTAAAGCGGATTGAAGCTGTTCATTGGCAAACAGGTCCAGCTTTTTAACCGATTCGCCATGAAAATTGGAAGCTCCGTCAAGTCCTAAAATATTTGTGATACCTGCTTTGTTCACTTCCCGGGAAATGATCTTGGCTGCTAAAGCAATATCCCTCAATAACTGTGAAAGGTCTCCCCGGGCACCCGGAAATTTATTCTGAGCATTGATGATATACTCTTCTAATGTGGTCAGTTTCTTCATGTATCAGCTGTTGGTGTCAGGTTATTGTGAGTTCGGATGGAGCTTAGAAATTGAGCTGCATTCCAACTATCAGTGCCTGATAATTACTTTGGGCATCTGATGAGAAATCCTGCAGTTCTCCAAGGAGTGTCAGATTATCGGTAAGGTCATATCTGCTGAATACCATCAGCAATTCGTTTGTAATATCCGGTGAGCTTCCCACAATAGTCGTATTTGCATCCTGTGAACCTTCTCCATAACTAAGGCCAACTGTTAATTTATTCAGATCATAAGTAGCTTCCGTGTACCATTGTTTAGCTTGTACTTCAGCCTGATCCAACCCGGTTCCTGTCAAGCTTATCCCGATCAGGCCATCTGCCCCCACACCCTGAGTTTCAGAGTAGGCACCGGTCAACCTGAGATCTTTAGCCGAAATTCTCACCCCCGTGTCCCAGCCTGAAATGTCATAGCTGTAATCAGCACTGACCACTTCAATGTTCTGAGTCATTCCACCTAACCACAGGTCAATAATTCCGGAATTAAGATTAATATTGTAATTGGCTTGTGCCTCAAGGCGTGGAGTGGCGGTCTGAATCTGTTGCTCTGAGGCTCCGCTTGGTTTTTCAGGGTTGATCAATCCTGCTTTCACACTAAAACCGCTAAGATCTGGAGTGGTATAGGTCACTCTGGGGTTGAAGTTCGCATAGGTGTAGCCGCTTCCTATTCTACCCAATGTCGCATTGGCCGCATCCGGTCCTCCAAAGCGGCCAACACCCATTCCGCTTCCGGCATCAGCAATGGAACTGCTGTTAAAGATCCCATATCCTTTACCGATGTTCACTTTTCCAAAGTCTCCGGATAGCTCGATATCAGCAATCCTCCCTTCAAATAACCCTTCGTTCTGAATACTTGGTCCCTGCAAATGATGATTGATCTGAAATATGCCTTTCACTTTCAGCCCATTCATTTCCGGAGCCTCTATCGTAAAAGTTATATTTGCCGGATTGAATCCTGACATGATCCTGGTTCCGAACTGATCTGAAGCATCGGAATTGAATGCTTCATGTTCCGAGGCGACTATAAAAACAGGCAGCTGCCCGGTGACCGCCAGGTTCCAATTATTTTCAGTTTCGAACTGAACCTGCTGGGCCTTAAGAGGCTTTGTCAGTAGTATAGGCAGAATAGTCAGGCATAGCATTACAATGAGTGTTTGTGGTACTCTTCTTGATGAATTCATTTTTTTTGGATTTTTGAGTGTGAGTTAGATCACCTGTTTTTGGGTTATCAAAGTATCATGAAGACCAATGCAGCCAGTACGGCCCCAACCGTTGGAGCTGCTATGGGTACCCATGAATAAGCCCAGTCATTGCTTCCTTTATTCGGGATCGGAAGTACGGCATGCGCCAGTCTTGGACCAAGGTCACGTGCCGGATTGATGGCATAACCGGTAGGACCGCCTAAAGCCAGGCCTATTCCGAATACCAGTAATCCCACAGGTAAAGCTGCCAGTGAGCCAAGGCCAAAACCAACTTCCTCTCCGCCAATGTTAATAGATTGTAGCATCTGCCCATTCGAATCCATGAAGCCGGGATCCGTCAGATAAAACACCCCGAAGATCAGTATGAAGGTGCCTATGGTTTCAGTTATAAAGTTGGAACCGTAATTTCGTATTTCAGGAGCCGTTGAAAATACCGCCAAGATCGTTCCGGCATCTTCTGTGGCATCAAAATGTTTTTTATAAGCCAACCAGGTCAGAAATCCCCCAAAGAATCCCCCTGCCACCTGAGCAAGGATATAAGGCACAACCATCACCCAGTCAAACAGACCGGCAGTAGCCAGGCCAATTGTGACCGCAGGGTTGATGTGGGCTCCGCTGAATTGCCCCATGGTATAAACGGCGATAAACACCCCCATTCCCCAACCCCATGTGATGACGATCCAGCCACCGCCATTTCCTTTGGTCTTGTTTAATATGACGTTGGCAACCACTCCACAGCCAAATAATAGAAGGATGGCGGTTCCAATAAATTCTGCTATAATAGGACTCATGATAAGATCTCCATTTGTATTGATTTAGAATTCCATGCCTGTAGTTTTGATAGTCTTTGCCTACATGCACTCGAAAATTTGTCTTGCCGCCGGGCTTTAAGTGCATGACCGGCAAGACCTGAATGTGTGTTATTTGGTTAGTTTATTAACGGTCGTCGGCCCAGGTGATGGCCGCATTAACAGCTCGCTGCCACCCTTTGGTGATCTCTTTTACTTTTTCGGGATCCATCTTTTGGACGAACTTTTTATCGACCTGCCACATCTTTCGTATCTCTTCGATATCATCCCAATAACCCACGGCGAGACCGGCGAGATAAGCGGCACCTAAGGCTGTGGTCTCTGTGATCACCGGGCGGATCACCGGAATATTTGATAGCAGATCGCTTTGAAACTGCATCAGTGTGTCGTTCACGGTCGCTCCGCCATCTACCCGAAGTTCTTTTACTTCTATACCTGCATCGGCCTTCATGGCGTTGAGCAAGTCCATGACCTGATAGGCTATAGAATCCTGAGCGGCTCTTGCCAAATGCGCACGATTGGTTCCCCGTGTCATTCCCACCATGATCCCTCGCGCATGCTGTCTCCAGTGCGGAGCGCCCAACCCGGCAAAAGCGGGTACGAGATAAACACCGTCAGAATCCTCAACTTTGTTGGCAAAGTACTCAATGTCCTTGGACTCCTGTATGATGCTCATCTCATCGCGAAGCCATTGCACCACGGCGCCTCCAATAAATACCGAACCCTCCAGCGCATATTCAGTTTCTCCATTGATCTTCCACGCTACAGTGGTCAGTAGATTATTCTCTGATTTCACCGGCTTTTTCCCCACGTTCATCAACATGAAACAACCGGTTCCATAGGTATTTTTAACCATACCCGGCTCCGTGCACATCTGACCGAACAAAGCGGCCTGCTGGTCACCCGCAATACCGGCGATCGGCACTTTACTGGCAAATAAAGTTGTTTTGGTTCGCCCATATTCCTCGCTCGACTGTCGTACTTCGGGCAGCATATTTTCAGGGATATCCATCAGCTCCAAAAGATCCTTATCCCATTCCATCGTATTGATGTTAAAAAGCATTGTTCTGGAGGCATTGGTCACATCCGTAATGTGAAGCTCTCCCTGTGTGAAGTTCCAGATCAGCCATGAATCGATGGTCCCAAAAGCCAGATCTCCTTTTTCCGCTTTCTCACGGGCACCCTCAACATTATCAAGGATCCATTTAACTTTTGTCCCTGAGAAATAGGAATCGATCACAAGGCCTGTTTTATCCTGTATCATCTCGGCATGACCGGCTTCCTTTAAACTGTCACAATATTCCGAGGTTCTCCTGTCCTGCCACACTATCGCATTATAGATCGGTTTACCGGATTTGCGGTCCCACACCACCGTGGTTTCACGCTGATTGGTGATACCTATACCTGAAAGCGCTTTTCCGTTGATACCGGCTGAAGCAACCGCCTCGGCGGCAACACCTGCCTGCGAAGACCAGATCTCCTGAGCGTCATGTTCCACCCAGCCCGGCTTTGGATAAATTTGCCTGAACTCTTTTTGAGCTACTGAAACGATCTCACCTTTCTTATTGAAAAGCATCGCCCGTGAACTGGTCGTACCCTGATCTAGTGCTAATATGAATGTTTCCATAATGACAGTTGGTTAGTTTTAGTTATTAGTTACTAATGCCTTTGGTTCGTACTTCTCTAACAAATATCGGTTGGCAAGTTTTGTGAATGCATGAACCTGATCGTCGATCCATTTTTCATCGTATCCCAATTCCTGCGCCATCAATTCCGCTACTGCCGGTGCCATATCAATGGCGGCTTTGGCATCCAAAAATAACATTCGGATCCTGCGGGCCAAAAAATCTTCAACCGTTCGGGCCATCTCATGGCGTGCAGCCCAGATGACTTCAGCCTTAATATGTTCATAATCTTCGTGAAGATTCTCCTTTAACATACCTTCCTTCCCGGCTAAAGCTTTTACCTTTTTTTTGTCTGACCCGTAAAAATATAGGGGGTCGCTAAAATCCACATTCTCTTCATGGCCATGGACCTTCAGCCCGTCACTGGTTGATCTCTTCTTTCCGATCTTTAAAACTGACTCCGCCTTGTCAACGGTATCTTCTCCCATTTTTCTGAAGGTGGTCCATTTACCCCCGGTAATGGTGATCAGACCGGAATCTGACACAATGAGCTTGTGGCTTCTCGAAATTTCTTTGGTCTTTGTATCTCCTTCTTTTGGAGCTGCCAGGGGACGTAATCCGGCAAACACACTTTTCACATCCTTTCGGGTGGGTTTTTTGGCCAGATATTTTTGCGCTGTCTTTAAAATAAAATCGATCTCTTCTTCCATGGCAACCGGCTCCAGGCTGTGTTCATCGAGAGGGGTGTCCGTGGTCCCAACCACAACTTTATTGTGCCATGGAACGGCAAACAGCACGCGTCCATCATCCGTTTTTGGTATCATAATGGCATCCTCACCGGGAAGAAAGTCTTTTTCCAGTACGATGTGCACACCCTGACTTGGTCGCACCATTTCCTTATGTTCGTCTTTATCCATTTTCATGATCTCATCCACAAAAACTCCCGTGGCATTGATCACAGACCTTGCCTTAAGGTCATAGGTCTTACCGGTTTCACGATCTTTCATTCTTACTCCGGCCACCTTATCCGAATTTTTGATCAATCCGGTTACTTCCGCATAATTAAGGGCGATTCCTCCATGCTCGACAATGGTTTGAACCAGATTGATCGACAGCCGGGAATCATCAAACTGCCCATCGTGATAGATCACGCCACCCCGCAGACCCTCCTGCCGGATCGTTGGCAGCCTTCGAACCGCCTCTTTTTTGGAGATTGGCCTGGAACGACCCAAACTCAATTTTCCTGAAAGAAGATCATACATGGTAAGACCTATGGTATAATAATACCTGGTCCACCATTTGTATCCGGGAATGACGAAGGTTTCATTTTGAACAAGATGGGGAGCATTCTTCTTCAGTAATCCGCGTTCACGCAGCGCCTCTCTTACCAATGCGATATCTCCCTGGGCTAAATATCTCACCCCGCCATGTACCAGTTTCGTACTTCGGCTTGAGGTCCCTTTCGAAAAATCAGATTGTTCGATCAAAAGAGGCTCATACCCTCTGCTTACGGCATCCAGGGCCACTCCCAGTCCGGTCGCACCTCCACCGATGATGATCATGTCCCACTCTTTTGCCCCGTGCTCTTCAATTCTCTGTACTAAATTCTCACGTTTCATAGCATTTCGTCTATTTCGTTTTGTTCTTTTTCCAATTTATACAAAATAAAACGAAACACAAATAAAATATTTCGGAATCTTTCACAACCCCTGCACTTAAGCTAATTGACTGTTATGTAGTTAATTAATGACTCCTTACAACCTCAAAGGTCTGCTTCAATGAATCCTAATCACTTTCTTTTTGTTTCGTTTTAGAGCGAATTTGTCACCCCAGACCATTTATGGTATATTTGAAATAAATTAAAGCATCTATCATGACCGTAGCGGAAAGACACGAAATCATACTTAAAGAACTGAAAGACAATGGAAAGGTAAATGTGCAGCACCTGAGTAACGACCTGGAAGTGTCTGAAGTAACCATCAGAAAGGACCTGAGGGTGCTCGAGGAAAAAGGATTGTTATTCAGAACGCACGGCGGGGCAACCCAGACGAATCCCTATACAAGCGACCGGCCCGTTTCGGAAAAGGCCAAAATACGTGCGGGTGAAAAGAATGCCATTGCCAAAGAGGCGGTTCAGCTGATCGGGGACTATGATTCGATCATTCTTGCTTCCGGCACAACTATTCTTGCAGTGGCAAGACACATAAAATCGGATCACAGACTGAATGTGATCACCTCGGCTTTGAATGTTTCCCTGGAACTCTCTCATCATGAGAATGTAGAGATCCTCCAATTGGGCGGACAGCTTCGTCCAAGTTCCACCTCAGTGGTAGGTCCTTATGCCGAACAATTCCTGAGCGGCATTACCTGCGGGATCCTGTTTCTTGGTGTGGATGGCATTGACCTCGATCACGGACTTACTACGTCCAACCTTATGGAAGCAAGCCTCAATCAAAAATTCATTGAAGTGGCTCAATATGCCGTGGTTGTTGCAGATCATACCAAATTTGGAAAGCGGGGATTCAGCCGTATTTGCGGGCTGGACAAAATTCAGCATATCATTACGGATGACGGCATATCTTCAGATACTATTATAAAGTTGGAAGAAATGGGCATTCAGGTGACGACAGCCTCACAATAATAAGGGGCAGCTTATCGCCACCCTTTTGTCATCACCCCATATTAGAATTCAAGTAACTCAGTATCCTCTGGCAAATCCGATCCCTATGAATGCGATCTCATTTTCAGTGTCATATCCAAAATTCAGGTCCAGCTGAGTACCACTTTCGAGTCCGTAGGTCACTCCGCCTTCCACCCAGTGCTGCTCAAAATTTCCGTAATAATTCCCGGCATAGCCAAAATACCCGTTCATATTATCTGAGATCATAAATCCGGGGGTCAGTGTAAACAGCCAGCTGTCATCCACATTACCAACGCTGAAACTGTACCCAAGATTAGATGAAATGCTCAGGCTCTCATTTAAGGCATGATCCGCAAGGACTCCGATGGAAGGAACCGTTTCATCACTCGTGAATTCCTCGGTTCCAAACGGCAAACTCACCTCAGCTAAAGCCGACAGGCTCGAGGCTTCCCCGCGATACAGATTATATTTGAACCCGACCCCCATATCCTGAATGCCTGTGTACGAGGTGCTTCCTCCGAGCAGTTCCTGATCAACCGTTGTGAAGGACCCCAGCAAGGCACGGAATTCTAACTTTTCGTTGATCCCATAACGCAGCACAAGCTGCCCCACATCAAATTGTTTATTCAGGTCGGTATTACTGAATTGTAAACCGGCCTCAAACCCAAGCATCCCTTCAGGGGTGATGAACGATCCATTCGCAATGCCCGGCCGATCCGGTGAGTAATTCTGGGCCTGCACCAGATTAAAACCAAAAAATAGCAGTAGTATAACAGATAGATTCTTCTTCATAGGATTGAGTTTGTTTCGAACCAAGGTACATATTTTGCCTGAAAACCGTAGGGGCAATTCATGAATTGCCCCTACGGTTTTCATTTCAATCTGCCTATCTTAACCGCATGACAGACATCACTCAAAAATCACCCATTGCGGCCATCGCTACCCCGGTTGGGGAAGGCGGTATTGCCGTGATCCGGGTTTCCGGCCGGGATGCGATCGCCACGGTTAACAAGGCTTTTCAGGGAAAGGACCTGACTCAGCAAACATCTCATACGGTTCATTTTGGAAAGATCGTGAACAAAGAACGGTTTCCCGTGGATGAGGTGTTGGTCACCTTATTTCACTCCCCCCGTTCTTACACCGGCGAGGAAACTGTGGAGATATCCTGCCATGGTGGAGTGCTTGTAACCCAAACCGTGCTTGAAACCATTCTGTCACTTGGAGTAAGGTCTGCCGAACCGGGGGAGTTTACTCAGCGTGCCTTTCTCAATGGCAAACTCGATCTAGATCAGGCCGAGGCCGTGGCTGACCTGATACACGCAAAAAGTTCCAAAGCCGTGGATGCCGCCCATCAGCAATTGGAAGGGCGGCTTGGAGAGCACATCAAAAAATTCAGGCAGCAGATCATCGATGCCACCGCCATGATCGAGCTTGAACTCGATTTTATTGAAGAGGATGTAGAGTTCGCTAACAAAGAACAGCTGCAACAACTGCTTGAGGATCTGGACTCGGAGATCACCGAATTATTGGAAACCTATGAAACCGGTCGATTGGTGAAAGACGGCGTGAAGACCGTACTCATTGGCCGGCCCAACGCCGGGAAGTCCACACTGCTGAATACCCTGGTTGGCAGCGACCGGGCCATAGTCACGGAAATAGCCGGCACCACCCGCGATACCATCGATGCTGACTGGAGCTATGACGGACTGCTGTTCAAACTCATTGATACGGCCGGCCTGCGCGAAACGGAAGATATTGTGGAGGCCGAAGGGGTGAAGCGTTCCCAAAAGGCTTTTGAGCAGGCGGACCTCGTGATCTACCTCAAAGATCTTTCCCAGCCGTTCAGCGATGAAGAACGCAAGGAGATCGCTGACTTTCAATCCCGCGCCAAAGATACACCCTTCATTTTGATCGGCACCAAAGCAGACATCGAGACTGATCAGGAATGGCGGACAGAATTCGACTTGAAGATCTCAGCCCTTGAAGGGGAAAAGATCAAAGAATTGAAGCAGCTCCTGAAAGACCGGGCCCTGGAGAACAAACATTACGACGCTTCAAGTTTACTGGTTACCTCCACCCGCCACCGGGATGCCCTGCAGAAAACCAAAGAGCACGTCCGATCGGCCCTTCGTGGTTTAGCCATGGATATGACAGGCGACTTCCTCTCTATTGACCTCCGGGCAGCCCTGAAGGAACTGGGCACCATAACCGGCGAGATCACCAACGAAGATGTGCTGGACAGTATATTTTCCCGCTTTTGCATTGGGAAGTAGATTTGCTAATTAATTAAGCCTGAGCCTCGGCAAAGTTTTAACACAAAAAGCACTGAAATGAGTAGTTTTGTGCTCGTCACGGTGCTCTGCTCCGTGATGCACTATGGAGGCTCCGCCTCACAAAACAAACAGTTTTTTAAATGACTGAACCGGAACGTACAGAGCGGTGATTCGGGGTATAGACGACTTATGTGGCCTTAATTATTATAGTTGGAGGCAGAGCCTCCTGCAGGCATTCCGGGGCAGAGCCGCCGGAACGAGGGTTAAACCGCAGACCATTCATTACCTTCTTAACCAAAAAAGCCCGCACAGCTTTCGCCATGCGGGCCTCACTAACCATATCTCAACCAATAACTACGCGGTTTGCAACACTTTTGGCTCAATGATGAGCTTGTCCTTGGGTCGGCGGACTTTCTTCATAGGAGCCAGCCAGTCATTATCTTCCTCCCGGTAGCCAATGGTCATCAGGGCCACGCTTTTCAAACCTTGTGATGAAAGGCCGAGTAACTCATCCAATTCTTCATTCTTGAAACCCTCCATTGGGGTAGCATCCACTTCTTCAATAGCTGCGGCCTGCAACCCAAAACCCAGAGCAATGTAGGCCTGCCGGGCCGACCAATTAAAGTGTTCTTCCTTTGGTCTGGAAGCCACACCGTTCGCCATATTGCGAACCGGCTCCAGTTCCTTTTCACCCAGGTCTCGGATCTCTCCCGTCAGTTTCACAAAATCATCAATACGTTCTTCAGTGATCTCATCCCAAGCTGTAAAGACCAGAAGATCGGAACTTTCGGTGATCTGACTTTGATCATAAGCAATAGGCTTGATCTGTTCTTTGAGTTCCGGATCGGTTATGTGAAGCACGGTAAACGGCTGTAAACCTATGGAAGTTGGAGCCATTTGAATGGCTTCAAAGATCCGATCCACTTTCTCTCTTGGCACGGAACCGCCGTTCATCTTTTTGGTTGCATATCGCCACTGAAGGGCGTCGTAAAAATTCATACTACGGTTATTTTTGTGAGTTTTATTCATTCACACAAAATAACACTAAACGTCCTGCATTTACTCCCGGTTCACCTTTCTTTGTTCTTATAGATACCATAGCCAGCATCTATCAACTGTTTCTGTTTAGCGGGTTGAACCGATAGATCTACTCGTATCGGAGGGATTCAACCGGGTCCACTCTCGCGGCTTTAATAGCCGGAAAGATCCCCGCAAGTAATCCGATCAACCCAAGCACCCCAACCGTAACCACTACGGCAAGCTGCGAGATCTCAGGATTTCCGAGAAAGTCACCCGCCCCGCCTTCAAGATTCATAGAGCTAACGCCAAATACAATGGCTGTGGAGATCAGGATCCCAAGCCCTCCTCCCAGAAATGAGATGAACAGCGACTCAAAAATAAACTGCGTGATGATGTGCACTTTTCTGGCACCCACTGCGATCTTAACACCAATTTCCCGGGTGCGTTCTTTAACCACCACAAACATGATATTCGCCACGCCCACCCCGGCGATCATCAGCGTAAAGAATCCAACGGTAAACAGAAAGATCTCCAGCCCCATCGCCACCTTCTGATTCATCTCCTCCATTTCAATGAAATCCCACATCGGCATCGCCTGTTCGTCAGCCGGATCGAAATTGTATTTAGAGGCCATGATATTCACAATTCCGGCCCTGATATCTTCCTGCAGCGATGGGTCCTGGGGACGGATCAGCATAGAGCCGATATTTCGGTTGCCATACATATTCCTGAAAGTCGTATAAGGAATGATGGCGCGATCGGCGTCCGGGCCATTATTCATGGATGTCTGCATCTTAGGCTTCATCACGCCAACCACCGTGAACGGGGTATTATCCAGCATCACCTGCTGACCCACCGGGTCTTCTTCCCCAAACAATCTGACTGCGATCTCATCTCCCAGAAACAGTACCCTTCTCATTTCATCCACATCCCGCTCGTTGATGAACCGCCCTCCTGCTGCAGGATACATGGTTCTCATGATCTCAAAATCGGGATTCACCCCCTCCATGAAAGTATTGGTGGTAATATCCCCCGTTTTTAATTGAGCACCCCAGCGCCCGTACTGTGGACTGGAGTATTGAATGCCCGGCACGGCATCCTGTAGCAGTTCCACATCCGCTTCTGTGAATGAGATACGGCGACCTATTCCCAGCCCTTCGTAGTTCACGCTTGTTTGTCCACCATACACCACGATCACCTGATTACCCGCTCCAAGCATTCCCTCCATCATGCTGGTGCCCAGCCCGCGCCCAAAAGCAAGCAGCAGAACCACGGAAAGGGTTCCCCACGCAATGGCCGTCAGGGTCAAAAAGGAGCGAAGCTTTTGCTTACCAAGGTCAGAGAAGAATTCAGTGAATAGGGTTCGCCACATATCGGTATACTTATCAAGTTTAAATTATTGTCTCAGGCATTCCACTACATCCAGTCTTGAAGCCCGCCATGCCGGCAACAAACCGGAAGCAAAGCCCACAAAACCAAGCACGGCAAAGGCGATCAGTCCAACTTGCGGTGAGAAATAGGGAGTCCCCACAAATTCTTTAATGGGAATATTCTGCATGGCTTCAACCAGGAACCACCCGATCAGGTAACCGGCTGCAGCACCAATGCCCACGATCGAAAAGGTCTCCAGAAAGAACTGTATCATGATATGATGTCGCCGTGCACCTGCCGCCCTTCGGATCCCGATCTCTTTCATGCGTTCCTGAACCACCACAAACATGATATTGGCCACGCCGATACCACCCACAGCCAGGGTAAAGAACCCAATCAATCCAAGAAATCCATTGATCCCCAAAAACATGATGTTGATGAATGACCAGAATTCGTTCGTATCCCAGATACCGATCGCATCCCGATCCGTTGGGTCAAAGCGATGTTTGCGCCCCATCACCTCGTACACCTGATCCTGTATGGCCGTTGCCAGCGCCGGGTCTTTGGGGGTATATAAAATGTTGTTTATGATCTCGGTTCCCATCATCGCAGAAAAGGTGGTAGCCGGAATAAACGACCGGTCCCTGTCTTGCTGGGAATAGGATGAGTTCTGGATCTTTTCCTGCAGCACACCGATCACCGTAAAGGGCGTATTGGCAACCATCACCTGCTTGCCCACCGGATCTTCCTCACCGAATAAGTTTTCAGCCAGTCGGTTCCCGATAAAGATCACGCGGCGGCGTTCATCCAGGTCCCGTTGGTTCAGCCATCGTCCACCGGGGACTTCAAAGGTATTGCGCAGTTCCTGATACACCGGATACACTCCGCCAACTGAAGAGTTACGCCGTTTATCGCCATAGGAGATCTCAAGGCTTCGCATGTATTCCGGAGTTGCCACATCAATAGCTGCGATCTCATTCTTCAGCAACCTGGCGTCTTGTTCCCGATAGCGGACCGGCCGGCCAATTCCGTATCCCTCAAACGGCTTCGTGGTTTGCCCACCAAACATGATCGCGAGTTGGTCGCCCATGCCGCGCATATTCAATACGGTCTGATCACGGAATCCCATCCCAAAAGCCAGCAGCAGAATGAGCGTAGCGGTCCCCCACATGATACCGAAAATGGTAAGAAAGCTTCGCAGCCGCTGCTGGTTGAGGTTTTGGAATAATTCTTTAAATAAAGCCGAGAGAGACATATTTGCCTGAATTGGAATTTATCTTACAGTGAGTGTTTTAACCGGACGCTCCAGAACGGTATCGCCTTCATTCAGTCCTTCAAGCACGGCAATGGTGATTGCATCACTCATTCCCACCCGAATTTCTTTCTCTTCACGGCTGCCGGGTTCGGTTCCGGGGATGTCCACAAACGCTTTGCCATCTCTCATCTCGATCACCCGCTCAGGAATAGTGAGAGTATTTTCCAGTTTTTTGATGATGATATCGGCATTGGCGGAATAGCCGGCTCTGAGTACCGCCCCATTTGTATTTGTGATCCGGATCTCAACCGGAAATACTGTTGCATTATCCTGCTCCTGTGCTTTTAGTGAGATGTGTGACACCTGACCCTGTATCACATTATTCGGGAGGGCCCCGATCTTGATATCAACAGGCATGCCGATCTCAACTTTCCCGATATCGATCTCATCCACTGTACCTTTGAACAATAGATTTTCCATTTCAGCAATGGTCATAAGCGGTGTACCGGCCTGATAAGAAGTCAGGGGAACCACAGGCTCTCCCACATCCACCAGTTCTTCCAGGATATACCCGTCGATCGGGGCGCGAATCACTGACTCGATCAGCACATCTCCCATTTTGATACGGCCGGATTCCAGCAGCTGCAACCGCTCATTGGCGATCTGCTTTCTAACCAGTACATCACTGTGCCGCTCCTTAAGCTGATCATATTCCTGTTGAGCCACTAACTGTCGCTCCAAAAGCTGACTCATCCGATCCAGCTCTTTTTTAATATTCTCTTCCTCGATCTCGATACGCTCCAGGCTACGTTTGGCCTCAGCCAGTTCCAAAGGTGTCGGGTCAGGACTGACTTCGATCAGCGGGTCTCCCTTTTTCACGTAATCGCCGGCCTCCGCATACAGCCTGCTTACCACTCCCGATAGTTTTGATTTGACTGCGATCTCATTTTCCGGCTCAATGGTTCCAACAGCTAGTGCCTTTTCTACGATCGTGCCGATCTCGGCTGTAACATGTGGTTGTTCCTGTTCCTGAGCATCTTCCGAATCATTGCTGTAACTGTAATAGAAGCCTCCGCCACCCAGTACGATCACCGTTAAAGTTACAACCCATATCCATGTTTTTCGTTTTTGCTTTGCCATGATAATTCTTGTGAAATTGAATTGGTTTTGATTGCCTCTACGGCATCGTGTTTTCAATGTTTCTATTTTTTTCTGAACCGGATAGAAAAACTATTCGGTGAACCCCTAAAGCCTTTGTTTTTCTTCAGGGTTGAACCGGATCCGATCTTTAAATAAATCGTTGGGCTGATCCGACATTTTCAATATTATGAACTTACTGAGGCTTATTTTGTGTTAGCCTGATGAACCCCAAACAAATACCGGATCACAAGCCGTGAATGATTTCAATACCTTTGTTAAAGAGCTGGCTCAGGCACATCGTGATGTGTCCAAATGTCCACCCCCCGAAATGGTGATCTCCTTTTTTGAGCATTTGATGAGCATGCTCTTCCCGGAATTTTCCCGCAATCGCTTAGTTGATGAACCGGCGGTAAGAGATTCGTTAGAGAAGTGTAAATCCGAACTTCGGACGATCCTCGATCAAAACAGTGAATGCGTGCAAAGTGAGCGAAGCGGGCTCGAGGATATGTTTTTCAACAAACTGCCCCACATTCGTAAAGCTCTGATCGAGGATGTTGAAGCCATCTTTGCGGGGGATCCGGCGGCCAAAAGTAAAGGGGAGATCATCCGGACCTACCCCGGCTTTTACGCCATTGCGGCTCATCGGATCGCTCATGAATTACTGAATCTTGGAGTGAACCTTATCCCAAGGATCATCTCAGAATTCGCCCACCGGCAAACGGGCATTGATATTCACCCGGGTGCCGAGATCGGGGACCATTTCTGCATTGATCACGGTACAGGAGTGGTGATCGGAGAAACCACAAAGATCGGTTCAAACGTCAAGATCTATCAGGGCGTGACCCTTGGTGGGTTGAGTGTCAGAAAAGAGGATGCGAAGATCAAACGCCACCCAACCATTGAAGATAATGTAGTGATCTATTCCGGTGCCACCATCCTGGGTGGGGATACCGTGATCGGAGCCGGCAGTATCATCGGCGGCAATGTGTGGCTGACCAAAAGCGTGCCCGCCAATTCCAAGATCTACTACAAAGCCAAGATGTCGAACACGGAAGGAGAAACGGATACCATAACCTATAAATAATTTATGATATGAACATCGAAGAGCTCATTGGCAATACTCCGCTTGTTGAACTGCAGTCTATCCCCACGAATAAGAATGTAACCATTTACTGCAAACTGGAGGGACAAAATCCCGGTGGCAGTGTAAAGGATCGGGCAGCTTTGGGTATGATCAACGGAGCCCTTGCACGTGGTGAGATCAAAAAAGGAGATACTTTGGTTGAGGCTACCAGTGGAAATACCGGTATAGCCCTCGCAATGATCGCTTCCATGAAAGGCCTGAAGATCAAACTACTGATGCCGGAAAGTGCCACCGAAGAACGGGTCAAATCCATGAAGGCCTTTGGAGCTGAAGTCATTCTCACTCCCGCCGAAAAAACCATCGAATATTCCCGGGAGCTGGCACAAAAAATATCGGACGAAGAAGG
Organism: Gracilimonas amylolytica; assembly: GCF_002911695.1. Classification (GTDB taxonomy): domain Bacteria; phylum Bacteroidota; class Rhodothermia; order Balneolales; family Balneolaceae; genus Gracilimonas; species Gracilimonas amylolytica. Next base: position 85,887 of record NZ_PQBS01000040.1, read on the forward strand.
CTATTTTCAGCTTAACCAGTTTGGAAATCCCGATAACTACAAAATGCACGAACGCACTACCGGGCCTGAAATATGGAAAGATACGGACGGCAAGATCACGCATTTTGTCTCTGCCATGGGAACCACCGGAACCATTATGGGGGTGTCCCGTTACCTGAAATCTCAAAACCCGGATGTGCAGATCGTAGGTACTCAACCTACCGAGGGTTCTTCTATTCCCGGCATCCGAAGATGGTCACCTGAATTCCTGCCTGAAATATTTGAAGCTGACCGGGTTGACCGGGTGGTGGATGTGAGTCAGGATGAAGCTACTGAAATGGCTCGCAGAATGGCAAAAGAAGAAGGTATTTTTGCAGGCATGAGCAGTGGAGGGGCATTGACCGCTGCCCTGAAAATTGCGGAAGAGCTCGAAGAGGGCATTATCGTATGCATCACCTGCGACCGTGGGGACCGATATCTCAGCTCACCGTTATTTGAGGAATAAAAAAAGCCTCATCAGGTTAATGATGAGGCTCAATATTCATTTCAATGCGGGAACTAAATTTAGTTACCACCCTCTTCTGAGGTTCCGCCCTGATCGTCACTTTGGGTCTGCGGAATAGCAGGTGACGTTTCTGAAGGTGTTTCAATTGGAGCATTCACTCCGGGGGCACCTTCCTGTAAAATACTTCGGTTTACTTCGCCTCGGTCGATCGCGAAATTAGCCAATACACACAGCGTCAGGAAGATACCTGCCAGCACGGATGTGGCCTTTGACAGAAGATCTGCAGTTCTGCGGGCACCGAGTCCGCCACCGCCTCCGATGGCTCCGGCTCCACCCATTCCGGAAATTCCTTGTCCCTGACCCGGCTGTAACAGAACAACCACGATCAGCAGAAAACAAATGATAGCGATGACACCAACAATTATATTATAAAGCATGTAATTAGATTCTTATCTTTTTTGAAGGGTGCAAAGATACCCATTTTTGCATACTATCCCAAGCATCGGAGTATCAAAAAATACAAATAACGGATGAAAGAGTTCATAGACAGCATAAAAGAATTCATTGCAAACTCTCCAAGTCTAACCGTTCAGATCGCTGAAACGGTCGGGATCATCATTTTTCTCTGGCTCATTCGCTTTTTTGTAGTCCGGATCCTTCAGAAAAATGTTGAAAACAAAAAAACGCTGTACAAGTGGAAAAAGAACACGAACTACATTGTTTTTCTGATAGGAGCGATCATACTGGCTCAGGTTTGGTTTTCGGCCCTTGGTCAGCTGGGAACATTTCTTGGTTTACTTTCTGCCGGTATTGCCATCGCCCTTAAAGATCCCGTCACCGATATGGCCGGGTGGCTGTTTCTGATCTGGCGTAAACCGTTCGATATTGGAGACCGGGTACAGGTCGGTAATTCAAAGGGGGATGTGATCGACATCAGGGTCTTCAAATTTACCATTTTAGAGATCGGAAACTGGGTGGATGCGGATCAGAGTACCGGGCGCATCATACATATCCCCAATCATAAGATATTTGCCGAAGACATTGCCAACTACACCGCTGACTTTGAATGGGTATGGAATGAAATGGGCGTACTGGTGACCTTTGAAAGTGACTGGAAGAAAGCCAAAGATCTACTTCAGGAGATTGCAGACGATGTGTGTCAGGAATTTGTGAATCAGGCCCGGGATGAAGTCAAAAAAGCTGAAAAGCACTATTTGATACAATACCGATATCTCACACCCATTGTGTACACCAGCGTGAAAGACAGTGGGATCAACCTCACCATTCGCTATCTATCCAATCCGCGTACCCGCAGAGGCATTTCACAGCAACTATGGGAAAATATCCTGCTCGAATTTGAAGGCCATGACGACATCGATTTTGCTTACCCAACCATTCGGTATTACAATAACCCGACTGAAGGTAAGCCCGGCACCATTCCCGGAGCGGATCTGCCCGGTTAAAGACGATCTTAATGTTTAGGGATGAGAACTAATCGTCATCAGCTCCGTCATAATTCCGAAGTTTGGGAATTGGCTGAATGAGTTCCTTTGAGTTATTGGAGGGATCATTCACCAGCTCCGGCACTCTGAATACGGTCATATTTGGGAGCAGGGCGTCGGCATCAAATCCTTTATCGATCAGGGCTTTCCCTTCACCATTCAGCCACTTATCCTGATCACTGCTTTTTAAGATCACCGGCATCCTGTCGTCAAGTGGTTCCACAAGTGCATTAGCCGGCATTGTGAGTATGGCAAAAGTTTTTACGGTTCTGCCATTTTCATCTTTATACACCGAACAGATCCCGGCAAAGCCACTCACTTCTTCTGAGATCACCCTCAGGTAAAAAGGCAGGGGATCCTCAACGGTCTCCTTCCACTTATAAAAACCGGATGCCGGGATAATACAGGCATGTTTCTCCAAGGCTTCATCCCAGACAGATGATTCCTTTACATCTTCAACCTTAATTTCCGATACCCCTTCAACTGACCGATCATTTTTATACCCCCATTCATAAGTATCGATCTTTCGTTTCCCACCCTGCTTTAGGATGACAGGCATTACAGCTCCCTGTATCACATTGTAATTGGGGTCATAAATAACCTCTGAGGATGATTCAACTTCAAAGATCTCTTCGATAACATCTTTGGAAGCTTCTAATACGTAACGTTCCATGCTTTTTATACTCAGTTATACTTTGGCTTTGTTTGTAATAAACGAAAAATCTCTCAGGTATTGCCCATCAATTTCTGACCGGTTACAAACATCCTGCTAAAAAGTGCCTGTAATTTCTATATTAAGTCAGACCGAATTTCAAACACTGACCTATGAAAAACCCGTTTTTTAATGTTGAGGAACAGCGGTTATGCTCCCTTTTAAGGATCATTCTATTTCTGTTTCTGTTTAGTTTTGGAGTAGCGCTGCCTTCGCTCATACCATACACAGCCCTTCAGTTTATTGGTATTTCACTTATTACACTCGGATTGTACTACGTGATGTTCCGGTTTGTGGATCAGCGGTCGTGGGATCTTGCGGGATTGAGCCTGAACAGTACATGGATGAAAGAACTGTTTGCCGGCATCATCATTGCGGCAGCTGTGATGGGGGTGATCTTTTTGGTGATCTGGCAGACCAACGGGCTTGATATCAACGGTTTTGGGTGGGAGCGAAACGGGCAGCGATTCTGGCTGATCCCTATCCTTGTTTTCCTGGTACAGATGTCTTCTGTTGGCTTTTATGAGGAATTACTGTCAAGGGGATACCTTATTCCAAATATCAAAGAAGGCCTGACCATTGGGCAGATCACTCCTTTCCAGGCAACCCTGATCAGTGTATTTCTAAGTTCCGCCTTATTTGGTATGGCACATGCCGCCAATCCGGATGCCTCCATCACTGCCGTCATCAATATTTTACTGGCCGGTATCATGTTGGCAATTCCGTTCGTCATAACCGGAAGACTGGCTTTATCGATCGGTCTGCATTTTTCGTGGAATTTCTTTCAGGGCGGGATCTTTGGGTTCCGCGTAAGTGGAATGGAGATCAGAAATTCAATTATTCAGATCCAGCAAAAAGGTCCTGAGTGGTGGACCGGGGGCTCATTTGGGCCGGAAGCCGGTCTGACGGGAGTGCTTGGAATATTGCTTATCATCATCCTGAGCCTGGTTTATTTACGTTATACCGGGGTTGATCTAACAGCAGAAAGTTTCTTTACGAAATCGTACAGCGAGTACAACCAAACAGGTAAAACGAAGATTACCTGAGCTTCCGTTACTTTTTTTGTATATTAATGAATCTCCAATGATGGAGATAAGATCTTTGAAAATTGAACTATAACGCCAAAACGAAAGAGGTGTAAACATTGTCTTTTGAAGAATTTGGCTTAAGCCCCGAACTAATGAGCGGGCTGGCCGACCTACGAATTGAAGAACCTACACCTCTCCAGAATGAAGTTATTCCATCGGTACTACAAGGCAACCATATGCTTGTAAAAACTGAAACCGATGATGATGGAGTATTTTTGATACCTGCTTTGCAGAAATTGACTACCTATGGAGAGGTTAGTGGCACTAAAGTTTTAATATTAACACCATCTATTGAGCGAGCTAAAGCGTTGGATGAGACTGTATGGGCTATGGGATACCATGCTCAGATCAGCAGCACCCCCCTTTCCATGAAAGGAAACCGCGATGAACAAGAGCAAGCTATAAAAGATGGGGCACCGGTGGTAATTGCAAACCCCGGACGTTTGATTGAAATACTGGATAAAAATAAGCTAAAGCTTTCCCATATTGACCTGGTTGTAATTGATCAGGCTCATGGCATGGAGAACTATAACCTGGTGAACCGGGTGAAGGATATCATGAAGGTAGTGGAGAGTGACCCACAGGTGCTTATTTTTTCTGAATCAAACAACAAAGCTACTCAAGCTTTGTCCTCTGCTTTACTTAAAGACCCGAAAGTATTCGGATTTGATGAAGATGTGATCTCTGATCAACCTGATGATAAAGGCCAGGAAGCAGCTCAATCCCCTCAGGATGGAAATGACTCAAACTCCTCCTCCGAGAAGGAGCCTGAAGAAGAATTTGTACTGGATCAGGAAGAAGTAAATCGTAAGCTGGAAGCCGCAAGTGTAAGTGTGGTTCTGAATCCTGAAGAGAAAAAAGATGAAGTACCTACTGAAGCTTCTGACAATGATAAATCTTCAGATGCTGATGAAGAAGACCCAACGGTTCCTGAAGACCTGACGCAGGCTTATATTTACGTCCCCCCAAGAGCCAAGATATCTACCCTTCTGGCCCATCTTGAGAAAACACTGACCGCCAAGATCGTTGTATTTGCCGCTTCAAAACGGACAACAGATCGATTGTTCAGAATTATCCGTAAAAAAGGATGGGGAGTGGTAAGCATCAACGAAGGACTTAAGCAGGAATACTATGATGAACGCTTCGGTAAATTCGTTTCCGGAGACATGAAGATCCTGCTGGTTGGTGGATTATCTGCCACTGAAATTGAGCTCAATGAAGTAAAACAGGTCGTTAACTATGACGTTCCCAACGAAGTTGAGGAGTACAAGTACAGAGCGGAACTGGTTGGAAACGGTAAGGCAGCCCGCATGGTATCACTGGTTTCCAAAATGGACAAGGATGATATCGATGAGATCGTAAAAAAAGTGGGATATGCCCCAACTGAAATTCCACTTCCTGAAGAAGTGAAAGAAAAGAAAGGACGCTCCAAAAAGAACACAGATTCTAACAAGAAGTCCGGATCCAAAAAGAATAACCGGAAACAGACTTCCAGGAAGGATAAAAAGCGGAGAAAGCCCAAAAAAGAAAAGAAAACGAACGGACTGCCACGCCCTTCCTACGAGGGACTTTCCGGTGGGAAAGAAGGTAAAGGCAAACGTCCGGCTCCAAGTTCTGAAGACGGAGCATTTGGCTGGATCAAAAAGCTGTTCAACTAGATCGGCTTTATTACATTAAAGTGATCGTCTTAAGGCGCATCTTTTCAGGTGCGCCTTTTTTATGCTCTTTAACACCATTCTTTTGGCATTTCCTGCCCGATTTACTACCATGCTTCTTTCCAAAAATGCAGAACATTTTCTATGAGTAACGATTTTGCCGGTACAAAAAAGAAGTGGAAAGACCCTGAGACACAAAGAAAAATTGGAGTAGGACTTATCCTTGCCCTTATAGTAGCCGGGGTTTATGCCGGCCTAAATAACGCATTCCCGGAACAGAATGGACACTATGGGATCTGGTCGATCATGCCTCCGTTGGTTGCCATCGTACTGGCCTTTTACACTCGGGAAGTCGTCAGCTCATTATTCATTGGCATCTGCCTGGGTGGGGTTATTTCCGGTCAGATCAACATTGTTCAGGATTTTCTGATCCCTTCTGTGGGAACTGAAAGCTTTGCGCTGATCATCATCGTTTATCTTTGGGCTCTCGGAGGTTTGATCGGGATCTGGACCCGTACCGGTGGCGCCGAACGTTTTGCTGTGTGGGCCAGCCAAAAAATGGTGCGAGGACCCCAAACGGCCAAATTCTTTACCTGGTTAATGGGCTTGATCTTTCATCAGGGTGGCACCATCAGTACCGTACTTACAGGCGCTACAGTCCGGCCAATAGCAGATAAATATAAGGTATCTCACGAGGAACTTGCCTATATGGTTGATTCCACCGCTTCACCGGCAGCCACCATCATCCCATTTAACGTATGGCCTTTCTATGTTGGGGGCCTGGTGATCGGGACCCTGCCACTTTTTGAGACCACTCAGCAGAGTATTGCTTTTTTCATCTCTGCCCTGCCCTATAACTTTTACGCGATCTTCGCCATACTTCTTACACTGCTATTTGCCTGGGATAAATTCCCATTTGTACCCGGTAAGAAAATGAGAGCCGCCATCAAAAGGGCACGTTCCGGGAATGGTCTCGATCGTGAAGGGGCAAACCCTATGGCTGCTGATGAGCTCACTCAAAGCAAAGTACCAGAAATTTATTCACCCGGCCTGATCGACTTTTTCGGTCCCATTGGAACTCTTCTTGGGGTGGCAATCCTTCCTTACCTTGTCACACGGTTCTTTATGGGCATGGGTGAAAACGCAGTACTCCCAATTGCAGAGGCATTTATACTGGCAGTGCTTGCCGGATTCGGTATTGCGTTGGCTAAAGGAATGAAGCTGCAGGAAGTCATAAACGGTTTTATTGATGGATGTAAAGGCGTAACCATTGGAGCCGTAATACTCGCCCTCGCAGTCACCTTAAAAGAAGTCGCGGATGCCGTTGGTACTGCCGCATATGTTGTTGAATTGGTGGGAGATGTAATTCCTCCATTTTTACTTCCGGGACTCCTGATGATCCTATGCATGCTCATAGCTTTTTCAACGGGTACCTCGTGGGGAACCTATGCCGTTGTATTTCCGGTTGCCATACCGCTAGCGTGGGCTATCGTTCCGGACCCATTCTTTCTCACTTTATGTTTTTCTGCGGTCATAGGCGGGGCTGTGTTTGGGGATCAATGCTCACCAATTTCAGATACCACGATCTTATCCTCACTTTCAACCGGGTGCGACCTGATGGATCACGTTCAAACCCAGTTTCCTCTTGCAATTTTAGCCGGAACCTTGGCTGTATTCACTTATGCAGCGATGGTCCTGCTATTTGTATAGCTGAGCTACATAAGGCTTTTATAAACAGTGGGTGTTACAAACATTAATAAATTCTCATGTAACATCACACATAATTCCCTTACAATTGTTCACTACGTTGGTAACAGTTAATGGGTAGCTGTCACTAATTACAATAATTTAGAAAGGGGAGGTTAACAATGGCAGGATTCTATAAATCTGTCAAAAGACCCGGGAGAGATCATGGCGTCTGATAACGAATGGATTCATGAATCTCCGGAAATTACTGAATTAAAACGAAAAGCTTTAAGGGTAGCCAAATCAAAAGTACCGGTTCTTTTAACAGGAGAGAATGGAACAGGAAAAGAAGTGCTTGCTCATTTTATTCACAATAACTCTGCAAGCAAAGAAATCATTGATAAAAAACCATTCATCATAGTTAACTGTGGTGCTATTCCTGAAGACCTTATCGAAAGCGAACTTTTTGGATATGAGAAAGGGGCCTTTACCGGTGCTGATCATACTAAAGAAGGCGCCTTCGAAATGGCCAACGGCGGGACTCTGTTTTTAGATGAAATAGGTGAACTGTCACTCAATGCACAGGTTAAATTACTGCGTGCGGTAGAGTATCAGTCATTTAGAAGGCTGGGAGGTAAAGAAGAAATTAAAGTAGATGTCAGGATCATCTCGGCAACCAATGTTATTCTGCATGATGCCATCAAATCGGGTGACTTTCGGCAGGATCTTTTTTACAGGCTGAATGTGATAGAGCTGTATATTCCTGCATTGAGGCATCGAAAAGATGAAATACCGCTTTTAACTGAACATTTCCTGAAGGTATTTTCCGAAAAATATAATATTGGCAAACTTTATATCGAGGAAGATTGCCTGACCTGCTTCAAGAAATATAATTGGCCTGGCAATGTAAGAGAGCTGAAAAATATCATTGAACGATGTGTGGTTCTCTCTAAAGACGGGGTCATTGACAGAGATGTTCTCCCCTCACAAATAGCCACAGAAGACTGCATGAATACCCAACACATTAAAAGTGGAAGCAGACCCTCGGGGAAAAAATTTCTTGAAATAGAAATAGGCACCCCCTTCGATGAGATCGAAAAGAAGGTGATACAGCAGACCTTATCTTCTTGCAATAACAATAAATCTGAAGCAGCTAACATACTTGGGGTAAGCAGAAAAACACTGCACAACAAACTTCACAAGTATGAATCAACTCCTGATAACGGAAACTAAAAACGAAACTTAGTTCCCCATTTCTGCGGCTACTTCGTCTGCAAGTTCTTTAGATCCTGTGATCTCCCAAACGATCATCCCACCCACACCTTTTTCTCTGGCATATTCAAACTTTGCCTGTATCGACTTTTCGTTATCAAAACTTACAAACTGATCATTTGTGCCATACCATGCTGCTTTCGCATTATCATCCCACTCCGGATTAGTGGCAATACCAGGAAATTCCTCAACCAGATTATCATAGCTTGTCTCTCCATAGCGCCTGCTTGCTCCTGAGGCATCCTGTTCGGGAGCGTTCACACCTGTCCATACATAACCGTACAGATCAATTCCAAAGCCAAGCTTTTCAAGGGGAATTCCTGCTTCATGGAACCTATTGATCAATTGTTCAATATTTGGGTACTCTGTTCCGGATCCGGGGATATTAACGACCTCATTTCCGCCTGATGGATTATAGATCGGTGAGTTATGCCAGCTGTACCACCCGTTCCAGGCCCCTGAAAGATCGTAGGTCATAATATTGATCTGATCAAAATACTGTTCGGCATTTGCAAAAGCAGCAGCGGCATTACTCCCGGTCATTGATGCCCCTGTAATGATCGCGTCCGGTATCTTCTCCCTTAAAGATTCCATAAATATGGCAAAACTATCAGCATCAGGTACCGGTTCAGGGTCAATATCAACACCATCAAAGCCCCATGTGATCATAAAATCAGCGATTCCCTGGGCGATCGTTTCGGGGTTACTTTCTATACAGTCTGCAAATGCTTCATTCCCTGCTCCACCAAAAGACATGATCGAAGGTACATTATTTGCCCGTGCATCTTCTGTAAATGCATTCAGGCGATCGGGGGAGATGTTTTCCCATGCTTCCGGCTCACCCGGTTCACATGTGGATGATGATATGGTTTGAGCAAAAAAGATCCCATGAGTAAAGGCGTTCCAGTTCAGCTCACTTCTTTGAGTGTTGCCCCAGTTACCATGCCCGCCCACATTATAATTCCAGCTTGCTACATAACCTGATACCCACATTCCTTCAGCATTAGGAGGATTATCTCTCTCAGGCTTATCATTAGAATTAAAAAAATTACATTGAACTAAAAATATCGCAGTTAGCAACAGCATTATTTTTTGAGACATGATGTACTGTACCACTTTTTTAAGATTTTGGTTTAATGATGAACTTGGGATCATTGACCGTATTCTTTCAATTTTGTTTTCACGGTCTGTAATAATCTATCCCTGTTATTTTCCGGTTCTTCACTCAAGTACCCTCCGGATATCTCCCAGATCAGAAGTCCCCCTATCCCTTCTCTCCTAATAAAATCTATTTTTTCTTCTATGGATCTTCCGTTATCAAATGATACGAAGGTAGCCGGATCTTCAATACTCAGATAAGGAACCCGGGCCTCTTTATCCCAAAGTGGGTTTGACAGGTCATACTTTTCGTTCAAGGCATAATATGGAGTTCCTCCATACCAGGGGACAGTGGGCACGTTATTAGCTTCCCATTCTTCCAGTGGCTCACTAACCCCTTCCCATTCATACCCGTAAAAACTTGCCGCGACACCTAGTTTTTTTCTTTCAATTCCTGCATTTAGATAATCATTTAGCCTCAGTTCAATGGACGGCAAAGGTAATTCTCCGGCAATTGGAAAAGTATTTCCCCCATTGTACAAGGGGGTATTATGCCAGGTAACCCAACCCTGAAAAGGACGACTCATATTGTAGGTTGCAATATTGATCTGGTCAACTTTATCCTGAAAACGTGCATAGATATTAGGTTGATTGACTGTAGCCACCGTCAAAAGAGCTTCATCCAATAAAGGTGTACTAATATTTTTAACGGCTGCGGAAAGCTCCGTTATGAACGTATAAATACTGTCCGAATCTTCTGCTTCCAAAGGCTGCATATCTATATCAACGCCATCAAATCCCCATTCATTGATCAACCCGGTTATGTTATCAATAAATTGTGGCCTGTTTTCCGCTGAAATAGCTTCCAAAAAGTTTCCCCTTGTATTATAGCCTCCAATAGTGATGAGCACCGGTTTACTATGTTGGTGAGCCACCTGAATGATGGAACGTACTCTATCAGGGTTCACATTCTCATAATCAATGATTGGGGTTAATGAAGCTCCTGAATCAGGATAGATATTGAAATAGAATAAATGCGTAAAGGCATCCCAGTCAATATCATTGGTTTCAAGATGCCCCCATGTTTTTCCGTTGGTGGTGCCTTCCACATAATGATTCCATGAAGCCAGATATGCCGACACCCATATATCCCCTGAGTCTAGTATATCTTTTTTAGGTTCAAAAAAAAGTGAACAGGAGGTCCCCACCGTTAATACAACAGCGGCAAGAAAAACCATTGAACTAAATTTTACGGAACTATTTTCCATATCAGTTTGATATTGCAATTTTTGATCCAAAGACCGGTTGGTTTTCAACGGCATTTTCATGCACAACTACAGATTCAAGATCTAAATGAAACTTCATAATCGGCAGTTGGTATTTTTCTGAAAGACTTTTGATCCGTTTCATGACTTCAGGTTTAATTCTGCTGTCGGCCATAAGTATCATATCAACCTTTTTAGAACGTATCAGCCGCTCAAGTTTCCAATGCCCTCCAAATATTTTAAACCCATTAATCTGTGTACCCTCTTTCTGGTGATCCTCATCTATGAATCCAAGTACATTAAAGGTTGGGCTTTCAAATGCCATGATCTGATCGAGTAATAACTCACCTGAAGCGTTCGCCCCATAAATAAGTACGTTATTTTCAGCTTTGCTTGTTCGGAAGAATAAATACCGCAGTGTTTTGTGTGAGATCCGGAAACCTAAAACAAAGGTCAAAAGCAGATAAAAATTCAGTATCAGAAAGGGAACAAAGAAATCCAGCTTGACCTCACTAAGAAAGAAGAAAACCGGGATCAAAGACAGTGTAGAATAGGCAACCGCCTTGGTGATCTTAAGCGCATCCCCAAGGCCAATTAAATTGTATGAGTCGTTATAAATTCCAACCATCCACAAAGTGATGAATTGAGCAATAGCTGCTACCACTAAAATTATCTGAAACTGAGCGGCGTTAAACCCACTGCTGTTGGTCCACTGTATGGCGAGCAACGATAATGTGAAGGCTGTAATTATAAAAACCAGATCAAAGAATACTTTTAGACTGGTTCGGTTCAGCCAAAAACGCTCATAGAAAGGCAGAAATATCCCATTGTTAAAAATGTCAATTTCACGATACCTGAGTTTTTTAACCCCTAATAACAGGATAAAAACCGTAATTCCCAGGGCTATTACAGATTTACTGTAAGAGTCGATGACCGTAATACTAAAAGCTGACACAGCAAAGAATGCAGAAATAAAGTAAAGAAGAATTACTGTATTACGGTGGGTAAACCCATATGCTAACAGTTGATGGTGGATGTGAGATTTATCCGGGAGAAACATTTTTTTCAGGCGTCCCTGCATGGCCGTTTTTGCCGTGTCTTTTTCCAAAAAGGTTCCCAAGAACCGTCTAATCATGGCGATCAGGGTATCCGTAATAGGCAGCCCAAGTACTATGATTGGAAAAAAGATGGAAAAACCTGTTGAAATTTTATTTGAACTTTGAATGGACAAGATTGCCAGTAAGAACCCCAGAAGCAGGCTGCCTGAGTCCCCTAAAAAAATTCTGGCAGGGTTAAAATTGTACCTTAAAAAACCCACTAAACTACCTGCCAGAATTAAAGCGATATAAGCGTTGCCAATTTCTCCGGTCAAAGAAGACACGGCAAATATAGAAACGCATGCTATAGTTGATACTCCCGTGGCCAAACCATCCAGTCCATCGATCAGATTAATGGCATTCGTGATCCCAATGATCCACAAAACTGTTAATGGATAATCAATGAATTGCACATTCAAGGCATAGGTACTCAACGGGTTCATCACTGAAGAAATTTTCACTCCCGCTAAGTAAACCAGAGTTGCAATAACAAATTGAAGGCCAAATTTTAAACCGGGCTTAAGGGGGGTTACATCATCCCAAACCCCCAGTAAAAATACCAATGTGAGAGCACCTCCGACCAGTAATATTTTTTGATAATGTTCTGAAATATCAACCTGGCCGGTGTCAAATATGGTAAAAGCGAGCACACTGCTTATTGCAAGTGTCAGAAATATGGCCAGCCCTCCCAAACGAGGAGTGATGTTTTTATGAACTTTCCGTTCATCCGGTTTATCCACTGCACCTATTTTATATGCTGCTTTAATTGCAAGCGGGGTTAAAAGTATAGACAGTACCACCGGTACTAAAAAAGCTAATATGAATTGAATGATTTGTATACCCATGATGATCTTTAGTTAGTCAAATACCCTATGATTTTGTGTATGTTATCAACCACAAAATTTCCCTTTTTGTGTGATTTTCTTTTGATGAGCTGCCTTTCTGCATTCTGAAAACTCAGATTTCTAAAAGCTACATTCTGGTCGGTATATAAATGTGAAACATCAATTGAAATAGGGAGGTCTTCCGGCTGAATTATCTCTCCTTTTTTACTATAACAAGCATGTGTAATGGCATTTTTAAGCTGCCTCAGGTTTCCCGGCCATTCATAATTTATGCACTTGTATAATGCCTGATCGGAAATTTGTATTGCTTCCCCCGTTTCGTTGAAATCAAATGACTTCTGGTGTTGTGCAATAAATAATCCGACCAAAGGGATGATATCCTCCCGATGCTCTCTAAGGGGTGGAATTAGAATAGAAACGGGGTTCAAAAGCTCACAAATATACGGCCAGACAAGATTATTGGAAGCACCCTTCAACCATTCCTTTTGAACAATAAATATGAAACGGACTGACTCTATATCACTCTGATCCCTGAACTTTATTAATTTCGAAATCAGGTTAAGCTGCCCGATCGGCTCCAGGTCCGAGAAATTGTCTATAATCAGTGCAATTTTGTTAGGTTCGGCATCCTTGTTTAATTCCAATGCCATTTCCTGAAAAACGTTTTCCTGAAGATCTTCTAACTTTAGATGATCAAAGGAAAGATGGGCCAGGTAGTTGTAGTTTTCACAATCCAACTGGCAAATCAATTTTGCGATCCACTCCTTTCCAGTACCGGCTTCGCCACTAATCACTACATTGGAATTCGTTTTTGACAGCGTGATGACCTTTTGCAGTATATCTATCATCAGCCTGCTTTCAAGATGCTCCAGAGTTACCTCCACTTCGTTGAGAGGTATTTCCGTTTGATTCAGGTTTATCAAAACACTCATAATTTCACCTATAATTTTAGGCTAAAGCCAAATTGATGAACTCTGTTATAGAAATTATTTCCGGGCGCAACCGCATAGTTGAACTCTAATCCCGAAACATTAAACCCTAACCCAAATGTTAAGCCTGATTCACTTTCTCCTAACAAATAATCTTCTGCGCCATTGAGGTAGCCCAATCTAAAAAGAAGATTATCCGTCAGGACGAATTCCCCGGCAAAGCGGTAGTAGATCTCCTGTACATTGATCTTTGTTTCTGTTGATGCATACAAACCGAGTTTCTTTCTTTTACCTCTTTCAGGAAAATATAAACTGGCTCCGTACTCAAGACTTTGTTCTATGTTTTTATCGGTTAACCGTGTATTTCCATTTCCAAAGTGATTGTACCCCAACCCATACCCCATATTTTTAAACTGTAATGAATAACTAAGGTTATTCGATGGTGTATAAATTACACCCACACTCCCATTTACGTGCTCTCTTGCAACAAAATCATTCCAGGCAGTATAGGCGTACCCTGAAACTCCTATACTGAATACCGGAGCTAATAAGTATGAATAGGAAAGATTTAGCTGGATCCTGTTTATCTCAGGTTGTAAAACATCTATCCCTCCCAAAGGATTGACCTCATTAAAACCTGATGATAGGTACTGTAATCCAACCCCGAAAGAACTCTTGTTTACTTTGAAATTTTTCACACCTATCCCTAAAGCATAAATATTCGTGGTCCACGAATGATAAGACTGTTGATAGATGGAAGTCTTGTTTCTGAAAGATAAAGAGGCCGGATTTGCAAATGTCTCTGACAGGACCGAGATATCAGAGGATGTGGCATGTGCCAGAGCCAGGTCGCGGGGGCCTGTATCTAAGGTTCCAACTAACTTGCCATAAGAAAACTGAGCCTGAACCGGACTCAGCCCCGATGCAGTCGCGTAACATAGTATGAAGCTGACAATGTAGAAGGTGAATCTTTTCATGGTAGAACCTTTTTTCATACTAATTCACCGCTCTAAAAAGTCCGAATACAAGTACTGCGTCTCTCAGGAATCCGGAAAATTCTCTTACAAAATTCTCTTCTCTTGGTATATATACGATATCACCCGGTCCTATTTTGATCTCGTGATTGAGTAAGCCCTGCTCCAGGTACTCATTTAGATCTATAGTTGAGTAACGTGGACTTGAATTCCGCCTGTAAACTTTAACATATCTTAGATCGGCATCCGTGGTTGGCCCACCGGCCATGGTCAATAATTCAAATAATGAGATCTCACTTACTACCGGAAAATTCTGTGCTCTTGAAACCGCCCCAAAAACCGAAATTATATTATCTCGTTTTGATACCAACGTAATTGTGAGTCTTATTTCGTCAGCAATATATTTTGATAATCTTTCTGTCAACTCACGATCAAGCTCCTCTTTTGTTTTGCCGGCCACTACAACTTCACCGATCAAAGGCATAGCGATAGTACCATTACTTGTTACTGTGGTTCGGGTATTGAAATCCTCATTTTGCCAAACCAATATTTCGATCTCATCCCCATAGCTGATCTCATTCGGTGAGTAAGCAGACTGCCCTTCAATAGACATGGCTGCTTCGCTGCTAATATTTTCTTCAGAAATATTCCTGGAAGATCCACACCCCGTCAGGGTTAAACCAACTACAATAGTAGCTGAAATAGTGAGTAAAAGCGCCTTTGGTGTAATTTTTCTATTCATCAAAACGATTTTTTAAAGTTTTGATGTACCTATTTCAATAAATGTGCCACAACTCACTTTCCTCAAAAATAAATTTATAAAACACCCTTAGAAGCTCTTTAAAGGTGAATAAATTTTCTCCTCATGTACAGAATAGGAAACAGGTGGGAAAATTTTACACACCCAATTTTATCGTGTGTAAATTTTACTTACCTCCCGTTTTCATTACTCGCTCACCCTAATTTCATTTTGCCAATAGACCTGAAAAATACCCCACTAAGACCCTTTAAAAGCCGTTTTTAGTCATTACAAATATTAAGAATTCTTAACAATTGAAGAGTTCGTTAAAACGGCACGGCAATTGTAATTAATGATTCCAAACCAAAACAGGTCAACTTTTAAACTCGACGAAACCGAACATATGGGGCAAATTGATACCGTCATAGACACCTTAAAAGACATACTCAGGAGAAGGAAATGGTTGCTGATCCTTATACCTATTATTATGTGTCTGCTTGGAGGAACCGCAGCCTATCTGATACCTGCCAAGTATCACTCTTCTACATCTATTCTTGTACAAAAAGAGGAAACCCTTAACCCGCTTATCCTTTATGAAATGGCGGTCAATATGGCTTCAGAAGATCGCCTGAAATCGTTTAACAAGATCGTATTCAGCCGAACCACAGTGGAAACACTCATAGACTCCCTGAATCTCGATCGTGACATCAAGAATAATGTAGAACGCCAAAAGCTGATCGAGAAAGTGAAGAAAAACATCAATACGAATTTCACTGGATCCGATTCATTCGAAATTATCTATTACGACTCTGACCCCTACCGTGCTCAAAAAGGTGTTGATATCATTGCCAACCATTTTATAAAAACACGTCTGAGTTTAGAAAATCAGCGTAATGAGCAGACCGTTGTTTTCTTTGAAGACAAACTGGAAGAACTTGAAAAAGAAGTGGAGGTCAGGCGATCCAATATTCTTGATATATCCAGACAGCGCCTTCAAGACACACCTAATGATAACACATCCCTGCGCATTCAGATGCAGAATCTTGACCGGGAAATTGCAGGTCTGGAAGAAGAGATCAACAATATGGAGCGGATCCAGAATAGTCTGGACAATATAAACATCTCCCGTATCTCACCGGCCCAGATCGAGGATCTTTACTCCTTAACCCTGATGAATTTTCCGTACTCAGGCGAACTAAGATCTGTATTGAGGGAATACGATGCCCAAAAACAATCGTTCACGGCAGAACACCCAAGTATCAAACGATTACTCAATCAGATCAAAGACCTGAGCTCCAGAATGCCTCCTGCGGTTCAGACAGAGATAGACCTGAAGAAACTCAAGATACAGGACCTTACCGAACAGCGGGAATTGATACTCGCCAATATAGAGGAAACAGTAGTGGCTCAGAGAATGGATGAGGGTACCGAAAGTGACTACGGTATTTACAGAAAACTGTATGACGAGATGAAGGTAAAACTTGAACAAGCTAAGACCACCAGGGACCTTGGTCGCAAGGCTGCCGATCAGTTTGTGGTCATCGACCCTCCATTTTTTCCTGAGAAACCATCCTCACCAAACAGGTTACTCATCATTATTGGCAGCCTGTTCGTCGGCTTATTTGTAGCCGCATTTACAGTTGTGGTAGCCGAAGTACTGGATAATACCATCAGAAGTGAGGTAGATGTAATGACTTATAACAAACCGATAATCGCATTTATATCAGACGGTAAATCATACTAATTATGGATCAGATCAAAGAAGAATTAAGAGTAGAACAGCTACCCAGTAAATCAAACAATTCGATCTGGAAGCCGGATCAAAGCCTGATGCCGATCGTGGTATCAGAGACCCGTTCAAATTTCATCGATCCAAAGGTAGTTCATCAGAAGTACTATAACAGTTTCAATTACTCCAAACTTCCTCAGGAGTATAAGAAGATGAATTTATCGCTCGGTGTAACGAGTGCCCGAAGTGGAGAAGGTAAAACACACATTGCGGCTAATCTCGCTACATCATTTGCTGTGGGTTATAAAAAGAAAACAGTGCTCGTGGATCTGAATATCAAGAATCCCTCTATACATAAGATCTTTGACATCGATCCAAATCCCGGACTTACACATACCTTAAAAAACCGTGAAATTCAGCTGACGCAATCGATGCACGATCAGCTTTACTTATTACCTATCGGTGATGTGAATGATTATTCACTTGGATTAAGTGACATCCTTGCTATCCGTGATCTCATTTGCACCCTTGAGGAGCAGTTTGATTTCATCGTGGTGGATATGTCTCCCATTCTGCCCATCACTGAATTCCCTGTTCTGTTCGCCAACGAAGTGGATGGCCTTATCACAGTAGTTGATTCAAAAACTACAAAGCAATCTGATATGAAAGAGATCTTCCGCCATATCAATGAAGATCAGATCACCGGATTTGTCTTTAACCGCATGGAGCCGCAATCATGACCATCCTGCTGGGAATCATAGCTTTTCATTTTTGTGTGCTTTTCAGTGCACGGTTTTTCAGAAAACGCTCGGTTCAAACCATTTTCTGGGTGTTTTTCTTTTCGCTTATGATCACCCTATGGGTCGTTTTCGGCATGTTTACAATGGAAATGCCTGATACACCGGACAGATTTTATTAATTCATGGATACCATCCGAAACATATTAACCCTTAATCCCGGCAGGTCACTTTTCTTTGAACCGTTAGGTCTCAACAGAAATAATGCCCCGGCTGTGCTTATTCCAATCTTTGGGTTCTTGTTGGTGTTTGGCATGCTTATGCTGACTGAAGGAAGCGTAGCTGCTGCTTTTTTCACCTTTTTGATCTTTGCCCTTGTTCTGGTCACCATTTATAAGGTTGAGTATAGTTTTTATGTGCTCATATTTCTGGTACTGTTCTTTGACCAGTTTGGGATACCCGGTTTCGAACCATTTACCTATACAACCGACTACTTCAAAAATTTAAAAGAGAATCGTTACCTCCCTTATTCTTCTGCCGGTGTATTCAATCCCATTGAGCTGCACTTTATCCTGATGGCACTGGTGTGGTTCTTCACCCTTCCGATCAAAAAAGAGTACAAATTTCAGCCGATTCCGGTCTGGGGGTCTTTTTCCCTGTTTTTAATCACTTTCAACTATGCGTTTGTAAGTGGCATCAGAACCGGAGAATTTTTAGTGGCACTCTGGGAAGTACGAGCCCTGTTTTATCTCTGTTTTCTTTTCCTGTTTGTTCCACAGATCATTCAGACCAAGAAGCAGATCAACATCTTACTATGGATCAGTGTAGCAGCCATTACCCTAAAGGCACTGCAAGCCATTCACCGATATATGATCCTCGGCTTTTCAACCGCCGGTTTTGAAACCCTGACCAATCATGAAGATCCTGTCTTCACATCCACCATCTTCATACTCGCTCTTGGTTGCTTTGTATTTGGGGTGAAGGGTAAACAAAAATGGTGGTTACTGCTGTTATGTATTCCCCTGGCATTCGGATTTTATGTTGGTTTGCGCCGGGCCGCTTACGCAGGTCTGATCATTTCTATTGCCGCCTTTTTTGTTCTGCTACCAATGCTCGAGCAGCGGTTCCTGATCAAACGTAGCATTCCCTATTTACTCTTGCTGCTCGTGTACGTAGGTGTTTTCTGGAATTATCCAAACACGAGCTTTTCCGGACCTGTTAATCTCATCAAAAGCGGTATTGTTGAACCGGATAAGGAAACCAATACGCAGGACTATTACTCAAACCTGTATCGGGATTTTGAGGACTACAACCTGGCCGTTACCGTACAAAGAAGTCCCGTTTTAGGCATTGGTTTCGGGAATAAATACGATATGCCATTAAAACTGGCGAACATCTCATTTCCACTTCGGGACTACATTCCACACAATGAGATTTTCTGGTACCTGGTAAAAACAGGATCTGTAGGATTCCTCATGTTTTGGATCTTCTTTAACGCATTCGCCTTTAAGGGCGCCAGCACACTGCACCGGCTCAAAGATCCATTTGCTAAAGCTGTTTGTGCCATGATCACCATCGCCGTGATCAATCAAATGGTGGTTTCCTACTTCGATCTGCAGCTCACCTACTATCGAAACATGATCTATCTAGGTACGCTCATGGGGTTACTGCCCACACTAATAGCTATTGCAAACAAAGAAGAGGAAGAACAACATGAAACCGAACAATCAAACAATGAGGACGAAGATGTATAAAGGGGTTGAATCAAGTTATTTCTTAGGAGTCAGAATTGATAAACACACTTCAGACACTGCACTGGCAAACATTCAGAATATTTTAGATGAAAAGCCTGAAACCGGAAACATAGCTCCTGTTTACTTTGTGAATGTGCACAGCATTTTTCTCGCTTTGCAGCATCATTCGCTCATGGAGCAATTGAATTACTCTGCCCTAACCCTGGCTGATGGCAGCGGGTTACACTGGGCCGGTAAATTATTGGGTGAACCGGTCGTCGAAAATCTAAATGGTACCGACTTCACTCCAAAAGTCTTGAAGCTTGCAGAAACCTCTGGAAAAAGTGTTTACCTGTTAGGCGCCAGAGAGTCGGTACTGAACCGGACGATATCAAATATCGAACAACAATTTCCATCCCTTAAAATCGCCGGTTTCCATCATGGATATTTCAATACTGAGGATGAGGCTGGCATCATTAAAGACATCAACCGATCTAAAGCCGACATTTTATTAGTGGGTATGGGCTCACCCATACAGGAAGACTGGATCTGGAGAAATAAGGAAAAACTAAAAGCACGGATCGGTTTTGCCGTAGGTGGATTGTTCGATTTTCTGTCAGGTGAATTCCCGCGTGCCCCTTTATGGATGCGGAGATCAGGACTGGAATGGCTTTACCGATTCTTCAACGACCCATCCAGTAAATGGAAACGCATTTTTGTAGAGATACCCATATTTCTTCCACTCATCATACTTGCCCACTTTTTACCGAAGAGAATTAGTTAATGAAAACTGAAAACACATATAGTGAGATCAACAAGTCTATCGCCAAAAACACCACCGTGATGTTTGGCGCTCAGATCATAACCTGGTCTGCCAGCTTCGTGTTGCTCATGTTTTTACCTAAATATCTGGGCAGTGAGAATTACGGAAAACTGTTTCTGGCACTTTCCATCTCAGCAATGATCGAAGTGCTGATCGATTTTGGTGGGAGCTACCTGATTCCCAAAGAGGTTTCAAGAACCAAGTCAAGAACAGCTCAGATACTGTCCAATTTTGGGGTAACTCGATTTATTATCTGGATCTTCGCTATGACCATTCTCATTGTATTTTCATACATCGCGGGATATCCACCGGTTACTCAGTTGCTCATTATCATTCTTGGTTTCTCTAAACTATGGGAAGGCGCAAAGCGAGTTTTGGTCAGTGGATTCCAGGGGCATGAACGCATGGAATACCCCTCACTGGGGGCCATTGCTGACCGTATTTTTGTATCCGCTTTGGTGGTAAGTGCCTTGCTTTTAGGATACGGCCCCATCATGGTAGCCATCATAATGGCCGGTGGTGCCTTAATAAATCTTATCGTCATGGTCCTGTTCTCTAACCGGATCCTTGATCGATTTCCGAAATTTCAATGGTCAGAAACAAAAGTGATGCTACAGGTCAGCATTCCGTATTTCCTGTGGTCTTTGTTTTCCATCATTTACTACCGTGTAGATGCCGTCATGCTTTCTCTGATCACTGACGACAGCGTGGTTGGATGGTATGGGGCCTCTTATCGCTTTTTCGATATTGTAATGGTTTTCCCAAGCATCTTTACAACGGTGGTTTTCCCAATTTTCTCAAGGCTTTGGGTGGACAGTAAAAATGAAATGATGGTCACCTTCCAAAAGAGTATCAAATTCATGGCCATCATGGCCTTCCCGGTAGCGTTAGGTATTCTCTTTTACAGTGAGAATATCGTTGGGTTATTCTTTGGACTCGAAGGGTATACACCTTCAGTCATCATCCTTCAGATATTTGCGATCAGTATTCCTCTTGTTTACATAGATTTCATTCTTGGAAGCACCATTCTGGCGGCTGATAAACAAAAGACCTGGGCCTGGGTTGGCTTATCTGCCATCTTCATCAATATAGTGTTGAACCTC
The DNA here is from genome assembly GCF_002911695.1 of Gracilimonas amylolytica. Taxonomy (GTDB): domain Bacteria; phylum Bacteroidota; class Rhodothermia; order Balneolales; family Balneolaceae; genus Gracilimonas; species Gracilimonas amylolytica. The sequence goes on from NZ_PQBS01000040.1 coordinate 107,358, forward strand.
ATTTTTATTCCTTACGCCCAGGCAAACTATGGAAACGGAGGAATCGGAGCGGCCATCAGTACTTTTGGAACAGAAGCATACATTCTTGGATTTGCCCTGTTCCTGCTTCCAAGAGAGTACCTGAGATCACTTCAATTCTCTTACACTGTGAATATTGTATTGTCACTGGCACTGATGCTGTTTGTCATGTGGGTCGGCCAGTTAAGTGGTTTACCCTGGATCATATCAGCAATTTTTGCCGCCGTTACTTACCTGTTTTCAATTTTACACACCGGTGTTTTAGAGCCCCGGGAGAGAGCCTTTGTATTAGAGCAATTTCAATTCTCAAAGCTCAAAAATAAAATTTTAAGAAAATCTGAGACCACAGCATGAAAATCCTACAAGTTATTCCATACATACCTGCTCCACCTACTTTTGGCGGTGCCCTGCGTGTCTATCATTTGCTTAAACATAACTACAAGCATCACGATCTGACTGTGGCCGGTTATGTTAACGAAGGGACTGTGGAAGCCATGGAAAAAGATTTTCCGGGAATTAAAAATAAGATGCATTTCATCCATCACCCCAAAAGCGGGAGCAATAAAAGAATTCTACAGGCTCTATCCCTCTTTTCCAAACACAGTAACTGGTATCGAAATACTTACTCAAACGAAATGCAGGCACTGCTAAACAAGCTAACAGACCAAACAGATTTCGACCTGATACAAGTAGAATTTCCTCCACTTTGCCAATTCGAATTCCGGTCAGACGCCAAACGGATCATGGATGCACACAATGTTGAATATGACAACTTCTACCGCATGTATAAGCTGGAGAAGTCACTTCCAAGAAAGTATTTCTACAAACGCGAATACGAAAAGTTCTACACAGAAGAAGTGGAACTTGCCTCACGTCAGGATGCCGTCTTCACCACAAGTGAAAGAGACAAAAGTATATTTCAGGGACACTTACCGGACATGCCGATCCATGTAATTCCAAACGGAGTTGATACTGAATTTTTTGCTCCTTCAGATCAACCCACTGAACCAAACACCCTGGTATTTACCGGAATGATGGGATATGTCCCAAACAGTGATGGGATGCTGTATTTCATTGAATCTGTCCTTCCATTGATCCAAAAACAAATACCGGATGTTAAGGTGTATGTGGTTGGCAAGAATCCACCTCAAAGTATTCTTGAAAAAGCTTCGGATAATATCATTGTAACCGGATTTGTGGATGATGTTCGCCCATATGTACATCGTTCTGCCGTTTATATCGTACCTCTCAGAATGGGTGGGGGAACCCGCTTAAAAGTTCTGGAAGCTTTATCCATGAAAAAACCTGTGGTAACTACCAGTATAGGATGTGAAGGTATTGATGTCGTTCATGATACGCATGCGATCATTACAGACGATGCCCAAAGTTTTGCTGAAAGTGTGATCAAACTCCTTCATGACAAAAAAGAATCGAAGCGGCTTTCTGAAAACGGGTATGAACTGATACACAATCACTATGAGTGGAACGCCATAGGGGAAAAAATGGAAACAGCTTTTCAAACATTAGTTGATCAGGACCGGAATAAAACAGGCAATAACATAGATCCATACACAATGAATTCTAATAAAATAGTACAACCAACAGAATGAGAGACTCAAGCGTGTATAATAATTCACAACCTATTTCCGATACATCATTGGAAGTTCTACAACCTGCACAACCACGGGGCACTAAAGTTGATACTATCAATGCAGAAATAATTAAAGACTTAAGCTCCTTCAAAAAACTCGAACCCGAATGGGACGACCTTTTGGAAAAGTCGGAGGGAACCATCTACTCAAGCTTTAACTGGATCTTTGGATGGTGGAAACATTTTGGTGAAAACGCATACCGTACTCTATCCATAGTGGTACTCAGAAAAAACGATCGGGTCATTTGTATCGCACCCCTGTATATCGGGGAAACAAGGGTATTCAATTTCAGCTTACAAAAAAGATTACGACTAATGGGAGATGGAGCCTCGATATATGGAAGCTGGGGTTATCGTGATACGTATGGGAGAAGTGATTTTTTGGATATTCTGTGTGATGTTGATTTTGAAGACGAAGTAGTTGAACCGCTTTTTGAAGCCATCGAACAACTGGCAAAGGATAACCGGATCGATCACCTGAACTTCGAGCACATTAACGATCGTAGTTTTGTAAAAAGAAAACTGTTCCCATTTCTGGACACTAATGAAAGACTTACATCAACTATCAAGGAAACAGATGTATGTCCTACTATCCATTTAAATAACGATTTTGATGAGTACCTGATGGAACTGAGTTCAAGTTCACGAAGAAAACTCAGAACCTCATTGAAGGCTGAAACAAAAAAAGATGGTTATGAGGTAAGTGAGGTCTCAAAGCCTGCGGAGGTCGACAATGAGATCAATATTCTTATCCAGATGCATCAAAGCCGGTGGAACGACCTGGGATATCCCGGTGCTTTTTTCGACACTCGTTTTGAGCATTTCATCAAAGAATTTGCTCAGGCAGCTCAGAAGAAGGGGCAACTTTGGTTCAAGATCGCAAAAGATAAAAAAGGTCACTGTGCCACAAGGCTGGCCTTTAAATTTAAAGGCAGATATTACGACTACCTTACGAGTTTCGATTATGATGCACCTTCCAGTAAATACCGACCCGGTATCGGCCTGCTTACACATATGATCAAGGATGCCTTCGAAAATGATGGCCGTTCGGTAGAATTATTACGGGGTGATGAGGCCTATAAATTTGACCTTACCTCTGATGTTCATAAAAACTGGAGCTGGAAGGTCTCCTTTAAAGAAGAGAGAAATAAGTTACTTACGATACTTACGGACGCCGTTTCTCTGCTCACCTTTACCGTCCTTAAAGAAGCCACGCTTTTTCAGGTTCAAAAGAACTTGCACAACAGTCTAAAAGCCCTGGTGGAATACCCAAGGGTTAGATACGAAATGTTGAAATACAAGTACCAAGACGATTAATAATAAATGAGAGGTCTCCTATGAAAACACAAAAAAATCTTCCGCCTGCCCTTTGTTGCAGTGAAATAGGCGTAGTACACAGCCTTGGTGAGGCCGGTATTCCGGTCCATTCAGGTAGTTTCTTTAAAGACAACCCGGCTTTATTCTCAAAGTATGTGGTCAAAAAAGTGCATTTCGATGACTACACATCAGAGCATTTTATTGATGAGCTCATTGAATACGGCAAACAACAAAAGAGCAAAGCTGTTTTTATAAGCGATGATGACAGAGCCATTTTAATGTTCTCAGAACACCGTGAAAAACTGGAACCTTACTTTCACTTCCTGTACCCGGATAAACACCTGGTTCAGGGATTACTTGACAAACGGGAATTCTGCTCACTATCGAGGGAATATCATTTACCATCACCTATCTCCTACTTTTTCTCAAACGAGAAGGAATTTCACGCCGTGAAGGACAAAGTGCCTTTTCCTTGTATCATCAAGCCTGCCTTCAAACAGGATTGGTGGGTTCCCGGGTTTACCGAAAGAGTGGGAGATTACAAAAAAGCCTACGTATGCCATTCCCTCAAAGAGCTTGAAGACTTTTTTGAATCCATCAAAGATTTATCTGACCGTGCAATTATTCAGGAATATATACCCGGTGATGATGCACACCTTTATTCCCTGAACATGTACATCAATGATCAGGAAGATATCAAAGCGATCTATATTGCTCAGAAAAAACGGGTTTACCCAATTGGTGCGGGCACCGGTTGCTACGTTCAAACAGTGGAAGAAAAAGAGATCATAGACCAGACTGCCGGCATGGTTAAGAATCTCCACCTTAAAGGACTGGTTAACGTTCAATACAAAGTCCATGAAGAATCACACAAACCGTACATCATGGAAATGCATGTACGAAACAGTTTCTGGAACTACCTGGGCACAGCCGCCGGGATGAACTTACCGGCCCTTTATTACAGCGACCTTACTGGAGAAAAGGTTAACGTTAATGCACCTACTAAACCTGACGGTTATAAAAGAAATGTAGCATTCATAGACCTCGGGAAAGACATAAAAGCCTTTTTACAGTATAAAAAAGCCGGTGAAATGACCTTTCGGCAATGGATAAGAACCTATTCTGGGGAACATGTTATTGGGGGAAATATGCTTAAAGACCCACTGCCTATCGTAAAAAACATCCAATTCATTTTAAACAGAAGGTTGAAATCAAAATTCAAGAGAAAAGCCCCCTCCGATATCATTCCGGAGGAACACGATTTTAACACTCAACCCATTCAATCGGCTCATTGATCATAACCACAAATTTTGAACACAACACACATAGTACCATGAAAGAACAAGCCGTACATACCCTAACTCAGTTACCTCACAACACAGATAAAAGGGTGAAAGAAGTTAAAGTCTTGATGTACCACCGCCTTATGGATGCAGCAGAGGCTCGTGTGAACAATCATTGGACCGCCGTAGAGCAAAGTTCCTTCAGGGAACACCTTAAAGTACTCGAAGCCTTCAACTATACGGCAATTACGTTCAATGACCTTAAGCTTCACTTTCAAAATGAAATTGAACTTCCAAAAAAACCGGTGATCATCACCTTTGATGATGCCTATAAAGACTTTTACGAGATCGGTTATCCTCTTTTAAAAGAATTTGGGATGAGAGCAGTGATCTTTGCCCTCGGTGATCGCAGTATAACCGAAAATGCCTGGGATGATCCCAGTGAAATTGATCGTGTACCTTTGATGTCTGATAAGGAACTTGTGCAACTTCATAATGAAGGCTTTGAAATTGGTGCACATTCCTGTACTCACCCGAAGTTAACCGAGATATCTTTAGAAGAAGCAGAACGAGAGATTTTTGAATCAAAAGAGAGCCTTGAACGATTGCTCGGAAGCGAGGTCACTTCATTTTGCTATCCCTATGGGCTTGAAAATAAAGCTATACAGCAGATCGTAAAAGATGCCGGGTTCTCTTTTGGGTGCACGGTCTATTCGGGACCAACCAGTTTTGGGGAGTCCTTATTCAACATTCACCGCATTACTATCAAAAATAACATGGGCGCCCTTGGTTTTGCCCTTAGGGTTCTTACACCGCTTGATGCCGTAGAGGTAAACGGATCCAAACTCAAAAAACGCATTTTTTCAGTTGGATAATCCTATTTCACACACCAATCCTTTTAGCAGTATGGACAATCAATGAGTACCGAAAACAGACATACAGATCAAAACCTGGCCACTAAGCTTTCAAAGCGTTTGGCTTCAAAGAATAGCTGGTTATTGAACCGCGTTGGCAAGAGCCTTGAAAGAGATAAGAATTATCCACTTAGTTACCTGATCCATAAAGGTTTTTCGTTCATGTATAATATTCTTGTTTCAAGGGTGTATCTCAGAAAGGTTGATTCGGTAGGAAAGCATCCAAGGGTTGAAAAAAAACCTTATCTGGTCAATCTCGGTCAAATGAAGCTTGGGGATAACGTCAATATCTGCTCAAGAAGCGTTGCCTGTGATCTTGTTTCATATCCTGAGGGTCTTCTGGAGATGGGAGATGATGTGTTCGTGAACTTTGGAACAACCATATGCGCTGAGAACAAAGTAAGCATCGGAGATCGTGTAAAGATCGGCCCTTATTGTATGATCCATGACACCGACTTTCACGTTCCCGGAAAAGATTTCACAACGGCTAAAGGGATACCCATTATTATAGAGGATGACGTTTGGCTGAGTTCCCGGGTTTTGGTTATGAAAGGGTCAGTAATTGGTAGGGGATCTGTGATCGCTGCAGGAAGTGTGGTATCAGGTGTGATCCCACCCAACGTAATTGCCGGTGGGGTTCCTGCAAAAGTCATTAAAAAGATATCACCAAATGATTTTGAAGAAGCCACCTCCAAAAATGATAGTGCCATCGATTGCAGAATTAAAAACAAGATTGATGGTATCATCAGATCGGTAACAGGAACCGATGCCCACGAATTACCACATCACACATCAGTAAGTTCCATTGACAACTGGTCGGCCGACAATCACCTCAAGATCCTTAAATCTATTGAGAACGAATTTTTATTTGAGAGCCATGAGTCCGGATACCTAAAGCTGAATACCCTGCAAAAGATCTACCAATGGACTGCCGGATCTGTCTCAGATTCCGTTAAATCTACCTATGTGATGAATAAATGATAACCCAATCAACATATAACTCAGCTTCATTATGGCGAGCATCCATCACAATGCTCGCTGTTTTATACCTTCATGCCGGATGCACAAAAACGGCAACAGAAGCTCCCCCTATTTTGGTTAACAATCTTGGATATCTGCCTCATGAAGCCAAGATCGGATTTGTTACCGATCCTTATGCCACAACATTTTCTGTGATCAATATTGAGACTGGTGAAACGGAATTGCAATCACCGATCACTTCAGAGCCAACCTTTGCCGCCCAGGCAGGCGATCTTGTCAAAACAATAGATTTCAGTGGCTTAAATAAAGCGGGATCCTACAAAATTCAGCTCGATACGGATGAGGGTGCTTCCTACGAATTTCAGGTCGGCCAGGGGATCTATAACAAGGCTCTTAGCAAGGTCCTTAAAAGTTTCTATCTGCAGCGTTGTGGTGTTGAGGTTTTGTCTGAATATGGTTCACACAAAGCCTGTCACTTAAATTTGGCACATTATTATCACAATGAAGTACCTCACGAAGATGTATCGGGAGGCTGGCACGATGCCGGTGATTACAACCGGTTTGCCGTAACACATTCTTACAGCATTGCACTTTTGATCCATCAATACCTCGAAGCCCCTCAAAAATATGTGGACGGTCATTTTTCGATCCCTGAAAGTTCTAATGGAATACCTGATATTTTAGATGAGATTCAGGTTGGCCTGCGCTGGCTTTTAAAAATTCAGAACTCAAATGGGGGGGTACATCATAAAGTCTCTATAAAAGAGTGGAACGGTGAGCATCTGCCTGATCAGGACTCAACCCGTCAGTACATATTTCATATCAGCAGCACTGCAACAGCCGGAGCAGCCGGTGTGTTTGCTTTAGGGGCCGGTGTTTTTAGTGATATAAACCCCGCTTTTTCATCCGAACTTAACAGAGCAGCCTTAAAGGCGTGGGGTTTTCTTGATCAAAATCCGGTTACCGTCCCATTAGGTGGTTTCACAAATCCACCTGACGTATATGGCGGAGAATATGGTGATCAAATTGATCTCGATGAAAGACTCTTTGCGGCTGTTGAATTATTTAAGATGACGGGGAATACAGAATTTCTCGACTTCTTTCAGGTCAACTATAACAAATTCTGGAACCGCTCTTTTTATGTCCCATCCTGGCAGGATCTTAGGAATTTCGCCTTCTATTCATATCTCAACCTCAATCTAACAACACCGGGATTAGATATCGATGTGTACAATGATCTTTTATCGCTTTCAAAGGATTACGCTGAATCTATATTGAACCGAACTAATGCCAATCCCTATAAATACTCACTCAAGAATAATGAATATTACTGGGGGTCAAACAGTATTGCCTTAGGTTATGCCTTTGACCTAATTCAGGCATTTAAGATCCACGGTATCCGGCAATACAGAGATGCCGCCAAAGATCATTTACATTACATGTTTGGTCGAAACCCCATTGGCATTTCATTTGTAACCGGACTCGGTTCAAACCCTGTAAAAGACCCGTATCACCAATTTTCGGCACTGACTCTGCATCCTGATCCTATACCCGGTATGTTGGTTGGTGGCGCCAATTATTCCACCCACCTCAACAACAAGCCAATCTCAGAATTTCAGGCAAAAAATTATGAAGACAACTTCAGGAATTATATGGTCAATGAACCGGCCATAAATTATACCGCAACTCTTAGTTACGTACTTGGATATTTCTCCCACCCACCAGCCACTAAAGAACACACATTATGATCATCATCCATATTCTTCAAGCTATTATTTTCAGCATCATTGCGCTGTTCATATTTTATGTTTTTACCCTGAGCATTTTTGCTCTTTTCAACAAAAAGAAGAGGGACTTTACGGCTGACAGGTACCGTAAATTCGCTATTGTGATTCCCGCTCACAATGAAGAATTACTGATCTCACAAACACTTTACAGTCTGTTTTCACTGATCTACCCAAAGAATAAGTACGAGGTTTTTGTGATCGCCGATAATTGTACGGATCAAACAGCTCAGATCGCAACAAACATTGGTGCAACCGTTTTAGAGAGAAATCACGAAACCTTAAAAGGAAAAGGACATGCATTGAGGTTCGCTTTTTCTGAGATCCTCAATAAAGATGAATTTGAAGGAATTATAGTCTTTGATGCTGACAGTCAGATCTCCGGCAACTATTTGTGTGTCATGAATCACTACATGGAAAACGGCAGCCGGGTCATACAAAGCAGCGACCTGGTGCAGCCACAACCCGGAGTCTGGAGCAGTGAAATGACGCGGATCGGCTTTACCCTATATAATCTTGTCCGACCTTTAGGCAGAAACTTTCTTAAGCTCTCGATGGGTTTAAGGGGTAACGGTATGTGTTTTCATCCTGAGGTTTTGAAAAACATCCCCTGGAAAGCATACTCACTCACCGAGGATATTGAGTACGGCATCCTGCTGATGCTTAAGGGGGAACACATACAGTTTGCCCCAGAGGCAACTGTAACTGCAAAAATGCCGGAAAACTCAAAGAATGCTGAATCTCAGCGGGAAAGATGGGAAATAGGACGTTATCCTATCATTGCACGATATAGTATCCCTTTGATCAAGAAGTTTTTCCGAACCGGTAAGATCACTTACCTGGATACGTTCACAGACCTTATCATGCCCCCCATGGTAAACCTGATGATCCTGATACTGATCTTTTCGATGCTGAACCTTATCCCGGCCCTTTTTGGCATTGGATCTTTTTTACTCTTCACAGTATTATGGGGAGGTTTATTCCTCCTTTCGATAATTCATCTATTGATCGGTTTTAAAGCCGCAGATGTGGATCGGGATCTTTACAAAGCGCTAATTCATGTCCCAAAATACGCTATCTGGAAGCTTATGCTCTATCTCAAGGCTTTTAGTAACGGTAAGCAAGAAGATTGGGTACGCACTGCCCGAGAACAGAAGGTGGCTACTGACAGCTCTCAAAGCTAAAAATAAATTCTACTTCCGGGGTGAACCGATAAACAAGTTAACCTTGTATTTCAGGTCTGTACCACTTGATCTATTTGAGTCGTACAGATCCTCAATTTTATTGCATAACATGTTCCACTCTTCACCTTCATGAATGAGATAACTCTGGGAATGTGCGCATCCGATCAAAGCCTCTGCATCCATTTTTTGCACATAACTGTACCTAAGCCGTTCTACATTCCTGAAATAAGGCATCGTCCTGAATTTCCACAGGAATCGGATCCGCCATTTCTTAATAAACCCGGCGGGGAATCCATCATAAGGTGATACATGCTCCGTATTTTTATTGGTAGCCTCTTCAATGATCTTCAGGTATTTCCCCGTAAACTCATCCGTCTCATCCCAGTAACTCCATACCAAAGCTAGCTTACCACCCGGCTTCAGGATCCGGTTGAACTCTTTAAGGCTTTCCCTGAAATGAAACCAATGAAAGGCCTGAAACGATGATACGATATCGAATGAATTATTTTCTAATCCGGTGGTTTCTGCAGGAGCTATTACATACTTCACATTTGGGTGTTCTTCAGCAGCCTCGGCCATAGCTTGGTTTGGCTCAACTGCTGTCACCTTAGCGCCGGTATTGCCTAAAAGTCTGGATGAGATTCCTGTTCCGGCCCCTATATCAGCAACTTGAATTTCATTTTGTCCCCTGAACGACTCAATGATCTTCTCGATCATTTCCTCGGGATATCCGGATCTGTATTTGGCATACGATTCTGATTTATCTGTAAAAAGCTCTGTGTTTTCTGTCTTAGTACCCATGTTGTTTTACCTTCCATTTAAATTCCCCTGTTATTCACTAAATACTACCCACAGCAGCCAATATATATCATTATCAACTGATTTATTCAATCTGCTTTTCTATAAACAAAAAAAAGGCATCGCTCTGTGCGATGCCTTTAGAAATCAGGATATCATCTTGTTTCTTAATCAGAATCTGACTCAAACGTCTCGTTAAAAAATGTCTTCATCTCTTCCCAGGATAAACTGTCTGCTTCGGCATCGTAAGCAAGAGGCAATTCAAATTTCTGTCCCAAAGAATCAGCCCCCGGGTTTGTAAACGCATGCTGTGCTCCTTCATAACTGATATACTGGTAATCCGCACTGATGCTTTCATAGGCACCGGTCAGGGTAGATACATGCTCTTCCGTGACCATAGGGTCAGCCGATCCATTCAATATCAGTATTCTTGTATCGATACTATCCTCCGGCATCACAGGCAGTTGTAGTCCGGCATGAAAGGCCGCAACTCCATCCAGATCAGCTCCGGAGTGCGCCATTGCAAGGACCACACTTCCACCAAAGCAATAACCTATCGCCCCGATCTTTTCAGGATCAACATTGTCCTGATCTTTTAATGTTTCCAAAGCGGCATTAAACCGAGCCTGTGCATTTTCAAAGTTTCCCATCACTTCACCGGAAAACTGCATGGCATCTTCCGGATGGTCTGCTTGTTTTCCATTTCCATACATATCTACAGCAAGAGCTACATAACCCAACTCAGCCAGTTTTTCTGCACTGTTCCGGGCATGCTCATCATGTCCCCACCATTCATGAACAACCAGCATACCGGGTCTTTTACTGAAATCATTTTCATCCTGAGCAATATACCCGTTCATCGTCAGGCCATCCATTTCATAACTAATCTCCTGCCCTACTACACTGGGACCGGAATCTCGCGTTTCAGTTTGGGCACACGCACCTAATAATAGGAGTACAAAGGCCATGGTCATAAGTTTTTTCATAGGAATATTTTTTTGGTTTATTATCAATTCAACCGTTTAACACTTAGAGCGTTAATAATGTTTCAACCGGTTTGATCTTCTCTTCAATCTACAAGGATGAGTTCTTCCTGTGGTTCGACCAAAAAGCGGGCACCATCTTCAGTGATCACCACCATCTCCTCAACGGATATGGTTTTATAGGTACTATCACTCAACGCCCAGCTGTGAAATCCGTCAAAGGCGAATACCATTCCGGGTTTCAGCACTTTTTGTGCTGCAGGACGAATAGAAGGTGACTGTGACCCGCCAAGATTTGGACCGGTGTCGTGGGCAACGTAACCAACCGGGTGACCGGTACTCCACATCACATATTCTGAATTATTCTTTTCCATCAGTTCTCTTTGGGCAGCATCAACCTCAACGCCTTTAACTCCGGGAGCCATCGCGTTAAAGGCTGCACGGTTACCTGCCTTCGCTGATTCCCAGTAGAACTGAATATCATCCGGAGCCTGACTTTCACCTTCCTTCAAGACATACGCAAAGCGCTGAATATCACTCACCCACCTGTCATATAGTTTGATTCCAAAATCCGTTTGTATGACATCTCCCGGCATGATCACCTTTTCGGTAGCATGGGAATGACCACGGTCCGGTCCCGAATTCACATTGGGATTCTGACTTGGATTCCAGGCATCCTTTACCCCGTACTGCTCCATTTTATTTTTTAGAAAGGCCGCCACTTCTGCATCTGTGGTTTCCCTGGGAATGATCATATCATAAGCCTCGATTTCCCATTCTGCTGTCAATTCTGCGGCTCTCGTCATGATCTCAACTTCTTTATCAAGCTTGACTGACAACCACTCGTAAATGAGTTCTTCCGAAGAGATCAGCTTTTCCGATAACTCCGGTCCCAGTTTTTCCTCCAATTCGACTCTTTGAGTGTAACTCAGACCATCGGCTTGTGCGTTATTATCAGACGAATTCACAGCTATTGTATTGAATTCGTTACCTCTGATGAACATCACGGCTTCATCAATAGCCGACAGGCCCCGTTCCACCGGGATCACTTCATCATGGATATCTAACTCACCCAGGGCAGTGGCTTCCCCAACCGGAGAATATACCCGGGAATGAAATCCGGACTCGTCTTTATAGAATAAAAAAGCCGCCGTGCCGCCTGCATTTTCCCCGCCAATATGATCAGCAATTGGGTCGTTGTTATTTTCCCTGCAGACAACGAGCCAAAGATCCACGCCTGCTGCATCCATTGCCTGTGGCAAAAGTGTTGAAATACGTTCTTTTCTGATCTCAGGCCAGGGTGATTCACCCCACTCAACAGTTTCAATATTTTCAGGCGCACAAGCTGAGGCAAATAACAAAAGTGAGATGAGATACTTCAACATAGGTATGTAATGATTTGGATTGAAGTACGAAGCTACATTATCTGATGCATACCTGCCAATCGTGTTGACCTTGTTTTACAGAACTTCGTGAACGTACTCTTTGATCGGGAAAGGTTCAGCCGGAGCCGTTTTTTTCAGGTAAAGCGGATGATGAGGGTGACCGGCTTTAGAGATCCTCCCTCGTTTAAAAAATGTGCAATCATTGTCCTTCAACACCTCGTAGATATCTCTCAAACATCTTGAAAGGTAGGGCCTCTTCTCGATGAGTGTTCCCCAGGCACACCAGATATCGGCAGCCACCCCTTTTGTTAAATCTTCAATAACATCCATATTCTTTTGGTGGATCTTCTTCTGAAAATGCTGGTGCATCTTATCAGGATTGGTCGCTCTTTGAGGATATAGATTGAACATCAGCCATCCTTCGTATCCATGATCTCTCGCAAATCTTGCAACTGAGGCAACCGTCGGATCCAGGTCGTGGGGCTTCGCAGTACTGGGGTTCACCCCAAAGCAGATCAGCGGATTACCTCCTTCCTGCCCCAAAGAATATCGCGTTAAAGGTTCATCATGATGATAGATCCACTCTCTGTCTGCAAACATAGTAGCTGTTGGTTAAAATTCGGCCTCAAAGATACAGGCTTTTGTTACACTCTTAAAACCGATTTTCCTCCGCTATCCCACCCTATCAACTATTCCTGATCGGTCATTCTATCTTCGTCTATTTTTCCATACTTTTTTATATGGCTAATACATTGTCAGATCATTTACAGAAACACCTCGAGGAGGTATTGTCCGAGCACTTTAAGGGGGATGACCGGTTCATTATTGGAGTGAGCGGTGGTCCTGATTCCATGGCACTGCTGTATCTTTTACACAAGCTCAACCGAAATGTATTTGTGGTGCATGTCAATTACGGAAAGCGAGGAACCTCATCTGATAAAGATCAGGAGCTCGTGGAACAAATGGCATTTTCGTGGGGATTTGAAAGTTGCTCCGTTTCACCTGATCCCTCAGAAGCTAACAATCAAAACTTTCAAAACTGGGCGCGTGAACAACGTTATCAGTTCTTTCGGGATTTCAAAAAGGATCTGAATGCTGCTGCTATCATTACCGCTCATCACAAAGATGATCAGGTGGAAACCATTTTCCAGAAGATCCTTCGCGGCAGTGCCCCTACCGCATGGCAGGGAATGCAGGATTGGGACAGTGAAATACTGCGACCATTATTGCCATTTGACAAGGAACAGATCCTCACATTCTGTGAATCTGAAGCGGTTCCTTACCGAATGGATGAAAGTAATCTTGACTCTGATTTTGCCCGCAATTTCATTCGAAATGAGCTCTCACCTGAGATGGATAGATTTTTCCCGGGGTGGCAACAAAACTTGCTCGACCTCAGTGAATTTGGCTCGGCTTACACTTCGGCGGTTGATCTTGTACTGAAAAACATGTCCGGTGATCGGTTTCTCGATATACAAAAACTGCAGGAACTTGAACCCGAACTGAAGCGTGCGGTTTTAAAACAATTTCTGGATGATCACGGCCTTGAAGGTTCCTATTCAAAACAGCAGCTCCTCGATCTGTCGAACATTGGATCATTGCAGACCGGAAAAAGTATTCAATTTGGCAGGCTCAAACTAACACGCGACCGCGACCTTCTTAGGCTTCATGGCGATACTAATGAGGACTCTTTCGGATCTCATTTAATTGAAAAAGATAAGGTTGAATCCGGGTTTGAGGCCGCTTTCTTCACGCTCAATATTTCCGAACAGGAACCTCAGTCTCCGAACCTTCGCATGGATGCCTCCAGGCTATCGTGGCCACTTGAGATCAGGCCATGGGAACCCGGTGATGCCATTCAGCCACTGGGTATGACGGGATCACAAAACGTATCCGATCATCTTACCAATCGTAAGATCCCCACAATTTTGCGTGAAAAAGCTTTGGTATTGTGCGGATCAGATAGTACTATTTACGCCATTATTTATCCTGAGAATGCCGATATTAAAGAATTGGGCATGATCTCAGATCTCGTGAAATGCGAAGACACCACCGAAACCTTTTTGACCATTAATTTTCAGACACCATGAGTTCCAAGTTTTACCAACCTGATACTGTAACCTGCAACGGAGAAACTTTCAAGCTCTACATCACCAAGGAACAGATCGATGAGCGAATGAATCAGCTTGGCAGTAAACTGGATAAAGATTTCGAAGGAAAGAAGCCGATCTTTATCGGGATCCTGAACGGTGCCTTTATCTTTCTGGCTGACCTGATGCGCCACGTAAGCATTCCTTGCGAGGTCGATTTTATGAAATTAAGCAGTTATGGAGATGAAAAGGTTTCTTCCGGTCAGGTAACCGAACTCAAGCATATCGATGCCAAGATCGAAGGCCGCCACGTCATTCTTGTAGAAGATATCGTTGATACCGGGCTGTCTATGAATTACATGGTCAAGCGCATCAAAGAGAACAGCCCTGCTTCTGTTTCTGTATGCACATTACTTCACAAGAAAGAGGCTACCAAGCATGATGTCCAACTCGATTACGTTGGCTTTGAGATCCCTGATGCATTCGTTTTAGGATACGGATTAGATTATGCTCAGGAAGGCCGGAATCTCTCGCAGATCTACGTCATTGACGACAAAGGCTGATCAAAATAATTTCCGGTTATCGTCACTAATAAGGGCTTTGAAATCATCTTCAGGAATTGCCCGGAAAAGGTTGCTATTAGTACCCAAAGCTCGCTATATTTGTTGCCCTCCAAAAAACGGAGAGATGGCTGAGTGGCTGAAAGCGCTCCCCTGCTAAGGGAGTATACCTCCAACGAGGTATCGAGGGTTCGAATCCCTCTCTCTCCGCATTTTTTATTCTATTTCTGCTCCATCACAAATACACCTTTCCAGTTCTCCTCTGGTGGATCTTTTCTCATCTCCTCACAGCGTTGTATAAATACCCCGGATGGATTGTGTTCATGCAATTCTAACTCCGATGATCGTTTGAATAACGAGATCGCTCTGTCCCAATCCAGTTCTAAGTAGGCTTCTAATCCTTCCTCAAAAAGGCGATTCCTTTCAAGAAGATCCTCTGATACATGCTCTTTTGATCCCGTCAGTTCATAAACATTCACGGGTTTAGTTTTTCCCTTCACCACGATCTGATCTAGCTTTCTGAAAATGAGATCATCCTGATAAGACTCTGCTTCCTGTTTGGTCGATTCCGTTACCATGGTTTCCACACCATAGAACTGAGCCCCGCTTTCACATCTGGCTGCCAGATTCACGTTATCTCCCATCATGGTATAGTTGAACCGTTTTGAAGATCCCATATTCCCGGTGATCATCAACCCTGTATTGATGCCAATGCGCTGCCTCATATTCACCACCAGGTCCGGCCAGCCTTCACTTTCCCACTTTTGGGTTAGTTTCTTCAGTTCAAGTTGCATCAGGCATGCCGTTTTACAGGCTTTATGGGCGTGACCCTCTGTTTCGACGGGAGCCCCGAAAAAGGAAACAATGGCATCCCCAATATATTTATCCAGCGTGCCTTCCTGATTGTTGATGATGCCCGTCATCGCATCCAGATATTCATTGATAAGCTTCACCAATTGATCCGGCCTTAATTGTTCTGAAAAGGTTGAAAAAGAAACGATATCACTAAAAAATGCAGTGATATACACCTCATTCCCACCCAGTTTAGGTTCCTCACCTGAGCTTATCATTTGATCCACAAGTTCCGGGGATACGTAAGACGAAAACATCCCTTTGATCCTTCTCTTCTCTTTCTGCTCCATATAATATTCATAGCCAACCATCCCGCTTTGAGTTATGGCCAAAGCAAGGATGGGGCCGGTGAGCATCATTATGATGTTGAATGAAACAAAGGCCCAATAGCTCACACCAAAAAATGCACCGGCCAGGATCAGGGCGAGTACAAACCCGGAAACGGCATTAAAATACCGGTTCACAAATCCCAGGATCACACAAAACAAAAACATTATGAGCAATGTGTACCAGTTATTGAATCGGGATAAGTAGTTGTTATCCAGAATGGTTTGAATGGCATTGGCATGTATCTGATAACCGGGTCGATCGTTATTACCTTCGTTTGCAAATGGAGTGGCATAAAAATCTTTCAATAACGGCATGGTAGCCCCCACAAGAACGATCTTATCCTTAAACGCTCCTGCTTCAAGATGCCCAAACTCGGGGTCATCAAAACTGTTAACAGAGGCTCCCAACTCTGATTCAAAAACGGTGGTATAGGAAGAGTCGTCAATAACTTCCTCGAACGATACTTCAGGAAAGATGCCTTCAGGACCATAGTAGTTGATCAGAAAGGAATTGGCACGGTCTTTTGGAACCTGAAACGGCCCTAAGGAAAAGAATTTTGAACGGTTTTCCGGATCAATATCATCCACTTCTTCATAGGAAATTCCCTTGTACTTCCTTACGACTTCTACGCCGAACCTGTAGTAATCCTCTTCTCTGTGAGTATGGCCAAAGTTATAGGTGCGAACGGCTCCATCCAGATCCGGAAACACCCTGACCAATCCCGGTTTATTTGGATTCGAATTCAGCAGAACAGAATTTGGAAAGAGGGGTGATATCAATTCAGATACATTGGTTTGTTCGGTCTGCAATTCACCCCCGAGAATTACATTTCCGTGCCTCTCAAGCGAAGCCGCAAAGAGTGAGTCGTTCTCGGAGCCATAGGTATCCGGATTATCAAAAATAACATCGAAGGCAATGACCCTGGCGCCGGCACGGTTTAAATTATCAACCAGTCGGGCATGAAGATTTGTCGGCCAGGGATATTTATAAGGGATCTCTTCATCAGCCTGTTGACTTATGGCAACCAGTACGACGGGTGACTCAGACACATCCAATTCACCTCTTAACTCAAACAGCAGATCATGATGCCTGAGTTCAAGCATTTGAACCGGTTTCATAAAGATCAGAAATACAGACAGCAAAAATGCAGACAGGGCTATAATGATAACCTGAGATGTATGTTTGGTCTGTTTTTTTTCTGCACTCATAGGTTAAAACCTGAAGAGATATCGAAGTTGAACGATCCGGTCATTGGCCTGATTTCCACCACTTACATTGGTCAGGTTAGCATCAAATAACAGGGCATGATACTGATCAAAATCATACCGGGCTCCCAGTTGGATCACATAGGTTTGAAATCGGTCGGAGTCAGTCAAGGCGCTAAATTCATAATAATCATCCTTTGGGTCTTCTGATGTGCCATTTTCATTGATATCCAAAGATCTGGAATCCACTTTGTTATTTGTGAAAGCAAGCCGTCCATTTACGGAAAATTTATCTTCCAGCAACCGATAATTACCTCCGGCATACAACCCGGTGATACGGACCTTATTCTGACCACTTCCTGACGTTGTGTAATTATAGGTCAAACCAACACGGCTTTCCAGCGGCAACTCATAAAACCTGGAGTTCAGGTTCAAAGACAATGAAGTGCTTTTTACATCCCCGTAAGCAAAGGCTTCATCGGTCGTGTTCAGGGTATTGAGATTCAAAGAGGCATCATTTCTTGCATCCATAAATTCGAATTGCTGTGTGATGCCTGTTGTAACATTCAGAGTATGATTCTGACGTGGGGTGGGAGCGATAACGGTCACGAGTGAGTCTGACCCGTTAATGGTTCTTATTTCCTGCCTGACGTTAAATACAGCTGAATTTATCAGATCAGGTGACAACAAATAATTCTGCCGCCCCACATCATTATCCCTGCTTCGATATCTGAACCCAAGATTGACCCGAGGCAGTGACCGATCATTGGGATACCAGCTGGCATTGGTTCGGTAGGTGATCGTCTTGGTCGTGGCATCACGGGTGCCGGATACGTTGTCTTTCAAGTGTTCAAGTCCCAGCGTCAGATACAGCTGATTTGATAATAAATTGAGTCGGTCACTGGCTGTGAAGCCGGCCACATCTCTTCTTATGGTTGAATTAGCCAGAGAATAGAAGTTAGGGCCGATCCAGCGATACTGCAGCCTCGCATTGTTGAACCGGTTTCTGTACGACAACTCATGATTTGTGGCAAACACACTGTTTGGCATGAACAGGCTGCCTTCAAGATCTCCATTTTCATTTTCCCTGAGGCGAAGTGGAAGTACACTCATATTTTCGTTCACAACGATCAGCCAGGATAATCGATCCAGAAAATCTGCCGTACCACTGGTGATATCAAAACCGAGATCATCCGCACGTTCGATGGTCAGCGGACCTCCATACACATCATTATTCAAGGCACTTAAAGCCGCATCCGATTCCAGGCGAAGGGTATTATCCATGAACCCCATTTTCAGGTCGGTTCCCAACACCACATTTTCCCTGGGTTTGGCAGCACCGCCATCCACAGTCAGCCGTGAGGGATCGCTCAATAAGCTGTCACGATCTGCAGGGGTAAGCCCGGAATTCAGGTTCAGACCGGAGTTGATTATATCGAGGTAATTTCTCGCATTGAGGATGGAGGTCGTGTCATCCTCAATTTTCATAGCATGAAACCCGATCTCAAATTTACGTTCATCCCCGGCGGCAATTCTTCCCCCTATGATATTCCGGGTAAAGGTTCCGCGCCCTTCATCGGCATAAGTGAGTATGTAATTTTTACTGACCGGATCTCCATTACTGTTCAACACCTCCTGTACCGTAAGGCTGTCATACAAATTGGTGATACGTCGATCCAGCTGCCCAAACATGAACTGAACATTAAGCTTCTCATTTGGTGTACGGATATTCGAATTGATCCCCTGAATTCTTCGTCCCGTGATGGTGAAATCACTCATATACGGATACACGTGCCCGGCCTCGAATTCAAACCAGTTGCTGTACATCAGGTCGATGCCATATCTGTTCTGTGGCTGAAGGCGGCTCGATTCCTGAGAGGTCAGATATCCATTCAGGGAATATTTCCACAAACCATATTTACCGGATATCCTGCTTCTGCCTGTGTACGCATTATTGACATCCCCTGAGATCACCTGATTCCGCGCCGTCAGCTCTGCAGATATAGTTGGGATGTTATTTTCACCAAAACCGGTAAAAGAGGCCGCACCCGGTGCCACTACAGAAAAAGGCCACCGCACCACCGAGAATTCACCGGATGAGGTTTCATACACAAGTTCAACCGTATACGCCCCCGAACTTAGATCTTTGGGTTTATAGGAGATGTAATAATCACTGGCATCCATCTCTTCACTGACATCGATCCCATTCACATATAACTTGAACTGCCCCTCCTCAACTGTGTTTATATCGTAGAACAGAGCAACAGCGATCAATACGTCATCTTTGGTGACCCCGCTTTCGGATTGCGGGGAAAGGATGGTGTAGTCGATGCCTTCCATCTCAGGTTTATCCGACCTTTGTTGCAGTTCTTCAACGATCTCTACACGTACCGGATTTTCAGAGGGTAAGATCGCCGGAAAGTAAAGGGATTCGCCAGACAGGAGTTCTATTTCCAGGTAATATTCAACCAGGCTTGCGCTCGAATTCTCTACCGTAAAATCGGCAACCAGGTCATTATCCTGAAAATACACCTCCATCTGACTGTAACTGAAGTCCCCGTCATATCTGTAAAATAACCGGGCTTGCTGAATATCAGACTCCAGTAATCCCGGTACCGAAAATTCAAGTTGGGTGGTCCCGTTTCGCTCCATAGCCACAGGCGGCTGATGCTGAATATTGTATTGGGCCCATGCCGTTTCTGTCCCGGTGTATAGAACCATCAACACCCCAATACATGTGAACAGTACCCGCATCCCGACTATGTATTTTTGATGAGTTTTATAGCGATCATGAGTGCCTCATTTAGTTTTGCCCCTCTTCGAACACATCGATCTTGATTTCCCGAAGTTGACCATTCTGATCTCTGAATTTCAGAATGATCTCTTTCTGTATCAGGTCGGTATCCATTTCGTCAAAGCCGGTGTTTAGGGTCCTAAGCTCGGCCTGTTCCAGCATCCCGGAATCAATGGAATTCCCCTCTTCATCCACCTGAGCATACATCTCATCGAATAATGATATCGTTTCTCCGGAGTTCAAAGCCGTGACATCCACCTGACCTTCTTCCACCCATACAAAACCGTCTGATCTGGATCCAAAATCGGTCCCTTTTACAGAAGCCAGAGATCGTGAGGTGTACACTTCAAACTCATTCGCCCCCTGTGGCTGAACCTGCAAAAACAGTTCCCCGCGCTGCAGGTTGATCATGGTGTTGCTCACTTTACTGGAAAGTTCGACATCTCCGTTTATGATCAACAGGGAATTGGGTTTCACCTTGGCAATACTTTTATCCATGAAATAAACGAGGGCAAAGCCTTCTGAATCCGTTAAAAGGCTGTCGCCTGAAAAAAGTCGTTCACCAATGTCTTCTGCCGGATCAAGTGTTTTCAACTTATCCTTATCCAGATTGGTAACGGTTACATCCGGTTTGAACCGCCTGACGATCCCGATCTCGCGCTCAACCTGTAAAGCTTCCGCTTCCATGGAAACCATGGCCAACAAAAGAAAGAGCGGTATAATTGTGCGAAAAAATTTCATGTATATCCTACTTCCCCCGATCAATTTGCACCTAAGATGAGTTTCTTATCCCTGATCAACTGCAGTAATTCTTCGAGTTTAACCGTTGCAGCCGGACCTGTGAATTCCTGACCGTCATACTCTAATCCGGTCAGCTCAAATCCTTCTGACTGAAGCCGGCGGTAAGCATCCTCGCCGATCAAAGCGATCAGGGCATCCTGCACTTCCGAAGTGATCGGCGGAGCATTCACGTTCTCAGTATTTCCTCCAAGGGTAAAAGACCAGATCTCTGAAGACACCCGTTCCACATCTCCGCTTCTTTGCAATGAAGTTTGAACCTGCCAGTAATATGTTTTCCCCTGTTCCAGAGGCTGAGCCCCTGAGGATGGATATTGATAGGTACTTTCAGTGACCAACACATCCAGGTTTTCATATTCAAGCAATGAACCGTCATCATTAATAGGCAGGGTACTCAACGCACTTTCTATGAGCGATGCCGGACTATCCTGCCGGTTCTGTTCCACCACGATCAATCTGTAGCTGATATCATTTTCACCTTCCCAGCTAAATTGCGGAAAGGGGTTGGTGATCTCTGAGCGAGAACCCACTTGTTCACCCGGGGCCTTCAGGTAGATCTCACTTTCCTCAAAAACCCGGGCCGCTGATCCACCAAAGGTCACGACATCACTGGCAAGGTCTTCCCGACCAAAAGCATTGGTCACTCTGAATATGATCACTTCCACTGAGTATTCATCTCTTGGGAGTATTGTGGAACCGGCTAACTGGGTCAAAAGATCGTCACCCTCAGGCGTTAACCCGCCTGAAAAGTCTATGCTCTGATCAATGCCCGGAATGCGTTTTTTCGCAATATCGTTGTTGGTGACATAAACCGACTGATACGGTTCAAGTGAAATAGGCAGGTCTGCCAACGATCTCAAATTGACGAGTGAACCTGATCTTGCCCCACTGATCTTGATCTCCATGTACAAATTATTGACAGGCTCCGGATCCAGGTTTTCAATGAATCCTGTTATCAATACGGGACCACTGCCTTCGTTTTTCACACCCAGATCCGTTAAGCCAACAAGCTGAGTGTTTTCAAGAAGTGGGGTGGTTTCAAGCTGAACCGAAATATTCTGCGCGGAAATTGTTTTAATGGGAACAATAGCCAGTAAGGTCAGTAATACCAATGAGACGTAACTGTTACACCATCTCGTATTCATTTTGACTCCCGTAATTGTTTTGCGACCACATTTTAAAGTAATAGACATTCACAAACAAGTTTAAGACCCATTTCCTAATGAACGGCAAATATAAAGCATTGAGCATAAAAAAAGCCTTTCCCAATTCAGAGAAAGGCTTTGTGGAGCTACGGGGATTCGAACCCCGGACCTCTTCGCTGCCAGCGAAGCGCTCTAGCCAACTGAGCTATAGCCCCGTTACATTAAGGGCGGATAAAATAGATATTTTGTCAACAAATAACACTATGAATTTATTTATTGTAAATTAAAGTGTCACAGTATTATAATTCAGCTTACATTCAAGGCTGTAAGTACATAAAAAACTCTTTTTAATTCATTAGTAAACCGCTATTTTAGCATCAAACATTCAAAAGTTAATTTAAACCGTAATCCAAGAAGATGACAAATTTAAAATCTATCCTACACATTTCGTTTGTCGCCGTTGCAGTGGTCTTCATGTCCAGCTGTTCCGGAACCGACGAACTACTCGCACCATCTGAGCGTACGCTTGAGTATCTGCGTTCATTAGATGAAGAAACGCTGAGAACTTTAGATACTGATTCTGATGGTCTTAACGACTACCTGGAACTGTATGAGTACGAAACCGATCCACTGAGTGCAGACACTGACGGTGACGGCCTAACTGACGGTGACGAAGTAAACACTCACGAAACCGATCCATTAAGTGCTGATACTGATGGCGACGGCCTTTCTGACGGTGATGAAGTAAACTCTTACAACACCGATCCTAACAACTCTGATTCAGACAACGACGGTCTTTCTGACGGTGACGAAGTAAACGAGCACAACACCGATCCTAATAACTCTGACTCAGACAACGATGGTATCAGTGACTATGACGAGATCATGACTCACGATACGAATCCAAACAACGCGGATTCTGACGGAGACGGTTTCACTGATCAGCAAGAACTTGACATGGGTACCAACCCAACTGACGGTTCCGATCCGGTTTACCTTGATACTGATGCTCTTGAAACAATTAACTTTGACTTCGACCGCTCAAACATCCGCAGCGATGCTGAAGCTATCCTGATGGAAAACGTAGAAGTACTGAAAGATGCTCCTGCATTCCGTGTGCGTATTGACGCTTACACTGACCATGTTGGTGGCGATCAGTATAACTTACGTTTGAGTCTGCGCCGTGCAAACGCTGTTGTAGATTACTACAAAGCTAACGGAATCTCTGAAAGCAGAATCGAGTCTCGCGGATTAGGTAAAGCTCCTGTTGAGTGTGCTGAATCTGAAAAAGATGCCAACACTCCGGGCTGTGAAAGAAACCGACGTGCTGAGTCTCACCCAATTAGTACACTTAAGTACGAAAGAAATAACTAAGGTCAGGTAGTTTAAGACTACAACTTAGTACACATTTTAAAGCCTGCAGTTTATGACTGCAGGCTTTTTTTTATGCCTACAATTCAGCGTTCCTTTATCAGAAGAATCTCGCCACGCTTATGCCCAGGAAGAATCCGGGTTGATCGATCCGATACGCCAGGTCGGCCCTGAACAGAGAGAAGATGTTACTGAGTGAGATACCCGCTTCCATGTGCAGATCTTCTGTAAACGATGGGGAAAAACCGTATCTGTTTTGAAACTCATCAACCTGACGATCCCTGACCCAGGTCTTACCAATTCCACCAAAAGCTATGACACTTAAACCCGTTTGCGGAGCATTTCTCCATCCAAGCATTTCGAGGGGTACACTCTTGAAATTGTGCTCTGCATTTAAAGCTACATAACTCGCCCCTTCGTAAGGCACATATCGTTTGGTCTTAAAAGCTCCGAAAGGAGTGAATACCCCCTGTGCCACATCCAGAACCTCATTTTTCTGAACCGGCAGGTCACCGATGTAGGTACCGGCATTCAACCTCATCTCCAGGGTGTTTGGGAAGAATCGGCGCTGGTAGAATGTTTCAATACTTCTGTAAAGGTCTATCTTGAATTTTGTGTAGTCCCAGCTGCTTGACAGGTACGAGGCTGAATGCTCTACGCTCAACTCAAAATCTTCTGCCCCTACGGCACCGAAGGCTTTTTTATCATTTCCCTCATTCCAGGTCAGAGTCAAAGCACCTAAGTTACCTTCATCCACATAACTGTTTGGGCGCTGAATATTATTTCTTCCGATCAGGTCATAATTGGTACTGTAATCGATACTTTCATGGGTTTCATAATTGTAGGTAAGCCTGATCGCACCCGGAATAGTTCTCATCAAATAAGCTCCACCAAAAGAAAAACTTTCATTTCGGTAGTAATCAAAATAATCCGGATAACCGAACAAAGGAGTAAATGAAGTTAGTGTAGGGGTGAACATATCTGAATTATACTGGGTGTCATTGAACACTTTATATTCACTGACCAAGGCAAAACGTCGCGTGTTCTTCAGCGGCCACAAACTCATTTTTACCCCAAAAGAGAAGGCCTCTTCGCCGGAACCATAACCGGTACTGTAGCCTCCAAAAACGGTGGATCGTAGCCTGTTGTCAATATACCGGCGTTCATGTTTCAAGCCGGCATACAGGGCCTCCACGCGATTGAAGTGGGCTTGTGGAGTGATATTTCTGGTCAGTTTCGACAGAACGGAACTCTGTGAGCCACCGCTTTGTCCGCCTCCACCCGTACTTGCCGAAACGGTCGTTCCGTCTGAACCCGATTCTTCTTCCCAGTCAATGAACCGCGTGAAGAAACCGGTGGGCCGTAATGCTTTCTCAAGCGTGGCAGTGCTGTCAATGGATTTATAAGCCACTTCTTCCTGCTCATCCAATGGGATCACATCCACCTGACGGAAGAATATGGAGTCTTCCATTGCCACCGAAGCGGAATCAACGCTTAGCATTTCATTTTTCTGGAACAGGGTGTCGGGCAATTCGATATTGACCTTATAGTCGTTCAGTTTGGCCACCTGCCTGAAACCGACGGGCGGAAACCTGAGTCCTACCACCCCTATTTCCACCAGTCCGTCAATTCTGACATCCACCGGCAGCCAGAATTCGCCTCCAAAGTTGCTGAATTGCTGCGAATAGGACAGGTCAAAATCCTGCACAGGCGGCGGAAAGACCACCACGGCATTTGGTTTAAGATCCACTTCCAGAAGGGCATACTCTTCACCCAATACAAAGATGGTTCCCTCAAACAAAGGCTGGAATTGTCGCCTTGAACCCACCGATATCTCGTACACCACCTGCCCATCTATGGACTGCATGTCTTCCAGGGTGAAATCGTAATAGGAAAGAGCATCCGGATGGGTAACCCCCACCACATTGAATCCGGCAATATCCAGGTTGTCGTCGTAGAAGTTCGGCAAGTAGCTGACCCCCGCAAAATTCGAGGCCTCATCCATATTGGCCGTCTGCCGCTTCGATTTCAATATCTCCCTCGAACCCTTTTCCTTATCCCAGTACGCGATCGATACACTTTCTGAAATGGAAATGATGGAGGTGTCATTTTTTAATTGCTGCCGCGTATAGGCCTCTGCCTGATAGGTCCTGAGATCCGCCCGCCAGATCTTCTTTCGCTCGATCACTTCCCGCATGATGGCGATGGCCGGATCTTCACCGCTGACGGTGATCTCCCCCATATCAGCGATGGATGGGTGGAGCAGAAAATCGACCGGCTTGTCTGCATTGGTTACAACAACCTCCTGACTTTCAAACCCAATGAACCGCGCGATAAGGGTCACCGGAAGCTCGCTTACGATCAGGCTGAATTCCCCGTCCTGATTTGAGATAGTTCCCTTATAGGTATCCTTGATCACGATATGAGCCGCCGGCAGGGGCTCTCCGGTCTCGGCATCGGCAATGCGGCCTTCGATCCGGTGTTGGGCATTCAGCGAGCTTAAACCAAAGAGGATAGTGGAAATGGTGATAATTAGAGCCTTGATCTTCATATCTACAGTTTTTTGGTCGGATGAATATGCCTGTAAACCTTCAGCAAAAAGTGGACTGAATTCAGCTTTGAGTTAAGAGATACCTTACTACCTTTCAGCACGAGGGTGGAAGGACTTAAGCCACCTTCTCTTTACCCCTTAGAACCGCCCCAAGAATTGCTGTAAATAAGGATGCACCGATAATAGACCAAACTACGGGAAAGGGTTGTCCATCAATCTCTATTGACCAAAGTTCCGGAAGACCCAACTCACCGGCGATCCATTTACCGATGATGGCTCCTATAAATCCAACTCCGGCTGAGATCAAACACCCACCGAAACTGTATCCGCTTATACTTTGACCGATCCCGCCACAAATGGCAGCGATCAATAACAGTAATAAAAATCCAAAAAATGACATCTTCTTATCCTCGTTATTTCTGTTAAGCCTTTTGTTCTAGTACTACTGCGGCCTCTAAAGGTTTCACAACCACGTGATCATCTACATCAAACAAAAGCCGGTTATCGGTGTGAACAATGTATTTATCACCCTTGAACAACACATGATAGGTAATATCGTGTCCCCTGAACTCGCGGCCAACTATAATGCCGCTTTCCGTGCCATTGGCCTGACAACGTTCGATGGTGAGATGCTCGGGGCGAATGGAACACAGGATCAATCCTTCAGCTTCCTTATTGATCTTCACCGGCCCAAGTCTGGTCTCCACGTTATCGCTTCCATCGGCATGAGCCCGGAATAGATTAGTACGTCCTAAAAATTGGGCCACAAACTGAGTTTTGGGGTGGTAGTAAACTTCTTCAGGCGTACCGATCTGTTCGATCTGACCGTTGTTCATCACCGCGATCCGGTCAGCAAAAGAAAGAGCTTCCTCCTGATCGTGCGTAACCAATATGGCACTCATACCTGACTTCTTGAGGATCCCCCTCACTTCTTTCCGTGTGGTATCCCGAAGCATGGCGTCCAAACCGGAGAAAGGTTCATCCATTAATACCAGTCGAGGTTTTGGGGCAATGGCACGAGCCAAAGCTACCCGCTGCTGCTGTCCACCTGAAAGCTCATCAGGCATTCGGTGCTTATATTTTTCCATACCGGTTCGGCACAACACTTCCTCTGCCAGAACAGGGCGCTTTTTCTTTTCTACTTCCCTCAATCCAAATGCCACATTTTCAAGAGCGTTCATGTGCGGAAATAGGGCATAATCCTGAAACACAAAACCTATCTCTCTTTTTTGCGGGGAAAGGTGCACAGAGGGACTTTCCACCAATTCTCCCTCAATAGAAATTTCACCGTCGTCACATTGTTCAAACCCGGCTATGAGGCGAAGTGTTGTAGTTTTTCCACACCCGCTTGGGCCAAGCAGCGCAAAGATCTCATTTTTACCAACATCAAAGCCAACATTATTTACAACAGGCCCGCTTTGGTCAAATGCTTTCGTAAGTCCGGTAATGTGTAGAAGAGGTTTTTCCATATATGTACTGAACCAAAAAACTTAGATTTAGATTCAGTCTACATAAGATAAGGACTATTCCAATACTTCTGAAAATTTTGATGCGTGAATATTTGTGAAACAGATTGGTATGATGTAAGTTTAAAATATTGAGGGTTTACCACGTATATCAATTATAAATTAATACACTTACTTATGAAAAAATTAGGCATCTACACATTCGTGTTCGCTTTTGCTTTGATCAGTATTCAGGGTTGCGGACCAAGTGAAGAGGAAAGGCGTGCCGCTGAACAGGCTCGACTTGATTCACTCCGTCAGGTTGAACAACAACGCATTGAACAGCTTATGCAGGCACGTGAGGATAGCCTTGCACGCGTAGCTGAGCAACAGGCTATGGAAGAAGAAGAACAGGAAATGAGCGGTAATTTTGCAGAAGATGGAGAATACGCGGTTCAGGTAGGTGCGTTCCGCTCAGAAACTCAGGCTAACAGTTACAGAGACAAACTCAGAGAACGGGATTATCCGAGCGTTTACACCGTAAAAGTTGGAGAAGAGGAAACCGGAGATATCTGGTTCAGACTCCGTGTTGGCTTTTTTGCGAATGAAGCAGATGCCGAATCTTTTGGTGCTGAACTCGGAAAAGAGCTGAATACCGGATACTGGGTTTCAAAGATAGAAAGGCAATCTAATTAGTAGTTGCTTCTCTCCCAAGCAATTGCTTAATTAAAGACGCGCTCAAGTAGCGTCTCTCTTGATGAATAGTCAGCCCCGCACATTAGATAAATGTGCGGGGCTATTTTTTTGTATCTTTTTTTCATCCTTTTCGTAATCCATCAGGCAAAAACTTTTCTAATTCTGTGGTTTACGTTATTATGCACTCTCAACATGATCTAAAAACTTCAATTTAAGCGAAATGAAAAATTTCAGTATCGCTACACGGCAAAATCAGAACGTCAGTATACTGGATATCAGTGGTGAGTTGGATGCACATACGGCTTCACAGTTAGAAAATGCACTTAAATCTCTCATTGATAACGAAAACTACTCCATTGTGGTAAATTGTTCCGGCCTGGATTATATAGCCAGCGCCGGCCTGGGAGTTTTCATGGCTTATATCGAAGATGTGCGAAGTTTGGGCGGCGACATCAAACTCACCGACATGAATGATCGTGTATACAATGTATTTGATCTGCTCGGTTTTCCAACACTTTATGATATCCTTGATAGTGAACAAGAAGCACTGCATAGCTTTAATGACTAATATATAAGCAGACGTGGCAGGAACCCGACAAATACATACCCTATCTGTTGAAGCTTCTACAGAGCACCTGGCAGAGGTACGTGATTTTGTTGCTGACCACGCTAAGAATATTGGGCTGAATCAGAAGATCATTTCAGAGATCCGCCTCGCCGTTGATGAAGCCTATACGAATATCATCAAACACGCCTACGACAACAATGCCACTGAAAAAGTGAGTATCGAGATCGGCTCAGATGATGATCAGCTTTGGATCACCCTGATCGATAACGGCAAAAGCTTTGACCCGGATTCTTACAGTGAGCCGGATCTCATGAGACGGATCAAGGAAAAGAAAAGAGGGGGTATGGGCGTGTATCTTATCCGGAAAGTAATGGATCAGGTACAATACAACCGTAAGGGTAAAAGCAACGAAATACGAATGGTCAAAAACCTTTGACGCCTCGTGGAAACTGACTTAAGATCATTGGATAACGAAGAACGACAAAGCCGCTTTGCTTTGCGCACTCTTCTTGAAACCAGCAAAATGCTGGTTGAGTCTCAGGATCCTGATTTTGTACTGAATAACCTGCTGCTGATCACCATGGGGAAGCTGCTCGTCACCCGTGGGATCATTCTGATCCAAAACGGATCTGAAAACAGCTACAGAGTAAGCAAGATCAAAGGGCAAAATTCCCTGGGTGAAGAGGACCTGATCACATTGCCTGTTGATGAATCGATCCTAAAAAAATCTGTTATTCAGGGAACCGATCATCCTGAACTGGTTGAGGAATTGGGACTATCTGAAGAGGCAATACTTTTTAACCTCAGAACCACCAACCATCATCTGGGCTTTCTTTGCCTGGGAGCCAAAGGTAACAAGCAACCCCTTGCCCATTCCGAACTTGAATTCATCGAAAGCCTGGCTATAATTTCTTCTGTGGCCATTGCAAACTCAAGGATGTTTCAGGAGTTGCGACTCATTAACAGAAAGCTGGATCGAAAGGTCCATGACCTGCATACCCTGCTCGAACTAAGCAAGGATTTTAACCTGATGGTAGATCAGGATGAAATTGCCCGAACTTTTAAATTTGCCATGCTTGGGCAAATGCTGATCCGCACCTTCTTCTTTGCCCTTGATATCGATGATGAGAGGTCCCTGATCTCAAGCAGCGGACTAAAGGAAAAACCCTCTCAGGAGGAGCTTAAAAAATTATACGAACTCGACGATGTGTTCTACTGTAATGAGGAACACGATTGTCCGTTTCTGGATAAAAATAATATCCGATTGGTCATTGCCCTGCGCTTCCAGAATGAAAAGATCGGAGTGGTTGGCGTAGGGGCTCCCGCAAACAAAGAGGAATATGGAAGTGAGGAGGTAAATTTCCTGCAATCGCTTGGAAACCTTGCATTGCTTGCCATTCAAAAAACCATGCTTCTTGAAGAACGGATTGAGAACAAGCGGATGGAAGAAGAACTGGAATTAGCCCGAACTATTCAGGAAGGCCTGTTCCCCTCTCCGGTGCCTGAGATATCCGGCTTTGACCTGAAAGCGACCAATATTTCATCCCGGCAGGTTGGGGGTGATTATTTTGATGTGGTGGAAACCCCGGATGGCGGATATATTCTTGCCATCGCTGATGTAACCGGTAAAGGCGTTCCGGCTTCTTTATTGATGGCCAACCTTCAATCCATGTTACATGCCCTGGCACCGATCGACATCACCCTGTCTGCAGCCACTGACAGCATCAATAACATCATCCATCACAATACCCCGGCCGATAAATTCATCACTTTTTTCTGGGGCAAGATCTCCAATTGCGGCACCTACTTTGAGTATGTAAATGCCGGCCACAACAATCCCCTGTTATTCAGAGAAGGAGAAAAGGAACCGGTTGAACTGGATAAAGGAGGAGTCATTTTGGGAGCGATGGAATCCATCATGCCTTACGAATCCGACACTATTGAATTGAAGAAAAACGACGTGCTGGTTCTCTATACGGATGGTGTGACTGAATCCATGAACCCGGATAAAAACGAAGAGTATGGTGAGGAACGCCTTGAAACCTGCATTAAGAACAATCTGACCAAAAGTTCTCAGGAGATCATGGATGCCGTGATCGAGGATATCAAAGACTATTCAAATGATACGCAATACGACGATATCACAATGCTGGTGATCAAAGTCAGTTAAGCGTCTGAAGGCCAAATACACCGGTGTTGCCGGTCCGCTTGGTTTCATTGTACGCCAGGATCGTCTGATAGGTATTATATCTGTTCATGATCTCATTCACATATCTGACGGTCTCTATCCCCCTCGTAAAACCGTAGCGTGCATTCTGATAATACTTTCTCTGCATAAGCTTTAGCAACGACTCAGAGACATTCTCCCATTCGTTGGGATCCTTATTATGATCGATGGTAAGCCTACGGGCATCCGCAACATGCCCCATGCCGGCGTTGTAGGTAGCCAGGGCAAACGACCACTGATTGGTTGAATCCATGTAAGAATAATGCTTCAAATGTTCTGACAAGATCTTGGCGCCTTCACGAATATTGACTTCCGGTATATACAGAGAATCCGGGGAGATCTCAGAATAGCGTGGCAGAACCTGCATGATACCAACCGCACCGGCCCAACTTACTGAAGATGGATTAAACCGGGATTCCTGGGCCGCAATGGCTGTCATCATCACCCAATCCAATTCAAACTCACCTGCGACCTGACGGATCATTTCATCGTAAGGAGAAATAGTCCCGGCCTGACCACCCTGCTGATAAGTCGGACTAAAATAATCAGCGATCTGATTACCGGATTCAAAATATTTTTTCCGCAGAATATTCAGAAAAGCTGATCTCTTGGGGATACCGTCCTCATTGAATCTGAAATGCTTATATAAAAAGCGGTTGAGCTGATGCTCTAAGTCCGGTGCATTTTGACGAATAGCCCATGCTATGGAATCACCTTCAGCAATAAGGGGACCCTTCACCAATCCATTCATATACTTGGATGCCGCATCATACATATTATTATCGGCTACCGTTGCCTCATACGTGCCATTTGCTACCTGAAACAACACCGATTCTGTATCCATATCATCCGGAATCACATTGATACTGATCGGAAAACCTTCTTCCTTTAATTCCTGCAACCGCACATAGTAAGAGCTGTTCCGCCTCACACTGATCGTTAATCCCTCAAGCTCACTTATACTTTCAGGGTAAAACCCGAGATCATCAGATACCACCACCAACTGATCGACCAGATTATAAGGGCGGGTAAATTTCACAAGCTGTTTTCTCTCCGGAGTAATGGTATAGTTGGCAGCAATAATATCGCCCTCACCACTATTTAACAGATCGTAGGGACTCTCATCCGGCCCAACGATCACTACTTCTAAAGCCAGGTCATTCTCTTTGGTAAATTCTCTGAGTAACTCATATTCGAACCCAACCTGAATTCCATTATACAAGAAATATGAATTTGAGCTGTAGCTGGTGATCATTCTCAAAACCCCGTTTTGCTTTATTTCAGCAAGATCTTTTTGAATGGGCTCATTCACCGTAACAGGCAATGATTGCTCTGCAGAAGTTTCAGGAACAGACTCATTACTGCAACCGGCAAGTAAAGCGATCCCAACTCCACTGAGCAGAATATATTTTTGAACTCCCGTAATGTGATCTTTATTCAAAATCATACGTTGGTTTTAATCTTAATTCTCTCAACCATGTTTGAAAGCATATTTTTTATGCTATTCTGCATTATACAGGTAATATTTTGAAAATCCTCGAATCTTAGCGAGGTCTAATATATACGAAGTTGTTAACGAAACAAGTTTCAAAAAGGTTCACGACAAAACCTATTCCCTTGAATTGTATGACTTTACCTTGATCCACTACCGGATAAAAAGACGAGCTAACGGCAATTAACAAACTTTAGAATTGAATAATCATTGGGTTGAAGCCCTTTGGATTGAGGTGGTCTAGGTTCTTAGGACAGCGTTTTTGGTTTTTTTAGTTTGATCTTAATCATTAAGCAGCCGTTTTATAAACCCGTGTTGGAGGAACATCCCCTATGGAAGAGTGTCCTCTGCAATTATTGTAAAAACTAATATAGGTGCTACACATATCAAAGAGTTCTTTTCCATCTTTGGGTTCATACAGATATAACTTCTCATATTTGATGCTGCGAAAGAAGCGTTCAATATAGGCATTGTCGGTTGCTCTGCCTTTTCCGTCCATCGATATTTGAACGGTTTCCAGTGACTTTACATAGCTGGTGTATTCATGCCCGGTAAACTGCCGGCCCTGATCAGAATTAATGATCTTTGGGGTTCCATAACGCCTCACGGCTGTTTTCAGGCAATCAACAACCCATCCGGCCTCCATCGTGTTACTCACCGACCAGCCCACAATGTACCGGCTGTACACATCGATAATGGCTACCAAATACATGAATCCGCGTTGCATAGGTATATAACTGATGTCGAGCTGCCAAACCTGATTGACCCGCGTAATATTCAACCCCCGCAACAGATACGGATACTTGTAGGCCGCAGGATCACAAATAGTGGTTCTGGGACGAGGGTAAATAGTCTTTAGGCACATAATCTTCATCAGGCGTCTGACCTTTTCGCGGCTAATACACAGTCCCTGTAAGGCTAAGTCCCTGCGGAACCGCCGTGATCCCCGTGTTGGATCTTCGATATACATGCGATCCATCACACGCATCAGATTCAGATCCACTGCACTGATGCCCTTGGGTTTGAAGTAATAAACCGAGCGATGCAAATTCAACAAGCGACACTGGGCGCTCAGACTAAGCTGCTCGTCATGAGCATCAATGAGTTTTCGACGTTGTTTAACCGGCATCACAACAACTTTTTTTTAACCAATCGGTCTCCACCTTCATCTGACCAATCTGCTTGTAAAGTTCATCAAGCTGCTCACCGGTTTTCTGGAGTTCATCCTGATTACCATCTTGAACAAAGGCAGCATCGGCATGATCCAAAAACTGCTTCTTCCAGGTGGTGATTTGATTAGGATGTATCTCGTGTTTGACCGCCAATTGTTGGATCGTCTCACGTTCTTTGAGCGCCTCAAGGACGACTTTGGTCTTAAAACTGTTGGTAAAGTTTCTTCTTTTTCGTTTCATAGTCAGCAAATTAACATTTTATTGTTTTGCTGTCCTATTTTTCTAGACCACTACAGATCTTTGGTTTTTTTCTCCAGGTAAGGGTCACCCCGATCAGTGTAATTATGATGGCTACAACGGATAAAACAGCCGGCAATTCGGCTAAAATAAAGAAGGCTAGAGTAGTTGCAAAAATCGGTTCGGTATAGATATTATTTTATATAAGTTGTAAAGTGATAAATATAGAGTCAGGTTCATATTAATCCACTCCCTACGATTAAAGGTTGATATATACCTATATATATTATATTAAAGTACAAAGCAATGGATTGTGTTTAAGTACAAGTATACAATTACTTAACAATTCTCATTGTCACAAAACTAAATAAACGAGAGAACTATTATGATAACATTTATGATAACATTTATGATAACATTTAAGAAAAAATTACTGCTTTTAGTAAGTAGTTTCATTTTGACTTTTGGTTTTTCAATGGTTAATACAGCCAGCCTTCAAGCAGATATTGACCCACCAAATTGTGCCTTTAGTCCAATTGACAAAGATTGCCACACAGTTGTTGCAACCAATTGTTTATGTGGTGAAGTAAATCCTGATCCAGGTGAAGGTTGATTTTAAAACCAAAAAAGCTAAAATCTCGGGCCATTGTCGATATGGTTCGAGATTTTTTAAAAATTATGGATTTATGTTTCGCACATTTATAGTTCTTTTAATTGCAATTTTTGCTCTTCAATGCTCCCGAACACCACACACTGACAGTGAAACAAAATCAATAGAATTGATTCAAATTGATACTGTATTGCTAGAACAGGGTGCGCAGCTTTTCGGAAAATTTTATGAGCATATGAGAATCAGCCAGAATGGAAGTTACTGGCTTTTTAATGAACGCATCCGAAATCAGGTATTTGTTTTTAACAGTGATGGATCATTTCATTCTGTAATAGGAAAAAGGGGCAGGGGGCCTGATGAAATATTAACTGTAAGTAGTTTCGACATTAACAAAAACAATGAAGTGGCTATATTTGATGGAAGTCAACGCATGATTAAAATTTTTACTCTTGATGGCAGACTGATAAGCTCAAATAATATTCTTGAAAATGCTGACTTCAGCTTAGTGCCGCATTATCTTAGGTGGTATAAGGGGCAACTTGCCGGTACAATTATAGACCTTGAATCAAGATTTGAACCTTACAAATCAAGGCTACTTGCTCTCATAAATGATGATGGTTCTACGGATACGGCATTTGGCAAGTTTGATCCCTTCTCAAAACAAGACCATAGGGAAACCTTCGTTTCACTATTGGCTCTGGATGAAGAGAATAATGTCGCCTACACAAACTTACAATCCTCACCTTACTTTCAGATATATGACATGGAACATTTTGAAAGGATTCTTTATGGCGGTAAAATTACTGAAAGTTTTAATAAGCCCTCACAAGAAGTAACCCCTCAGACATCCCTTTCTAAAATTATGTTATTAGTGGAAGATACAAGCGTATTCGCCCATATTTTTTTAACAGATGAATACTTCATACAACACATGCAAATTTTGACCAAGGAGTGGTTTGAGACCAGTGATTATACCGCAAAAGGAAACGTATTGGTTTTCTATGACCGTGAAACCAATGAATTCATTAAAGAGATAAAATTAGAAGGTATTACACCACTTGCCGCGCAAAAGGGAAAAATATACGCCGTTGAAAATTTTAATCCCGATCAATTTACTATAGGCATTTATGAAATTAGTACAAATACTGAGTAGATCAATTATTGTATTTTGGCTGATATTCTTCTCGGGATGTGTTAAGGATAAGTACGCTCCATATTATGAAAAAACAGGTAATGAATGGGAGCAATACATATATGAAATATCTGATAAAGAGAAGGTTACTTTAAATAATACCGTCCTACTTGTATTAACAAGTAGCGAGTGCTCCCCTTCAATAGATGAAATAAAAAGCTGGGATACCTTCAATGAGAATAGTGATTCGATAAAGGTACAAATGGTAATATTAGAAAAGTATTTTACTACCATACAAGTTCTACTGGAGTATGAAGATATTGGATTGCACGTCTATAGGGATTCAGCCTATTCCTTAATTAAAACAGACCTTTTACCAAACACACCAATGAAAGTTTATTTCGATAATGAAGGAAAAGTGAAAAATTTGTCCCCAATAGGCGTAAGTAATGACCCGTTAATATTTATTCATGGCTCTTGAATAATTTACATACCTATCAATCTGTATAAATGTTATTGATTGTGAATTGGGTTTTCAAATTTAAGTTTAGGTTTTTTCTTCCAGGTAAGGGTCACCCCGATCAGTGTAATTATGATGGCCACTACTGATAAAACAGCCGGCAATTCGGCTAAAATAAAGAAGGCGAGGATCGTTGCGAAGATCGGTTCGGTGAGGATCAGGGTAGACAGTAATGTAGGGGACACAAATTTCACGGCATAATTCAATGAACCATGCCCCAGAAGCTGTGGACCAAATGCCAGTGCCAGCCCTATCCATAAAACGGTAGCATCGAGTTCAGTCGGTACTCCCTCTACTACCAATAAAATGACAAGGCAGGTTGCAGCGGCATATCCATAAACAGGAAATACATATCCCAGCCAGGATCGGTTTTGCCTGATCTTCCTTCCTATCAGAAAGTAAACGGCAAAAATTGCTGCACCGGAAAATGCCATGGCATTACCCAGTACAGGATTTGAAAAAGTCGTTTCAGCATTGTAATCAGATATCCCAAGTAAAACCGACCCTCCAAAGGCCACAAATACGCCTACCCAAACCGTGGGGGCAAAATTCATCTTGTACAACACGCGCTCTGCCACTATCAACATGATGGGGTGTATAGTCACCAATACGGAGGCTGAAGCCACTGATGTGAAATAAAGTGAACTCGTCCACAGCGTGAAGTGAAGCCCCAGCGCAATACCGGCCATAGCCATTAGTCGGTTTTCATTCCCCGCAGCTTTAAGGTCGTATTTCTTGCTTCTTTTTTGGTATACATATACCGGTACCAGCATCAGAAAAGCACCGATGGTCCGGATGGTCACCAACAACAAGGCGGAATACTCCGTGGCAAATTTTACCAAAACCGGAGCGATCCCAAAGGTGGTCAACCCAATAACCAGAAATGAATAGACCTTTAATTTTGAGAACGGTTGATCCAAAAATACCCCTATCGAATTCTATCCATTGAACGGACAAGCTCTTCATCCTTTCGAATATACCGCATAGCCAGAATCTGAAAGATCAGTGATAGAAAGATCAGGCCTGAACCAAGTCCTTCATCCCACATATAGGTTCCAAATCCTCCAAGAGAAAGCAGAACTCCCACACCGAAACCTAATGCCACTACCTGCAGAAGAGCCGACTTTTTGATCCATGAGATCTGATTGGTTCTGTTATTATACAGAAAGATGGCAAACACATTGAGCACCATCGGTAACACGAGTGAGATCGCAAGGCCATATCCGATCCAAAGCTGAGGGTCGCTCATGGCTTTATCATAAATAGGTGTAAAATAAACCACGAGGTTCAGAATGGATGCTAAGGCCAAAAATACAGTTTGAATTCGCTGAATCACTTGATAAAATTTTGTTTTAATATTTGTGCTAAAGATAAAAGTTTTAGGGATTAAAAAAGCTTTGTCGCAGCTCATCTCTTTAGTCTGTCATTTATGCTTTGTTACAGACCTATATTCGTTTTACAGAACGTTTTATTTCGGTTTAAATGTGCTTTTACCCGTACCTTTTCCCCTTTCGAAATTAAAATATCATTCATCCTGTTTTGAGCCGCCCCTATTTAATTGACCTCAGCCTTATTTTTGTAGCTATCATCTGGGCACTGAACTTTAGTATTGTTAAGGTCTCGCTGAGCGAAATTGATCCTTACAGCTTTAATGTGCTGAGATTCATATTTGCCACCGGCTTGCTGTGGTACTTTGCACGAAAAAAAGGGCATTCCCTCAAAGTCCGGAAAAAACACTTCTGGAAACTGGTTGGGATCGGTATCATCGGAAATCTGTTTTATCAGCTGTTCTTTATCATTGGCATCAACTATACATACGCTGCAAACGCCGCGGTGATGCTTGGTACCATCCCCATATGGGTGGCTCTTCTCTCTCAGTTTTTCACTGATGAGAAACTCACGCTTTTCAAGACATTGGGTGTTTTATTCGCCTTCATTGGCGTAGCCCTTATCATGATCGGTGGTCAGGACAAGATCTCTTTTGAATCTGAAACCTTTTGGGGAAATATAATAACTCTGGCGGCTGCCATTTGTTGGGGCGTTTATACCATTCTCTCCCGACAATACCTTAGAGTTTACAGCCCTCTTCAATATTCTGCTTTTATGTCGGTAGTGGGTTTGATCAGTTTAACACTCATTGGCTTACCGTTTCTCATCAAACTGAACTGGAGTGGCATTTCCTGGGTAGGATTTGGTGGCATCCTTTACAGCGGTGCTTTGTCCATTGGAATTGCATACATTATTTGGAATAACGGAGTCAAAAAAATTGGAGCTGTCCGTACTGCGGCTTATCAAAACCTGGTTCCGGTTCTTGGTTTGATATTTGGACTTGTGCTGTTAGGTGAAGAACTTACGGTTCTTCAATATATTGGGGCAGGTTCTGTAATAGCGGGTATCATTCTGGCTCGTAAAAAGACAAGAACAGAGCAGGCTAAACTCTCATACAATTCATAAACATGAGTCGCTTACAACGTATTTTATTTTTAATCATTGGGTTTGCGGTGGCTTACTCTGCCTCACCTCTGATGGCTCAACAATCAGATCAAAATTCTGACAGCGAACAGCCCGGAGTTCAATTCAATCAGATCTTCAATACTTACTATTATCAGGACCCGATGGGCCTAAGGATCGGTTCTGAAGTGCTTGCAGCCGATGGTATCATCGACCCTTCTTCTTATGTACTCGGCCCCAATGATGTTCTTTCCATTGAAATTATTGCCAACAACGACCTTGTGTTAAGAGCGATACCTGTCAATTCTCAGGGTGATATTGTGACCCCGGTTTTAGGAACCATTCAGGTTGGAGGACTTACGATCGATCAGGCTAAACAGGAAATTCAAAAAAAATCGGACCAGGTTTTTAGATCATCTGAGGTGAACCTGACCCTGGAAAGAGCCAAACACATATCATTTTATGTTTCGGGTGATGTTACCAGTCCCGGTAAACATACCCTTCCTGCATTTTCTAGAATCTTTGATGCCATCCTTCTTTCCTTGAACGGCAGCTATGATAAAGACAGCCTGAATGCCTCAC
Source organism: Gracilimonas amylolytica (assembly GCF_002911695.1). Lineage (GTDB taxonomy): Bacteria > Bacteroidota > Rhodothermia > Balneolales > Balneolaceae > Gracilimonas > Gracilimonas amylolytica. The sequence goes on from NZ_PQBS01000040.1 coordinate 146,484, forward strand.
AGATCCTCAGAAACAACAATTATTCCTTCCGCAACATCACCATTTTGCACGCTGACGGAAGTGAAAGCAAGGCCGACCTGATCGCATTTTTAAAAGCCGGGCACACTTCCAGGAACCCTCGTATTCAACTGGGGGATCAAATCAAACTAAGAACCCTTTCACCCCGGTCTCCAAAAGTGAGTATTTCAGGGGCTGTCCTGAAACCCCAGGAAATCGAATATTCGGATGGCGACACGCCGCACCTCTTAGTAGAAATTGCCGGCGGGCTCACTTCCGAAGCCGATGCATCCAAAGCTTTTATCTATCGGCTGCAGGGTGATGCCGTAAATAAAATGGAAATAGCCTCATCCGATTGGCAAGACTTTAACCTTGAACCCAATGACCGGGTTGTGATTCCCGAAGATCAAAACAAGCAGGTGGCTGCCTCGGCCCGAATTCATGGAGAGGTACGTATGCCCGGTATGTATCCGATCCGACAGGGGCAGTCCACGGCTTATGATCTGTTGCAATATTCTGAAGGCCTGACCAATGAGGCTCTTCCTTCTGCAGCCTACCTTAAAAGAGCCGGGAGCATTGAAAATGAAGCCCCAAATAAATTAAATCCAACCATCATTGGGCGAACTTCAGATCAGATCCAGCAGGAAACGGAATATCTGGAGCTGGAAAGTCAGGTTAGCCGGGGAAAAGTATTCATTAACCTGAGTGATACGACTCAACTCAAAAGTGTGAAGCTATTTGATGGAGACCGGATATTTGTCCCCCGGGATGAAAATACGATCTTCGTTTTTGGGCAGGTCAACAATCCGGGATACTATCCCGCAGAAGGGGCATCATCAGATACCTATGATTATATAAACCAAGCCGGTGGGTTTGCTTTAGCCGCCAACAAAGAGCGGATATTTATCATTAAAGCAGGAAGTAACACCTGGTACCGGCCTGAAGAAACCGAACTTGCAACCGGAGACCGCATCTTTGTGGATCGCATCCCTTATGATGAACTGAATGCCCAGCGCACTTATGAAACACAGCGCGATCAGGTAAAAAATTCCAGAATTCAGCTGATCATGACCGGCATCACAACCATTACCGGGATCATAACCACCTATGTGGCTATTAAGAATAATTAGGGTAAGCAGATCAAAATGAGTGAAACAGATGAAACTTCGTCACAAAGCAGCCTGATGTATTTTCTCAGGCTCGTGATCGCAAATTGGAAAACACTGATGGGAATATATATAACCATCGGAATCTTGACTGTGATCATACTTTTACTACTTCCTAAATGGTACAAAAGTGAAGCAACCGTAGTCATATTGGATGAGAACCAATCGGCTATCTCCAACATGATGAACCAATTCAGTGCCTTTGGTCTTGGCAGCTTTGGTGAAAATAATGTAGCGACTTATATGGGATACGCCCGAACAAATAAAATGTACGACAGGCTGATCGAAGAGTTCAAACTGAATGAAGTGTACGAAACCCAATATGTAGAAGACACATACGAAGCCATTTTCGAGAATATGAATGTGACTGACAATGAGGATAAAACTTTCACTATCTCTTATTTGTATAAAGAAGATCCGGAAATGGCAGCCAGTATCGTTCAATTCATATACGGCCAACTGGACCAAATTGCCCTTGAGGTAGACCGTGCGGAGGCTTCAAATTTCAGGCAATACGTTGAAAATTATTATGATGAGGTAAGTTCCAAACTTAGGGCAGATGAAGATTCCCTGACCCGTTTCCAAAGTAAGACCGGCATCCTGGATCTAGGCATTCAAACAGAAGCTGCTATTGAGGGCATTGCAGAACTTGAAAAACAAAAGATCAGCCTCGAGATCGAAAAAAATTATGTAGAAGAGGTTTTTGAAAACACGGGGCGTGTTCAGGAAATAGAAAACAGAATTTCTGCTATAAGCGCCAAGATCACAGACCTTCAAAGAAATAATAGCGAGGTCCTTGTTGCCATCGATTCTCTTCCCAAACAAGGTGCCGATTTTTTAAGGCTGAAAAGAGATATCCTGATCGGTGAAAAGGTCTCAGAATTTTTACGACTTCAATACGAGCAGGCTCTTTTGGATGAACAAAAGATAAGCTCCAACCTTTACCTCGTTGACCCTCCATCCATCCCTGAAAAAAAGTATAAACCTCAGCGAACCAGGATACTTTTCATCGTGATGTTCTTTACCGTTCTGTTATCACTGATATTTATTCGGGCAAAGGCTTTTTACCGGGATCATTCTGAATCTTTCAAACAACTGATCTAGCATGATCTCCCGGTCACTCTACAAATATCTGCCGCTGTATGTTTTTTTAGGTATTTGGGGATTGGTCTTCTTCTTTTATAACCTGAAGCTTTATAACATTTATCCTGCTTCGGCTCCTACCGTGCATTTGATCTTGTTTGGCATCCTTGCTTTTGCATCAGGGTATATTTTATTCACGATGTATGATGTTCAAGGCCTGAAACCTGCTGAACAGGATCTATCCATTAGTTTAAACCCCGGCACTATGGCCTGGCTTGTAACCGGCCTGACACTTACTACATTTCTGGGGGCCCTGCTTATAATTTATACTGTTGCAATTGAATTGGGCGGAGCGGAAGCCTATTATAATACACCCATCAGGGTCAGGAATTTGTTTACTGGATATCAAAATAATCCGCTAACCCCACCACCGCTTTCATTTAAAGTTGGTAATTACCTGATCAATACCGGTTTTGCCGGCACTGTTTTTGGTGGCGTACTATTTTCTCTTAATCACAAGTTTCGGTACCTGGGAATATTGATCATTCCTGCATTCATCTTTGCATCCACCGTCACAATTGGCCGATATACACTGGTAAACAGCCTCTTCTTTTTTATTTTTGCCTACATCATTGCCACCTATTATTTGAAACCCCGTTTAAGAAAAAAGCGGCTGATCGAGATCTGTATCTACTCTGCCGTTTTTGTCATCTTTCTTGGACTCTTTACCTTTATCCTTCTGGAGTTCCGTACCACCCAGGGAACCGAGAATGCTGTAAAGGAGTATGCGTTAAAATCATCCTACCTATACCTTACCGGTGGCATTACGGCCCTTGATAATTTTTTAGCGCAGGATTTTACACTGGTTTATGGGCAATCAAGTTTCAGAAGTATTTTCCGATGGCTGATACAACTGGATTTATGGGATGAAAGTAATTTAAAAGCGGTTCATGAACCATTTACATCGGTCACACCGTCTATAAGTATCAACACCTACACATTTGTAAAGTCGTTCTTTGAGGATCTTGGAATATCCGGGGTTCTGTTTTTCAGCTTCACATTCGGGGCTCTTTGCAAGGTCGCCAATCACGCTGCATTTAATTCTTTTTCTTTCATCAGGTCAGGTGTTGCCATCACCTTTATATTTGCGGCCCTGATGTCTTTTTATTCGTTCTACTTCCATTCAATAACCACAGCTGTTTATCGTATTTTGATCATCGCCGTTATTCAGTATGTTTTTGCAAATAAGCTCAAAGTAAAGCATTGAAAATGCCTAATAGGGTTTCCCATTTTGGAAGTAAACTAAAAAACAGCCTCTATGTCAGGCAGGTGGTAAATTTAGTAAGCGGCACATCTTTAGCTCATCTGATCACCATAGCATTAAGTCCTGTACTTACGAGGATCTTCCCCGCTGAAGCTTTTGGGGAATTACAGTTGTTTCACTCTATTGTCATCATCTTATCTATCGTAAGTACCGGGTGTTTTGAATACACCTTTGTTTTGCCCCAAAAGGACAGGGATGCTTCTTTACTTTTTAAATTCAGCTTTCTCCTTAACCTTCTTTTTAATCTATTCTTATACCTTTTTATTTATGTCGCCTACAGGTTTTCCGGCTTGCCATCAGACTTAAGCTCTCTCTTTATTTGGCTCATTCCACTGGGAGTATTTTTCAATTCTGCCTTAAATATTATAACTCATTTCGTTATCAGGTTTGAGCAGTACGGGACAGCCTCTAAATCAAAGGTCTTGCAGAGCTCAGTCACGGGAGGCACCCAAACGGGTCTCGGGATAGCAGGAATGTTAAATGGCGGACTGATCATTGGTCACATTGCGGGCCGGATCATTTCAACTGTATTTCTCTTTTTCAGGAAGACCAGCGTACGCCTTGAGAAAGCATTTTACAAGCAAAACCTGAAGCCTGTTACCAAAAAGTACTTTGGTACAACCAAGTTCCTGCTTCCATCCAATGTACTAAGCTATGGAGCTATTGAGATCCCGGTTTTCATAATAGGGGCCCTTTTTGATCAGGAAATGTTGGGTTTTTATGCACTGGCCTATCGTGTATTAAGTGTGCCATCAGCTTTTATAGGCAACTCGGTTGGTCAGGTTTTTTATAAACAACTTTCTGACCGATATAACAATGGGGTTTCCATCCAAAATTTTTTAGTTAAAACATGGGGAGTCCTTTTTCTCATTACCATTATTCCCACGGGTATTTTACTGCTTTGGAGTGAGCCTTTATTTGCCTTTGTATTTGGTGGACAATGGCAGACTGCCGGTTCCATAGCTATGATCATGGCTCCACTCTTAGCCATCGATTTTATCAGTGCCCCTACAGGCAAAGCACTTATCGTTCTTGAAAAACAAAAGATCATGCCCGTGTTTTCTTTCCTGAACCTGATAACGCGAGCCGGAGGCCTCCTGATAGGCTGGTACCATCAGGATTTTCTTTTGGGAATCATTCTCATGGTAATTGGGCATATATTAAGTTTGATCACCTATAACTTATATTTACTTAAGGCTGTCGGTATATACGAAACTGCTATTTCAGCAAATGATCCATCTTCATGAGCCAAAAAAGCCTGCATATTGTTTCCCATTCTTTTCCAACCATTGAAGCACCTTATGATGCCACATTCATCAGTGATCATGCCAGTACACTTTCAGACCACTTCGATGTTAGGGTATGCATTCCTACGCCAATATCATTCCCCTTTACGTACAGATTCATAAAAAATCATTCGCCTCTAATTCTACCTGATAATGTACAGGGCGATCGATGCTTATATTTGTCATTACCTAAAAAAAGATTTCCTGCTTTTATCAGCCGGTCATTATCAAAGAACGTTGTCAAATCCCTCAGCGGTCAACCCATAGACTTGATCCATGTTCATTTTTTATACCCATCCGGCATGATCATCTCTGAGCTGAAAAAAGAGTTCAGATGCCCAGTGATTCTTACAGTTCATGGGGTTGATTTCTACCATACCTATAATAAGCCCGTCTTGAAGAACATACTGAAATCAAACCTTGAACAGGCTGATGCCATTGTATCTGTGGGACCCGGATTAAAGCAAGATATCGTCAACGAGTACCCAGACCTGAAAGATAAAGTTCATTGTATTCATAACTTTGTAGATACCCGGATATTCAAACCGGTAAAACAGGAAATAAGAGAACGTCTCAGAGTAGAACTGAGCAATAACCCTTCATCTTTTCAACTGCTGTGTGTGGCAAATTTCAGGCATAAAAAAGGGATTGATACCTTGATGGAGGCCTTAACTCTAATGAAAAAGCCAGATCTCCCCACTCTCCACTTGATCGGACGAGTAGATGAAGAGCCTGACTTTCAAGCCCGGGTCCGGAAAAAAATTGAGACGTCAGGATTAAAAAATGTAGTTATCCATGGCCCAAAACCCCGGGAAGAAATAAAAAAATGGATGCAGGCGATGGATGGTTTCATACTCCCCAGCCGAAATGAACCCTTTGGTATTGCACTGATCGAAGCCATGGCTTGTGGACTACCGGTCATTTCTACCAAGAGTGGCGGCCCCGAGCAGATCCTGAAAGAGAACCGAGGAATCCTCATACAACCTGACAAACCAAAACAGCTGGCAAAAGCAATTGCACAGATACAGGAGATCAATTCCTTTGATGCTGAAGGCCAACACGCCTACATCGAGGAAAATTTTGGTAAGAAGCGTTATACCACAGAATACACCGGTCTTTATGAGCGACTTCTCTCAAAGTAGTCTGTTCTATTCTCTTAGCAACTTCCGATATACGTTTTCCCCAAAGATCTTACCTACATAAAATCTAAGTATCAGTATTTGAAGCTTGACCTTCTTTTTCAGCCAAAAACCCCATCCAAATTCCCTAAATCGATGATCATGTTTGGAATATAAATGCCTGGCACCCTGTATCTTTTTATCGAAATTTGTACTGATCTGATCGACCGACCTGAACTCCCTGGTTAGGACCTCATCCACAAAATCGATGGTATGATCTTTGCACAAACGGATCAACAGGTCATACTCCTGACTTGACTGCAATTGCTCATCGAAGCCTCCGACACCCTTTACGGCAGCGGTTTTCATGAGTAGCGTTTCTGTACCTGACACGATATACCTATCCAATAAGGCCCTGTAGAGGTTCCCTTTCACACGGTTATATTTAATGGTTGGACGGCCAGAGCGTTCATCTTTTGAATGACAGGTTACGATGCCTAAAGAAGGATCACTGGCTGCCAAAAATACTTTAACCTGCTTTTCGATCTTTTCCGGAAACAGAATATCGTCATCATCCAAAAAGTTTATGAAGACACCTTTTGCCTTACTTAAACCCAGGTTTCTTGAATAACTGGCTCCCAGATTTTTAGGATTCCTGAAAAAGTGCAGGTTCTTATAGCCATTTAAAACATCCGAAGGATCCTTTTGCGAGCCATCATCTACCACAATGATCTCAATATTGGGATAGGTCTGATTTTGCACAGAATCAACCGCTCTTGTAAGCAGATCCACTCTGTTATAGGTAGGAATAACGACAGAAACTAAAGGTTTTGGATCCATGTCAATTTGGTTTTACCAACCTGTTTTACCCGCTAACAGCCTTTTAATCATCTGAAAACTAAACCCGCTAAAGTGAGCTATCTGCATGACCACCAAACTAACAACCACATGGATCCATCTTGAAAATAAACCCGGGGCTTTATCATCAGATCGCCATATCTCTTGTTTAAATTTTTGATTGGTATTGATCACCACCCGGAATGACTCTCCAATAAAGAAAAGACCCAGTAAGAGCGCAAAGGTTGGAAAGTATAAGGTTGATCCTGTGAGCAGATCCAGGACCCCATAGATCATCAAAAAGCATATGAAGAGAAACGGCAGAAGACCCCGGACCGGTGAGCTTTTGGGATGCAGTGATTTGGTGAGAAACCTCCCGCGGCCATATCTGAAATATTGCCTGAATAAACCTGAATAGGAATTTCGGGGGTAGTACCAGCTTTTTATCTCAGGGCTTACATAGATACTCTTACCAAAATATTCATATAGGCGAAGATTTAGCTCCGAATCCTGATTGGTTATGTTTTCGGTGTTAAACCCTTCAACTTCTTTCAGGTCCCTGGTCCAGAAACAGCCGAGAAAAACCGTATCGGCGTAACCCTCATAATTTTCGTCCATATATTTGGCGCCACCACTACCCAACAGGCTTTTAACGGCTATGGATATACCGGCCTGAACGGGAGTTTCCGCTACATATCTTTGAGAGCCCCCCACATTTTTGCTTTGGGTCCTGAGGAGTGTGCTCACACTTTTTTCAACATAATCATCACGATAGAGGCAGTGGCCATCCGCTCTTAAAAACACCTCACCTTCCGCCGCTTCGATCATTTTATTAAGCCCATGCGACTGATACCTATCCGGATTATCGATCAGTTTTACACGGTCATCCTCTTCAGATAATTGCCTGACAAGCTCACGTGTGTTATCCGTACTTCCGCCATCAGCGATCAGGACCTCGATCAGATCCGGATAATCCGAAGCAAGAAATCCCCTTACAACCCTTTGAATATGTTGTTCCTCATTCAGAACAGGAATTCCGATCGTAACTGTTGGCTTATTCTCGATACTTGATGACCTTCCTGATTAATACTTTCGTTAAAATAGAACCCACTTATAATATCAAAATCCCAATAACTTTTGAATTTTCTGTCAAGGATCTTAAACCCTGGTTCCGCCACTAAGCAGATACAGGATAGCCATTCTTACAGCCACTCCATTGGTGACCTGATCCAGGATAACAGCACGGTCGCTGTCAGCTACCTCACTTTCCATTTCCACTCCCCTGTTAATAGGTCCCGGATGCATGATCTTAAAATCAGGGTATTTTTCAAGGTGATGATATTTGATCCCGAATCGTTCATGATACTCACGTAGAGATGGAAACAACTCCGTAGCTCCTTCCTGTCTTTCGAGCTGAATCCTAAGTGCCATAGCTATATCACACCATGCCAGGGTCTCATTCAGATCGTATGACACTTCCACTCCCATGTCTTCCACATAAACCGGCATCAGGGTTTTAGGGCCACATAGAACCACCTCTGCCCCCAACTTCTTCAATCCGATGATATTTGAACGCACTACCCGGCTATGAGAGATATCCCCAATGATCGCAACTTTTTTTCCTGTCAGATCGGGGTGTAAGGTTTGCATGGTGAACATATCCAGCAAGGCCTGAGTGGGATGCTCATGAGCCCCATCGCCTGCATTCAGGATGGCGGCATCCACACATTGTGTTAGAAAATGTGGTACTCCGGGACTTTCATGCCGAACCACAACCATATCGATTTTCATGGAGCTGATATTTCGGATCGTATCCTTCAGCGATTCCCCTTTTTTGGTACTCGAAGAACCGGTGGAAAAATTTACCACATCGGCTCCCATGCGCTTCTGAGCCAGTTCAAATGAAAGTCGCGTTCGCGTACTGTTTTCATAGAACAGGTTTACAATGGTCTTATCACGAAGTGTAGGCACTTTTGGAACCGTCCGGTCAAGGATCTCCCGGAAATATTTTGCCTGATCCAGCACGAACAGGATATCTTCTTTCGAATAGTCTGTGAGTCCTAACAGATGCTTTTGGTTGAACTGATATCCTTCGGGAACTTTACTCATCGCTATCCTCCTCCACTTCTACCAGATACACAGCATCCTCGCCGTCAATTTCATTTACTTTCACACGCACTTCCTCATTCTCATAAGTTGGCAGATAGATCCCCATATAATCAGCTGATATCGGTAATTCACGGTGCCCCCTGTCGACCATGCAGCAAAATTTAATGCTTCTCGGACGCCCGTAGGCCATGATAGCATCCATTGCGGAGCGAACCGTTCGGCCGGTGTAAAGCACATCATCCACTAAAACTACGTCGCGGTCAAACAGGTCGAACGGGATTTCCGTTACCTTCACTTCCGGCATCTTCAGTTTTGACCGGTAATCATCGCGGTAAAAGGTAACATCAAGCACTCCAAAATCTATAACGGTGTCAAATTGTGCTTTGATCTCTTTGATGATGCGCTTCCCCATATAAACGCCTCGGGTTTGCATCCCAATTACAGCCAGTCGGGAAAAATCATTGTAGGGTTCCAGGAATTGATGAGCGAACCGCTGATAAGTGCGGTTTAATTCCTCTGGAGTCATGATCCGGGCTTCTTTCAAGCTAGATTACCTCTTTGTTTTGATGGGTTATAAAGTTAGTGTTTGTAGGAATTAATGCCAAAGCTAAAACAGCAGCGGTTAATTTATTCGGGCCATAGAATTACGCCGGGTTTTGTGATATGTAAAGAATCATGCACTTCCTTTCTTTTAGCCTGTAATCTCGGTATTATTGGCTCCCGAAAAATCGCTTTTAATACTTAAAATTGTATCCATGAAAATTCACGAGTATCAAGCCAAAGAAATTCTTGAGAAATACAATGTAGCCGTGCCTGCAGGTATTGCTACAACTACCGTTGAGGAGACCGTTGAAGCCGCTAAAAAACTAAAAGAAGAGGGTGCCTCTCTATTTGTAGTGAAAGCTCAGATTCATGCCGGTGGGCGTGGTAAAGGCCGCACTAAGAAAAATAACGCCAAAGGTGTTATCCTCTGCAAAACCATTGATGAAGTTAAAGAGGCCGCTGAATCTCTGCTTGGTGATGTACTCGTTACGGTTCAAACCGGAGAAGAAGGACAGTTGGTTCAGCGCTTGTACGTAACTGACGGTGTGGATATTGAATCTGAATTTTATCTTGGTATCCTGCTCGACCGTGCCGTTGGGAAAAATGTAATCATGGCATCCACAGAAGGTGGTGTTGAGATCGAAAAAGTTGCTGAAGAAACCCCTGACAAAATTGTTAAGGAATGGGTTGAGCCGGGCATGGACCTTCAGCCAAATCAGGCTCGCCGCATCGCATTTGCGTTGGGACTTGAGGGTGAAGCCTTGAAGAATGGCATCAAGATCATTCATGCGCTTTACAATGCTTATCAGGAAACCGATTCAAACATGTTTGAGATCAACCCATTGATCACAACACCAGACAACAAGGTCTATGCCCTGGATGCAAAAGTGACCTTTGATGACAACGCCCTTTACCGTCACAAAGATCTTGCAGAGCTCAAAGATGAGTCTGAAGAAAACCCATTGGAACTTGAAGCTCAGAAATACAACCTCAACTACATCAAACTGGATGGTAATGTAGGCTGTATGGTAAATGGTGCCGGACTTGCAATGGCTACCATGGATATCATCAAGCTTTCGGGCGGTGAACCGGCTAACTTCCTGGATGTAGGGGGTGGAGCCAATGTTGAAACCGTGAAAAACGGATTCCGCATTATTCTGGAAGACAAGAATGTAAAAGCGATCCTGATCAACATCTTTGGCGGTATCGTTCGCTGCGACCGTGTTGCTAACGGTGTGATCGAAGCGGTGAAGGATCCTGAGATCGCAGAAAAAGTTAAAGACGTACCTATTATTGTACGTCTTCAGGGAACTAATGCTAAAGAAGCTAAAGAGATCATTGACAACAGTGACCTGAATGTGATCTCAGCTGTTCTGCTTAAGGAAGCTGCTGAAGAAGTATCTAAAGTACTTGCCTAAGTAAGTAATAGCATAAAACTCTTTTATACAAAAAACGCCTGTTCAAATGAGCAGGCGTTTTTTATTCATTGAATGTTTCTCGTTATCAGATCAGGTCGTCAAACCTTTGACCCCATCCTCTCACGTACCTTCTCGTAAAAATTCTCATACTGTTTTACGACTTCCTCCTGCTTAAATGTAGCTGCATGTTTGCGTGCATTTTGAGACATGCGCTCGTGCAACTCAGGGTCACTAAGGATCTTCACTCCGTAATTAGCCATACATTCCACATCATCCAGGTCACAAAGGTATCCTGTTTCACCATGTACATTTACTTCCGGCAAACCACCAATATTTGAACTGATGACCGGCACGCTGCAGCTCATGGCCTCAAGGGCAGCTAACCCAAAGGTCTCTGAACCCGAAGGTATCAAAAACAGATCGGCGATCGAAAGCACCTCTTCTACCTGATCCAGTTTACCCAGAAACCGAACGTGATCACAAATCCCCAGGTCTCGGCATTGCTGTTCGGCCTTTTGCCGATCAGGTCCGTCACCCACAAGCAGCAACTTAGACTTAATACCTGATTCCAGGATCTTAGCAAACACAGATACCACTTCAGGTACGCGTTTTACTTTGCGGAAATTGGACACGTGAACCACTACTTTTTCATCATTTGGGCAGATGGCTTTTTTGAAGTGGCTCTTATTGGATTTCTGAAACCGGTCTAGATCAATAAAATTCGGGATCACCTCAATATCCTGCTGGATCTCAAAATTCTCGTAGGTCTCCCGCTTCAGGTATTCTGACACTGCGGTCACCCCATCACTTTTATCAATGGAAAACTCGACCACATGTTTGTAACTCGGGTCCCGCCCAACCAGGGTGATATCCGTTCCATGCAGGGTTGTGATGATCGGCACTGTTACCCCGCGTTCACACATGATCTGTTTAGCCAGGTAAGCACTGGTTGCATGGGGCAGTGCATAATGCACATGCAACAGGTCGAGGTCTTCATATTCGATCAGATTCACCATTTGTGAAGCCAGTGCCAGGGCATAAGGCGGATAATCAAAAAGGGGATAGGAGTTGATCGAGACCTCATGATAGGTGATACCGGTCTCCAGGGTATCGAGGCGGGCCGGCCGGGAGTAACTCATCATATGAATGTTATGACCATTCTTCGCCAGGTTCTTCGCCAGTTCAGTTGCAACTACCCCGCTTCCGCCAAAGGTGGGGTAACACGCTATACCTATATTCATTTATTCTCTTTTGAAATTTATATTCTTCAAACTCTAAAATACTCAATGTATGGTTTCGATAATCATTGCAACACAAGGTTTAACAGATTGGTTTCACTTTTTGTAACATCCATACGTGCCACGTAAAATTGTGCTATAAACTTTCTTATCCGCACAGTCTCTTTGTATATTACATGGCTTGTAAAATGTAACTAATTTATCCTTCAAAATATGGCAGGACATTCGAAATGGGCGAACATTCGCCACAAAAAAGCTAAGGAAGATGCTAAACGATCCAAGATCTTCACCAAGCATATCAAGGAAATTACCGTTGCTGCACGTGAAGGAGGAGGAGATCCTGACGGAAACCCCCGCCTCTCGCTGGCCATCGAAAATGCCAAAGCTGATAATGTCCCAAAAGATAACATAGAGCGCGCCATCAAACGGGGTACCGGTGAGGACTCTGACGGTGCAGCCTATGAAGAAGCCACCTTTGAAGGCTATGGTCCCGGAGGTATTGCTTACTTTATTGAGGTAACCACAGATAATAATAATCGTACGGTTAGTGACATCCGCCATATTTTCACTAAACACGGAGGTAATATGGGTACCACCGGCTCCGTTGGATACATGTTTGAGCAAAAAGGCATGATTCAGGTACCCTCAGACGGACTCGATGACGAAGAATTTATGCTCGAGGCAATTGATGCCGGTGCAACAGACGTAGATACTGAAGATGAGATGTTCGTGGTTTATACAAGCCGGGAAGAATTATTTGATGTAAGGAACCGACTTGAAGAAGCCGGTTTTAAGATCGAGTCTGCAACCCTGATCCGGGAAGCCGTTACTCAAACAAAAGTGGATGAAAGCACAGCTGAATCCAACCTTAAGATGATGGAAAAATTTGAAGAAAATGATGACGTGAATAACGTATTCACAAACATGCTGATGGATGATGAAACCATAGCCATCGCTGAAAATCTCTGATAAATTGAAACCATACTTCATTTACATAGCACTGTTTCTGATCTTCTCAGCTTTCACCAGCGATGAAGCCCGGCAGGCAAATTCTGCCTTCGAGGAAGGCAATTATGAGCAGGCTGAAGAACTTTATAAAGCTGCCATCGAGGCTTCCCCTGATAATTTCAAACTGTATTTCAACCTTGGGAATACTCAGGCAAAACAGGGAAAGGTTGAAGAAGCCATTGACTCATTCATGGAGTTCCGCTCCCTGGCTGAAAGTCCTGAGGATAAATCGATGGCAGAGTATAACATTGGAACCTTGCTGGCTGAGGATCAAAAATGGAAACCGGCAGCCACCCATTTTAAAAATGCCCTGAAACTGGACCCTTCTGACCTTGACGCCAAACACAATTACGAAAGGGCATTGGAAGAGATCAAGAATGAGGAAGAAGATGAAGGCAATGAAGAGCAGAATCAGGAAAATCAACCGCCGCCGGAACCAAGTGAGTATGCCCAAGCTATGAAGAAACAGGCTGAAAAACTGGTAGCTGAACAACGGTATCAGGATGCCTACAATCTTATGCAACGAGCTCTCGAAGCCGATGATACGGTTCGGGCTTTTAATGACTTCATAGAACGCATCAGAAATGTATCAGAAATTAACTCGAACTGACCTATGAAAAGACTTTCACTGATATTATTACTGTCCTTTTTATCCTTACCGGTCCTGGCTCAATCCGCTGATCAGTACTTCCATAACGGGGCCCAGTATTTCATCAATGCAGATCTGCAAACTTCTTTGAATTATGTTGAGGAAGGCTTGATGAACTATCCCAACGACCGAAAACTGAATGCTCTGTATGAAAAGCTGAAAGAAGAACAGGAAAAACAGCAGCAGCAACAGCAACAAGAACAGCAGCAGCAAAACCAACAGGATCAAGAGCAGGAACAGGAGCAACAACAAGATCAGCAAAATCAGGAGCAGCAAGAGAATCAGGAAAGTGAAGGTGAGCAACAAAATGAGCAGCAGCCTCAGGAGATGAATCCTGAAGAACTCGAATCTCAGCAAATCAGCAAAGAAGAGGCTGAAAAGATCTTAAGAGCTCTTGCCCAGAAGGAAAAAGAACTGCTCAAGGAATTCAAAAAGAAAAAATCTACAGGATCAGCCAAGCATGAAAAGGATTGGTAGACTGAAACACTTCTTTTTCTTACTGCTTTTAACTTTCGGTTTTTCCGGGCTTACCGTTGCTCAGGACATTCAGGTAGATGCCGAGCTTTCCGAAACCAATATCTTTAATGGCGAGCAGGTCAGGCTGGAAGTCAGTGTCAGCGGCAATGCCATGGGGTCTGTTCAGCAACCTGAATTACCGGAAATCGACGGCCTTCGCTGGTTACGCGGAAGCACCTCCCGTGGTACGCAATACACCATCATTAACGGTAAACCATCTGTGACGTATACCTACGGGTACGTGCTTATTGCTCAGTCGCCGGGGGATTATACTTTACCCCCGATCACCATTACGGTTGAGGATAAAACCTACCAGACAGACCCTATTCCCTTCACGGTTCTTGACCCGGCTTCACTTGAATCGGGTGATGCAGAAAGAGCTCCTGATATTTATGTCAGGGTTGAACCGGATACCAAAGACCCGGTGGTTGGTCAACAGGTTGTGGCTGATGTCGTTCTGTATTTCAAAAACGGGGTAGAGGTTTCTTCGTATCAACCTACACCGGGCTGGAAGGCTGAAGGATTCTGGAAAGAAGAACTTAATTATCCGCAGCGGGCACAAACATCTTCAACCATTGTAAACGGAGTCAGGTATCAAAAAGCCCGGCTCATTCAGTATGCCCTGTTTCCTACCAAATCAGGTGAATTGACCCTGAGTCCATTTGAGATCACGGTTTCAGTTCGTTCACGCCGCAGCTCGGCCGACCCATTTGGCTTTGGATTGAATCAGGAGCGTATGACTCTTCAATCGACACCGGTAACACTGAATGTGGAAGGCCTGCCTGAACTGAATAATGCTGAATTTATCGGTGCGGTGGGTGACTTTGAAATTACCCGAACCATCTCTACCTCAAGTGCCCTGGTTGGAGAAAGCATTGAGATCAATACTCAGGTATCCGGAAAAGGTAATATTCCATTGGTGAATAAGCCTGATTACGAGCTACCTGAAAGCCTGGAGCGATACAATCCTGAAGAGTCCTCAAATATAGAGCGCAACGACCGGGAGATAACGGGCAGTCGTAATTTCAGGGATATTGTCATTCCCCGCAATGAAGGGGATTACACCATTCCGGCAACCAAAGTGGCTTATTATGACCCATCGCGATCTGATTTTGTGATCGTGACCCTCCCGGAACTGACTTTTCGGGCAGAACGCGATCCTGATGCACCTCTTCTCACCGAAAAAGATCTTCGGTTCAACGTAAAACCAATTACCGGATTAGCCAGCTGGAGTAAACCGGAAGTAAAACCACTTCATGAGCGGGTTCTTGTTTGGATGATGATCATTTTCCCGATCTTGCTAACCGCAGGTGCTTATGGATTCAAGAAATACCATGACAGAATGCAAACTGATTCTGCCTTTTCAAGATCAAGGCGAGCGACTGACAAAGCGAATAGCACTCTGGAAGAAGCCGACCAAACGAATGATATCAAAGCCGGCTATCATTTGATCGACAAGGCACTCACCCAGTTTATTACCGATAAACTGAACCTGCCCCCGGCCGGTTTATCACACGATCAACTGATGGAAGCTGTTGAGAAGTTTAATGACAGGGAATTGAACGACCGGCTGCGAAAGATTCTGAATAAATGCAAAACCATTGCCTATGCCCCAAATGCCACGCAAGAATCTTTGACAGCAGACATAGAAATAACTCGCGAGATCATTAAAAAAATAGGTAAGCTTTCATGAATATCAGATCCCTGATTGTAAGCATCGGAATACTGATTTTAAGCCAAAACGTGTGGGCACAACAAGGCAGCTTTGATCAGGCAAATACATTGCTTGAAAACGGTTCACCTATGGAGGCCATGAGTGCCTACAGAAATGTTGAAAGCAGTGGGTCTGTATCAGGAGCGCTTTATCTGAATATGGGCATAACCGCCATGCAACTGGATTCGCTGGGGCTGTCTAAGTTTTATTTTTTAAAAGCCAAAGAGTATTCAACTACCCAACAACAAGCAACTGAGGCATTAGAGTATGTGAACTCACAGTTCAGCCGGCAATCTGCTATTCTACCAAAACTGCCCTGGGATCGAGCCATAGATTGGATCAATAATCAACTTTCAGCCTTTGGATTATTTTTGATAGGCTTTTTACTGACACTGTCCGGTTTATCACTCTTATATCTTGGGTGGTTAGACAAGGTGCCACTCAGTAAAACCTTCTCCACTCAGCTTACTCTTATCATCATCGGTTCATCCCTGGCGCTTTTAGCTTTTTATGCAGATTACGTCAACCAACGATACGATGAAGCTGTTTTGATCTCGAGTTCGCAACGGGTTCTGGAGTCCCCTGATGAAAACAGTGCCTTGGTAAGTATTGCTTATGAGGGCTATGATCTAACCGTTGATCAATGGGAAAGTGAGCAGGCTGAGGAATGGGTGTATGTCAGGTTGGGCAACGGCCAATATGGGTGGACAAAACCCGCTGGAATCAAAACACTTTAGGCCTTTGATAAAAAAGAACTACTCCCGATTATTCTTTATTTTCAGATAAATAAGCTAAAAAAATTCATTAACAGGTATTAAGACCATGAGTAAAACTCAAGACTATATTGACCAGCACATAGATCGTTTTTTAACTGAATTATTTGAACTGTTGCGCATCCCAAGTGTCAGCACCGATTCTGATAAGAAGGGTGAGGTCGAAAAAGCTGCTCACTTTCTGATCAATCAGCTGGAGGATCTTGAGTTAGATACCGTTAAAAAATTTGAGACACCCGGCAATCCTATTGTGTATGCTGAATATTGTCCACATGATGACAAACCCACGGTTTTGATCTACGGTCACTATGACGTTCAGCCATCTGACCCTGATGAGCTCTGGAATACTCCTCCTTTTGAGCCCACCGTTCGAGAAGGAAACATTTATGCTCGCGGCTCAAGTGATGACAAAGGTCAGTCTTATACACACATCAAAGCGGTTGAGTCTTTCAGAAAAACCGGAACCGAATTACCGGTCAATGTAAAATTCATTTTAGAGGGTGAAGAAGAGATCGGTTCACCTAACCTGATCCCATTCATTGAGGAACACAAAGACATGCTCGCGTGCGACATGGTCCTGATCTCTGATACCGCCATGTTTGCGGAAGATCAGCCTTCCATAACCTATGGCCTGAGAGGACTCGCCTACATGGAAGTGGAAGTGGTTGGACCAAATCGCGACCTGCATTCAGGTGTGTATGGCGGAGCGGTTGAAAACCCGGTGAACGTGTTATGTGAAATGATCGCCAAGCTGAAAGATGAAGATGGCGTAATACAGATACCGAAATTTTACGACAAGGTTAAATCACTGACCAAAGCCGACCGTGATGCATACAAACAGCTCCCTTTTGATGAAAAAGCTTACAAAGAATCACTGGATATTGATGCGGTTCACGGTGAAAAAGGATACAGCACCCTGGAACGCGCTTCTGCCCGCCCAACACTGGATGTAAACGGTATCTGGGGTGGTTACACTAAGGAAGGAGCCAAAACGGTACTGCCTTCCAAAGCCAATGCCAAGATCAGTATGAGATTGGTTCCGGATCAGGATCCAAAAGAGATCGCTCAATTGTTCACTGAATACTTTCAGTCACTGGCACCTGATACTGTAAAAGTGAAAGTATCAGAACATCATGGTGGACATCCATCCGTTACTGATCTTGATTTCTATGGACTGAAAGCCGGTGCACAGGCATTTGAAGATATCTACCACGAGGAAGTCTTGTTTTCACGTGAGGGTGGCTCCATTCCTATCGTATCCGATTTTAAACGGGTACTTGGTGTTGAATCCATTTTAATGGGCTTTGGCCTCACCAGTGATGCTATCCATTCACCAAACGAAAAATTCGCACTCAAGGATTTCCACAGAGGCATTAAGACCTCAGCCAGGTTCCTCGAGATCTTACCGGAATTCGCTGACAAATAAGATCAGCGATTTAGGCAAGTTCTACTACACTCTCTTAGATCTCCTGCTCGATAACGATGGGCGAACCGGTTTCAAAATCGTATAAGGTCAGGCGCCGGAGGTTGTAGTAACCTGTCCAGTAATTTCGAAGAGCCTGAATGTAACTGCGCCGGGCACTGTCTTTTTCGTTTTGAGCAATGAACAGGTTGGTGACATCGATCTTACCGATCAGGTAACGATTTTTGGCCACATCATATCGGCGTTCAGCGATCTCATCCGATTTTTGAGCCAGCTCTACCTGACTTTGAAGTTGCGAAAATTCACGAACCGTACTTCTTACATTCAGGTCAAATTGCAGTTTTTGATAAGTGATCGTATTCGCCGTAGCAGCCTGTTGGTTTCTTGCGGCCTGAATTTCTGCCGTATTTTTCCCCCAGTTAAATATGGGGATCTGAAATCCCACTGAAAAGAACTGCCTGTTTTGGGGATCCTCATATAGCCGGTCAAAATCTTCTGAAGTTTGGTTCAAACCATAGCTTGCCTGTATGGTTGCCGAGAAGCCTGCCGCTTTTTTGGCCTGATCATAAGCCTGATTTGCCTGTATCTCACTCAGCTGAAATTCCAGGGAGGTACTGTTATTTTCTTGTGCCAGCTCAAGAGCTTTATCTACATCAATATTCAATTCAGGAGCTTCTTCAGGGGCTATGACTTCAATGACCACATCATCCGGAATTCCCAATAAAGCCTTGAAGTTTTCTTCAGCCCGCTGGAAGTTTAATGTGGCTGTGGTCAGTGAGGTTTCAGCATTTCTTAGCTGCAATTCACTTTGAAGCAGATCATTCTCAGCAATACTCCCTACCTGATAACGTCCCTGTGAAATATTATAGATCGAGTCGTTTACCGTGACGTTAAATTCTGCCACTTCTACATTGATCTTTGCCAGCAGAAAATCAAAAAAGCTTTGAGTAGTGCTGAAGGCAAGGTCTTCCATATCTTCAACATACTGCTTTTGTGCGATCTGATATCTAAGCGGTTCTGTTCGGTGCCTCCACTTTAAACTGTTAAACTGGAACAACGGCTGACGGTACGTGGCCACCAGGGGAGTACTTTGCCATAAGTAAGTATTCTCACCTTCAAAAATCCCCAGCCTTGTAATCCCACTTGAAAGCGACAGATTACCTCCGGTTGGCATAATGCTTTGCTCGATACTCAGATCAACAGACGCCTCTGATTGTGTACGGGATGAGAACGTAACTGTACCATCATCCTGCACATTCGAAAATATGGACTTGTTGTAGTTTGGGGCATCACCACCCAGGTTCAGGCTTGGCAACAGGTCTGCCCTAAATGACCGGTACCGCCATTTGGCTGAGATCAGCTCAAAATTAGCTGCTCTTGCTAAAGGACTCGATTCCTTAGCTATTTCAATACTTTCTTCAAGTGTCAGAGATCTTTGTGGCTGATCTTGTGCCTGACTTTCCGTATAAAACAGTACGGATAGAATTAACGTCAGATATACTAAAAATGATTTATTCATGGCGTAATGCGTGTACAGGATCATGTTTTGCAGCTCGTTTTGCAGGGTAGTAACCAAATACCACACCGATCAAAACAGCTACTCCGAATGATATGAATATTGAAATTGGTGTTACGATAGTGGCAATGTCGGCTGTTACCTCGATCACATAACTGAAAGCCAACCCTAATACGATTCCGAGAAAACCACCGGTGATACTGATCGTGAGTGCTTCCGTTAAAAATTGCAGTTCTATATCTTTTTTCTGGGCTCCAACGGCCATTCTCACACCGATCTCACGGAATCGCTCTACCACAGACGCCAGCATGATATTCATGATACCGATACCGCCAACGATCAGGGAAATGGATGCAATGGTAGAAAGTACGATGTTGAAAATACGTTTGGTCTGCTGCTCCTGCTGCAGTAATTGTTCCGGTACAATGATCTCGAAATCGACCACATTATTATGTCGCCTTTTCAACATACGCGACAGGATCTCAGCTATGGTACCGCTGTATTTGGTATCCGTCACCTTGACGATGAGCCGGTCAAGTTGATTATAATTTCCATCACCTGCATCACCGGATGAACTACCTCCACTTGAAAAGATCATCATTCCGCCCCCCATTACCACTGTTGAGCCACCACCCTGCTGCAGATCATTCGAGGTTACAACCGCTCTGTTTTTAAATCTCAGCAATACTGTTGAAACTGGTGCATATATGTCCAGATTAAAATTCCTGATCCCCAGATTCTCAATATTTTCTGTGGAGACTTCCTTTTTTTCTAAAACACCCACAACTGTCAGCCACAAATGCCCCACTTTGATCTTTTTACCGATCGGATCCTCTCCGGCAAAAAAGCGGGTTTTAACATCATAACCGATCACACAGACCGGGTCAGCTTCGTTTATCTGTACTTCACTGAAATTACTGCCCTCAATAACCTCAAAGTTACTGATATCAAAATAATCTGTATTTACACCAACCAGTTTACCCGTTCGCATTCTGGCTTCACGAATAAAATTGGTTTCGTAAACGATCTCGGGACTCAGTTTTTCTACCTCAGGAACTAACTCTCTGATCGTGTTAAGATCCTCCATGGTCAACCCCGGAGAGAACTTTGTTGATTGTTGCTGTTCCTCACCCTCATTAACGGACCCTTGCCTTTGTTCCACAACCGGCTGAACGATCACATTGTTGGTTCCAAGCAACTGCATTTGGGTCAACACCTCTTGCTGGGCTCCGTTACCGATAGCCAGCATTGCGATCACAGACGACACTCCAAAAATGATCCCCAAAGAGGTGAGGAATGCCCTTAGCTTGTTACGCTGAATTGCCTCAAGGGCAATATCAAAGTTGTATAAAATTTTCTGTAGCAAAATGAGCCTTAGTTTGAAGTGATCGCTTCTTCCAGATATAGTTTGTCTATTCCGGAGGTGTCTTCCGGAACCGATAGGTAGATAATGTCATCCAGATTTAAACCACGGTGTACCACCACTTCATTTTCATTCATAAGACCAAGGTCCACTTCCTGCATAACCGCAGATAACCCTGATTGCTTAAAGACGAAGCTGGTAGAATCCTGAACATGAATGGTCTCTAAAGGCACGAACATGGCATCATTCATTCGATCTACAATGATACGGTTGCTTGTGGTCATGGCCGGCCTCAGAGTCGAGTCAGTTTCACTGATCTCAACCACTACTTCATATACTTTAGAGTTGGAACCTGATCGTTGTTCACCAATATTTGCTACACTCGTCACATTTCCCGTCAGGGTCTTATTCTGAATGGCATCCAGCCCAACGATCACATTCTGTCCGGTTTGTACTTTTTGGACATCCACTTCATTAACATAGGTCACCGATTCCATTACTGAGAAATCCGGCAGTTCTGCCACGGTAGGATTCCAGGCACTGATCTCACTGCCTTCAGATATTTTTGAACCGTTACCGGTTCTACGATAGATGATCATACCATTGGCCGGAGCCTGCACGGTAAATTCAGTCATCAACTCTCGTATTTTATTCACTTCATTTTGCTCTTCCTGTAGGTCTGCCTCCACTTCGCTCATCTGTGCTTCGGCCTGTTTGACCTTGGTCACATAATTCTTTTTTTCCTGCTCTAATTGCCTGTGTGCCTTGTCCAGGTCAATTTCAGCCTGACGCTGTACGGCAGGAGATTCATACTTGGACTGATCAAGGGCAATTTGTCTTTCTTCAAGAGCATATTCCAGATTGATGAGGTTATCCCTGGCCTGAGATAAAGTCAGAGTGCTATCTAAAGATACCTGTGTTACCTGTGACTGCGCCTGTTGAAGTTCAAGCATGGCGTCCTGTAATCTGCCCGTTATTTCCGAACGGTCCAGTTCAGCTACAAAATCTCCCTTTTCCACAATGGTTCCTTCCGGAATAAGCCTTTGGATGGTCAGGTTAAATAAACGAACATCTCGCCCGCCCTGGGGACCACGGATCTCAACTGAGTTTTTGGCTCTCAGTTCTCCGGTTGTGGTCACATCAACCACGAATTCCCCTGATTTTGGTGTTGTGGTCAACACCACCGAGTCTTCGCCTTCGCCACCAAGCAGCATCCAACTCAATAATAACAGTGCAACAGCACTTATAGGTATCCAATATTTTTTCTTCATATCTGAAAGTCTAATTTAAAAAGAAAGGAAGGTAATGTATTCCCGGACCTCTCAATATACTATAAATTTAGTTTTACAATTTCGTGTAAATCTAATTCACCGGTTAGATACTTTGTTCACGAAAAACTTTTACCCCGGTTTATTAAAAAATGCAAAATAGGGATCTACTCATTTTGCATAAGTACATCCCCAAAAGAGATCTCCTCTGCCGCAAGTATCATCAAAGTGGTTGGCATATCATGTAACCATTCCTGAACCTCTGTGTAGTGAGACGCGAAATGATCATCTGGTTTAGCCATCCCCATAAGCACAAGATCCGCATCCTGAGAGGACTCGTGGATAATAGATTTAAAGCTTCTGCCATTTGATACAATGATTTCCGGGATGGCGCCGGTTCTTGCCTTCTCGATCAGCTCAACAAGATTTTGTTTGGCATCTTCTGCGGCATTCTCAGAGTCTACAACCATTTTCAGCCTGATCTTAGCATTCCACCACGAACGGCTACTGGCAAGTAAATAGGCAACCATCATCATGAGCCCTCCATTTCCCTTCAAGCCACCCCACCAAACGTCAATGATCTCTTTATCGCCGAACCCATTGTCTTTGTCATCGTGCACAACTATCACGTTTCTGTTCATGTCATAGAAGTCTGAGATCATTTTACAATACCTTTCTCTTAGCTCCTCGTTCTCACTATCCCCTAAAATGATAGTATTGGGAACCAATGCACCAAGACCATAGGACCTGACTAACTGTTCAGAACCTTCGAAAGCATCATTGGCAGTGGTTACACGAACCAATGCCTGAACGCTTCGTTTTGATAGGAATTCCCGAATATTTCCTTCCATTTTCGTGATCTGCGTTGTGGTAAAGTTTTTACTGGTCAGTACAGTGGCAACAGTCATCAGTCCCCGATTGTGGGTAAGGGCAAGACCAAAGTCAATTAGGTGCCATCTTTTTGTTGGAGCACCGGATAATACCAATGGATTTGGCCGCCAGGTTTTCGCCTCTTCATTCACCCCCAGGTGAAACAGCCCCATCCGGGTTATGGCCATCCAGATCCCTCTTCTCACATCACCCCAGGCTGACTGTAACTCTCTTCGTTCCAGCCATATATAGATCAGGATCACAAAAATAAAGGCAACGCTGGTCGCCACCGCATTTATCAAAAACATCACGGAGATACACCCAAGTGCACCTAAAATGGAAAAGGCCCAATGCACCTTGAACTCAGGTCGGAAGGAGGGGCTTTTTAGTAATCGCTCTATCCCGGCTGTAATATTGAGCATGCCATATGTCGTTAAAAAGAACATAGTGAGGATGGGAGCTATTAAATTCAGGTTGCCAAAATATACGGCTGTAAGTGCAATGACCAAGGTGACTATAGTCCCAAGTCGTGGAGTATCTTCGGCTCCTTCTCCCTTGCCCAACCAGCTTAGCCAACGGGGCAGAACCTTATCCCTGGCCAGGGCCTGAAGCACCCTGGGGGCTCCCAGTATACTTCCCACGGCACTTGAAAGCGTGGCTCCCCAAACACCGATCAGGATCGCATCCCCCCAATATGAAATCTTTCTCATGATCAGCGGATCCTCGATCAGTGTCATAGCATCTGCTCTGTTAGCAAGAATGATCGGAAGCGTCATATAGATCAGATAGCCTACTCCAATAGCATAGAACGTACCCTTTGGAATCGATCTTTTAGGATCTTTTAGATCCCCTGACATGTTAACCCCGGCCATTATACCGGTTACCGCCGGAAAGAAAACGGCGAATACCACCCAGAATCCCGCAGAATTCTCCGGGGAAGCTCCCCATAATTCAATATTCGATTGCTCGACTGGGCTGCCAAAAAATAAGGACAGCAGTGAAAGCACGATCCCAAACATGATAAAATATTGGGCCCTGATAGCCGCTTTTGCCGATACCAGAGCTAAACCGGCCACACCTACGGTTGTCACTAATCCGACTGTAGTAATGTTCAATTCCGGAAAAACACCAACAACACTTTCTGAAAAACCTATGGTGTATAAGGCGATCGAGAGGGCCTGCGCCAGGTACAGCGGGATTCCGATAGCACCGCCGGATTCTATACCAAGCGACCTGCTTATCATGTAGTAAGCCCCGCCTGTACGTACGCGCTGGTCGGTTGCGATCGAAGCAATGGAAAGAGCTGTCAAAAACGTGATCGCTGTTGAAATGGTCACGATCAGGAGGGTACCGATCAGACCAACGTTTCCTACCACCCACCCAAACCTCAGGTACATGATAACACCTAAAATGGTGAGGATAGATGGTGTAAATACACCCCCAAATGTACCCAAGCCGGTTTCAGATGATTTTAGAACCTCTTCTTTGTCTGGGAATAGCTTCTTTATTCTATTATTCATTCCCAGACTTCCTGAAATTGCACAAAGTAAACCCTATTGAACTGCTATATCTATTTTTCTACTAAAGTATTGTCAACCAAACCTGTTTCTAGGTCGTAAGTTTTACCGTGCGTTGTATTCTCAAGGATATCTTTTGGATCATTATTCTCATCAACAATAACCACTTTTGGCTTATGTTCTTTGGCTTCTTCAGGCGTCATTTCTGCATAACTGATCACAATGATACGATCACCCACCTGGGTCATGCGTGCTGCAGCACCATTCAGGCAACAAACACGGCTTCCACGTTCTCCGGGTATGGTATACGTTTCAAGACGGGAACCGTTGGTAATATTCAACACCTGCACTTTTTCGTAAGGCAGCAGGTTGGCTGCATCCAGCAGGTCCTGATCAATGGTAATACTTCCTTCATACATCAGGTTTGCTTCCGTAACTGCCATTTGGTGCAGTTTAGATTTGAACATCGTGATCTTCATTATACTATATCAGAGGTCTAAAATTAGGTTATCGATAAGGCGCGTTTTTCCTAAATAAGCTGCGCCTGCCAAAATATATCTCTCTCCCTTTTCCAGCTTGTTGACCGGACTCATGGTATCAAAGGAGAACACAGAAAGATAATCATTTTTAAAGCCTTTCGCTTTAAGTTCCTCTCTTTGCAATTCTAACATGTCTTCAGGCTCCATCAGTCCCTGATTCACCTTCTCTTCAACCCTTTTTAGTGCCGAGTAAAGGTATGGAGCGACCCGTCTTTCTTCCTGAGAGAGGTAGGCATTCCTGCTGCTTAAAGCCAGTCCGTCTTCGGCCCTTTTGATGGGAGCCATAACGATCTCTACATTATGATTGAACTCTTTGACCATCTGCCTGATGATCTGTACCTGTTGGATATCCTTTTGCCCAAAAACAGCAAAATCCGGCTCAACAATATTGAATAGTTTATTGACCACCAATACAATACCCTCAAAGAACCCGGGACGACTTCCACCATCCATATGAGTGTTTAGTTCCTTAACCTGTACAGATAAGTATTTCTTTCCGGAACCATACATGATCTCGTCATCCGGGGTAAATACAATGGTACAACCCGCATCTTTGCAAGCCTGAATATCATCTTCCAGTTGCCGGGGATAATCCTCAAAATCCTCATTTGGCCCAAATTGCTCAGGATTTACATAGATAGATACCACAACTTCATCCGCCTTAGAACCGGCTAATTTGATCAAAGACAAATGTCCTTCGTGCAAAGCCCCCATGGTTGGAACGAACGCGATGGTCTTACCTTCTCTTTTAAACTGGCTAACCTCTTTTCGAATCTCTTCAATGGTTTTGCACTGTTTCATAAATGGAAATTGAGTTTAAACGGCGACTTTTGTTTAAGGGCACTAAAAGTAAGCATTTATTGGCTGAAGTAAACAGTTTACAACCGGGCGCTTCCTCCATAAACCAAAAAAGCGCTCCTCTCAGAGCGCTTTTTCAAATTTGGTTCCTGATCAGATCACACTGAGCGATCCATATCAAAGTCTTCCAGGATCTCTTTGATCCGGTTGAGGAATGCTCCACCGTGAGCACCATCGATGATACGGTGGTCATAACTCATGGATAAGAACATCATTTGACGGATCGCGATCACATCGCCGGCTTCTGTTTCCATTACAACCGGGCGTTTTTCAATGGCACCGGTACCGATAATGGCAACCTGTGGCTGATTGATGATCGGTGTTCCCATCAGGTTTCCTACACTACCGTAGTTGGTCAGTGTAATGGTACCACCCACCAGGTCGTCAGGACTCAATTGCTTACTTCTTGCTTTATTAGCAACTACATTCACGGAATTTGCAAGTCCAACCAGGTTTTTCTCCTGAGCTTTCTTTATAACCGGAACGATCAAGCCACCTTCGCCGCCTTCACCAAGAGCAACGGCCAGGCCAAAATTGATATCCTTCTTAACGTGGATCTCATCCCCAACAACAGAACTGTTGATGAGCGGGAATTCCAGCATTGCCTTGATAATGGCTTCCACAAACAAAGGCGTAAAGGTCAAACGTGTTCCCGTTTTTTCCTGAAATTCCTTCTTGTTCGCATTTCTCCATCTCACCATGTTGGTCACATCCACTTCTGCAAAGGTGGTAACATGTGCTGAGGTCTGCTTGGATTTAACCATATGCTCAGCGATCATCTTACGCATGCGATCCATTTTGATCACTTCCACATCACCGGATGGAGAATGTTTAACATCAAGCTGCCCGGCCGAAATTGAATCGCCGGATGACTTGGAACCTGAACTTGGCTTGCTAAGTCCACCACCGGATGAAGCCGCTTGCTTCTGTGGTGCAGGAGCAGAAATCTTACCGGCTTTCTTGTCTTCTACATAGGAGAGAATATCTTGTTTAGAGACCCGGCCGTTCTGACCTGATCCTTCAATGCTTTCGAGCTCTTCCTGACTGATGCCTTCTTCTTTGGCAATTGAACGAACCAGCGGGGAATAAAATCTTCCATCACTTCCCATACGCTGTGGTTCAGAACCACCGGTTGTTCCATTTGATGACGCTGATGCAGCCTGACTTTGAGTTCCAGCCGACGAAGTTTCTTGTGTTTGCTCTTTCTTTGGAGCCGGGGCACTTCCTGATGAAACAGCGGCACCTTCACCTGTGGCAATCACAGCTATGGTTTGGCCAACTTCGATGGTGTCATTTTCTTCTGCCAGGATCTCAACTAGCGTTCCTGATGCGGGAGAGGGTACTTCACTGTCAACTTTATCTGTGGAGATCTCCAGTAGAGTTTCATCTTCTTCCACCTGATCACCCACTTGCTTATTCCAGCCAATAACCGTGGCTTCAACAACCGACTCGCCCATTTGTGGCATTTGCACTTCAATGCGCTCACCTTCATCACCGCCGGATGCAGCAGGAGCTGCTTCCTGTTCGGCAGGCTCTTCCTGTTGTGCGTCACTTTCTTCAAGAGATGCTTCTTCAGATGACCCACCTGATGATACATCACCGGCAGCATCAGCATCGGTCTCTATGATAGCAATGGCCTTGCCAACTTCAATAACGTCACCCTCTTCAGCCAGTATCTCAACCAATACACCGGCTTCCGGTGATGGCACTTCGGTATCCACTTTATCAGTGGCAACCTCCAGCAGAGTCTCATCCACTTCTACAGTGTCTCCAACCTGCTTGGTCCACTCTATTACGGTGCCTTCCATTACTGATTCACCCATCTGGGGCATTACCACTTCTACCTTCGCCATAAAATTGTTTTGTTTTGCTGCCTGTACGGCTGTTTAAAGGAATTTTTTACGGACCCTAAAGTTCAGGATTATTCCAATTAGTTCAAAATTAGTATCGTACTTTAAAAAAGCAGAAAAGCGCTTTTTTCAATCTTTTGCCTTTTCGGTCTTCATTTCACAGAGCTTATAAAACTCAGACCGAATTTAATTTCGTTCACTGAATTCGATATCGTCCAATTTGAGCTTTCTTCAGGGTTTGTCCTCACTTCTGATTTTATTAACTTCGTGTTTTAGTCAAACATCATTTAATACAGCCCTGGCATTATGATATCGGAAGAATTACAAGAAATTATTGACGAAGCTGAAATGCACATGGAAGAAGCTACTGCTTTTTTCAAAAAAGAACTCTCACATGTTCGAGCGGGTAAAGCTAACCCCGCCCTCCTTGAAGGTATCAAAGTTGAATATTATGGCTCTAAAACGCCCCTTCAACAGCTGGCTAACGTAAGTGCTCCCGAACCGAGATTACTGGTGGTTCAGCCTTACGATCGTTCAGGGATGGAGGATATAGAAAAAGCGATCATGTCGGCCGGACTTGGCTTAAACCCAAGTAACGATGGTGACCGGATTTTGATCCCGCTTCCTGTACTTACCGAGGAACGGCGCCGGGAACTGGTCAAGCATTCGAAAGATATAGCCGAACAGGCCCGGATCAGTATTCGTAACTCCCGTCGCAATGCCAACGATTCTGTGAAAAAAACAGTAGAGAGCGAATCACTTTCTGAAGATTCCAAATATGAGGCCGAGGATGAGATCCAAAAACTGACCGATTCCTACATCGCCAAAGTGGAAGAAATGCTCGAGAAAAAAGAAAAAGAAATTATGACTGTTTAACGGGTTTCGGATTTCGTGATTCAGGTTGCGTGTTGTTCGTGGATACAAACAATAGTTGCCAGTTTAATTTATATGAAAAGTTATCGGGATTTAGAAATTTATCAGATGGCATATCATTTGGCTCTTGAGGTTCACGACCTAACAATGGCACTTCCGAAATATGAATTGTATGAGCAAGGAAGCCAGGTTCGCCGTTCTTCCAAAAGGATTAAAGATACGATTGCCGAAGGATTTGGAAGAAGGCGTTATAAAGACGAATTTGTACGATTCCTGATTTTTGCTCATTCTTCCTGTGACGAAACCATATCACAGTTAAACATGATCAGCGACATACACTTTGCAGAAGAACCACTGACCGATCTACTTAATCAATACGACACATTAGGCCGGAAAATTAATAGTTTTATAAAATACGTAGAACAGAATTGGAAAACGGATTAACCCGTAACGTGTAACACGAATTTCGCAACCCCATAGATGTATATATCCGAATTAGAATTACAGGGTTTTAAGAGTTTTGCCCATAAAACCAAGGTTAAGTTCGACAGTGGAATAACTTCCATTGTTGGACCGAATGGGTGCGGTAAATCCAATATTGTGGATGCACTGCGTTGGGTTTTGGGAGAGCAAAGACCATCTCTTCTTCGGTCTTCTGCCATGGCTAATGTCATCTTCAATGGTACCGCGAAAAAGAAAGCTCTCGGTATGGCTGAAGTGTCCCTCACATTTGTGAATGACAAAGGCATACTTCCCATCGAGTATAGTGAGGTAACCATTTCCAGAAGGCTGTATCGCTCAGGAGACAGTGAGTATCTGATCAATGGAACCAGCTGCCGTCTTAAGGATATTATGGAGCTTTTCATGGATACCGGAATGGGCTCTGATGCGTATTCTGTGATCGAGCTCAAAATGGTTGAAGAGATCCTGAACGACAAGAATAATGACCGCCGCAGGTTATTTGAGGAAGCTGCGGGAGTTACCAAATACAAAGATCAGCGTAAGAAGACGATCCGCAAGCTGGAATCGACCCGTAAGGATCTTCAGCGTGTGGATGACCTGTTGGTTGAACTGAGAAAGAAAGCCCGCTCCCTAGAAATTCAAGCTGAGAAAGCTGAAAAAGCCAAAGTCTATAAAGATGAGCTGGAGCACCTTGATAAAGGGCTCACCCTTCATGATTTCAATAAAATCAAAGAAGAGCTGGAACCTCTGAAAGAGCGGATCACCAACGCCGATAAGGAAAAGCGCGAGATCTCCAAAGCCATTGAAGAGCTTGAAGAAAGTGACGAAAAAGCCAGAGCAGAACTCATCGAGAAGGAACGGCAGCAGGCAGAGGCTCAGCGCAGGGTAAGTCAGCTGCATAACGCCTTACGCGAGGCGGATACCAACCTTCGGATCACCCGTGAAAAGATCGAGAATGAGAAGAAGGTGATCACCGAATATGCCAAGGATATTGAAAGTGGTCAGAATGATCTCGAGGAATTAAAAGATCTGCTGGAATCGAGCCGAAACAAGCTGGAAAGTTTTGATGACGAAATGGAAAAATCGAGCAAGGCTCTCGAAGATTCCAAGAAGAAATATGGGCAGATCCAGCAACAGTAT
The DNA here is from genome assembly GCF_002911695.1 of Gracilimonas amylolytica. GTDB lineage: Bacteria > Bacteroidota > Rhodothermia > Balneolales > Balneolaceae > Gracilimonas > Gracilimonas amylolytica. Next base: position 176,942 of record NZ_PQBS01000040.1, read on the forward strand.
AATCGCGAGCGAAGTGACTTATATGAGATCGAAGTTCAACTGAGTGCTACCAACAACGAATTGAATCAGCTTCAGACCAAGCGGATCAAGATCGAAAGTCGACTCGAAAATACAGAAGGCGACCTGGAGCGCATTGATGACGAGATCACAGACCTGAACGACGAGATCGAAAATATGACCGGTGAGCAGGGGCTCATCGAAAAGAAACTGGACACGCTGGTTGTTGAGCGCGATGAGCTTGAGGAAGAGCTTGAAACAGCCCGAGAAAAACGGGAACAGTTTGCTGATAAACAAAATGAGATCAAGGATGAACTGAGGACCCTTCAAAGTAAAAAGGAATCCCTGGGATCTGAGATCAATTTGATGAATGATCTCGCCAGTTCCAATGAAGCCTTTCCCGGAAGTGTCAAATACCTGATCGAAAATCACCGGTTTGATTTCAAGGATATGACCACCGTTTCTGAAGTCTTTGACACAGACCAGAAGCATGCCGTGGCATTGGAAGCCGTGCTGGGTGAAGCTCTTAATTTTGTGGTCGTAAAAACCCTTGATGACGCGCAACGAGCGGCGAAGATCCTTAAAGAAAATAAAAAAGGCCGCGCTACCTTCATTCCCCTTGACCAACTGGCGGCCACCTATCCCGTCAAAGACGGAAGTCTGTTTGATGACGTGAAATCCAAACGGGAGTATTCGGCCCTCAAGCAATTGTTGCTCGGTAATGTGTTAGTGTATGATTCTGTTGAAGAGGCTTATAAAGACACGCGTTCCGAAAAAGATCTCATTGGTGTAACTTTTGAAGGTGAAGTAGTAACCGGCCACAAATTCTTCCAAAGTGGCAGTAAAAAGAAGAACGCCGGGATCAGGGTCGGGCTGAAAGACAAGATCGAAAAGCTGGAGAAAGAAGAGGCCAAGACAGCCAAAGAGACCGTCAAGCTCGAAGAATACCTTCAGCAGATCGTAGAAAAATATGAGAAGCTCGATATTGGCAAACTCAGTCAAATGCTCAAGGAAAAAGAGCAGGAAGTTCGCCGACTTGAGCAGCAACAGCAAAGCCTGAGCTCCAAGGTCTCTGTCTATCAAAAGAATATTGGCGAATTGGTGAACCGTAAGGATCACCTTAAAAGCAGTGAAGGAACCGCCCAGGAGGAACTGAATTCCATTCATCCCAAGCAAAAAGAACTTCAGCAAAAAATGCTGGAGCTGGATGAAAAACAGCAGGAGAAAAAAGACCTGCTGGAAACCCTGGAAAATGAGCGATCCATTGCACAAAGTCGCTACAACGATACGCAGCTTAAGCATCAGGATCTCAAGAACAAAGTAGACAACCTGGAGCGTGATGTTCAGCGGGCCGAGACCGGCATACAGAACGTGAAGAAACGTATTGAGAACCGGACGGAACTGACCGAAGAAAGCAAAGAACGCATCGAAACGCTGACAGGTCGCACTAAAGAACTTCAGGCTAACATCACCACAAACAGTGAGGCCAAAAAAGAAGCTGATGCCGCCCTTGAAAAGGCTGAAGAAACGGCTGCCAAACAGCGCGGAAAGATCAATGAGATCGAAAAGGAACTGAAGGAGGTCCGCCGACGTAAAGAGGTGAATATGGAGCTTGTCCACCACCTCGATATGGCCCGTGAAAAAATGGAAATGCAGTCGCAGGCACTCTCTGACCACATCTGGGAATCCTACGGCATTCTGATGAAGCAGGTGGATGAAACCCTGCCAGAAAACAAGACACCGGAGGAAGCCAAGGAGCGCATCAGCTGGCTGAAGCAAAAGCTTAACAGCATTGGCGAGGTAAACCCGCTGGCTATTGAAGAGTATAAGGAAGAAAAAGAGCGACTCGATTTTTACGAGGAACAGATCATGGATCTTGAGGAAGCTGAAGAACAGCTTTTAGAGACCATTGATGAGATCAATGAAACGGCTACCGAGCGATTCAATACCACCTTTGAAAAGATCCGTATCAACTTCCAAAAAGTATTCAAAACTCTCTTTGAGGCGGATGACTACTGTGACCTCATCATTGAGCAGGATGTTGAAGACCCCCTTGAAGCCCGGATCGAGATCAAGGCTCAGCCTCGCGGTAAACGACCTTCCGGGATCTCACAGCTTTCAGGTGGTGAAAAGACCCTGACGGCTATTGCTCTTCTGTTTGCCATCTACCTCGTGAAGCCCTCACCATTTTGTGTTCTGGATGAGGTGGATGCCCCGCTTGATGATGCCAACATTGAGCGTTTTGCCAAGATGATCAAGAACTTCAGTGAAGACACTCAGTTCATCATCATTACTCACAACAAGCAAACCATGAGTAAAGCTGAGATGATGTATGGAGTAACCATGCCTGAAACCGGGATCTCCCGCCTGGTGGGTGTGAAACTGGATGAAGTGGAAGACGTTCTTTAGAATATTGAACCTGCCTCGCCGGTAGGCAGGTATCAAACAAGGAATATCCAATCTTGAAGTGAATTAGGTCTTTGCCTATCCTCCTATTAACATCTTTGAAGAAGTCTTATATCCGATTCTTACAACAAACGCTCAGCGCTTGCCTTTCGGCAGACAGATTCTTTCACTCGCCCTAGAAATAACACGTGTCCAGCCCTCGCTACGCACGCTCTGCGCCGTAGCAGTCTCTGCATTAGTTTCAAAACTGCTCAATTCCAACCAGTTTATCTTCTAAAAAGCTTGCCACCTATTCTTTTTGGACAATTAATTGCATCCATTTTAATAATCCTTTAATTACTATAAGTGTATTTAATATCATCTTTACTTACTATTAGTTATACATTATAAATTAGATTTGGTCGAGGCACCGATCCCGCCGTATATTGAGAGCAGTTATTCAAAAAACAAGCCCACGGAGAAAACCGGCGGGCTATTTTTATGCCCTTCTCTCTCGCTTTAACAATCCTTTCATCCTGATCTATTGATCGCTTTTCAGATTCAAGTATTTCGTTGTTGAAGTTCAACCTGAGCGTTTTATCTTTGGCTACACAATTAAATTAACTGTAAGCCAATAATGAAGAACCTGTCCGTAATATTCTTACCGCTGATCCTGATCTTTTCTGCCTGTAATTCTGAGTCACCGGAAACCAGATTTCAGGATCTTCCGGAAGAAGCCCAAACGATCTCATTGACCGGTGATACGCTTTATACCAGTGTTGATTCCCTGCCGGAGGCCCTGGCGAATAGAATAGATTCTTTAAGTGCTTTGGCGCTGGAGCAGGACCGGCTTGTGGACAGTTATATCTGGGAAGCACGGAAAACAGCCTACAGGGGTGATTACCGAACAGCCATAGTACAGCTCTCTTCCGCTATCATTGAGTTCCCCGACGAGCCCCGACTATATCGCCACCGTGGGCATCGGTATATCACGCTTCGTGAATTTGACCTGGCCATTCAGGATTTCCAAAAGGCAGCCGATTTATTTGAGGGGCAGGATGATATTACGGAGCAGGACGGCCTTCCTAATGCAAAGAATATCCCATTGAGCTCACTTCATACCAATACCTGGTACCATCTTGGCCTGGCTCATTATTTAAAGGGAGAATATGACCTCGCGAACGGGGCTTATGAGAAGGGACTTGTCGCTTCCACCAACGATGATATGAAAGTCGCTTTTCTTTACTGGCACTATATGGCATTGCGTAAAGCCGGACACGACGTAGAAGCGGGCAAGGTTCTGGAGCAGGTCTCAGAAGATATGGTCATGATCGAAAACACGAGTTATCATGAACTTCTGATGGTATTCAAAGGTGTATTTTCTGAAAATCAGATCTTAGATGAGAATAATTCAGAACTAGACAATTCAACACTTGGTTATGGCCTCGGCTTCTGGCATGATATAAATGGCCGGCATGAAAGAGCCACTGAGATCTGGCAGCAGGTCCATGATTCAGGAAACTGGGCCGCATTTGGCTTTATTGCCAGTGAAGCAGAACTGGTTAACTAAGAATATGTATTACAGTGCGATGGTGTTACGGTGTTATCAGTTGATCCCAACTATAACACCGTAACACTTAAACACTTCCGCACTACAACACCATTAATTCCCTACAAAGAACAGGGCGTTACCAAAGAGAAGTTTCCCGTTATGCCAGAATCCACGGAATAGGGGATTGTCAACCATATAGACCACCTCACCTGAACCCATATTCTGAACACCAAAGGTCAGGGTATGCTCAAGTTCTTTTTGGGCGTCAACTCCGGTAAATCCGCTACGATGGGCTCCGGGTTTAGCCGCGCCCACATTCCATCCGTAATCCAGGTACTCGTAGGCATCAGATCCAAGCTTCAGAGACATATAAGTATCATCATATCCGAAAGCGAGTGGGTGTGTGGTATCCAGGGAGATTTCATACACACTGCCCGGGTTAGAACCGGAAGCACGTTCACGTTCTGCATTCCCATACACCCTGAGTTTGTCGCCAGGCTCCGTGTCAGCTTCCCCTTCACTATCCATCGATTTACGTTTCAGGGCAAAACCTTCCTTACCGGCCAGTACACTGTTCGCACCGTCCAGCGCGATCAGTGTCCCGCCGTCTCTCACCCATTCCCGGATCACAGACAAGTTCGCATCGTTAGCAATACTCCCATACATGGTTGGCATCACTATTACGTGATAGTCACTCCAGTCAACAGAGCCAATATCATCCGTATTGATCATAGTCACCGGATAGTCGATCTGCTGATCAAAGAAATTCCAGATGTGGCCTACCATATTACCACTCGTTCCTTCTCCTGAGATAAGTGCCACTTTAGGCGTTTCGATCAGGCGTACAGAAGAGGAACCGAAATCCTTACCGGAATCCACAAAACCGGTGGCTACCGGAGTCACAATTCGGTTCAATAATGCTGCTTCGTCTTTAACGATCTGATCAAAACGATCGCCCAGGTTCTCATTTCCATTTCTAGTGATGACCAAAGTACCGGGCTTGTAACTATTGCCATTCAGAGTGAAGGCTTCTTCTGCATAGCGGACTGTTATGCCTTTCTTGAGGATCTGGGACAGATACTTCATGTCATCCATAGAATTCCACTTAGCCAGGTAAGCATAAGGTTTTTCGATGCTTGGCGTCAGTTCCTCTTCCACCGTTGGCTGAACAGGCTCTGTATCGATCGTGCCCGTCACAGCATAGCCATCAAGGCCATAAGCGTAATGAGTTTCCCAGGCTGTAATATCATAAGTCAGTGAATCGACCAGTTCAGGATTTGGCTCAAACAGCGCCCGAACCAAGGTGCCTTTTGGCTGATAAGTGCTGATCACGTAATCCCCTTCTTCCACAGAAACACGTCCGGTTTCTCCGGTTGAGAAATCATATCCATTGGCGTTGGATGAGCGTGAAGCCATTCCAAATTCGATCTTTTGCTTCATCAGATACTGAAGCAGCATAGATACTTTATCCGGGTTACTGCTTTTTTTGACCACAAATGTTTTGTACTGACCCGAACCATTCTCGATCGTATCATCAAAATAGGTCTTAAATTCGTTGATCACGCGCTCATGATTCTGAGAAGTAATCTCTACGGTAGAAATGCCACTGGTGTGATGATGCAACAACCGGTCCTTCAAAGTCAGCGTATCACCTTCCGGCTTATACACACCCAATCCGGCAAAACCGCCACCGGCCTGCTCGTAGGTCATGCCGATCGCTCCGTTGAAGGTAGGCCATGTATCACCATAGCTTGGATAAAAAAGATCAAATGATTCCTTCGTAAAATATAACCAACCCTCTTTGTCAAAATACTTAGTGTGATTCTTACCGATCATGGTCTGATACTCTCGCTGCCAGTCAGTGATAGCGTTATGAAAGGGCTCAGCCGCCGGTGCAAAATAGTACGGAGAACGGTAGCTTTGTTCGTGGAAATCAACATGTACATGTGGCATCCACTCCTGATACGCTACAATACGCTGCTTACTTTCAACCTGAGTCTGCCAGGCCCAATCACGGTTCAGATCAAAATGATAGTGATTGGTACGCCCACCCGGCCATGGCTCATGGTGCTCACGGGCATCGTGGTCCGGATTGAATTCCTCTCCAACCACGGTTCTGTACCAGTTCACATACCGGTCACGTCCGTCAGGATTGATCATAGGATCCATGACCACCACGGTGTTATTAAGCCAGTCGGTTCGCTGCGTTACCAATTCATGAATGGACTTCATGGCTGCCTCACTGGAAGAGGTCTCATTCCCATGCACATTATAACTCAACCAGACAATGGCTTTCTGATTGGCTGTAGGCTCACCATCAACCAAACCGGTCAACTTTAAGTTATTCTGCCGGATCTCTTCAATGTTATTCTGATTTTCCTGGGAGGTTACCACCACATAAACCAGCTCACGTCCCTCGTTGGTCTTTCCATATTGAGTCAGGGTCACTAAAGGAGATTCATCAGCCACATGCTGAAAATATCCCAGGACCTTATAGTGAGGAGTCCACTGATCGCCAAGCTCATATCCCAGATATTCAGCCGGGGACTGGATTTGAGCCCATCCCGGAAGGTTCAGGAATAAGCCTAAGAGTAGTGTTAGCAATAAACTTCGTTTCATTATTCTGCCGATTTATTTAATTCAGATTCGATTTGTTCAACCACATCATCAACAATGGAATTGGGGATAGGGATAGTAAGGTTGTAATGGGCAATTTTCCACCCATTTTCATTTTTTACCAAAACCCCGGTTCCGCGGCTCGGTCCCAGGTTGGGTGTATCCAGTTCTTCATCAAACCAGGCTACCATCCCATTATCAGAAAAATAGATCTTTCTGAAGGTTGGGGTGAAGGTCCAAGCCACGCCATCATCCTCAAAATAGGGTTTGGACCAGGGCTTGAACTCTGCCACGGTCCACCGTTCAGTGGCATCCGTACCCATAAAGATGGAAGAATCACTTTCAAAATGAGCGAAGTACCGTTCGAAGTCACCTTCGGCTGCAGCCGCATGCCAGTCATCGAGCACAGCATCCACCGCATCCGGTGATGGTGGCATCGGAGTTTCTTTGGGTTGGCAGGCCACCAAAAACATTACAGGCATCAATAGAAGTAACAGCAAGGATCGCATACACATAGGGTTGAATTAAGAGTTAGCCTATGGTAGCCAATACACAAGGATTGGGCAAGGGGTAATTTCAAGAAGAATCAAAGTCCTGAGCTTCCTAATGCCTGATTACATCTCTCTGTAAATGAACAAGTTCATTTACGGTCCCTCTTCAAAGATGGATTTTTCTTTGATACGAGATCTATCTCAGTCTCTTAGCATTTCATTATTTAAAATGGACTATTCAACCTCGTCGAGTAGCTCCGCTGCTCGACGAGAAATAACATAGGAAGCTGAATTTCAATCCCGGGCGTATGCGATACGCCCTTACTGACTGTATTGATTAATTAAGTTGAGTAAGCCTGTTTGCGTAGTGGCAAAAAATTTGAATTTTACCATGCTCTTTATGCAGCTCCACTACTCAACGAGCACAACGGGTTCTTATCATTGCACTTTAGTCCTGTAAAAACTCCGTACTTTTGGTTATGCTTGGGGCAGACCTCAATCAACCCGTTTTACTTTGATCATCAGCAGTAACAGCGCCAACCAGATCGCCCCCATCAAACGCATTGCCGCCATCGACATTGGCACCAACTCCTTTCATGCTATCATTGTCGATGTTTATTCAGATGGCAGCTTTCGTACACTCGATAAGCTCAAGGAAATGGTTGAAATGGCCAAGGGAGGGATGGGAAAGCGACTATCAGAAGGCGCGTTCAAACGGGGCCTGTCAGCTCTTAAGAATATCAAACGGCTGGCAGACAGTTATGAATGTGAAAAGATCCTGGCCTATGCCACCAGTGCCATCCGGGAAGCAGAGAACGGGGGTGAGTTCATCCAGAAAAGTATAGATGAGGTGGGTATCAAAATGCTGGCTATTCCCGGTCGTGTGGAAGCGGAGCTCATCGGACTTGCTGTCCGACACGGAATGAAGCTTACCGAAAAACCTGCCCTGGTAGCGGATGTTGGCGGTGGCAGTGTTGAATTCATTATCGGCAATGACAGTGACTTCTTTTACCTGGCCAGCAAAAAGATCGGGGTTTCCCGCATGACGGAGATCTTTAAACCCTCCGATCCTATCACTGAAGATAACATCCAAAAGCTTCAGGCGCATTATGAGGAAGAACTCCGGGATGTGGCCCAGGCCTTTGCCCAACACAGAACGGATACCATCATCGGTTCGTCCGGAACCATGGAGAACATCGCCCAGATGATAGCCGCCCGAAAGAACATCCCAACGGATGTCACCTTAAATGAACTCGAATTTTCAGCTGAAGAATTCAAGGAGTTCTATGACTATTTCATCAAACTGAACCGAAAGGAACGCAAAAAAGTAACCGGACTTGAAACCAAAAGGGTTGGGTTCATCAATACCGGGGTGGTTCTGGTTGATTATCTGATCCGGAAATTTGGGATCCGAAAGATCCGCATTTCTTCTCAGGCACTTAGGGAGGGGATCGTGATCCGATACCTGAAAAAGGAAATGATCGGGTTGCCATGGACCGGAGAGATGTCGGATCCACGCCGACGAAGCGTCTTTGAATTGCTTCGCAAAACGGACTGGCACGAAAATCACTCCCGCCACGTGGCCAACATGGCCCTGACCATCTTTGACGCCCTGGAGAATGAATTGGAGCTTAATGAAACAGATCGTGAGTTACTCGAGTACGCGGCCTATTTGCATGATATCGGGTATTACATCTCTCATTCCAAACATCATAAACATGCCCTGTATATTATCCGACATGCAGATCTAAAGGGTTTTAAAGAAGAGGAGATCGAGATCATAGCCAATGTGGCCCGTTATCACAGGCGTTCTACCCCAAAGAAACGACATGGTGAGTACTGGAAACTGAAGCCGGCCATTCGAAAGCGCATCAAAAAACTGTCCGGTATCTTGCGCATTGCGGATGGATTGGATCGCAGTCACTATCAGAACGTGAAGGACCTGCAGGTTTACTCCGGTGATAAGGAGATCAAGATCAATATCCGGACGGAGGGCGAGCCTTATCTTGAGATCTGGGGGGCCGAACGAAAATCTGACCTTTTTAAAGAGATGACCGGCAAGAAGCTTAAGATTGAGCGGATTATTGAGGCCGGGATGGGTTGATAACCTGAGGTTAACTTTAAAAAGAGAGTGTATTGCATGGATAAGCACTAATGTAGAACCTGCGAGCGTCCGAAGGTCCTCGCAGCGTTCGGTTGCAACGCTCGCAGGACTTACAGACGCTGCGAGGTTGCATAAAAGATTAACAAAGATGCTTTAACAAAGGGTTTTTTAATCGAACTCAGGTTGCTATATAATATTCACTCCGACGCAGAGCGTGCGGAGCGAGATCAAGGTTTTGGTACACTTCTATGGGAGGCGGAGCCTCCTGTGGGCGTTGAGCAGCGGAGCTACTCAACGAGAACTAACTACCACAAGCCACCACCCTCACCTTGCTCAGACGCTCTGCGTCGGAGCAGGCAGTAAGTATCAGAGTAAAATAAGCAGGCAGCGGCTCAGGGAGCCGCTGTACCTATACAAAATTAATCACCAAAGGAGCCGGCAGGTCCCGGGAATACGACCGGGCTTTCAAAGCCGTCTTTGGAGACACTGGCTACTCCGAAGTAATAGTTATCGATCACCACATTCTCCAGGGTGTGCTCAGTCACATCTGCAGGCACGAATACACTTTTTTCCCATTGGTTGGAATCGGTCAGGCGCCAATAGATCTTATAGCCGGCAAGCTGGGGATTCTTATCCGAATCAAGAGCCTTCCAACTGAGCGTGGCACTTGGTCGAACCGCTCCGGAAATTCGGACCTCAGCCGGTGGACTCGGAGCCCAAGACATACCTGCCATCACAACCGCATTAAGGCCGGTCAGTTTGGCTGCGTAATCAAATTCAACTTCACTGAGGACATCTCCATATTCTACTCCGTCTTCGGTTCTGATATCCTGATGCTGGCGTACATAATCCTCATTGGTTTCCATGATCCGCACACCCGGGAATCCGGCATCATTGAATGGACGGTGGTGACCTCCACGACCAAATCGATCCAGACGATAGATCATCATCACGTTTAAATTTCTGATATACAGATCTGCCATCTTATCTACATAACGTGCCAGGTTACGGGAAGGGGAATCCACCTCGCCACCTGTAAAGCGCCGGATACGAGCTTCCCGCTCTGTTTCAACGGCACGGGTTCCTTCAGAGAAGACACGGGCGGTGGTATTATCGATCACGCCGTTAATGCCCTGAATGTTACCGATCATATCATTATTCAAGACTCCTTTGATATCCCAGCCCTGCTCTTTGGCATATTCAGCCAGGATCTGTCCACCGAATAATCCCTGCTCTTCACCGGAAAGCTGAGCATACATGATGGATCCTTCAAATTCATACTGACTCAATACACGGGCAGCTTCAAGTACTCCCGCTACTCCGGAAGCATTATCATTGGCTCCGGGAGAAACAGATTCGGAATCCATTACATCACTGACGCGGGAATCAATATCACCGCTCATGACCACAAAACGATTCGGGTCGGCGGTGCCACGTTGAATAGCTACCACATTCACCACTTGAACCGTTTCCGGAATACGGCTGCCTTCTTCTCCTCCTACATAATCACTCACGTAAAAAACTTCCAGACATCCACCACAGTCTTCCGAGATTTGTTCAAATTCTGCCTTCAACCAGCGGCGAGCGGCTCCAATTCCTTCTGTTGCGGAGGTTGTGTCAGATAATGTATGTCGGGTTCCAAAACCCACCAGTTTCGTGATATCCGCTTCAATTCGTTCTGCTGATGGAGCCTCGCCGATCTCTCTCAACACCTCTGTTTGCAGGGTCTGAGCCAAAACTCCACCCATTGCAAATAAAAGGGTTATCAGGGTCAATACTAATGCTTTAATTGTTTTCATAGGTTCAATTCTCACTGGGGTTGTTACGTAAATTTTGTTCCTGTTTCAGATATTCCTGAAGGTTTTTCTGAAACTGAATCTGAGCTTTCAATCCCGCTCTGTGGCCAAAAAGTGCTCCCAATCCACAAGCTACGATCACGACGAACTGGAAGGTTAAGTTGGCATCTCCAAGTCCTGCATCATAGATCTGAACCCAGACCAAAGGCGGAATGGCGATCAGTAATCCGAAGATATATGGCACCGGACTGGCTCCCTGCAACCTTCGCATGAATCGACGGCCGGTTACAAACACGATGTTCATATAAACCAGGCCAAAGCCAAATAGAAAAAGAGTTCCAACAAATGTCGGATCTGTTATTTTGATCAAGAATTCTGACGACAAAAGTGTAAAAGCCGAAGATATTATAAAAACGCCTGAGGCATAAAAAGCGAACCGAGGGATGTTATCCAAAACGATAGTGTGATTTAGGTTAAGAAATTTAGATTCTCACATTCAGTTGCGGACAAAAAGATACAACAATATCCACATGTGAGATGGTTAAAAGGTGCAATAAAAAGGTTAGCGGGATAACCAGTTCTGTGGATTCACAAACTCGTTACCATCTCTGACGGCAAAGAAAAGCACTTCCCCCAGTTCCGATTCTGAGGTACCGGCATTACCAACTTTGTCACCGCGTTCCAGAACCGAACCGATCTGAACACTGATACTGGATAGGTTACCATATGCCGTGTAGTATGAACCATGCTTAACAAATACCACATCCCCATAGCCACGGAGCGGAAGGATCTCAAATACATATCCCGGCGATACAGCGGTGACCGATGCTCCGGATTCCGTAACTATATCAATACCCGGATGTTCGGTACTGGTTCCATACAGGGGATTGCGCACCCTGCCGAATTTCTTTGCTACCGTTTTGCTGTTCACCGGCCACGGTAAAACACCCTTGGACTGCACAAATTCATTTTCGTAGGTGAGCAGGATGTCATCACTCACGAAGTTTTCCCGTAATACCGATCGGGAATATTTTTCTACTTCAGCTGCTCTTTCATCTGCATCGGCAATATTTCGGGCCTGCTCCAGTCTGCGAAGGCGTTCGTTTTCCTGCTCCCGAAGGGCTTCCTCATCCTCGATCAGGCTGGTAAAGGTGTTCTCAAGATTCTCTTTTTGTTCCCGGGTCTTTCTAAGCTCCGCCAGCCAGTCACTGCGTTCCTGCTTGATCTCTTCTACCGTTTGTTCCTGCTGCCTCCGTTGAACAGCCAATTCATCTTTTTCCTGCCTTATCTCATCGATCACTTCCCGGTTTCGCTCATAACTGTCCTGAAGGTCAGCCTTCACCTGATCGAGTTCCTGCTTGGCCTCACGGATCACTTCGGCCTGCTTGGTCTTTTGTTCATCGAATCTGCGAAGATAATTGGAGCGCACCACCATTTGATTGATGGATTCGGAGGTTAACAGGAGTTCAATATTTGCTGCCCGACCATTTTTATACGCGTAAGTGATGATCTTTCGGTAGTTGTCCATGAGATGCTCGAGTTCAGCCTCCCGCACTTCCAATTCATTTTCAGTGAGTTCGATCTCTGCCTCGATCTGTGATTGTTCATTCTGCAAACTTTGGATCTTGTCGTCCTGAAGGGCAATGAGGTTATTAAGTGACTGAAACTGCTGATAGGATCGGTCAAATTTTTCCTCTGCCTGGTTGACCCGCTCCTGATAATTTTTGATCCGGGCCTCCAAAACATTGATCTCGGCCCGGGTATTTTCCTGTCGCTTAAGAAGTTCTTCCCGTCTTTCCTGATAGGTCTGGGCAAACAGATCGCCGGAAAAAGCTATCAGAACAACAAAACAACACACGTATTTTATGGAAGCGAATGATCTCATAGTCTCTGGATCTTTATATTATCTGGGATATCAATTTCTAAGTTGATCCGGTCAGGATTTGTTTCCAGTGAACGCACTAAAAAAACGACTCTCGAACGCTCATCCGCACTGAATATCGTGATTTTTCTGGGCAAAACGAATCCGTTCAACTCACCATAGCTTTCATAGTAGATGCGTGAATAGGGTGAGTTCTGTGGGATGGTTTGATCTACCGTTTGAACCTGACCGTTTTCCCGGTCAACCACCACCCTTAACCCATTTCGGAGTAAGAGCCTAAAGGTCGAACCATTTTCCTGCAGCCGATCCACATTTTCAGCATCCACTTTGAAGTTGATGAGGTCCAGCATGTTGATGGATGTCAGTTCATTTAAGCTCGTCAATCGCCCATCGTAAATGGAGATCTTCTGAGCTTCCTTATCAAGCCGGTTATAAATAAGAATAGAATCCTGCTCCACCAACATCTGCCCACCTTCAATACCGATACGGTTTTGTATGGTCAGTAGACTGCGGGTTTCGTTTGTCGCAAAATCGATGGTCACACGGTCACTGTTTCCCGGTTCACTCACTAATGCACGGCCCTTGCCGGTCATGGTCTCAAGCTCGCCGGCATAATTTGGCACCATAGCCACCACCTTTTCAACGGATTCTTTACTGGGGCGAAAATCACCCTCCATCGTCAATTCAGAGCTGCTGCTACAGGCACTGAGCAGAAAAAGGATTCCAAATAATAAAAAGTACGTCTGTTGTAAAGGAGATCTCAAATCTATCCGTCGATCTTTTCTTTTAAATGAATTCGTTCCGGGTCGTTCTCTAACGCCTGTTCCCACCACTTTCTTGCCTCATCCATATTTCCAAGCTTCTCATACACATCCCCAAGGTGTTCATACACCTCAGCACTGGCTCCACCCGTATCAATAGAGGCTTTGATATAACGCCGGGCCCTTTCATAATCTTCCAGTTTGAAATAGACCCAACCGACCGTATCCAGATATGCCGCATTCTCAGGGGCTACTTCGATCGCTTTCAATGCCAGCTCTTTGGCCCTTTCCAGGTCCTCGCCTCTGACCGACAAATTGTAAGCGTAGTTGTTCATGGCGTTGTCGTTCTCGGCATCATACCTGAGTGCCAGTTCATAGGCTTCATCCGATTGTTCATGTTTCCCAAGGTTACCTCTCACATCCCCAAGTGTACTATAAATGATCGACTTGAATGGGCGCCGGGCAGGGGCACGAGTGGCATTTTCCAGCCATTCCTCTGCTGCTTCATTTTGGTCGGATAGCATATAGGCACTTCCCACAAAGAATTGTATGAAGGCATCTTCTGGAACCGATCCATGTGCCTGTTTCCCGACTTCGATCACCTGCTCATAATTCTGTTGACTTAATAATAACTGCAATCTCTGCCGCCAGGCTATCTCATCTTCCGGTAACAGCTGATTTGCTTTTTCAAGTAGTTCGAGGGCTCGTTCCGGCTGTTCCATCTGGGCATAGAATTCACCTGAAAGACTAAAGGCGGGACCATAATCCTGATCGGTTTCCGTAAAGGCATCCAATACTCCTTCGGTCTCTATTCTAAGCTGAATGTTCTGGGGATTCTGTTGTGACCTTGAATACAGGAATCGGGCAATATTCATTTTTTGCTCAGGCTGTATCAGCGGATCAGACACAAAATTGGATAAGAAGGTCCCGGCACTGTCCCATTTCTGCTCATCCAGATACAGGCTAGCCAGGTTGATCAGTGATTGTGGGTCGCGGGCATTCCGTTCCAATGCGTTGCTTAAGATCTCCTTTGCCTCATTTTCATTGCCGTAGTTGGCGTAGTATTGCCCCAACAGGTTCAGCATTTCAAGGTTGTCCGGGTCGAGCTCCCGCATCTCTTCAAGTTGAGCAATGGCTGAATCGGGTGCCGACAGGGCTTCATAGTTTCTGAATTTCATTAGCAGGACCGAGATATCACCGCCCCTCAGTTTCAGGATGTCATCCAGTATCTGATTAGAGCGAACAAATTCCCCGTAATCCTTGTAGGTATCCGCCAGCATGTACAACGCATCAAAATCATCCGGGTACATATCCAGCAGGGTATTTAACTCTCTGAGAGTTGCATCATTCTGCCCGGCCCGGCGATAGATCTGAGCCAGTTTCAGTCGGTACCATTTGTTTTGTGGCTCACCGTCCACTGCCAGCTTCCCGTATAGTGCGGCATTAGGCAGATTATCCATACTGTAATACACATCCGCCAGAGCATAATCTACTCCGGATGATCCGCTCAGGTAATCCTTTGCCTCTAACAATAGCTGCTCAGCTCTATCAAACTCCTCATTTTCAAAGGCCTCCAGTCCCTGAATAAACATGGACTTCCCGGCGATCTCATTCTCATTTTGCACCTGAGTTTGAGCGAAGCCAGTGGAAGTAAGCAGTCCACCAATAAGTAAAGCGAGTACATATTTCATAACAGTCATATCAACGTCAAGTATAACAGGAAAGTGCGATTTTTGCTTGCCATTTGAAGGATTCCAAAGAAATGATTATTTGTATGGATCATTTACGACGGATAATCTCTCAAATGAATCACGAACTCTATTTCATTGCTCTTATTCCACCTGAACCACTCAGGGAACTGATCCAGGACCTTAAACTGGAAGTAGCCGAACAATTCGACAGCTCACATTCGCTAAATGCCCCTCCTCACATCACATTGATCAGCCCTTTTCGTATTAGTTATGATAAGGTCTCAAGTTTACAATCACTCCTTGAAGTGTATGCCCAGGGTCACTCTCCCTTTCAGGTTCAGCTGAAGGATTTCGCCACCTTTCCCCCTCGGGTGATCTTCATCGATGTAAAGATCTCTGAAACCCTTCAGCAATTTCAGCAAAAACTTGAGCTGATGATCCGCGCTGACCATGATTTTGGGTACAACTATCAGGAGCGGCCATTTCATCCGCATGTCACCCTTGCCTTTAAGGACCTATCAAAAGAGAATTTCTACAACGCCTGGGATGAGTTCAAAGACCGCGATATAGAAGAGGATTTCACAGCCGACCAATTTTACCTGCTTAAGCACAATGGTGAGGTCTGGGAAGTTTCAGCTTCCTACCCTTTGAACACGTCTGTTTAGCTTTTCAAATACTTTTTTATCCCGGAATGCCCTTAATTACTTTAACGTTGAATGGTTAAGCTGAAACTACAACAGTTATTAAGTTCGAACAATGACAAACACTTATAAATTATTTGAAAAAACAGAACTGAGCCAATTATCATTACAAAATCGCATAGTCATGGCTCCAATGACACGCAGCCGCGCCACTGCTGACCATATTCCAACAGACATCATGACAACCTATTATGGACAACGTTCCGATGCCGGCCTAATAATAACCGAGGGCGTTGCACCGTCTCCAAATGGGGCAGGATACCCAAGAATCCCCGGTATTTATAGTGATGAACAACGTGACGCCTGGAAGTCGGTCGTTGAAAAGGTTCATTCTAATGGCGGAAAGATATTCATGCAGCTTATGCATACCGGACGTATCTCTCATAAACTGAATATGCCGGATGATGCAGAGATCCTTGCCCCGAGTCCTGTTCCATTCACCAACGAAAAGATGTACACTGATCAGGAAGGCCCGCAAGATTATCCGGTTCCTGAAAAGATGACCAATGACAAAATAGAAAGTACCATTCAGGAATATGTGGATGCCTCCAAACGAGCCATTGAAGCCGGTTTTGATGGAGTAGAAGTTCACGGCGCCAACGGTTACCTGATCGAACAATTCCTGGCTCCCAATACCAATACCCGCACCGACAATTACGGTGGATCCATTGAAAACAGAAACCGTTTTGCGATTGAAGTTTCCAAAGCCGTTGCAGAAGCCATAGGTAAAGAGAAGACCGGTATCCGATTATCTCCCTATGGCGTTTTCAATGGAATTGAACCACACAATGAATTGGATAAGCAGTATACCGAGTTGACCAAAGCTCTGAATGAAATTGGCTTGTTATATATCCATATCGTGGATCATTCTGCCATGGGTACGCCTAAAGTCCCTGATTCTATCAAAGAAGCCATCAAAGATCATTTCAGCAATGGGGCGATCATACTTTCCGGCGGTTATAACGGTGCCGAAGAAGCTAACAGAGATATTGTTGAGAACAAAGGTGATCTGATCGCATTTGGGCGACCTTTCATTTCGAACCCGGATCTTGTGTACCGACTAAAACACAACATTGAATTAGCTGCGCCGGATCATGATACCTTCTACACTCCGGGACCTGAAGGGTATATCGACTACCCTGAGGCTGAAAGCTGAAATTCTGCTTAATATATTTGCTGTATCCAAAAACCGGATCGCAATTCGGTCTTTCGGTCCATCGGTGATTCACTCTTCAGTTCTTCCTGATCTTCGGTTCACCGATTTATAGTTGTTTTAATGAAGAGTCCAAAGCCTGACCCATTACCGGGTCAGGCTATTTCAATTACAAAAAATTAGTGCCATGTATCATTGCGAAGGCTCAAAGTATTCCTGAATATTTTCTCGTAGCTTCAGAGCCAGTTCTTTCCGATCTGAGGACTGTTCCGTCTTCGTTCCAAATTTGATCTTACAGTAGATCTTTTTTGTTTGAGAAAGTATCATAAGGTGTTCCAGAAATCCGTGCCGGGCACCAAAAAAACATACGCTATCCCGTGCCGGCGGGTCTTCCTTAGCAGTGGCATATGAGATCGATGCAGTATGAACCGGGATCTGCTCATCCGCCGGAAACTGAAGCAAGGAGGCATGAAAAGGCAGGATCTCTTCCCCACCGGATGAGGTTGCCTCCGGAAAAAAGATCAGCCCCTGATACATATTCATAGACCGTGATAATTCTTCGTTCACCCGCTTCACATCGGTTTTCCTTTTACGGTCCACAAAGATCACCCCAACCGCGTTAACCATATAACCCAGCACCGGCCAGCCTCGTACGGCCTTTTTGGCCACAAAGGTACACCTTAGGCTAAGATAGAGCGGAATGATATCCATATAACTGAGATGGTTAGATACCAGAAAGAATGGAGCTTGTGGCGGTTTCCCTTCGATCTCAACCTGCATATTAAAGATAAAAGCCACACCCTCTGCCCAGGTTCGCATAAACAGGTTTCGCCACGGTTCATACCGTTTTTGCAGCAATTTTGGAACCGCTAATCCAACCCAGTATATCCCGAAGGTGGTCAGTGTAAAGATCAGCAGAACGAAAAGCCTGAAATATCCGCGGATCTTTCTCATAATGAACGTATTTAGATTATCCGAAAAACATCTTTCGGGTTCGGTCAGATATATTTTCGATATCAAGAAAGACCATTACATAAAAAAGCTCAAGGTCATTTTTATAGGCCGGCTTACTGATGATATCACAACCTACACTCAGATAATTGGCCAGCAGCCCGGGGGTCTCAAAATCTACTTTTCGTTCCACATCAAAATCTTCCTCATTCAATCCAAAAGGCTCGGCTCCACTTACCTGATAGTTGGGATGGATGACGCCCCGGTGTTTGAGTTCCTTATAGATCGCAATACCTTCTTCCGGTGACTTAGCCGGAATTCCCAGGCTGCCCAGCAAATACCGCTGATCGAGGGCCTGTAAATACCCGGCAAACCCTTTCCACAGTAAGAACAGAACCCTTCCGCTGCGATGCTCTTCTTCTATACATGCCCGACCAACTTCAAAACTTTTGGTCAATACCTCTTCAGGTAGCTCCTTGAGATTGAACAGCGTTTCAGAATAGAAGCCTTCTCCGCCTGCCGCCTGAGCGTAAGTTTGAAGACGGTAAGTCCCAACCACTCTTCCGGTTTCATTTTCTTTCACGATCAGGTGATGACACTGATCATCGTATTTATCCTCATCGATCGTTTTGGATGAATCAAATTCCCTTTCAAGCTCCTTATAAAAAACCTCGTATCTCAGTTTTAAGGCTTGTTCGATTTCTGAATCTGTAGATGCAATACTCACCGTATAACGATGATTTGAAATATCAGGTAGGATCTTCTCTTTAGCTTTCAACTTTGTGCTTTAATTTTATTTATCAGTTTTTCGATAATCAGCCAACAATTTTGCAGATTTAAAACATTCCGCATCAGACGGATGAACGGGTAGTAAACGATTTGCTTTAACACAATGTAATACTGTACAGGCCCAATAAATCCAACCCTGAAAATATCACGAAATCCCCACTTCAATTCAATAATTATCTAAGGGTTAGTTTTGTGGCTCTGCCCGTTAATTATCAGTACCTTTAGGTTTATTTAAAATTTCATTTTCAACCAAATTCCCAAAACGACAAACTTGTCTTCCAGCTCCGCTTCTGAATCAAAATCACTTCTGCAAGATGTAAACCTCTACATCATTTTCGGTATTACCTTAACAGCCGTAATGGGGGTGTCATCCATCGCTCCGGCTTTTCCCTCCATCGCCGATTCCCTTGATGTCTCTACCGAGCGCATCGGGTTACTGATCACCTTTTTTACCATTCCCGGTATCATTATCACCCCTATACTTGGCCTGCTGGCAGATCGATTTGGACGTAAGATCGTATTGGTTCCTTCACTGTTGCTTTTCGGAGCAGCCGGAACAGCTTGTGCCTATGCTGCCTCTTTTGAGCAGATGTTGTTTTTTCGGGCTCTTCAGGGAATGGGTAGTGCCTCTCTTGGTGCCCTGAACCTGACATTGATCGGAGATCTGTATTCCGGAAATCAGCGCGCAACCGCCATGGGTTATAATGGGAGCGTGCTCAGTATCGGTACCGCTTTTTATCCGGCCGTTGGTGGAGCATTGGCCATTCTGGGTTGGTTCTATCCCTTTTATCTGAGTTTGCTGGCCATTCCGGTTGGGATTTCCGTTCTATTCAAACTTGAAAAAACCGGTTCATCGAATAGTCTTAACGTTTCTGAGATATTCTCAAATGTGGCCTCTTCATTGGTTTCCAAAAAAGTGATTCCCTTATTTGCCGGTATCTTTTTGACCTTCATCATGCTTTATGGAGGCTATATCACGTTTTTTACCATTTTGCTGGATGAGAGGTTTGAACAAAATGCCTTCTGGATCGGACTGATCCTTTCCGGTTCATCCTTTATGACGGCGTATGCCTCATCCCAGCTTGGCAAACTCACTACCCGTTTTTCGGAGGTTAATCTGATCCGAACCGCAGCGATCCTCTATCTGGTTATTTTCCTGATCATCCCTCAAGTTACCAACATATGGTGGTTCATTATTCCGGTACTGATCTTTGGAGCCGCTCAGGGCATCAACATTCCAAGCATCCTGAATTTGCTGACCGGATATGCTGACAAAGAATACCGGGCGGCTTTTCTTTCCGTAAACTGGGTGGTGATGCGTACCGGTCAGGCTCTCGGTCCTTATCTGCTGGGTTTGGTATATGCCGGAATCAGCCTGAATGCAACATTTTATGCCGCAGCCGTAGCCGCAGGACTGTTTGTCATTTCCTCATTCTTTTTCATGAAACGAGAGTGGTATGTAGCAGCAGATGTGACCATGATCGAAGACCTTTAGAAATCAGCCCGTTCAATTTTATTCATCACTCTCATAGGGTTTTTCAAACTCTCCCTCTGAACTGATCCTGCCTGTCACTTGTTTTTCAGACAAACAGACAAACAATTAAAAACAAGGACGTATGAGTGAACAAATGAACGCTGCTTTTATAGAAGACTATGGCGATCTGAACAATATCAAAACCGGAACACTGGATAAACCGGAAGCAGGTGAGGGAGAGGTCTTGGTGCGCGTAAAAGCCGCCGGTGTAAATCCCGTTGATGCAGCTGTAGCCAAGGGCATGTTGAAAGATGCCATTCCGGGTGAATTCCCACTTATTCCCGGCTGGGATGTTGCAGGTGTAGTTGAGGAAACCGGTTATGCCGCACGTCGTTTTCAGGCAGGTGATGAGGTTTACGCTTATGCGCGCCGCCCACTGATCAAGCACGGAACCTTCGCAGAATACATCGCGCTCCCAGATGCATACCTTGCTGAACGCCCAACAAATATTTCTATAGAGGAAGCAGGCGGAATACCGTTGGTGGGATTGACGGCCTATCAATCAATTTTTGATTTTGGAGAGCTCAAAAAGGATCAAACGATCTTAATTTTAGGTGCTTCAGGCGGTGTGGGCACCCTGGCTATTCAGTTAGCGAAATCCGTTGGAGCAAACGTCATTGGTGTGGCAAGTAAAGCCAATCATGATTATATGAAAGACCTCGGGGCTGATATCACGATCGATTATAACGATCATCATGTGGGAGAGGCCGTGCAAAAGGTTCAGCCTGAAGGCGTGGATCTGATCTTCCATTGCTCCCGTGGAGATTCCTTTGCACAGGTTATGGAAACCGGAGTGTTAAAAGATGGCGGAAAAATTGCATCCATCACCAAGAGTAAACCTGATATCAGTGATGATATTGAATTTAAGTACGTATTTGTAGAACCGAATTCGGAACAGCTCGAACATATTGCCGCCCTTGCTGATAACGGTAAGATCAGAGTTCCGATATCCAAAACGTACACATTGGAAGAAACCGGTCAGGCTCTGCAGGAAATTGAAAAACTGCATACCAGAGGGAAATTGATCATCACACCCTGACAGAACCTAAGCCGTAATAAAAAAGCCGGGTCTAATGATCCGGCTTTCTTATTTGGTTCGACCTGATCTAATTTCTGACAGGTATCACAACAAACTACTGGCAGCTCCTCTTAGCTGATCGTTTCTCTTGAATGTCAGATCTACTGACAAACCGCTGTCTCCCGAATCTATATTCAGAGTACCCTGCAACTGATCAGACAGGGTTTTGACAAGGGTCATACCCAGCGAAGAAGGCGATTCCAGGTCTATATCTCTGTCAACACCCTTACCATCATCCTTCACCTGAAGTGAGATCAGGTTATCTTTATTTTTGAGACTGAGCTGAATCTCTCCTTTTTCTGCTTCTTTGAAGGCATGCTTATAGGCATTTGTGACCACTTCATTCAAGAGGAGGGTATAAGGAACCGCCTGATTGATGTTGACCTCTACTTCATCCAGCTCCAATTCTATCTTGATCTCTTTACCGTTGGCGATGGAATCTGAAATATGTTTGATCAGGTTTTCTGTTTGTTCATCTAACCTGACGCTGGTGAAATTGTCACTTTGGTACAACTGATCGTGAATGAGAGCAATGGATTTAATACGACTTTGATTGTCTTCCAGATATTTATACACCACTTTATCATCGGTTTGGTAAGCTTGCAACTGCATCAATCCCGAAACCAATGCCAGATTGTTTTTTACCCGGTGATGAACCTCCATCAATAAAATTTCTTTTTCTTTTAGCGACTCTTTTATCCGTTCATCAGCCAGTTTCTTTTCAGTAATATCCTGAAAACTGCCATGCAAACGCACACATTTCCCATTGTGAAAAATGGCTTCCCCTATGGTTCGGATCCATTTGATATTCCCTTTACGACTTCTAACTTTCAATTCGAGATCATACGACTTCCCTGACTCAATGGCTTTGTTCACCGCTTTAGTGATCTTCTTTTTGCTTTCCCCTACATAGAAATCCAGTCCGTCCTGCAGGTTAGGATTGTAATCCTTATCCACTTCCAGAATCTCTTTTACTACATCCGTCCAGTTAACCCTTCCTTTTTCTACGTCAAGCTCCCAGGCTCCGATCTTCACCATACGCTGTGCCTGTTCCAGCAAACTTTCCATCCGAACTTGCTCAGAAATATCCACTCCGGTACCCAAAATATAATTTTTCCCATCCTGATTGAAGAATGAACCGGTCAGGTAAAAATGTGGATGACTCCCATCCTTCGTTTTTAACTGAGCCGTTATACTCGCTGAACCTTCCACAAACGCTTCCTTTATAATATTTTCGATCCGTTCGTGGTCCTCCCTGAAGTAGAAATCCAGGGGATTCATGTTTTGAATTTCTTCCCAGGAATATCCAAGCCTGTCAATAAAGTATTGGTTGACCCTAATGTAATTCATGTCCTCATCCAACACATAGAATAAACCCGGAAGTGAATTCAAAGCCTTGTCGATAAAAGATTGTTCGTTCAGCAGATCCTTTTCTGTTTGCTTCCTGTCCTTGATATCCACTCCGGTTCCTACCAAAATAGTCTCATTATTAATGGTGGTGGTGATACCTGACAACAAATAAGGGATCTTGTCTCCATCTTTTGTTTTCAGGCGCAGCTCAACCTCATTCGCAGAATATTTCAAGGTGGTCAAAAAACTTTGTACCGAGGCATCCACATCCTCTTCTGCCACAAATTTCGTAAAGTGGTTGTCATCTCCCGGTTTATAATCGATCAGCTCGCGAAAACGGTTGTTCACACTGATGATCTGCCCTTCTTTATCGATCACATAAAAAATGCCCGGCAAACTATTTATGATGTGATTATTGAGCACCTCTTCCAGGTCCCGATTCAGGTCTGAGATCTTCAGGTTTTTTTCGTATTCAAAGGTCTTACCAAAAACTGATGTGATTGATCCTGCCAGCTTCTCTTCAAGCTCTCCCTGTTTGATAAGATCAGTTGCACCGGCTTTTACCAGTTTAATCGCCTCCTCTAAAGAAAAATCTGATTTGATGAGAATCAGGGGGATATCAGGATCCAGCGATTTAATTTTATCAACCGTTTCGATGTCTGAAAGATCCAGATCCTCCAGGTCCAACATGACAAGATCATCAGAGTGATCAATTGCCTGATTGGTGAATGTTTCTACAGCCTCAACTCTTTTTACTGAATTTACTTTAAACTCTAACTTCTCAACTATACTGGAAACAGCCTTAAATGTCTCATCACTTTTCGTGACAACTACTTGGTTCCGACTCATGGATATTTTTTCTCAATAGGGATTAACTCTTAAAACTAAGCATAACTTTAAATGTTTCGTATTAGAATGTTTCTATTAATTTTTGTAAGTAATTAGAATGCAATACATTAGAATTTTTTATCAAGTATTTAACTGGTTCTTTTCTAAACGATTATTACCAAATGTGATAGGAATTGAATGATAAATTCTATTGCCTGATTATAAATGAGTTTATTAAATAGTAGCCCGAAATGTGATACCTAAATGGGTTCCGATTGTTAGGCATGAATAGATCCATTTACATTTTATCACACCTATACCCGAAACGAAACCTTTTGTAAAAGGCCTTTAGTGGTTGTATAATCTGTTCGAGTTTTAACTTTATTACTTCAACATGGAACGCATATACCAACTTCTTGCTCTGTTCACATCTATTTTATTGGTACTCCTCACTGAAACCACTTTTGCTCAGATCGACCGTGAGGCCGGGGAACCGTTTTTGACCCGTTCTGAAGTGATCGCTCAGCGTGGCATGGTGGCCACCAGTCAGCCCCTCGCTACTCAGGTTGGGCTGAATATCCTGCGAAACGGAGGCAATGCCATTGATGCCGCTATTGGTGCCAATGCTGCCATGGGGCTCATGGAGCCTACCGGAAACGGGATCGGCGGCGACCTGTTTGCTATTATCTGGCACGAAAAAAGCGGGCAACTATATGCTTTGAATGCCAGTGGGCGTTCGCCGCGGGGTTTATCCTATGACCGCCTGATGGAAATACTGGAAGAGAAAGGCGAGGATGACATTCCTTCCTACGACCTGCTGTCCGTTTCCGTACCGGGAGCCGTGGATGGCTGGTTTGAGATGCATGAGCGTTTTGGTACTACGGATATGAGTGAGATCCTTGCCGAACCGATCCATTATGCAGAAAATGGATTTCCGGTTAGTCAGGCCATTTCAGAAGCGTGGATACGAAGTGCCCGGTTCCTGAAAAATCAACCCGGAGCTTTTGAAGAAACTTTTACTATTGATGGGCGTGGACCTGAGAAAGGAGAGGTATTTCGTAATCCCGACCTGGGGAACACCTTCCGTCTGTTAGCAGAACAAGGTCGCGATGCCTTTTACCGTGGTGAGATCGCCAGAAAGATCGATACCTGGATGAAGGAGAATAACGGCTACCTGCGATATGAGGATTTTGACCAACATCGCTCAGAATGGGTGGAGCCTCAAACCGTAAATTATCGTGGTTATGATGTGTACCAGGTAGGTGGTAACGTTCAGGGAACCGCTGTCTTGCAAATGCTGAATATCCTGGAAGGCTTTGACCTTTCTGAAACCGGGTTTGGCACAGCTGAAACCCTTCACCTGCTTATTGAAGCCAAAAAACTGGCATTCGAAGACCGAGCCAAGCATTACACGGATTCCGACTATTATGACATTCCTTACGAAACCCTTCTTTCCAAGGAATATGCAGCTGAACGTCGTAAGTTGATCGGTGACCGCGCCCGCCGTGACCTCACCACCGGTGTGGATGTGCTGGAAGACGGGGATACCATCTACCTCACAACCGCCGATGAAGAAGGCAATATGGTTTCCCTTATTCAAAGTAATTTCCGTGGTATGGGCACCGGTTTTGTGGTGCCGGGAACCGGATTCAGTTTTCAGAATCGTGGTGAGTTATTTTCACTGGACCCAAATCACCCCAATGTTTATGCCCCCGGCAAGCGTCCCTTCCACACCATTATTCCAGGCTTTGTGATGAAGGACGGGAAGCCATTGATGAGCTTTGGAAACATGGGAGGCGGATATCAGCCAATTGGTCACGTAAGTATCTTAACTAACATCATCGACTTTGGCATGAATATTCAGGAAGCCGGTGATGCATTCCGCTGGGAACATTCCGGCTCCACCCAGCCTACTGATGATCTGGATGCTAAGCTAACGGATACCGGTCAGGTCAGCATCGAATCCGGGGTGCCATTTTCTGTAGTCAAAGCTCTCAGAGCTATGGGCCACGAAGTTCAGATCGGAGATAGTTTCTTCGGCCGATATCAGGGTATCATGCGTGACCATGAAAGAGGGGTGTATTTCGGCGCATCAGAATCCAGGGTTGACGGGCAGGCTGCCGGATACTGAGTTACCTTGGTTTGTCAGGCATTTGATATGGGATCCTCTGTGCAGGAAAACACGGAGGATCTACTTGATGGGTTAAACCCTTGTTCATCTCCATCACCCGGTTCTCGACGATTCCATTGTTATAGTCCTTTTTTGACTGAATCGAATAATGGAGCATTAAGCCTGATCTACTTATGGCTCGTCATGAAGCTCAGGCTTCGTGATGCAGTCCGGGAAGCTGGAGCTTCCGGGACCACGTTGCTAAGCCGGAGCTAAGCAACGAGTACAAATATCAAAAAAAAGCCCCGACCATCTTGAAGATGATCGGGGCTTTTTAATTTACCTGATCAGGATTCGGGTTAGTCTCCTTCAGGTGATCACCCACTTCGATCTCCTTCTCAATATATCCGCCTCGTGTAGAAAGGATCTTCACCTTGCCCTCGGCTCCTTCAATGCCATTCAGCTGTACCTCAAAATATACCTTCTTAGATTCTCCGGCACCGGTATATCCTGCACGGATCGTTTTATCGTATAGCTCAGGAGTAATGATCTTCAGCTTGGCATCTTCATGTCCCTTGGTAAGTTCCGAATCAAAGTCCAGCTGAACCCGGTCTTCCCTGACAATTTTTACCAACTGCGCCTGCTTCAAGGCCACCGGTAAGTTCCCGGTGTTCGTCCAGCTGACGGAGATCTTATAGGTATCATCTCCGGTTTGCTCCACATCGATCTCATCCAATGTAATTTGCGGAAGCTCTTTCGCCATCATCAAATTGAATAAGGCTTGTTTTTCAGCCCAGCGCTCAAGCTGCCATGGCGGACCGTTTTGACTGAAGAACTTGGGATGAGTACCGCCTATTTCCACTTCCCCAAGCTCGGGATGGTCAAAGGTGTTCCAGGGTTTAAAACCACGACCTTCGTTTTCCCGAAGGTCCCATTGCAGGGCATCGTAGTCATCATAAACCCCATCGTTATTATAATCTTCCATCGCTCCATTATTCCACAGTTCATCGCCGTACCAGATGGAACCAAAATAGAAATACCCAAAATCAGGTCCGTGCCCAAACAGGGGACTTGGCCGTGAAGGGTCTCCGGTCACACGATTGGTAGGATAGCGAGTCATATAGGTTTCATAGACATCACCCGCCCATGGATATTCGGTGATCTCAAGTCCCAGACGATCATACTTTTCATAGAGCTCGAGATCCTCAGGATACATGCGCTCTTCACTTTTAGAAGTGGAAGGCGGCCGCAGGTGCATGGGTACGCGTGTATCCATAGAATTCACAACCGAAATATTCGGATGAGTAAGCATCCACATGACCACCGATCGTGATTCAGGTTCACTTAACGGGTAATCTCCGGCTCCATATTGTGTGTAACCCCGTCCGGTAAGTTCACGCCCGACATCAGGCCGCCAGTTTTCAGCGTAATTACGATGGAGATCGAGGCCACCGATCCCATCTTCATTATAATCCCCATCACCGTCGTTATCGATGCCTTCAGAATACACAAACCAATCGCCTTTTCCGGGCAGCACCCGTTTCATCAACCGGCCTTCCGGGTCTCTGGGATCGATGATGTAATTGGCTTCGTCCATTTCATCGGGACCGGCTTTTTTACGCATTGAGTATATGATACCGTCACCATCCAGATCTTCGGGAGCATCTTCATCCAGAAGGCCATCGCGGTCATTGTCGTGCGGGCGCACAGAACTTCGGTTTGCCTGAGCCGTATGCAGGTAAAGATTCGACCCATCCGGGTTATTCTGTGGGCGAAGATAGATGGCTTTGGTGTCGATCAATTCCGTGATCTCAGGATCTTTCCCATAATTCTCAAGCAGGTGCTTGGTCAGCCATAAAATAGACTCACTGCTGGTGATCTCACCACTATGCCGGCCACCTTCGAAATAGGCCGCAGGCTTGTCGGTATGCTTTCCCGTTTCCTTGTTGGTGATGGTCATTTGCAGAATAGGCCTTCCCTCAAAACTTTTAGCCACCTCATACAGATCCACTATATCAGGATACTGTTCAGCCCATCGCTCATACCATTCATACATCACATTTACGGTATGATAGGTATCAAAAGTCAGTTCCTCACCGACCGTGTATTCAACTTCCGGAAAACGGTGCTGTTCAAAAAAGCTGATCCCGTGACGTTCACCCCCAACCGTGTACATGGTCGTATCCGATTCCGGCCATTCCGGAGCATTCAACGGGGTATAATTTTGTGCAAAAGCCTGACCTGCCATTATTATGGACAGAATCAATAGAAGCCCAATTCGTTTCATATCTAAAGAGTTAATTAACATTTAGTTTCGGTAATGGGCTGCAATGTAATGTATTAGAAGCAAAAATTTTGTGTTTGGGTGTGGGTTTAAAAAAGAAACGCTAGTAGTTCGTCTTAGGCTGGTGAAGAGCTGTGGGAGTTGGTGGGTTGTTACCAAAACGGGAGTCAGGTTTCAAAGGATTTAACTTTTTATACCTCATGGGAAGCTTGAGATTCCGGGACGGCGTTGCTAAGCCGAAGCTTTGTAACGAGGCAAAGGTTTCAAGTAGTTTGCGTTTTGTGCTTAGCACGCAAGAATCCCCCATTACACCGCTGCTTTCACCTGCTGTCCCTTGAGCACTGTGATTGACATTATAGGTAAAAAGGCTATCTACTGTAGATTGGCTGATACCTATACCTGTATCTTCAATATCTGTTATGTCAATTATTAAGATACCGAGCATTTTCAACAGATAGGATATCAGGTGTACAAAAAGCGTTTGATATTTTTCTTCGGAGTTTTTTCGAACTCCTGATCTACAAGCTCAATCCCTGAGAGCTGCTCGTAGGATGCAACAGATTCATTATATGAACGACGCGTTTTCTCCAGGACATCATCAAGGTCTTCCTCTTTTGTGCCGGATGCCGTCATCATTTCAGCATCCGGATAAACCTTAGCCACCAACCGGTTATTTCGCTGTATAATCACACACTCCTGAATAAACGGAAAATTCATGAGTCGCGACTCCAGCTCCTCAGGATATACATTTTGACCGCTCGGCCCCAGAAGCATATTTTTTTCGCGGCCTTTTATGAAAATAAAATTCTCGTCGTCAATAATCCCCAGATCCCCTGTCTTGAACCAGCCATCTTTTGTAAAAGCCTGGTCATTAGCTTTCTTATTGTTGTAGTAACCTAGCATTAAATTCCGGCCTTTTACCTGAATTTCACCGGCTTCCTCATATGGTTTTTCACTGTTTATCCGTACTTCCATCCGGTCGACCAGCTTACCTGATGATCCATTTTTTGTCACATCATGAGGTGCATAGCTGATAAGTGGCCCGCATTCGGTCATTCCATAACCGATCGTAAAGGGAAATTTAATTTTTCTAAAAAACGATTCCACTTCAGGGCTTAAGGCTGCTCCGCCAACTACCGCTTCATGAAAGTTTCCACCAAAACTCTCGATCAGACTTTTTCGCGTTTTTTTATAGATCAGGTTTCTAATTCCCGGTAAGGTTAACAGCACTTTGGTCGCCGGTTTTTCCAGCAAGGGCACGATGCGCTTTTTATAGATCTTCTCTATGATCAATGGAACCAGCAAAATAAGATGGGGTTTAACTTCTCCAAGCGCTTTCAACAATATCTGCGGTGTCGGTACTTTAGTTAGAAATGTAATGTGGCAACCCAGCGAAACCGGAAACAAATTCTCAAAGGCCAATCCAAATATGTGCGCCATGGGCAAAATGGAGACAATCCGGTCACCGGCTTTAAGTGGCATATTCTCCCGCGCATAAATAATATTCGATTTAATACTCCGCACCGGAAGCATCACGCCTTTGGAAAACCCCATGGATCCTGAAGTATATGAGAGGACCAAAAGATCTTCATCGCCCCGTCTTGATAACTCAAAATTCTGCTTTTCTACGCTCAGTGAATCATCCATTGCCGTTTGGGGCAATGAGTCTGATTGTTCATTTAGAATTTTGAAATCATCCGTGGAAATGGTGAGCCTTAATTCTTTGAGTTCAGCTTTGTTTAGATTTACAAAGAGAGAATCTGCTACGAATAGCACTTTTGCACCGGAATGCTTTAAAATATGATGAGCATTTTCGGGTGTAAAATCAGGAAGAATGGGAACGATTACACCTCCAAATGCCATAATTGAGAAGAATGTTGTAGCCCAGTTTGATGAATTTCGGGCATATATCGCAACTTTATCTCCGGGCTTCAATCCCACTTCACTCAAAGTGATCTTTAATGCTTCGATCTGATTGGCTACTTCACCATAAGTAGATGTTTTACCGTCGTAATCCGTAAAAAGAGGCCGGTCCCAGTTTTGCTGAAATGCGGTGGTATACATTTGGTCTAACCGTGATTGAGGAGCTGATTTTACCATAGGTGAGCGATAAGTTTTGCGGTCTTAAGATCTCTATTATTCAATAAATATTGTCCCGATTTTAAAATACATACTTTGACGCAATATACCAGGGTGGGAAACGGTAGTAGCAGCAACTAATATGTTTTCTGTCGCTGTTTGAGTTGCACCCAGAATACAATTCACAGGGGAAGAAACCAATAAAATTAGAATAAGAATAATGCAGGTTTTGCAGCATTATGCCCTTTCTATGGGTTTGTTACTGCATTGGAAGCTGGAGCTTCCGGGACGGCGTTGCTAAGCCGGGGCTTTGCAATGAGAGTAAATTCCAATGTCTGCATTGTTAAAAGAATGCCATTCAGTAAAGCAGGCTCCAGGTGGGCTAAAGCTTTATGTACGATCTCGTTCACAAAATTTATCTGTTCACGTTACGTGAACACGCATAATATGTGTACAAAAAGATGAATAGCATTCAGTAATGTTTGAAACCTTGCCGGCCACGATATCATAAAACGGATTACTTCGTTCTCTATAAGCTGATAGTTAGGAATGGAATCTCCCTCAATACCAATAGCATCATGACTTTCATCCTTTTCACGAAACTCCAGTTTTGCAACTAGGCAAACTCCGCTAAAAATATTTTTCTTATTCCAACCATACGCAGTGAGTTCCCAGCGAGTCCCACAAAAAAAGTAGTAAAATTAAAAAAGCCTTGAGCCGCTATAAGTTAATGCGAGTCAAGGCTTTACTTGAGTGTGGGACCGGGCGGATTTGAACCGCCGACACACGGATTTTCAGTCCGTTGCTCTACCTACTGAGCTACAGTCCCTTTCATCAAGGACGGCAAAGATAAAGGGTTTATTATCTACATACAATATTAAATTATGGAAAAAGGATATTTAGGCTTTAGGTGCGAGGTGTTAGGTGTTAGTTTTTTTCTAACACCTAACACCTCTTTTACTTTTAAGGTATATGGATATCCTTGAGCCGCATCTGCAGGGTGCGCCGGCCGTTCCAGTTGTTTTCTTCCAGCACATAGGCAATGTCAAACGGATCACCGGTTCGTACCGATGGCAGATATTCGTGCATATTGAAACCGATGGTATCAAAGGAACCCGACTGCCCCTGTTTGATCTTCATTTTGAGGTGACCATTCCCGACGATAGTGGGTTCACCAACTACGGTTACGCCTTTACTAACAAATATGGGACGAATGTTACCGGGACCAAAGGGCTCGAACTGACTCAACAGCTTCCAGAATTTCATGTCAACCTCAGTGAGATCAAGATCAGCATCAATAGTCAGCTCCGGCTCAAAGGAATTGTCGGAAAGATCACTGAAAGCCAGCTCGTTCATGCGGCGCCGGAATTCTGTGAGGTTGTCCTCAGCAAGGGTCAAACCGGCTGCAAACTCATGACCGCCGAACTGCTCCAGCAGGTCATCGCACTTCTTGATGGCGTTGTAAATATTAAAGCCTTTGATGCTTCGGGCTGATCCCTTGATCTTGCCATCCACATTACTAAGCATGATGGCCGGACGATGGTACAGATCCACCAGGCGCGAGGCCACAATACCGATCACCCCAAGGTGCCAGTCTTCAGCATACAGCACAATGGTGGAAGTCTCCTCCATATCGAAATTCTGATCGATCTGCTTCATGGCTTCCTTCATCGTTTGGGAATCCGTATCGCGACGCCTCAGGTTTATGGATTCCAGTTCCTGTGCATGAGCCTTTGCCTCGGCTATTGTTTCTGAGATCATCAGTTTCACGGCAGTGCTGGCATCTCCCATACGGCCTGCTGCATTGATGCGCGGACCGATCGAAAACACGATCTTAGAAGTGTTTACCTCTTCCTTTTTTACTTTGATAAGATCAAGTAACGCCTGAATCCCAACCCGTGGGCTTTTCCGGATCATGTTCAATCCGGCTTTCATCAGCACGCGGTTCTCATCTATGATAGGCACTATATCGGAGGCAATGGAGATGGCAACCAGATCCAGAAATTGAAAGGCGACCGATTTAGGTAATCCCAATTTCTTGATGGTGGCCTGAATGAGTTTAAACCCTACACCGGCTCCCGACAATCCATCGAAAGGATACTCACAATCGGGGCGTTTGGGATCCAGAACAGCCACGGCATCGGGTATTCCATCTCCTACGGTATGATGATCACATATGATCAGGTCGATACCTTTTTCTTTGGCTTCCCGGGCTTCCTCAATGGCTGTAATGCCACAGTCAACGGATACGATCAGAGTGGCATTGACTTCTTCTGCGTATTTGATACCATCGGGATTGATTCCATATCCCTCCTTGAAGCGGTGAGGGATATAGTAATCGGCGTCCACACCGAATTCCTTAAGAAAGGTGTAAACACAAGACGTAGCCGTAGTTCCGTCCACGTCGTAATCTCCATAAACGAGTACTTTCTCAGTGCGGCGAATGGCCAAGGCCAGCCGTTCTGCTCCTTCTTCCATATCCTTCATTAAAAAAGGATCGTGGAGGTTTTCTATCTTTGGCCTGAAAAAGTATTTTGCATCATCGTAAGTTTTTATGCCGCGGATAGCCAGTAATTGGGCTATTTTGGCCGGAATTCCAAGCTGTTCCCCTAATGCAGAGGCAGTCTCTTCCTGTTCCGGCTGCGCGTACGTCCAGCGGAATGACATGATTGTTTTTTGCTTTATTTTTATTCATAGAGGCTGATCGGCGGTCAGGCCGGTACGCCAACGCTCATTGCGTTTTCATTGGTTATATAAAATACTATTTACAGAGAGAAAATCAGCATACTTATCCGCTTTATTTTCAAATCTGCCCTCACAGGGGCGCTGCCTGTTATAACAACATTCACTTACATCTTTTAGTATGAAATGAACCGGTTCAGATTGAGAATCATTAAATAAATGCTGACCTTTGGAAGCGTTTCCTCACAAAGATTACGCATACATATTTTTCAGTTTAACAACA
Source organism: Gracilimonas amylolytica (assembly GCF_002911695.1). Lineage (GTDB taxonomy): Bacteria > Bacteroidota > Rhodothermia > Balneolales > Balneolaceae > Gracilimonas > Gracilimonas amylolytica. The sequence goes on from NZ_PQBS01000040.1 coordinate 210,039, forward strand.
GACCAAAAGACCTTGAATTACTCCAGCTCCAAATTTCCGATCTTTGATGAACTCTACAATAACGAACACGAACAGGTCGTCATTTGTTCAGATCCTGATACCGGCCTAAAGGCCATCATTGCCATTCACAACACGACCCTGGGGCCTTCTCTTGGCGGAACCCGCATGTGGAATTATGAGTCTGAAGAAGCCGCCCTGCGTGATGTTCTGCGTCTCTCCCGTGGCATGACTTACAAGTCAGCCATATCCGGACTTAACCTTGGCGGCGGTAAAGCCATCATCATCGGGGATGCACGCACCGATAAAACGGAAGCTCTCTTTCGTGCCTTCGGACGTTTCGTAGATGGACTTGGTGGTCGCTATATCACCGCGGAAGATGTGGGCATGACTGAAAAGGAAATGGAATGGATCTATTCCGAAACCAAGTATGTAACCGGAATTCCAAAAGCATTGGGTGGCAGCGGGAACCCATCTCCTGTAACCGCTTATGGTGTATATATGGGTGTTAAGGCCTGTGCCAAAAAAGCCTACGGAAGTGATTCCCTCGAGGGTAAGAAGATCGCCCTGCAAGGTGCCGGAAATGTTGCTTCCTCGTTTGCACGCCACGCCGCAAAAGAAGGGGCAAAGTTATACATAAGTGATATTTATGAAGACAAAGCCAAAGCCCTGGTTGAAGAAGTGGGCGGCGAGCTGGTTAACAACCCTGATGACATCTACGGATTGGATGTAGACATATTCACACCATCTGCCTTAGGTGGGGTGATCAATGATGATACCTTGAAACAATTCAAATGTGATATCATTGCCGGTGCGGCCAACAACGTTCTGGATGAGGAAGATAAACATGGCCAAATGCTTCTGGATAAAGGGATCATCTATGCCCCTGATTATGTGATCAATGCAGGTGGGATCATCAATATTGCCAGCGAACTGGAAGGATATGATGAAGAAAGAGCCCTGAACAATGCCGGTAATATCTACAACACCATTACAGATATTCTGAGCTACTCAGAAGAACACGGCATTCCCGCTCACAAGGCATCAAATGCTCTGGCAGAAAAACGCATTGAAACAGTTGGTAAGATCAAGAATAAATATTCTTCCAATGCTCATGTTTCAGGACGTTTTGGAAGCATGTATAAACGTTTTATCGACTGATCGATCGACTGATAGAAACAAGATAATTCATTCGCAGGCACTTCATCTTCATGAAGTGCCTTTTTTATTGGGTTTATCTTTATATGTGGCACTAAAACACTCATCTGACCCTTATTTAAATGCGAATATCAGCTCGGTACAAACAGTGCTGTTTATACACCTTGAAGCGCCATATCGCAGAACATGAATCCCTGTGCCGATAGGCAGTCCCGAGATCTAATTGTTTTCCGGAAATCGACATCTGATTTTATGACTATACATGGATTCCCGCCTTCGCGGGAATGACTACAATTAATTTTTGCTTTAACAATACCTGGTCAATTTTGTCGACACCCTTCAATTAAATATGCAACAGAAATAGACGACCCTTATCCCGCGGATAGAATAATACATTCACTTTGTAATGTAGATTCGTCATAAATAGCGGTATTTTCAGGGATCATAATTTTCTGAATTTCATCGTACATCTCATTGAGTTACCTCACCTTTGTTTTAAAAGAGAGAAAAGTCCTGAGCTTTGGACTTTCATTTACCTTTTTTTCGAGCTTTGGTCAGACTTTCCTGATCTCACTGTTCGTGCCCTATTTTTTGACGGACTTTGATCTTTCAAATGCGGCTTTTGGTTCTATTTATTCGGCAGCCACTCTTGCCAGTGCCTCCATCCTTCCATTTCTGGGAAAATGGATCGATGTATTACCCATTGGTAAATACAGCTTATATGTGGCAACCGGCTTATTGGTAGCCGCACTCACGATGGCCTTTTCATGGCACATTGGTTTTCTTTTTGCAGGAATCCTTTTGCTTCGCTTATCCGGTCAGGGTTTGAGTGGTCATACTGCCGAAACTGCTATGGCTCGTTATTTCACTCTGCAGCGCGGTAAAGCTTTAAGTATTTCCAGCCTGGGATATCCAATTGGTGAGGGCATTTTACCCGTAGCAATTGCAGCTATATTAGCTGTTAGCAGCTGGCGAACCACATGGGGAATCATTGCTGCACTCATCGCTTTGGTCTTTATTCCATTCATCCTGTATGTCTTAAAGCAAACTGATATCGAGCAATCCAATCAAAAATTTAAAAGAAAGGAAGAGGATATAGACTCCGATTCAGAGTCAGGCTCATATTTTCAGATCATCAACGACCGAAATTTCTGGCTTATCCTACCGGCGATTCTGATTCCGCCTTTCTGGGCAACGGCCTTATTCCTGTATAAGGTTTCCATTGCCGAACAACTTGGGTGGACCGCAGCCATTATTGCATCTGCATTTATATTCTTTGCTGTGGCACGGATCATTAGTTCGCTTGGCATAGGCCCGGTCATTGACAAAATGAGTGCCATTAAGATCTTCCCATTCTACATACTGCCCTTTGGGGCGGGAGTCATGGTAGCCTATTTTCACCCCGGCGTATGGTCTGCTTTTTTATATATGGCCCTGGTTGGCATGACGCTTGGCTTTGGCAGCACCACCAAATCAGCTCTTTATGCTGAGTTGTACGGTGAAGATATGATCGGAACCGTTCGTTCTTTATTCGCAGCCATCATGGTATTCAGTACCGCACTTAGCCCTTTTTTAATGGGATGGATGCTGGATAACCATATAGCCATGGAAAGCATACTACTGATGGCTGCCACAACTGTGGTTTTTGGAGTGATTCTGGCTCTTATCGGGTTGAAGGATACAGAACCACATACTGCACAGTGAGGGTTGTTGGACAAACCGGGGCATCAGTTATATCTATAGATGCCTGCCCAATAAAATCCAATATTCTGCGTATCTTTGTGACTTATTAATTTTTTGAAAAAAGAGATCCTGTTAGTACTCCTATGAACATTGACGAATATAATTTCAAAGACCGACTTATCAAGGGAATGACCACCGATGGTCATTTTAAAATTTCTGTTGTTAAGACTACCGAAGTTGTAAAGACGGCTAAAGACAATCATTCTCTATCTCTGTTAAATACTGTGGTGCTTGGCAAAGCACTGACAGCCACCATGCTTCTGGCCTCCGAACTTAAGGGAGAGGAACGCATTCAGCTTCGAATGGATGGAGATGGCCCTATTGGCTTTCTGGTTGCTGAAGCCAATCAGGTGGGTGAGATCCGTGGTTATGTTAAGAATCCGGTGGCAGAACTCGATTACTCCAACCCTGATGTTCAACTCGGAGATGGCATCGGGCTCGGCATTCTGACGTTCTCGAAGATCTTATACAACGAAGCGGAACCCAGAACCAGCAGCATTGAGATCGTAAGTGGAGACATCACCAGTGATGTGGCTCATTATCTGGCTCAATCCGAGCAAATCCCATCGGCCTTACTTCTGGATGTTGGTATTGATGAAGAAGGTCAGGTAACCCATGCGGGGGGACTTATGATCCAGCGCATGCCGGGTGCTCCTGACGGGCAGATCGATATGCTGCAGGAACGTCTCGGCTCATTTCCACCGATTGATGAACTCCTGAGTGATGGTCAATATATTGATGAGATCATGACCAAGGCTGTATCTCCGCTTAAAGTAAAAGAACTCAACCGACAGCCGGTCGATTTCTTTTGCCGCTGTACGCGTAAGCGGTTCAAAAATGCGCTTTCCATGCTAAGTCTTGATGACCTGAAGGATATGGAAGGCGAAGGGCAGGAAGTAGTCTGCCAATATTGTAATAAAAAAGAGACCATCAGTAAGGAAGAGGTTGAGCAGATCATTTTAGAGGCTCAGGCCAAAATGAATTGACCGCACACTAAATTAAATGCTTCGCTGCCTTGTTTTAGCCCATAAATAACTAAAGGACATGAGTAAAAACGTAGTCATTGTAGGCGGAGGATTTGCCGGTATCTCAGCGGCCCAAAAGCTGTCATCTTCTGATGTAAACATCACCATTATTGACAAGACCAACCACCACCTGTTTCAGCCTTTGCTGTATCAGGTGGCTACTGCAGCTTTGTCACCCGGTGATATCGCCATGCCGATACGAGCCATATTCAGAAGGCAAAAAAATGTTGAGGTTGTGCTCGGTGAAGTCACCAATATTGACAAAGAACAACAATCGGTTCAACTTAAAAACGGGCATAGCTATCCTTTTGATTATCTACTCCTCGCTCCCGGGGCTCAATACAATTACTTCGGCAATGATGAATGGGAAAAACATGCACCGGGCTTAAAATCCATCTCCGATGCCCTCGATATAAGAGAGCGCATTTTACTTTCACTGGAACAGGCTGAACAGATCACCGATCCCAAAGAACGACAGCCTTACCTTACCTATGTGGTGATCGGGGGTGGCCCAACCGGGGTTGAAATGGCTGGCTCTATCGCAGAGATCGCCAAGCGCAGTATGATGCGTGACTTTAGAAACATCAAACCCGATGAAACCAAGATCTACCTGGTTGAGGCTGCTGATGGCATCCTGAATGCTTTTGAGGAACCGCTGTCTAAAAAAGGGCAGAAAACCCTTGAGGATATGGGAGTGGAAGTTTTATTGAATACCCCGGTCAAGGATATAAGGGAAAATGGCGTTCAGGTTGATGGTCATTTTATTGAAACTCCAAACATTGTGTGGGGGGCCGGTGTCGTTGCATCCCCACTGATCAAACAGCTCAAGGTTGAAACTGACAGGATCGGCCGGGCAATCGTGAACTCTGACCTTTCGATCGGGGATCACTCCAATATTTTTGTAGCCGGAGATGCCGCTCATGCCAAAGATAAACAGGGGAACCCCCTGCCCGGATTAGCACCCGTAGCCCTTCAGCAAGGCAAATACCTTGGCGAACTAATCAAAAATGAGCTCAGGGGAAGATCACGCAAAGATTTTGAATATGTCGATAAAGGAACTATGGCCACAATCGGACGAGCCAAAGCTGTGGCAGACGTTCGGGGATTTAAATTCAGTGGTTTCTTTGCATGGATGCTTTGGGGACTCATCCACATCTTCTTCCTGATCGGATTTCGCAACAGATTTAGAGTATTCGCCGAATGGATCTGGCATTATGTGACCTTCAAGCGTGGCGTTAGGCTGATCGCCAAGAAAGATGAAGAGTCATAAATAGAGACCATTTTTTTCAGCCGCTCGCTCCTTAATTGAGTAAAAGCCCCAAACGATGTATATTACATACATCATATTTGGAGAGAACGATGAAACGAACACAGATCTACCTTACCGAAGAAGAGAAGAAGGCCATTGAAAAGCTATCCGATGAGCGTGGTACGACCCAAAGCAATATCATTCGTGAGGCGATTGATGAATATGTGGCCAGGGAAAAAGAAAAGCCCAGGAAAAAATCCATCATGGATTTTGCAGGCATCTGGAAGGATAAAAAAGATCTTCCTGATATTGACGAGCTTAGAGATGAATGGGAAGAACGGTTAGATCAAATTTACAATGATCGTTGATTCAAACATTCTTATCGACTTTTTAAAAGGAAAGCCAGAAGCTTCTGAGTTCATCAGTCAGTTTGATCCAATTCTCACTTCTGTAGTGGTTGTTTCAGAACTTTATGCAGGAATAATCTCCAAAAATGAACTTCGGGAATTAATGGCTTTTATTGAACAATCTGTTAAACAAATTCCGATCTCAGAAGAAATTGCAAAAGAAGCCGGCCTCTTAAGAATGAAATATGGTAAAAGTCACGGATTACGATTACCGGATGCATTTATAGCTGCAACAGCTATTGTAAATAATATTCCTGTAGCCTCTCTCGACAAAAAGCATTTCTCTGTCTTGACCGATGATCTGGTTGTACCCTACTGATCTCACACAAACATTAGGTCAGCGAGGATCTACATCAACTGCGTCATCTTTGTTCCTGAAAAGCTTATTGATCAAATGGCGAAGGAAGTCCCACACCCACAATTTTCTGTGGCATTCGGGTTGTCAAAAGTGAAACCGCGGGCATCCAGGCCGTCGGGATAATCGATCTGCATCCCTTCCAGATACATAAGATGCTTTTCAGCTACAATGATCTCGACCCCGAAGCTTTCAAATACTTTGTCCTCATCTGTACGGTGGTCTAACCCAAGCTTATAGCTTAAACCGGAACAGCCCCCTCCATCCACGGCAACCCTAAGGTAAATGTCATCGCTCATTCCTTCTTCACTCTTGATCTTTTGCACCTGTCTGGCGGCTCTTTCAGTGAGTGAAACAGGCTCTCCTGTCAGGTGTTCTTTTTCAAAGGGATTCTCTGAGACAGCTGTATCTTCCCCATCCTCATCAATCAGGGAGGCGATCACATCATCTAAATTCTCGTCTTGCATACTCATAGGAACTACACTATTTGGAATGAGTCAAAATTACGAAGTTTTATGGGAAAAAGTGTAATGCGTTACTCCATCCTTTTCAAACAGATCAAGTACGCCGGCACTCACCAGGTTGACCAATATTTTAGCTGCACGATAGGTTGTTACACTGATCAGCAGCGAGAACCTCTTAACCGTGATATCCCCGTATTCATTCAGAAACCTGAACAACTGTTGCTCATTTTCACCATACTCAAAGGTGACCCCTTCTGATGAGGCGTTTTGTTTGAGCACTTCAACATACTCATCACTGGCAACCACACTTTCATGGTCCACCCTTACATACACCTGCCTGTACTTTTCCCCTTTAACATAGATCGGTTTTTTTTCGGCTTCGGGCACTTTGACCAGCAATACATCTCTTTCCCCGATATTCACCAGTTCGATCCTGATATCCACTTCCGGGATACACACTTCCCTAGCTGCCTGATTGAGCCAGAATTCCTCCTCATGATAGCTTTCCACACCAATGATCTCACCATTATCTTCAACCCCGATCAAAATGGTTCCTCCTTTGGTATTGGATAATGCAGCAATTTCCCTGGCGATCTTTTCCGGTGAGGCGACACTATGTTTGAATTCCAAAAAGCTGCTTTCTCCGGTCTGTACAAGGTTCTTCAAATCATTCCGCGTAAGCTTTGAAAGCTCCACAGAATTGGAGTACTGCATGTAAAATTCAAATTCATCTTCCATCGTAAGCAGGGTTTCGAGTTACGCGTTACGAGTTACAGGACCCATTTTGTGAAACCTGTAACTCGTAACACGAAACCCAATTACATCACAATTTCATCTTTCGGATCACGCGTCATCAATTTGTACAACGCATCTCTCGGATCCATATTTTCGAATAAGATACTGTAAACAGCCTGTGTGATCGGCATTTCCACATGGTTCTTTTCAGCCCAGTCACGAACCGATTTTGTGGTTTTAACACCCTCAGCCACCATATTCATACTATTTACAATGTCATCGAGCTTTTCACCCTGACCGATCCTGAAACCAACCGACCTGTTTCTACTATGGGAACTTGTACAGGTCACGATCAGATCTCCCATCCCGGTCAGACCCGAAAAGGTATCTGAGTGAGCACCTAACAATTGTCCCATTCGTTTCATTTCGTGGAGTCCGCGCGTGATCAAAGCCGCCTTGGCGTTGTCTCCTAATTCGGCTCCATCCACAATACCCGCAGCTATAGCCATAATATTCTTGACCGATCCACCGATCTCAACACCGATCACATCATTGTTAACATAGACCCGAAACATGGGCGTCAAAAACGTTTCCTGAATGATCTTGGCTGTACGTGTGGAGTAGGCAGCAGCTACAACGGTGGTTGGTTTTAATTGCCCCACTTCCTCGGCATGACTTGGTCCGTACAATACCCCAATATTATCTTCAAAGGTGGTTCCCTCCATCACTTCTATCAATACCTGAGACATGGTTTTAAAGGTATCATTTTCGATACCTTTTGCTACCGTCACCAGGATCTCATGACCATCCAGGCAGGGCTTTATTTTTTCAGCAACCTCCCTGAGTGTATGCGAAGGTGTGGCGAATACAACCATATCCTGTGATTGCAGGCACTGCTCGATGTTATTATAGGCCACAATAGAATCAGGCAGTTCAATATCATTCAGGTAGGATGGATTTTTGTGATCTTCGTTTATCCGGTTGGCAATTTCTTCCTCACGGGCCCATATCTGAACCTGATTTCCGGCCTGATCCAGAACCATGGCTAAAGCCGTTCCAAAACTGCCTGCTCCAATAACTGTTACGTTTTTGCCGCTCATACCTGTGCTTTCTCGAGATCTTGTTCCTGAGATTCCTCTTCTGACTTATTTTTATTTCCGTAAATATTCACCCGGCTTTCAGTTCCATTCATCAATCTTTGGATATTGGATTTATGCTTATAAATGATCCCCGCTGCAATGATGATTGCAAATATGATAATACTGCCATCCACATTGATCCCTAACCCAAAGCGCATAACAAGCAAACTTACCGGGTAGATAAAACTTGCCGTCATGGAAGCTAATGATACATATCGGGTGGTTAGTACGATCACAATAAAGATCACGCTCGAAATACCTATAGAGATCGGTTCAATACCGTAAAGCATCCCGCAGGCTGTGGCAGCTCCCTTTCCTCCTTTAAAATTGGCAAAGATCGGAAACATATGCCCGGTTACAGCAAACAGTCCACAAGTTATCTTCAGAAAAGCATCGGCTTCCCAGCCGGGAGGAGCGATCGGGCCATTACTGATCTCAAAGGCATACATGGCTACCCAATACGAAGCCACAAATCCTTTCATGAAATCAAGCACAAGTACACTCACGCCCGACTTCCAGCCTAAATTCCTAAAAGCATTGGTTGTGCCAAGATTTCCACTTCCAAAATTCCGGATATCCATTTTATGGAAGATCTGACCCACCCACAGTGAGGAAGGTATAGACCCCAATACATAACTGATAGCCAGTACTGTAAATAATGCAATCATGTGCCTCGTATTTTTTGGAAGTTAAGAGATTGGGGCATTAGTTAGTAGTTAATGGTTTTTGGGAATTCTGCCATTAACTATTATACCAATAACCTTTAACCAAATACACTAAACATGCCGCTCAGCGTGATAAGAAGAACGTACCAACGGGCCACTTTCCACATGCTCAATACCAAGCTTTTCACCGATCCCTTTGTATTCTGCAAATTGATCTGGGTGTACCCAGTCAACTACAGGATGGTGCATCTTGGTGGGCTGCATGTACTGACCGATCGTCAAGACATCCACACCATGATCCACACAATCCTGCATCAGCTCGATCACTTCTTCCCGCTCTTCTCCAAGCCCTACCATAATTCCGGTCTTGGTTCTGATGCCTGCATTCTTGGTGCGTTGTAAGAGTTCAAGGGAACGCTCATATCGTGCCTGCGGGCGGACTCGTCGATACTTACTTGGTACCGTTTCAAGGTTGTGGCTCAATACATCCGGAGGAGTATCAAACACGATCTGAAGGGCTGCATCCCATTCTCCACGAAAATCAGGAATCAGAGATTCAATGGTTACTCCCGGAATGGCTTTTCTTAACTCTTCATGGCAGGCTGCAAAAATTGGTGCTCCACCATCCTTACGCTCATCACGGTTAACAGAGGTCAGCACCACATGCTTTAATTTCATTTTGGCGGCCGCATCAGCTACACGCTTCGGCTCATCCCAATCCAGTTCAGCCGGTGGCCGACCGGTTTTAATAGCACAGAAAGCACAGGAACGGGTGCAAACATCTCCCAGGATCATAAAAGTAGCTGTTCCGGCACCCCAGCATTCTCCCATATTCGGGCAACGGGCTTCAGAACAAACCGTATTCAGGTTATTGTCTCGAATGGTTTGTGAAACCTCTTTGAATTTCTCTCCCGATGGGAGTTTTACCCTCAGCCAGTCCGGCCGCCGGTTTTTTTCTGATGGTTTGTCAACTACCTGAAGTTCTTTGATCATGGTGCTTCTTTAGTGATTTAGTGCCGATCCCTTAAGACCTGCAAGACCGTTGTCATCCTGAGCGGTTAGAATTATGATTAGGCTTTCCATGTATTTCGCGAAGGATCTCAAAGTATAAAACAGTTCAAATATTGAACCTTGAGACTCTTCGCGTTCAGTATCATTACCTATAAGACTTTTGGACGCTCAGAGTGACAACCATTTTGATATTAAAAACAGAATTAAAGTTACGAAATAATCTGCTCCACTTCTTGCAGGGAACCCTGCTTTGAAATGGATACTTCAAATACCTCTTCAAAGTGAAATATAATCCGTTCTTTAACCTCTTCGGCGTCAATTTCTTTGCCGGAAAGAGCCTGTAAACTGGTAACGGATTTATCGTCAATGCCGCACGGCACGATATTGTTAAAATATCTCAAGTCAGTGTTTACGTTGAGCGCAAAACCGTGCATGGTTACCCAGCGAGAACAGCGAATACCCATGGCACAGATCTTTTCATTATTTACCCATACACCTGTTTGTCCTTCAATTCGATGAGCTTCAAATCCATAATCGGCACACACTTTGATCATGATCTCTTCAAGGTACCGAAGGTAACGATGTACATCCGTAAAATGCCTGTCCAGATCCAGAATGGGATAACCCACGATCTGCCCGGGGCCGTGGTACGTGATATCGCCCCCGCGATCGATCTTCAGGAACTCAGCTTCAAGCTGCTGAAGCTCCATCATGGATCGTAGCATATGTTCTTCACTGCCGCTTTTACCGAGGGTGTAAATGTGAGGATGCTCCACAAAAAGAAGTATATCACCCAGGCGCTTTCTGTTGGATTTGCCTTTCTGTTCTGCTCGTTTTTCATCGATCAGCCGCTGCTGAATAGACTTCTGCAGATCCCATACCGGCTGGTATGAGGCATGACCTAAATCGTACAGTTCGATGATCTTTTGAGACATGTTAGTTCATTATTACGCCGTAGGGGCAATTCATGAATTGCCCCTACGGCGGAGGTTATTTCAACCAGACATTAAATAATCAGATACTCATATAAGTATATCACCTTTTCACGGATTCGCTTGTGCAAACAATGGCTGGTCCAAGCGAGACGCTTGTACCAGGTGAATGGTTTTGCCGGGAAGCACCAAGTTTAAAAACAGCTTCTTAGCCATTGGCTTACACCCTCCGCCGGTTTTGACGAGTCAAAACCAAGGCACCTCCCTCAAGGGAGGACTCTTTATCTTATCATACTCGATCTTATCGATAACCGGTCCGATCGATATTATAAGTATCTATTCTTCGAAACTTGTGCAAGCGTCCCGCTTGTACGAACAACGTCTGGTCCAAGCGTGACGCTTGAACCAGACTAATGGTATCGTTATTCAAATCAACCATCGGTCAGACTGGCTTGAAGCCGTCAGACCGAGATGCAATTATTACCAAGACAAAAATGGCTCCCGAAGGAGCCAAATTCTCTATCACAAATTTGCGCTGATCATACAATCAGCGTAACCTGTGACCTATTTTTTCTTAACGGGAGTTCCTAAGTGAACACCTTCGTTGTATGCTTCAGCTACAGCTTCCATCACGGCCTCAGAGAGGGTTGGGTGTGGGTGAACCGCGCTGATAATTTCATGTCCGGTGGTTTCAAGGTCACGGGCAACAACCGCTTCAGCGATCATTTCCGTCACACCGAATCCGATCATATGGCAACCGAGCCACTCACCGTATTTGGCATCGAATACAACCTTAACAAAGCCTTCTTCGTGCCCGAGCGCTGTGGCTTTTCCGGAAGCAGAAAGCGGAAACTTACCGACTTTCACATCAAAACCTTCATCCTTGGCTTGCTGCTCTGTGTAACCAACAGAAGCGATCTGAGGCTCACAATAAGTACAGCCCGGAATGTTGTTGTAATTGATCGGGTGTGGATTTTGTCCGGCTAACTGCTCAGCCAGAACTACCGCTTCATGAGACGCTTTATGTGCCAGCCATGGTGCACCGATAATATCACCGATGGCATAGATGCCATCAACATTGGTCTTGTAGGTTTTCTTATCAACCACAATTGCGCCTTTCTCGGTTTTCACGCCGGCTTTATCGAGACCGAGTCCTTCTACGTTTCCGGTCACACCAACGGCAGAAAGAACCACATCGGCTTCGATCTTCTCTTCGCCTTTTTTGGTCTTCACGGTGACTTCAACGCCCTTGCCTTTCTTCTTCACGTTTTCGACCGTGCTTCCGGTCATCACGTTCATGCCTTTCTTCTTATAGAGCTTACCGAGTTCTTTTCCGACATCTTTATCCTCTACCGGCACCAGGGTATCCTGAAGTTCCACGATCGTTACTTCAGTACCGATGGTATTGTAGAAATAGGCAAACTCAACGCCAATAGCGCCGGCCCCTACGATCACCATTTTCTTAGGCTGCTTTTCAAGCTGCATAGCCTTTTCAGAGTCAATGATCATCTCACCGTCGATCTCTAATCCCGGAAGCTGACGCGGACGTGCTCCGGTAGCCACGATAAAATGCTTGGCTTTGATGCTTTCCTGCTCTTTGCCTTTTTCATCATTGACAGCCAGCTCGGATTTGGATTTGAAAACACCGGTGCCCATGAAAACTTCGATCTTGTTCGCTTTCATCAGGAACTGAACGCCTTTGCTCATCTTATTGGCAACACCACGGCTCCGCTTTACAATACCTTCAAAATCAGCGGAATAATCCTTTACATTGATCCCATAATCTGAAGCGTGCTCGATCGACTCATAGACTTCTGCCGAACGCAGCAAGGCTTTGGTTGGGATACAACCAATATTCAAACAAACACCGCCAAGATGTCTTTTTTCTACAATTGCGGTTTTAAAGCCAAGCTGAGAAGCGCGGATGGCGGCTACATATCCGCCGGGGCCTGACCCAATTACACATACATCAAATTCTTTTGCCATGGTACTTTTTGATAATAGTTTTGAAGTTCATCGCCTGGCGAAACTCAATTCGCCACAGCGCACTTTTAAAAGCTCTAAAAGGTAAGGGTTTTTAAGTTGAACTTCGAATATTGAACAAGGAATAATGAATATTGAAGTTCGACCGGTTTAAAATACAGCACTAAATATTCACAATCTTTAATTCTCAAATCGATTCACTTTTGTTATAATGAGAGAACACTTAGAGAGAACCATTTCATCTTGATCTTATGGCTAAAATCACTACCATTCTGCTTCTTTTTTTCACCTTTGTTCTATCAGGTAATGCTCAGGCAACTGACCCGGATCCTGCTGCCATGAAGAAGAATATCGAGGAGCTGGCTAAATACTTTGAAGGAAAAGGGTATGCCTTCAATGAGATGCTGGAAGACCCAAGGTATGAGCCGGTTGAGAATATCACCCTTAAATTTACCCGGGCTGCAGAACGGGTGATCGAGGACTTCAGTGAGTATCAACAGGTTCTGAATTACGACCATAAGAAAATGCTCATTAATGATTTTATGAAACAGTATGAGTCTGATCTGGAGTCGGCTGAAAAAGAATATGGCATACCTAAAAATGTGATCGCGGGAATCCTGGGGGTTGAATCAGAATTTGGGAAATATAGTGGTACTTATAACCCTTTCAATGTATATGTATCTATGTATGCAGAAGGCCACCGTGCCGAATTTGCAAAGGCTCAACTGGAAGAGCTGCTTATTTTTGTAAAAAATAATGATCTGGACGTATTCGAGCTGAGGTCCAGCTACGCCGGAGCCATGTCGTATGCCCAATTCATTCCTTACTCCCTCAACCGCTGGTGGGTGGGTAAGGACCTCTATCATATGCCAAACAACATCAATTCGGTGGCTAAGTATCTGTCTCATTTCAAAGAAATAACCGGGACTGTTGAAGGGGCTATCTACCGATACAACCCAAGTGACCTTTACACTCAGGCTGTGTTGTCTCTGGCAAATGAGGTGACTGAAGTTACTGAGGGTACGAAGTGATCCAGTTATTGGTTATTCGTTAAGAGAAATTCAATAAATATAATCCCATTCGCGATTATACCACTAACGAATAACCAAACCTCACTCTAAATACTTAGCCAGGGTTTCCATTAGGTTATCTGAGGAAAGCGCCATTCCATATTCAGCGATCTCACCCTTAGGGCCCACTAAGTAATAGGTTGGATAGGAATTCACTGAATACAACTCCTGTGTTTCGTTATTCTCTTTATAGATTTCAGGGATCTGAGGCCATTGTATATTTTCACGCTCAATAAATTGCTTAAATCGATCCAGACTCGGTTCATTAGCGATCCCAACGATCTCGAAATTTTCTCCGCCATAACGTTCATATGCTTCTTTGATGACAGGCAAAGCTTCGAGGCAAGGTCCGCACCAGGTGCCCCAGAAATCGATCATCACATACTTCCCACGCAGATCAGATAATGTCAAGTCATTGCCATCCAAAGTTTCAGCGGTAAAGTCAGGTGCCATCGTTCCCGGGCGCAATGCCACCTTTGGGTCTACATCTTCTTCCGACTCTACGATCGTCATGGAACCCCCGTCTGCTGATATTTCTGAGATCTCCCAGCTTTCCCCCGCGATGTTGAAGGGCTCTGTGACCGGATAGGCCTCAAATCCGTCTTCCATGATGTCGAATTGACCATCCTCATCCAGATCGATATAGAAGTATGTATAAGGTTCGATCCGATATGGCGGAGCACTTTCTTTGATGAGAGCTACCTCGAAGGTTTGATCGTTGACGGTCCACGTGCCCATCCGAAGATGATCGAAATAAAGCTGCAGGCTTTCAGAAGGTTGGGTGTCCGACAAATAGAGTAAGCTCGCAGGACCTTCAAATTCTACGATTTCTCTTCCGTTATAATACTCCATTCGGGCCGTTACTCCCGCCTCCATCACCTCGAATACATTGTCCTGAAACTCCACGGTAGAGGGTTCAAAGTAAATGGGATCTTCTTCATCAAATTCCCCGTTTTCGTTTTCTACAAAAACCAGCATATCTCCGTTTTCATCTTCTCCCACAGCCACCGTAAAGATCACGTCCACCCAGTCATCAGTTACCGTTTCCTCGCTGATCATCATCATATTTCGTTGATATACGGAAGAGTCGATGAAACCCTCTGCGAAACCCTGAACCACATACTGTTCAAGATCCAGGATCCCATGAATAACCTCTCCCTCTGTCAATGCTTCCGGCAGTTCAGTTGGCTCACCCGGATACTGAGGCTCAAACACATAATTACCGCCCATGTTCAGCGCTAAAATGGGTGGAACCTGTCCGTCATTCTCCTGAAGTGAAAGCTTGAGCTCAAATGGAGGGCCAGGGGCTTGCTCAGTACAGGAAAGCATCAGAAATAGTATTGAAAGTATAAAAAACAGGTTTTTCATGAGCTCGGAGATGAATTTTGCTTAGATCTCCACAGATTATAAGAAAATTTTGGATGTTTGATTTTTTATTCTACATTTGTAGAAACAATTCTAACCTTGTAGAACAACATGGATCTATCACAAACTGAAGAAGAACTGATGCAGCACCTGTGGAAGCTGGAAAAGGCTTTCATGAAAGACCTGCTGGATGAATATCCTGAGCCCAAACCGGCTCCCACCACCGTTGCAACGCTTTTAAAACGCATGACCGAAAAAGGGTTTGTGGAATATGAACAAATGGGGCGCTCGCGACAGTATTATCCATTGGTCAGGAAATCTGATTATTTCTCGAAGCATGTAAATGGATTGATCAAGAAGTTCTTTGACAATTCAGCTTCACAGTTTGCCTCTTTTTTTACATCCGAGACGGACTTATCGGAGGCAGAACTAAAGGAACTAAAAAGCATCGTTGAAAAAGAGATAGAGAGGAAGCACCAGTGATCACTTATCTATTTTATTCTTCAATAAGCTTGGCTTTTTTATTACTGGTATACCGATTTATGCTGGAGAAGGAAAAACGATTTACTTTCAACCGGATATTTTTACTCTGGAGTCTCGTTTTTTCACTAACCATTCCATTACTTCCTGTTGGTATAGCTCCGGTTGAAATGCAGTGGGCCGGTCTTTTCATATCAGGTGAGAACATTTCGGCAGCAAATACTCAACAGCTGAATAGCATTAACATGAATTCGGACTTTCAGCCGCCAAATGAGATGAATAAGCCCTCTGAGAGTTCTAGTGAAATGCCCTTTCAGGTTGCATTTCTTATCTATATGACGGTAACAACTGTATTGTTTTTACGATTGGTGCGATCTCTTCATGAACTTCAGTCTAAGACCAAACGAGAGTCTGCGTACATGAAAAACGGTGTCAGGATCGTGCTCTTGACCAGGCAAGTTATTCCTCATTCTTTTCTTAATGCAGTATTTGTCAACAAGAAGAGGTTTGAACAAGGAAAAATCCCCGAGGAAGTCTTAGCTCATGAAGTTGCCCACGTCAGACAGATGCATTCGCTGGATATACTTTTTGTGGAGGCTTTAAAAATAATCTTTTGGTTCAATCCACTTCTTTATCTCTACAAACATTGTATAGCACAAAATCACGAGTACCTTGCGGATCAAGCCGTACTATCTAAAGGCACCGGCATACAACAGTATCAAAGAATGCTTTTGAAAACTATGGAAGAAAAAACCATATACAGCTTGGCAAGCAGCTTCAATTTTTCTTTAACAAAACGGAGGCTACAAATAATGACTCAATCCAAAACAAAAGCGAAATTTTTCGTCAAACTTACAATGCTGGTTCCACTCTTTGCCGGACTATCGTTGATGCTGGGGTGTGAACCTGCATCAAATCAGAACCCATCTGATATTGACACGTCCAACGAACTTAGCATTGAAATTCTGGAAGACAATGCACTGCTCATGGATGAGAACCCTATGACTTTAGATGAATTGAATAGTCTTTTATCAGAAATGCCTGAAAGTCCTAGGTTGGTTAGAATGGAAGTCAGCCCTGAGGCTGAATTTGGAATAGTAACAGATGTCCAAAGTATTCTGCGAAAGCATGAGGCCTTTAGAATAAGTTACTCAACCAAAGATAGTGATGGTAGCAGTGACCTAACACTACCGCCTGCTCCTCCTGAACCAGATGAACAGGTAGAAACTCAAAATCTTATGCAAATTTTAATGAATAGTGATGGCAGGCTACTGATGAATGAAAAACCTGCTGAGCTAAATGAAGTGAAAGAGAAAATCAAACAGTTTGTGAATAAAGACAGCTCAGGGCCGAACGCGGCCGTTATTACCATAAAAACTTTAAAAGAAACACCTTATGAATTGTATGCTAAATTGCTGAATGAAGTCAGAAGCGCATATGACGAGTTGAGAAATGAGGCTGCTCAAGATCAGTTTGGAATGGCTTTTTCAAGTCTTGAACAGAATAGCACTGAAAGAGAGACCATTCAGGAAATGTATCCAATAAAATTATCGGTCGTACCTCCGGAGAAAAATTAATAGTGACCATTGATTGAAAACTAAAAATCTTATTTAGGGAATTAAGGGGAAAAATAATGATCATCTATTTAGTTAAATCCACTTTACTGCTTGGGCTACTCTTTGGGCTTTACAAGCTGTTGCTCGAAAATGAGAAGATGCATCGCTTCAACCGGTTCTTTTTACTGTTTGCCCTGGTTTTTGGGTTAACGGCCCCACTCATCTCATTTGAATTTCAACCTGAGCAATCCATCGCCGGTATCCAGATGCAACAAGTGGAACGGGTGGTGAATGCACCGGCCAAGGCTGTAGATCGATCGATTCAACCCCTGATCACCCCAGAGCAAGGCCTTTCGCCCGGTTCTGAGAGCACTCCAGATACCGTTAATAAATCAAACTGGTCGATTGGTACCCTGAATGTAATACTTGCCCTATATGGAGCCATCACTCTTTTTCTTTTGATCCGTTTTGTGGCCGGACTGATTCAAATTCGCAATAAGGTCAAAGCCGGAACCCGAAAAGAGTTAGAACATGCCACCCTGGTTTTGTTGGAAGAACCGATCACCCCTCAATCATTTCTGGATTACATATTCCTCGAAAAGCAACCGTTTGAGTCAGGTAACATTGAACCTGAGATCCTGGATCATGAATTCACCCATGTCCGCCAGCTTCATTCATTTGATGTGCTATTGATCGAATTCTTGAAAGTCATATTCTGGTTCAACCCGCTGATGTATCTGTACAAACATGCGATCCAGCTGAACCACGAATTTCTGGCGGATGAAGCGGTGGTCCGCAGCGGGTCATCCATAAGCGATTACCAGGAATTGCTCATCCGGGTCAGTTCCGGAAATAATTCCTTGAAGACCACCAGCAGTATCAATTTCTCCCTTACCAAAAAACGACTTCGAATGATGGGCACAAAGATCTCCAAGATAAAAGTTGGAGCTGTTTGGCTTTTTGTCCTTCCACTGTCTGTTGCCTTGATCATTGTTTTTTCAGCTCAAACAGACAAGTATCCTCAAACCATGAGTATGCAGGAGATATGGGATTCTATGCCTCCCACTACCTATTACGATGTTGAGTTGGAATCCGATGGGCCCACCGGTTTATATCACCCACTTGATGAGCGCACCGGTGTATTGATCGGTCCAAACGGAGAGCCCTATACCGGAGAAAGAAATACATACAGAGTCGAGACAGATTCTTTGATCCAAAAAGAAACAATAGTTAATGGAAAAATAACTCAGACTGAGTTTCATATGTATGACAGCACAGGATCTTATCAATACAGATCCGTAGTTATTCCCTCCCTGGATGAAGATGGAAATACCGTATCTACCTATTACGATGACAGGCTTACTGATAGCCTTGTTCTTAATATGGAAAAAATTGATACAGATTCATTAATTACCACAAAAGCATGGCATCCTAACGGACAGCTGGCCTGGGAGTTTCAAATGAAGATGCCGGGCGGGGGGAGGCATGGCATGACCACAGTTTATGATGAGAATGGTGATATTGTTGAGCAGGAACGCTATGAGAATGGAGAACTCATTGAAAAGATCAAATAACACCCTATGAAACAATTTACCAGCCATATTGATTTTTCACTGACCAAAAAGAGATTCAAATTGATGCTGAAAGAGTTTTCATTATTCAGATCAGGATCAAAAGCCCTGCTTCTTTTACCTGTCCTTTTGATCTCTACGCTCATGTTCTGTACACAACAACCGGATTATCCTTTAGATATTACCGGGAACAGTGACAAGCTTTATTCTACTGTTAAGCTATTCGTTAACCCTCCTAAATCAAAAGAACTGAAGATCGAGAAACGGGGTATG
Organism: Gracilimonas amylolytica; assembly: GCF_002911695.1. GTDB lineage: Bacteria > Bacteroidota > Rhodothermia > Balneolales > Balneolaceae > Gracilimonas > Gracilimonas amylolytica. Next base: position 229,217 of record NZ_PQBS01000040.1, read on the forward strand.
GGAATCAGGTATAATTCTGAAGGAAATCCATTCACAGGAACACAGGAACTCAGGTATGTAAAGAATGACAGGTTATTTAGTGAAACTGTTTATGAAAATGGGATCATGAAGAGCTCTCTTGGATATGATGAGAATGGCAAGGCATTGGATCGATTTGAATATGGATACATTGGAGACCAATTCAAGATGGTCAAGCACATAAAGCCGAATGGAAGGGTTGTCGAAGAATGGCAGGATGTTACTTCAGGTAATTTGGGATATCACAAAACGTGGTACGAAAATGGGCAGTTAAAGTATGAAACCTATTTCGAGAGTAATATTCAATATGAGGGTCTGATGACTCTGTATGATGAAAATGGCAAGATCATACAGCAGGAACGCTATGAGAATGGGGAATTGGTTGAGACGGTCATGTAATTGTGTGGACAGTTTTTAAAATTCAGTAGCAAGCTACAAACCTAGAATTCATTAAATTCTCAATTAAAACTGTTGACGCTGTAACCTTTTATTTCAGTTGTAACGGTATTGTAGGTAAAAATTTTATTAGCAACCATTTTAAAACCACTTATCTGGCCTAAATCTAATTTTGCAGAATATTGATACCTTCCTGTTTTCAGATCATATATATCAAATATATGAGGGCCAAATTTCTCATTCCCTTGTTGACTCCAAATAACAATATCGTTTCCAACAATAGAAAAATCTAAGTTTGTATCGGTTCCCTCAAATCCTATGGGGAAAAACCCAGGAACTCCATGGTATATATCACGGTCAAAAATTAGTTTGGGATTTGTAGCATTATCAATAGTGTGAATTGCATTTTTTATTTCTCCATTTTTCTCATAAAAAATGATCTGAGATAGATATCTTGGAACAAATATTGTTAGATCGTCTGCAATTTTAACGTTTCCAATAAAGGGTTTCCCAAACACTTCTATCTGCTCATCTAAACTATCACCAGGGTTTTTCACTAATTTGGAATAAACGCCTTTTAAATCTCCCTCAATTTCATAACGCTCAAAAATATGATCTAAATCCACACCCGTTACGCTGACAACTACATTTGAATCAGACACAGAAACATGACCGGGAGTATTGTGTTTATACAATTTTTGCCATCTAAAATCACCCTCCTCATTAAGGCTTACAAGTGATCTCGCCCCGATATCTACAACATAGATATTACCGAGTAAATCCATAGAAAAGTCGAATGGCTGGACAAACTCCCCGGGACCATTCCCAAGTCCACCCCCAACGTTTCTCCTGAAATTACCTCTAAGATCAAACTGCTTTACATAACCATCTGTAGCATCCAGAATATATAGCGAACTATCATCGGCATTGATTGTTAACGGCTGAAATATTGAAGAATCAGACAGACCATTAACCGTGAAAATTTCTTTTAAATGAACCTCTTTCCATGTTCTTTCTAATGCTTCCTGTTTCTCTATCTCATACTTAAATGGGAAAACATGATCTTCATTTTTCCATTTAACTACTATCCCTTCCTCTCTTGGATTACAGGAAGTAATCCAGAAAATCGATATAAGAATATAAATAAAGGATTTAAAAACCCGTTTCACCGATCATATTTTTTCTATTGGGCGCTCACCAATCACATCAACCATCACGCACCAATACCAAGTTACTGTTCCATCTTCATTCGGCCACCATGCCAAATTACAGATACTGTTTCCAAGTGTTCCACAACCCACATTCAAACAAGCTTGCACTCGATTACTGCTTTCAGTTGTGGAAGGAGACATTAATACAAAAATAAATGCCAGTAATGTTGATATAAATATTCTTCTCATTACTTCCCCCTTATTGTGTTATCTATACCAAAATAGATAAAGTTTTTTTATTCATTTCTTCAACCAGTTTAACTACCCTTTTTTACTACCCGAAATTTCCATCCGATTTTCCGCCATATTGCTTGTGGTTGAGACGATCAAGTAATTGTGCTGGCTGTTTCAAAATTCAGTGGTAAGAAACCGTAACGCTTTAATCCCGATTTCTTGGGAGGACGCTTCAAGGTTACTACTTTCAGTTTTTGATATGCACATGCAAAAGTATTCGCATAAAAAAGCCCCTTCCGCTAAGAAGAGGCTTTACTTCGATATTCGTTATTCAATATTGGTTATTGAATATTCAGTTCAGATCTTTGGTCATGAAATACCATTTGGGATCACCATATTCGAAGTCCTGTTTCTCATACAGGCGACGGGCAGGATTGTCTTCCCTCACTTCCAATGTGACTTTAGAGCAGCCCATTTCACGAGCTTCTTCTTCAATGGTTTCCAGCATCATGGTTCCGATACCCATACCGCGTGCATCGGGGTGAACCGCTACATCGTGTATCTTGAACACCTTACTGGCAGTGAAGGTGGAAAAACCTACAAAGCAAGTTACAATACCCAATGCCTTTTCGCCGGCGTAGGCGATATAGGTCATGGTAGTTGGGACTTTCTTCATCTCCGCAATCATATCCACGCGGACTTCCTCGTCCAGTGGTTGATCCTGTCCCATCGGGTCTCTCGCAAAAAGGTCTACGATCCTGACAATATCTGAGGCATGTTTAGTATTATTTAGATCAGCTTTTATAATTTTGACATCGGTTGCGACGTCTGCTTCTGCAATCACTCTTTCTTGATTTATATTAGTCTTGATGTAATTATGTACTAAAGTTAAGAAAGTTAGGCGAGGGCTTAAAATTTATAAGCCTATTCTAACTTTTCTTAGCATTATCTTAACATCAGCTAATTTATTTTGTTCCGAGATTTAATTCCTAAACAAAAAAAAGTGCCGATATTAAATAACATCGGCACCGATAATTTGAATGATAATGATGCTTACTCAGCCGGAACAACCTCAGCATTACTTTGCTGGTCTTCGGCCACGGCCTGAACCTCATCTAAAACACGCAGCAGGTTGCCACTCCAAAGCATTTCGATCTCTTCTTCAGTATAACCGCGTTTAACCAGTTCATGCGTTACATTGAAAGTCTCAGAGGCATCCATCCAGTTGTAAACACCGCCACCGCCGTCAAAATCAGAGCTGATTCCCACATGCTCAATGCCGATCAACTCTACCATATAATCGATATGATCCGCAAAATCGGCTACACTGACCGGGGGCGTATTCACATTAACTTCTGATTCAATTCTTGGCTCTGCGTTATCCTGAGCAGTGCGATACAATTCCATGTATTCGTCTCGTTCTTCATCGCTCATTTCACGGATATCACCCCAGCCAACCATTTCAAAACCAAGTTTTTCAGCTTCCTCTTCCAAAATTGTGCGCGAAGCTTCTTGCCAGGCCGCGTGTTTGTCGCCATCCACATAGCCACGGAAAGCTACGGTTTGAACCACACCACCATTTTCCTTGAGCATCAGCAATTCTTCATCGCTGAGATTTCGGCTATGGTCATAAACGGCCCGTGCAGAAGAATGGGAAGCAATGACCGGCGCAACCGATAATTCCATCGTTTCCAGGTTTGCTTTCTTGGATGGATGGGAAAGATCGATCATGATACCAAGCCGATTCATCTCTTTAATAGCTTCCTTACCTAATTCACTTACACCATCGTGCAGCCATTCGCCATCACCTTCGCCGGTGTTGGAATCCACAAACTGACTATGTCCGTTGTGGGACAGTGACATATACCGTGCTCCGCGGTTGTAGAATTCTTCAATGCGGGAAAGGTCCTCGCCAACCGGATAGGCATTTTCTACCCCGATCATGGCTACTTTCTTACCTGCGGCCACAATACGTTTAACATCTTCTGAAGTGGTAGCCAGCTCGATCTGATCCGGAGCGATCTCCTCGGTCAATCGTTGAATGGCATCAAATTTACTGATCGCATTTTCATAGGCAGCCGCATATCCTTCTTCAGTCAGTTCATCCTGACCGGTGTAAACGATCAGCCAGGCCACATCCAGTCCGCCTTCTTCCATTTTGACCAGATCTACCTGTGTATCCAGTCGCTGTGTATAATTCGTTTCTTCTGTGAAGTTATTGACGTTGATATCGACGTGGGTATCCAGCGTGATAACGCGTTCATGGATATCCATGGCTTTATCAAAGATCTCTTTCTCATTATCAGTAGATGAGCAACCGGCCGCAAACAAACCGCCGGCGAGCATTAGAGTGAACAGTTTTTTCATAAGATTCTATTTCGGGGTTAGGGATTACAGGCTTCGAATCTATGTTAAAAAAATGAAAGTTGTGGACTATACCGGAACGCAAACACCTTACAGCCCATTATTTTAATACATATTAACAAAACACAGGTTCGTTATGACGCTCATGAATGTTTTAGCTTACATCACAATAGGATTGATCATTGGATGGCTGAGCCGCATTATTTCCAAAGACCGGGGTATTACCATGTTTCCCAGCCTGACTTTTGGAGTGGCCGGTGCATTGGCCGGCACGGCGATCGTTTATTTGTTTGATCTTGCCGGCGCAGCCATTTATGCGGCAGTGGGAGCTTTTGCCTTGTTGTTCATTGTAAATACCTTCCGGCAAGACGATCCCATTTTTACAGACACGGAAGCGATCTGAGTCCTTTTTTCACTTTTAGACAGGAACAAATGCAGGTTTTTGGGATATGTATGTTAGGCATCCCAAACCTAATATTTGTTTCTCCATGACCCTTAAACACCGAAGAATTCATCTCTTTCTTCAGATCTTTTTTCTGTTGACAGGCTTGTATGAAGGCTACCATATTTTAGATCTGTTTGTGCAACCCGACCTGACTCAAACGCTCTTTATCCCTCAGGACGGTCAGCTTCCCATCATAACGCTGGTTGTTCATATTTTAGCCATGGTACTCAGCCTGTTTTCAGGGGTCTCACTTTGGTCTAGGGCCATTTGGGCTTACGGATTTTCACTATTTACCTCCGGGCTACTTTTCGGTATGAACCTGTTCAACTTATCCGCTGCCATTCAGGAAAATTCGTTTCATATCATCCCTATCGTGTTGATCCTGCTTATCCTGATGCAAAGTTTTCCTTTTCTTCTTCGGCGATCCTATCGGGGAGCGTAACCCGACTCCACTTTTTCCGTTAAAGGATGCATGGAGAAAGTCACCCAAAAAGACATTGACTGGTTACTCAACTTAGATACCTCAACCGTACCTGAAAAGGTTCCAACAAGGCCTTTATGGATTCGGATCCTAATATTGACGGGGATTTCTCTCCTTCTGTTGCTTTTACCTTTCTTTTTATTGATCCGTTCGTCCGTTTACCTGCATGTATCCCATCAGTTCTCTGCGTGGCCGTCCCTCATTTCAGGTATGAGCCTGACCATTCTTTTGCTGCTACTCTATCTGCTTTTCATCTTCAGAAAGTTCCGGGATAAACGGCTGCTGCTCAAGTATGGGGTGATCGGAATATCAACCCTGGTCTTGTCTTTCTGTGTGTATGGTTCTGTGTATCTTTCCTCGGTTCATTCCAAGACCGAAACCGTAAGAAGTTATTACCGTTCGCTAAATCCCATTTTGAGGGTTACCTCCGCAACCATTTCACTGGCGGATAAAGATTTCCTGATCACGGATATCAAACGAAGCCCTGAGGATTACCTTTCCATGGGACTCACCCCGCTTGAACGATCCATGCATTATCCCCAAAAAAATGGATATGTGCATGCTATTGACATACGAACGATCGGAAAAAGTGAGGTCAGGAACCGGGTTCTTCAAGCGTCATTTTTCCTGCTTGGTTTCGAAACGCTGAGGCATACCGGCACGGCCGATCACTTGCACATTTCACTGCCGTTATCTGATTAAGTACTAAGGCTTTTAGCTTGTTTATATGTAATATAATTGCGACCATCAAGCACGCCTAATAACAAGAAAGGAGAATTTGGAATATGTCTACCTATAAATTTTATGAACAGGTAAATCTAAACTTTGATAAAGCAGCCCAATACACCCGGTTTGATAAAGGGATACTTGCCCAGATCAAAATGTGTAACACAGTGTACCATGTAACTTTTCCGGTCCGCCGGGATAATGGAGACATTGAGGTTGTTGAAGGATGGCGGGTTGAACACAGTCATCACAAAACACCGACCAAGGGAGGGATCCGCTATAGCCACAAAGTAGATGAAGATGAGACCATGGCCCTTGCCGCCCTGATGTCTTACAAATGCGGCATTGTGGATGTACCATTTGGTGGAGCCAAAGGTGGTGTCAAGATCAGCACCCGCGATTATTCGGAATCAGAACTTGAACGCATTACCCGCCGTTACACATACGAGCTGATCAAAAAAGGATTTATTGGACCGGGTATTGATGTACCCGCACCCGATTATGGAACTGGAGCCCGTGAAATGGGATGGATCCTCGATACCTATCGTCAGATGAAAGATGACCTGAACGCAGAAGCTTGCGTGACCGGTAAACCCATTCAGCAGGGTGGTGTTCGCGGCCGTACGGAAGCCACCGGTCGTGGTGTTTATTTCGGGATCCGGGAAGCCTGCAACAACAAAGAAGACATGAAAAGTGTAGGCCTCGACACCGGTGTGGAAGGCAAGACCTTTGTAGTGCAGGGTCTCGGTAACGTAGGTTATCACGCTGCAAAATATATGACCGAAGCCGGTGCCAAGCTGGTTGGTGTAGCTGAGATCGAAGGATCTATCTATGATGAAAATGGAATGGATCTTGAAAAATTGATGGAATACCGAAAAGATAAGGGAACCATCATTGGCTTTGACGGAACCAAAGAACTTGATAATCGTGATGATGCTTTCTACCTGGAATGCGATATCCTGATCCCGGCGGCTCTTGAAAGTCAGCTTACCGGCGACAATGCAGACAAGATCAAAGCCAAGATCATTGCAGAGGCGGCTAACGGTCCTACCACAGCTGATGGTCATGACATCATGAAGAAACGTGGTGCGCTGATCATTCCTGATACCTATCTGAATGCCGGCGGTGTCGTTGTTTCTTATTTTGAATGGCTAAAAAATATTCAGCACGTACGTTATGGCCGAATGAGCAAACGCTTCGATGAGTCAAGTTACAAGAAGATACTTGGTGTGATCGAGAACATCTCTGACCGTAAATTCACGGAAGCTGAACTGGAGTCACTGGCTCACGGTGCCGATGAGTACGACCTGGTCGATTCCGGTCTGGAAGAAACCATGATCACCTCTTATCAGCAGATCGCTGAAGTTCGTAACGAACATAAACTGGATGATCTCAGAACAGCTGCCTACATCAGTGCTATCAATAAGATCGGCACCATGTATGAGCAGATGGGTATTTTCCCGTGATCTGACATTATTTTTATTTCTGTAAAACCCACAGGGGCGTATCGACATACGCCCCTGTTTTGTTTATAATAGACACATGGAAGAATTCAACACTATCACCATTGAAGGCAGCGGCTATGTGGTTAGCCTCGTCTTACCGAACAACTCCTTGCTATTTTTTTTACTCATTAAAAGTAAAATCTACTCTGACACTGTCGTAGGGTGGACTTTCTCGCCAGTTGGCTTCAAACATTTTGGCAACGACCATACTATCTATTTCATCATCTTCAATATATAATAGCGAAGCCTGATGCCAGATATCTTCTGCATCATCCAAAAAAGAGAAAGCATCTGCAAGTTCAGTTCCAGGTTCAGAATCTTCTAAATCAAGAACAAGATCTAAATCTAAAATTTCTAATCTCCAAAATGCACATATTCATGTAATAGAGTTGTACCTACTAAAAAGATAAATGCATCTCCCATTATTGTCCCGCTTTTGAATTCTCCATTGTATTTACCAAATCTATGTCTAGATATAGTGTATTTGGTGTTGACAACAAAAACATTCCTAGTACATTATTATTGCAATCTCCACAAGCATTATCTAATTGTATTATTTCGATAGTTGGGCCTTGTCCCCATTTTAAATGTTCGATTATTTCTACTTTATCTCTCTGTGATGTACCATTTCACTATTCTTGTCTAATAAATAAAAACTCCTTTAATAATACTTGTAAACTATCTTCTTTTGTCTTCGAATAGGTAGCCCTATAAAAAACATTTTTCTGAAAAAGTCTTAATTCTATATAAATGATCTTATCAGTGTATTCATAATTTATGAATTCAAGTGCTAACTTATCCTCAGGCTCATTATTAACCACTCTAATTGTATTATTTGACAACTTAATAACCGAACCTGATTCAAAGTCAGTTTTATCATTTTTTATTAAGACGTATTCTTTACCTTTTTCAATATATCCAAGAGTCTTGTCGCTTAGTATAGTTTCCAATACTAATTTTTGATCCTTTGCAACATTATTCTGAGCGCAGCTTATCCAAGTACTTAAGTTTAATAGTAAAAATAGTGTTAATAGTATTTTACTCATTGTTTTTCTTGTATTTCATCATAAAATCTTCAACGTTATGCCTCCAGATAGACATACCATATACATCTTCTTCAAATAGCAAGCCAGATTCCGGGCTATTCCAGGAACCATCCGACCACTCACTAAAGTGTACATATTCATGCAAAAGGGTAACACCAACTAAAAAAGAGAAAGCATCTGCAAGCTCAGTTCCAGGCTCAGACTCTTCTAAATCAAGAACAAGATCTAAATCTAAATAGAGAATATCTGCTGCAGTAGTTCTGAAAAGACCATAAGTATCATTATTACATGTATCACAAGCATTAGCTAATTGTACAATTTCTATTGTTGGGCCATTGCCCCACTTCAAGTGTTCTTTTATCTGCTCTGAACTTAAATCACCGTACTTTTCAAGGGCTGATATAATATAATCGTTATATGCTAGATTAGGTATCTGGTTCCTTAAATACTCTGTTAGCTTTGGATATAAGTCTTCATAATTAGAATCAGGTGGGTACTTGAACTCTGGAGCCATACTTAAAAAATTATCAGGGGCCGTTCTGTCTGAATATTCTCGGTATGTAGTTCCGCTTCCGCCACCTCCAGTTCCTCCGGTATCTCCACTTCCACCTTCTTCAAAACATACTTCTGTGAATGTTGAACCTTCATATGTCGAACCTAAATACCCGTATCCATATTGATACCAATCTGTCCAATGCTGTGTTTCTTCAACATAACAGTCTACAGATAACTTACGCTTACCATTAACTGAATGAGCCTCTTTTTCTGTTAAAGGATTTAACTTCCCCACGTATTTACCACTTTCAAATCTTGAAGCTATAACTGTACTGTCACTTTCATCAATCAAATACATTTGACCAGAAAAATCTGCAAAATTTCCCCATGAAAGCCCTGGGGTTTTTACTTTTCCTTTTTCCAAGAACTTCAACACGAAAAATGAATAGGACTTACCATTTTCTACAGCTAAAACTTTAAGCGTTAATGGCGAACCCTTGAATTCACTATTCACCCTATTTTCACTAACAGAAAACTCATGATAGGTGCCACCCAGCTCTTTAGAGAATGAAGAGTTAAACACTTTCCAATTAACAGTATAATCTTTTTGAAGTATTTCAGAAATACCTGAAGACTCATATTCTCTTTGTAGCATCTTTACAAAAGATTCTGAGTCTGTCTTTTCTGATTTTGTACCCACCATTTCACTACAACCAAAAACAAGCGTTAACGAAATAATAAGTAATACAGTTATTCTTAAAATATTACTCATGACTCATGTTACTTTTTTTAGTTTAGTATTACGTAGTTAATTTCTTTGCAATCTACAGCTATGAGTTCCCAACATGTCAATTGTTACAAAAAACTTAATATAAATTCTATATCATCTTAAAATGGATGAACTAAATACCATATCGATTGACGGGAGCGGCTATGTCCTGGCTGCATTTATCGGGTATCTGATCATTCTTTTTGGGATCGGCATTTATTCCGCACGCTTTTCATCAGAAGGGATCTCTGAATTCTTCATTGGCGGTCGTAAGATGAATCGCCTGGTAGTAGCTCTTTCAGCCGTTGTTTCCGGACGAAGTGCCTGGTTATTGCTTGGGGTCACCGGCATGGCCTATGCTCAGGGTGCCTCGGCCTTATGGGCGGCTGTCGGGTACATTGTCGTGGAATGGTTACTGTTCATGTATTACGCCAAACGGCTTCGTAAATTTTCTGAGCGGTATGATTGTATCACCGTCCCCGATTTCTTTGCCGAACGCTTTGATGACAAGAACGGAAGCCTTAGAATAATTCTCGTCATCATTTTCCTGATCTTCATGGTGGGTTACGTATCCTCTCAGTTTGTGGCCGGCGGTAAAGCCTTTGCCTCCAGTTTTGGGATCACCCAAACAACCGGAGTGGTTCTCTCTGCCGTTATTATTCTTCTTTATACTGTATTAGGCGGTTTCATGGCGGTGAGCCTGACCGATACCATACAGGCTTTTTTCATGATCATTGCCCTGGTGTTTTTACCCATCATTGCCATCTGGAATCTGGGTGGATGGAGCGTGATGGCTGAACAGCTCACCCTTCACGAGATCGGATTCATGGATCCCTTTGCCCTGGGTTTTGGAGCCTTCATCGGTTTTGTCGGCATCGGACTCGGTTCACCCGGTAATCCTCACATTCTTTCCCGGTACATGTCGATCGATGATGCCAAGCAGCTTAAATACGCGGCCTATGTCGGCACCTTCTGGAATGTAATGATGGCTGTCGGGGCCGTAATGATCGGTTTGGTTGGCCGTGCCTATTTCCCGGAAGTCTCCATGCTGCCGGGTAGTGATACCGAGAACTTATACCCACTGCTGGCACAGACACAGCTGCATCCCATTTTATTTGGTGTAGTGATCGCTTCCATTTTTGCCGCTATTATGTCCACCGCCGATTCCCAATTATTGGTAGCCGCTTCAAGTGTGGTCCGTGATATTTATGACAAGCTCATCAAAAAGGATGAAGATCTTTCACAGAAGAAACTCGTTCTATATAGTCGGATCGTGGTGGTTATTTTAGTGATCCTCTCGCTGATCTTTGGGTTGGTGGCCGAGAATATCGTCTTCTGGTTGGTGCTGTTTGCCTGGGCCGGATTAGGAGCTTCCATCGGGCCTACTTCCATCATGGCCCTTTACTGGAAGAAAACAACCAAGGCCGGCATCATTGCCGGACTTCTGACAGGTACAACCGTGACCATCATCTGGTATTTTGTGCCCGTTCTAAAAGATAATATGTACGAACTCATCCCGGGTTTCTTCCTCGGCCTGTTTGCCACATGGATGGTCAGTAAGCTCACCCAACCCCCCGAGAAGATCGAAGAGCATTTTGAGGAAATGGTCCGGGAATGATCGATCGGGTTTTTCGGTCTTTAGGCTCGTTTCCAACCTCCCGGTTGGGAACGAAAGTCCGGACCCTACCTCAACGGCAGGCAGGCTCCCGGTCCGCGGGGATAGATAATGCCCCCGATGGTTCCACGACCGAGTGCATTGCCCAACCTCCGAATGGCCATCTGGGCCATACAATCAACCCGCGGAGGTTCTTTGGTTCTCATTTCTACCCCGGGATAAAATCCCAGGGCTAATGATTTCATCCCGTTGGGATGAGGGCACAAAATAATACGGCTCCTAGACTACCGTCTTTGATCATTCAAAAACATCGGTCGTTCGGTCCATCGTTAATCGGTGAATCGGTCGTTCAAATCACCAACCCTAAACCGTGATCACCCGCAAGATCCGTGTTATCCGCGTTCCATTCCTATTGCAGGATATGATTCAGCTATTTGGTACTCATCTTTCCACCAACAATGGGTAACGTCAGGCTTGTCCCATCCAGATCGACGGTGAGTTCGGTGCCGGGCTGTGGGTGAAGGGTATATTCCTGATCACTGCTGAAGATCATGAGGCCGAGTTGTTGTCCGGTAGGGATGATCTGATCGTCCGGTTGAAGATCAAAGGTCAGAGTATAGAATGTACCCGGCTCAAGCGGCTCACTTTCAGTCAGTGAGTCATGATTTTGCGGATCTGCCCAGCCTCGGGTGATGATATTATCGGTGATCTTTGCGCCACGACCTTCTTCCCACGGTAAAGCCACCAGCCAAACAGAGAGGTTGGCCGCAGGCTTACTGCTTGCCACCTTCACGGTGATGGAAGGTACTCCCGAGATATGCAGGGAATCGGTCAGGGGTTGACTCACGTACATCAACCGGTGGTTGGTCCATTTGGCCTTAGCAAGGGCGGTTCCGTCGAAAGACACATTATCCATAAAGGTTTCGGTGCCGGCGTCGTTCGTTTTTTGTGTACTTAGAGTGCCTCGCTCCGGAGCATTACCGGAGAGATAGAAGGTCACATCCTGCGCCCCCGGGTGCGGATATTCCGGATAAGAAGTAGGCTGATCGCGTTCATCATCTTCGCGGGTGATCCATGACCTTGGGAGGTCTTCAACGCCATTCTCCACATCATACAGATATCGTGTGAACCACATATTCATCAGCCAGATCGGAGGCTGCCCCCCGTGTCCGCCCTGATGATAATACACCATCGTTTCCACACCCTTTTCTTTGAGCGCGTTATAGATCCGATAGCTGTGTTCCGGCATCACATTCCAGTCATTAAAAGCATGAGCCATCAGAACCGGAGCTTTCAATGGCCCCAGATCATTCAGGTAATCCCGTCCGGCCCAGAAATCGTTATAGTCACCGGTCTTCCGGTCGATGCCTTTAGCAATAATGCCATCCCGTACCACCCGGTTGTTTCGCTCGCGGTATTCCTCAGGCCCGCTATGAATAAAATCATACAGTACGTCCACATCTTCCCCAAGATATCCACCCGGTGACCGAACCAAACCATTGGAGCGGTAGTAATGATAGTAAGATGTATTTGGAGCAACCGGAATGATGGCTTCCAGTCCATCCACACCGGTAGTGGCAGCAGCCAGAGGAAGGGTTCCGTTATAGGAGGTTCCCGTCATCCCAACCTGACCGGTGCTCCAGAAAGCTTCCACTTCTTCATTCCCATCCGGCGTGGTGTACCCTTTGGCACGACCATTCAACCATTCGATAACGGCTTTGGAAGCCAGGGATTCGTTGTCACCGCCAACCGTTGGGGAACCCTGAGAAAGTCCGGTTCCCGGTGAACTCGAATGCACCACAATAAAGCCCCGCGGAACCCATGTTCGAATGTGAGAATTAGAGATGACCGGTCGCTCTCCCCGTCGTTGTACGTCAGGACCTTCCTTTCTAGCCGGAGGCTCTTCTCCGACCTCATGCTCCACATTCCAGAAAAAATCAAAAGGCGGTTGTGCGGTGCCTGCGTAATATGGACTTGTTTCATAGATCACCGGCAGTTTCAGATCGCCGGATTCCGTTTGTTGGGGTCGGGTCACCGCCACATGCATACGGTCAGGTTCACCGTTTCCGTCAGAGTCGAATTCAGTTTCCACCCAAAGGTCGTGGCGGATCCAGTTTTCGGGATCCTCAAACTCAGGAATGACCTGCGCCTGCCCATCCTCGATAACCGGGACCTGAATGTTCTGAGCACTGAGCCCGGATACGACCATAAAAGTGAATACAGAAAGCCAAAGGGTAAAAGTTCTAAATGATCTCATCATGTACATGTTCGGTTTGAATTATTTCCATCAGGAAAGTAATGGATAATAGAATAATTGTTTGGGAAATATTAGAGTATTGAACACACAATGATGGAGGTGAGCACTTCCACAAAATTATTTTACTCATAAGGTAAACATCAAGGTAGAGAAACCTAACGGTGGTTTTTCAAGTATCTTCTCTTATTCCGGAAATTATCTGGAAATCAAGTAAGAAAATTCTCCCCTTGAGGGGAGACCAACTCAAAAAGCTGTTCCTTTTTGAGTTGTGTGGGGTGTTTGTTTGTCAAGGCAATTTACGACTTCCCTTTCCATAAAAATTTTGTAAGGAATTACGTTTTCACGGCTCTAACTATGAAAAGAAGTTACTATGAGTCGAAATAAGATCATTCCTTACGATCGAAAAATGAGAGCATTAGCCAGGAAGCTTCGGAAAAATATGACTCTTTCTGAAGTTCTATTATTGCAGCAGATCAAGGGACGTAAATTAGGAGTTCAGTTTCACTGGCAGGTACCAATGGAAACCTTTGTTGTAGACTTTTACTGCCATGAGATCATGCTTGCGATTGAGATCGATGGAAGCAGTCATGATAATCCTGAAAGTGCGGCTGCAGATAAACAAAGACAAGGAATAATTGAATCACACGGAGTTCATTTTATTCGGATCACGGACAAAGATGTTAAACGAAATCTTGATGGTGTTTTGCGACTATTGAGAAATGAAGTTCAGACATTACTGGAGAAAACCCGATAGCCCTGACTCACACCCTCCGCCAATTTTGGCAAGCCAATATATTGGCACCTCCCTCAAGGGAGGATTTTTATTAATATCCATCACGCATAGATAAAGGTTAACATTCAATATTCCATTCATGGATGTTGACGATCTCAAATTAACGCAGCGATCTTCTTCACCTTTGCTTTGTCTGCAAAGCCCACCTGTGGATCACACTGAATGAATCGTTCTCCAAATTGACTGAGACCCTCATCAATATCATCCAGGATGACATACCTTGGAATTTCCTCAGAATATAAATGTTCGGCGATCCACTGCCGTATCTCGTCACCACGGTTCACCTTTCCGGATGACTCATAGATCAGAGAAGGAGTAACGTCAACCACAAAGTCACCGGGAACACCATTTTCTTCAAAAAGGGCTTTTAACTGCCTGAGTGAATGATCATAGCGCCATGTGGAAGTAACCACGATCTGTCCGTTATAATATTCCACCACCAGCTTAAGGTGAGCCATGGCGATTGGGCACCAGTCACGACTAGTGGTTCGTCCCGTTTGTTTCTTCTGTCTTCTCAGGTGGTCTTCGGTATTCAACACCCCATCAATATCCACAAACACCGTCAATTTGCGATTTGAATTGTTTTCACTATTTCTATCGTGCAGTTCCATATTTTATTCTAAGTACATTCGGGGAGAGGTGCAAGGTGGGGCGTAAGATCGGGCATCCGCGAAATCCCAGAATCCCCTAAATCCGCTATTCTCAAACGATACACTCATTAGTGAAACTCTTCGGAATGGAACGCGGATAACACGGATCTTGCGGATGATCACGGGTTAGGATTGATAAATTGAAAGACCGATTCATCGATCAGTGATGGACCGAACGACCGATTGGTGATGGACCAAAAACGGAGGCCAAAGGACCGTATTTTTTATGAACTCATCCCAGCAGGATGAAAACAAAAGCCCCGGGATTTATCCCGGGGTAGAAATGAGAACCAAAGAACCTCCGCCCGGTTGATTGTATGGCCCAGATGGTCATCCGGAGGTTGGGCAATACCTTCGGTCGTGAAATCCATCGGAATTGAACGCTGAAATCACGGGGCTGCCGGATGATCACGGAATATTGGGAAACAAGCCTTCATAGTCCAAGGTGAATGGTAGTGCTTTAATGGACTATAAGATACCCGCCTTCGCGGAGATGACCAGAGAAAGTGGCAAAGTTGCGAGACCTTTTAGGACCCGTTCAAACACTCCTAACATGTCTCATATCTTGTTGAGCCACAGTATTTTATTGTAAATGGCACTTAAAAAGGTTTAATTCATGGCGGTATAAATGAAAAATCAGTGAATACTGGGACTGCGGGGTCCTGCTAATCAAATCTAAAGACCTATGAAGAAGACTGTTCGATCGTCTAACCATGTGTTACGAGTATGTATTAATTTTACATTTCTGATGCTTTTCACTTTATCAGCTTTTCAGCTTCAGGCTCAGAAAAACCCATATCCTTTCAGTTTAGATCTTAGTTTTGGGGGAGGGTTGATCGGTAATCCGGATATTAATACAAGCTTCCAGCCGGAAGTGGGATTTAGTTATATGCCCGGTAAATTTGGAGTAGGATTAAATGCCGGTTTACTGTCTTATGATCCTGCATTTGATACCCAGCAGTATACAGCCGGCTTTGAGGAGTACACCTCGGTATCCGGTTCTGATGAGAAATGGAGCTCCTTCTTTATGAGTCTGGGTCCCCGTTTTGAGTTTGGCAGTAGCCTGCCGGTTACCTTCCGGAGCAGTCTGGATCTTTCACTTACTTATAATTCACCACCCTCGATGTCAGTTGATTTCAATGATCCGGATGGTTCAGCAGGTGATCTGCAGCTTCAGCTATCAGGTTATGATGCCGGTGAGGATTATACCAAATGGTCAGCCGCTATTCGACCGGAATTTCAGATGCAATTCAGTCCCGGTGGCAGTGACCGTTTTGCCATAACCGTTGCTACAGGCATTCAGCATCGCTTATCCCAAAATGAATTCACTTATTCGCAACGAGATCTGTCGGAAGTTCAGGTTGTACCGAATTCTCAGGAGATGTTCATGCAGTTTGAGATAGCACCCCAGGTTCAACAAACGGCTCAACCCCCGCAAACGAATTTCTTTACCACAGTGGGGCTTAAGATAAAGTTTGGTGGCCCTAAGGGCATGTCTGCACCAGTGCAGGACTACAATTCCGCTCGGTCTAATAAACCGAGCTCCATTGCTGATGGTGTGGGTGACGGTGATTTAGACAGTGATGATGACGGTATAGATGATACAATCGAAACAGCACAAGATCGCAGATCCACTAAAGCTCTAAAGAAAGGCGACCGATTAAGCACAGAAATATCTGATGGTGATGCGGATAGTGATGGTGATGGCATAGATGATGCAATTGAAACAGCTCAGGACTACAATTCAAGTCGTTCCAACAAACCCA
>NZ_PQBS01000040.1:245977-246520 GCF_002911695.1 Gracilimonas amylolytica
AACCCAATACGGAAATAGCTGATGATATCTGGGATGATTGTGATGATGATGGTTCATGCCCGCACCCCGATGAATTGTTACGTAAAGCGAAGGAATTGGAGTTGGCCTCTGCAGGTAACGATATTCAAAACATCAAAGAGGTGTTGGATCGTTGCGGTGAAGAAGTGTGCGTGCAGGTGAGGCAACATGCTGATGAACGCCATCATGGAGTTGCAAGAGCACAGGAAAATCCCACTGAGATCGATACTCATATTGAAGAGATCCGAAATATTGTGAGGGAAGATGTTGAATGCCTTGGGAAATGTGAGACCAATGTGTGCCGGGAAGTTCTGGCGATGGAGGAGCAGTTATTGATGAAAATGAACCGTCTTAGCGACATAGCAAAGGTGGCTCCAGCACAGGACTACAATTCCAGTCGTTCTAACAAACCGAATACGATTGCTGATGGTGTGGGCGATGGTGATGCGGATAGTGATGGTGACGGCATAGATGATGCAATTGAAACAGCTCAGGACTACAATTCAAGTCGTTCCAACAAACCCA
>NZ_PQBS01000040.1:246570-380485 GCF_002911695.1 Gracilimonas amylolytica
AACCCAATACGGAAATAGCTGATGATATCTGGGATGATTGTGATGATGATGGTTCATGCCCACACCCCGATGAATTGCTACACAAAGCCAAGGAATTGGAATTAGCCTCTGTTGGTAACGATATTCAAAACATCAAAGAGGTGTTGGATCGCTGTGGTGAAGAAGTGTGCGAGCAGGTCAGGCAACATGCTGATGAACGCCATCATGGTGTAACCCAGGCCCGGGAAAATCCTTCTGATATCGACATTCACATTGAAGAGATCCGCAATATTGTGAGGGAAGATGTTGAATCCCTTGGGAAATGTGAGACCAATGTGTGCCGGGAAGTTCTGGCGATGGAGCAGCAGTTATTGATAAAAATGAACCGTCTTAGCGACATAGCAAAGCTGGCGCCGGTGCAGGACTACAATTCCTCTCGGTCTAATAAACCGAGCTCCCGTGCTGATGGTGTGGGTGACGGTGATGCAGATAGTGATCGTGACGGCATAGATGATGAGATCGAGATTGAAGCCACAAAAATGGTTAGCCTGATTCAAACACCTAAAACTGTAATGACCGTAGGTGCCGTTGCCATGAGTGGAAATCCATTATACAAGGGAAATACAACCGAACATGACAGCCCATTGTATGAAGGACAAGCCAATGATGGTAATGATGGTAATGACAACAACCCGGATACTGTAACTTCACAAAAGTTTGAGGTACAACCCAGTTCATACTGTGTGGAACTGGCTTCGAATAATTCTCAGGAAAGCCCAAAATCAGGGGTTCGGGACTATAATTCCAGCAGGTCGAATAAACCTAGTTCCATTTCCGAGGATATCGGTGACGGTGATGCTGATTCTGATGATGACGGCATAGAAGATGCTATAGAAACGGCACAGGATTATAATTCAAGTAGGTCCAACAAACCAAACACAATTGCCGATATTGGTGATGTGGATGGGGATGGATTTCCTGACCTCTTAAAAGGTGCCACTCTTGAAATGAAACGTAAGAAACCTATGGGTAGAATAAATAGGGGTAATGTAACATTAAGTCGTGATTTCAATGACGGTGATGTTGATGGAGACGGGTATGGCGATGTAGACGCTTTAGAAATTGAGCTGGAAATCGAAGACCCTGATTCTGATGGCGACGGGCTAAGCGACGTTGTTAAAACAACAACTTACAGTATCAGTAAGCGCAGTGCCCGAACAGGTCGTAGTGCCGGTGGAAAAGAGTTAGAGATCATGGAATCTCAGGAAGGGGACATGAAAACGGACAAGAGTATGAATAGTGATGATGATCCGTGTGGGCCGGGTGTTTGGGCTCGTACCACCGGAGATAATGCATGCTCGCCGGAACGCCCGGAGTCGGATGTTTACAAATGGAGTTATAATTTAAGTGACTTATCAGGTGGTGGCGAATTCCCTGCCAATAGTACACTTACTGTAATCATGGCAGGTGATAACCTTCATTTTGACCTTGAGGTTGACCCGGAGGATACGGATGACGACGGTGATGGCTTTGGCGCCCTCATTCAGAATAGTTCATTCAGCATCAGTAAGCGATCTGCCCGAACCGGCCGAAATTGATGAAATCCATCGGAATGGAACGCGGATCCGTCGGATGATCACGGATTAGGATTGATGAATTGAAAGACCGAATCACCGATCAACGATGGACCGAACGACCGATTTTTGACTGAGCGAAGACGGTGAGTCGGAAACCGTATTGTTTTGTGCATTCATCTCAAAGGGATGATATCAATAGCCCCGGGATTTATCCCGGGGTAAACATCAGAACCAAAGAACCTCTGCCCGTTAGGTTACATGGTTCAGGTGGTCATCCGGAGGTTGGGCAATACATTCGGTCGTGAAATCCATCTGAATTGAACGCTGAAATCACGGGGGCTGCCGGATGATCACGGAATATTGGGAAACAAACCTTCATACTCTAGAGTGAATGGTGGTGTTTTATCAAGCTATTAGATCCCCGCCTGCGCGGGGATGACCCGGGGGAGGGGGCTGTGGTAGATCATACATCCGCGAAATCCAAAAATCCCCTAAATCTGCGATTCACAACCCCTCACTTCCAGAAATCACCGCCGGCATTGAGGGCATTTTCGGCTTCGGACGGCGGGTACTTGATCTGACTGATGATCATCTTGCGGGCTTTTTTGGCATCCGGGAAATTGAAGAACATCCAATCGTGGAACATCCCCTTGAACTCACGATAGTTAAATACCACCGGCTCAGATTCTGCCTTTAATTTCAGCTTCCTTGCATCTGCCAGCATAATATCATGGGTTCCCACAAACAAGGTGGTTGGGGTGATACGGCGCACATCCCCATATACAGGACTCACCCTGAAATCTGTTGCTTTCATGTCAGCAGAATACTTTCTGCCGAGATCACGGAGTATCTCCACATCCAGAAACGGATCGTTTTCCTCAAGATCTTCAATGAGTGGATTCGAAAGTGTCAGATCCAGCCATGGAGATAACAGCACCAGCTGTGAGGGTTGCTGGATCTTATTTTTGATAAGTAACTGACACAATGAGTGAGCGATCCCACCACCATTGGAATCTCCAACGATCGTTAGATTCTCAGCACCATACTGTGCCTGTAGCACGGTATAGAGATCCATAAAGAAATCCATCACATCCGATGCAGTTCTGTTAGGCAGCAGCGGATAATCGGGGGCTATGATATCCTGTCCCAGGTCCTTACACAGGTCTTCGATCAGGGTCCAGTGGAACTTCATGAAGCTTTTTGTAAATCCACCTCCGTGAATAAAAAGCACGGCCTTATCTGCCTTCTCCTTTGAGGGTGCAATTTTCCAGATACTTCGATCCTGATGATTGAGCTTTTCCACCGTAAACTGATCTATCAGGGATTTCGGTGGCTCAGGTTGTGAAGAGGGAGCTTTCCACCAATCCGCATTCAGTCTCTTCTTGAATGAAGAAATATTCAGGGTAAAATTGATGGTCTTAGAGATCAGGTCGGGTCGTTTCATCAGGAGTAGATTTGATTCACTACGAAAACGGAAATTCAACAGACAACATTCAGTCGTTTGAACCTCTTTATTACGCTAATTGAACTTAACAGTAATATCATTCAATTTCTCCAAACGAAACAGGGGTCCGTTATACATTTCATATTCGATAATTAATTCTTTTCCCGTATCTTTTGAATTCACAACCAAGGTTGGGGGTGCTTGCATAGCGGGCTGAGATTACACCCTGATACCTGAACCGGATAATACCGGCGTAGGGAAACCTGTTTACCGCACAGTAACGCAAGTTAACCTCCTCCATTAATCAAAGTTCATTAATTGGAGGAATTCAATGTTCAATTCTATTACCACAAAGTCGTGGCTCACGGCTTTGCTACTCACCATACCACTACTCTTATCTTATCCTAATACCACTCTGGCACAGACCATTTCCGGAACCGTGCTGGATGCTCAAACCAAACAACCACTGGCCGGGGCGGCCGTTCGACAAATGGGTACCTCTCGAGGGGTTGTCACCGAGGATGACGGCTCTTTTGAGATCCGCCTTTCTGAAAACGGAGAACGGGCACTACTCATTACCTATCTGGGCTATAAAGACCGTGAAGTGGATCTCACCGTACCAAATAAAACGGGTGAGATCTTCATGTTTCCGGAAACCTACATAGGCGATGATGTTTTTGTCAGCGCTACCCGGGCTGATGAGGCCTCACCTATCACCTATACCAATATTGAAAGTGAGGAGATCGAGCGGCGTAACCTGGGGCAGGATGTTCCTTACCTGCTGCAAAGCACACCATCGGTCACTACTACTTCAGATGCCGGTGCCGGGATCGGTTATACCGGTATTCGAATTCGCGGGGTCGATCCGGCTCGTATCAACGTGACCATCAATGGGATCCCGGTGAATGATGCGGAATCTCATGCTGTGTTCTGGGTGAACCTGCCTGATCTGACCTCATCAACTCAGAATATTCAGATCCAGCGCGGGGTGGGGACATCCACCAACGGAGCCGGGGCCTTTGGCGGAACCATCAACCTTCAAACGAGTTCCTCCAGGGTGGAACCATTTGGTGAGATCAACACCGGATTCGGTTCATTTAATACTCAAAAATACAACGTGAAACTCGGCTCAGGGCTCATGGAAAATGGATGGCAGTTTGAAGGCCGGCTTTCGAAGATCGACTCGGATGGTTTTATTGATCGAGCGGCTTCGGATCTTGATTCCTATTTCCTTTCAGCTTCAAGGCATGGAGAGCGAAGTTTATTAAGAGCCGATGTATTTTCAGGCAAAGAGCGAACCTATCAGGCATGGTATGGCATCGAGGAAAGTGTGCTCGAAAATGACCGCACCTTTAATGAAGCGGGAACCGAGAAAGATGGGGAGCCGTACGAGGATCAGGTCGATAACTATCAGCAGAATTATTATCAGCTCCACTATTCGTATAAGCTGTCTGATAGCTGGAATGCCAATCTTTCCGCCTTTTATACCAAAGGATTCGGGTATTATGAGGAGTACAAAGCGGATGAAGACCTGGCTGATTACGGGATCACCCCACTGATCCCCTCTACACCGGCTGAGTCGGATCTGGTACGCCGGCGGTGGCTGGATAATGATTTTTACGGCTCCATCTTCTCAACCCGGTTCACCCCAAACGATACCTGGAATGTAACCTTTGGCGGCGGTTACACTTACTACGATGGAGCACATTTCGGGGAGGTGATCTGGGCCCGGTATGCAGGTGACAGCGAGACCGAAGACCGTTATTATGATAATGACGGGATCAAAAAGGATCTCAACCTGTATGGGAAATTACAGCTCAAACTTAGCGAAAAACTGAATTCCTACGTCGACCTTCAGGTGCGTGGGGTGAATTATGAATTCCTGGGTAACGGCTTTGTTCAGAGCTCGACCGGGGGTAACGTACGCGACAGCCTGGTGGCTATTCAACAGGACGATCAGCTGACTTTCTTCAATCCCAAGTTTGGTTTTGTGTACAGCCTACCTGAAAAGCAGCGCATTTATGCTTCTTTTGCCATAGGTGGTAAAGAACCCACGCGGGATGAATACGTAGATTCTACTCCCCAAAGCCGTCCGGATCCGGAACGACTCTATAATGTTGAGCTCGGGTATCGCGGCGATTTTAGCCGGCATTATCTGGGAGCAAATATCTACGGCATGTTCTATCGCGATCAGCTGGTGCCTACCGGGGCCATCAACGACGTGGGAGAGATCGTCAGGGAAAATGTACCGGAAAGTTATCGCATCGGTCTTGAATTACAGGGTGGAGTGAGCTTATCCGAACACCTGAGTGTGTCTGCCAATGCTACATTCAGTCAGAATAAGATCGTGGAGTACACGCAGTTCACGGATCAGTATGATGCGAACTTCAATTACCTGGGTCAACAGGCCACAACCTATGAAGACTCGGATATTGCCTTTTCCCCTTCAGTCATTGGAAATGGGGTGATCGGTTATCAGTCAGGCGGATGGAATGCGGAGTTGATAAGTAAATACGTTTCCCGCCAATATTTGGATAATACGCAGACTGAAAGCAGTTCCATCGATCCGTATTTCGTTAACGATCTGCGCCTGAGTTATTCCCTCGATTCCATCTCCTTGTTAGAGGGTATCACTGCAACTTTGCAGGTCAATAACCTCTTTGACCATGAGTATGAAACCAATGGCTACACCTTTGGTTGGCTGGAAAGCGGTGAGCCTGTTTTCTACAACTACTACTATCCGCAAGCGGGAACTAACTTCCTGTTTAAGGTCACCTGGAAATTTTGATCAAAAAATATCCCGCACAAATCGGGTTGTGCGGGATCTTAAAAATGCAAGTAGTGAGAACCTTAGTCCTCGCTTATTTAGTTTACTTGTTCATTAGTTTTCTGAAGTCATCCAAAGTACCGCGAACGGCTTTGGCTGATTCATTCAGAAGGTCTTGTTCTTTTTCGTTTAATTCAACCTCGATCACTTCTTTTACTCCGCCTTTTCCGAGTTTGACCGGAACGCCGATGTAAAGATCATCAATTCCATACTGTCCGTCGATGTGTGCACATACCGGGAAAATACGGTTTTGATCAAGAAGGATAGCTTCTACCATCTGAGCTGCCGCTGCACCGGGTGCGTACCAGGCTGAAGTTCCCATCAACCCAACGATCTCTCCACCACCTTTTTTGGCACGTTCCACGATCTCATCCAGGCGATCTTCATTAATGAAGTGGGTGATCGGCATACCGGATAATGTGGTAAAACGTGGCAGGGGAACCATAGTGTCACCGTGTCCACCCATCAACAGTGCCTGAATATCTTTTGGAGATACATCCAGTTCACTGGCTATAAAAGCTCGGTAACGGGCTGTATCAAGAATACCGGCCATACCCATTACTTTGTCATATGGAAGTCCGCTTGCCTCTTTGGCTACCTGCACCATCACATCGAGCGGATTGGATACCACAATGATGATCGTTTCTGGCGAGTGCTTGGCTAATTCTTTACTTACACTGCTCACAATATTAGCATTGATCTCAAGCAGGTCATCGCGACTCATACCCGGACGGCGTGGCACTCCGGCGGTGATCACACAGACATCTGATCCGGCAGTATCGGCATAATCAACCGTACCGGTGATGCGGGTGTCATATAAGTGGATCGGGGCAGATTCCCACTGATCCAATCCGCGGCCTTTGGATGGGTAAAAGGTTTTGTCTCCGTCTTTTTTCTCGATGTCAACGGCTACGATCTCTTTACAGATATCGCGCTGTGCAAGGACGTCTACTACGGTTGAGCCAACGTTACCTCCGGCTCCAACAACTGTTACTTTCATTGTGTTAGTGTTTTTGAGTTATCATTGATTGTTCTAAAAATTCTTTCCCGAAACATGTATTAAAAATATGAATTTTAGATGTTCAAAGTTGTAATAACTGGAAGGCAACATAAAACCGAATGTTGAACCTGCCTCGCCGGCAGGCAGGCAAGGAATAATGTATTTTGAAGTTGTTTGGCAGAATGCATTACTAAGTATCACGTGGATGTACCCTTGCGTTTCATGATCGAGTGCATCGTCTGAGAATCACAGATTCAGGGGATTCTGGGATCTCGCGGATGCCCGATCTTACACCGCCACTTTTACCTGTCATCCCCGCGCAGGCGGGGATCTTATAGTTTTTTTAAGCACCCGAAATTCATCCTCGCAAACACGAGAGCTTGATAAAGCACCTCATTCAACAAAGCACTAGCGCAGGCGTCTCGCCTGTGCGGTGGTTATAAAAGGCTCGTTCCCAACCATCCGATGAAATCGGGATAACGCATGGCAGGACCCTACCTCAACCGGCAGGCAGGCGCCCGGTCCGCGTGGGTAGATAGTGCCCCCGATGGTTCCACGACCGAGTGCATTGCCCAACCTCCGAACACCCCCATAAATTATATCACTCTCCGGGCGGAGGTTCTTTGGTTCTGATTCTTTACCCCGCCCTGAAGGGCGGGGCTAATGATGTCATCCTTTCAGGATGATCCCACAATATTATACCCCCCTGTCCTCAATATTCGGTCGTTAGGTCCATCGCCGATCGGTGAATCGGTCATTCAAATCATCAATCCTAATTCGTGACCATCCGTAGGATCCGGGTTCCATTCCGAAGAGTTTCATGATCGAGTGCATCGTTTGAGAATCACAGATTTAAGGGATTATGGGATCTCGCGGATGCCCGATCTTACACCGCCACTTTTACCTGTCATCCCTGCGCAGGCGGGGATCTGATAGCTTAGTTAAGCATTAGAAGTTCATTACCATTGAAAGCTCGTTGAAGTACCGATGGTTTTCATGTTCGAAAGGATCCCCCAATCATGCAGTAAATCCCGTAGGGGCAATTCATGAATTGCCCCTACGGGATTAAAAAAACGGACTTACTTATTCCTTCTTGAATCCATGCCCCACATCAGCTTATTGCGGAGGGTTTCGAAGTAATCCTGTCCGGGCAGGTGGATCAGGTCAAAGGTCAGGTCAGATTTCAAGATCTCGATCTCAAATGGAAAATGCTCGATCTCATGCACTTTCCCATCATAGGAAAACAGCACCTCGCTCTGCTGCTTCTCGATCTTGATCTTCAGGGGCTTAGTGGAATTGAGTACTAATGGGCGGGTGGTCAGGGTATGGGGATTGATAGGCGTAACCACAAAAACTTCCGTACCGGGCGCTACGATCGGTCCGCCCGAAGCAAGGTTATATGCCGTGGAACCGGTCGGAGATGCCACTAACAAACCATCTGCCCAATAGGTATTGATCAAACTTCCATCATACTCTGCTGTTACATTGACCATAGAGATGGAATCCTTTCGGGTAAACAGAAACTCGTTCAAGGCATGGAATTCATCACCACGGGATGTGCTGGCTTTCAGGAAGGATCGTTTATCCAGGGTGAAATCCCCGGTAAGCAACTTATCGAGTGCCGGTTCCAGATCCTCAATTTGAGTGTTGGCCATAAAACCAAGCCGGCCGCTGTTGATCCCAAGAATAGGCTTTTGAAGGTCTTTTGAGATACGAGCCGTGTACAAAATAGTACCGTCACCCCCCATCACCAGAATGATATCACTCGCCCGAATTGAGTCACGGTCACTTTCTGTTTTTTGGATGATAGGGTCTCCATTCAATCCCGTCTCCTCACAGATCTTCTTATTGATGAATAATGATATTTCATGCTCCTTCGCCCATTTAACGGCTTTGAACAGTACCTCCCTGACTTCATACTTCCCCGGATTGGCTATGATGGCAAGTTTCATCTTTCCTCGCTATTCAGGGCAAAAGAAGTCAGGTCCAGGTTCCAGGGATAATGAGTGACAGAAACACCCTGAACACGGTCATGTGATAAAATATAGATCGGAGCTTCCCAGGTTAACACTTCCTCCGTATTCGGATAAGGCAGGGTAGTAAATGTAATGGCTTCATTGTAGGCCAGTGAGGGACTCATTGAAAAACTATATCCTGATTCATTGACCTGAGGAGCCAGGCTATTCATCAGAAATTGATAGAACGGATGCGTGACATGGGTAATGCCAAGTCCGCTGGTGTTTGATCGGGTAGCATCAGAAGTGGTGTCGGCTTTTGCATAACGAACGGAGCCGAGTGCATCACTACTGATCAAACGTTGCTGAGGTAAAAACTCAAGCAGATCGTTGACCGTTGCAGCATGACCGGAAGTCCTGTTAAAATAAAAAGGATACTGAGAGCTGACGGGGGCTTTATGCAATTCATAATTATTGTAGAAACTGCTAAGTAACTCCCCGGTTGAATCAGCAACGGTCAGCAAGGTAGCCGGACCTAATTCCACAAGCAGGTCCAGCCGTTCACCTGCAAATTCCTGGTACAGATTGCGTTCATTGATCCCTGAGGTGATATCAAGCCGGTTGATACCCGGTAAATTCGAGGAATGATCTTTATTCACCGTTAGCAGGTGTGTATTATCCTGCTTTTGGATGAACCGAAACCGTCCCGTTCCGGCTGCCTGTTGAATAGGGCCACTTTCGGGCACGCTCTCCCTCGCATAGACCGATGCCATCGGATGTGCCAATCGGTTCAGGAAGTCAGAAGCCGGTTGGTTAAGTATAAAAGTAACCGTAGAATCATTTTGAACCCGGATGCCATCAATTTCTGAGATCACCCGTTGCGATGGGTCCTTAACGTACTTCAATTCATTTTGAAGGGCCTTGAATCCCCGGATATCACTGAACTGATTCCCCACAAAATCCGGCACATCATTCCCCGCCATCCGCTCGAATACAAATTTGACGTCACCTGCTGTCAACAGTCGACCGGTTCCACTTTCAAAAGCCGGGGAGTTGTGAAATTTCAGGTCTGTTTTAAGGTGAAAAGTGAACTGGGTGGAATCGGCATTTACAGTCCAGCGGTTTGCCATCAGTGGATACAGGGAACCGTTGTTGCCAACACCAACCAACCCGTCATAGATCAGGTTGATGGCTCGCCACTCGCTGTTAGACGTAGCAAACAGGGGATCAAGCGATTCAATGGCTGCGATCTCGCCGACCCTGACCTGTACGAAATCATCTTCCTCAACCACCTCAGGTTCCTCTTGTTCGGCCGTGGTATCGTTGGCAGCGAAGAGATCAGAATTGCCGGAGCGAACCGTGATGGTCTCAGGTCCCTTACCACAAGAGGTAATGACAAAGACCGGTAAAATCAGCAAGATCAGTTTTTTCATAGATCAAAAAGTGATTACAAGGTTACTTAATTGAAGCTTTCAACGCGCCATTTCATTCCATATTGGGTGAACCGGGACTTACTTTGTGCCCTTTAGTCCTTTGATGCCCTTCATGGCTTTTTCACTCAGTAAATTAGTGTCATAACTGCGAACCCTTCCATTTTTTTCCTGATGTTTTTTCAGGGCGATCCGGATCAGCTCTTCCATCAGCTGTGTAAAGTTGAGGTCAGACCTATCCCAAAGGTAAAAAGAAAATGAACCGGGGATCGTGTTGATCTCATTAAAGTACACATCCTCTGTGTTGGCATTTACCAGAAAATCGAGTCGCGCCAGCCCGGATGCCCCCAGGGCAGAAAAGGTTTTAACCGACAACTCCTGAATTTTTCTGGTAAGTGCCTCAGGTATGTCAGCCGGTATTTCACGGTCGGCCGAAGCCATTCCTTTTTCAGCTCCCTCGCCGCTTTGGTACTTGTCTTCAAAACTCAGGGTTTCGGCTTTACCTAATGGGCGTTCGCAGACACTGGCTTTGCAGTTATCCGGAGTCCCAATAACAGAGCAATTGATCTCCATCAAAGGATTGACGGCTTCTTCGATCAACAGGTGGGCATCATACCTAAAAGCAGTTTCCACTGCTTCATTCAACTCCTCCCTGTTATTGGCTATAGCCACCCCGATACTGCTTCCCAATGATACCGGCTTCACGATCAGGGGATAACCAAAATCTTCAGCGACGGTAATAATGTCATCTTGTTCATTGACCCAGTCACTTTCGTAGAAATTCACCGCTTTGGTTACGGGTATGCCATTGGCAGCCGCCACCAACTTGGCTTTTACCTTGTCCATCCCAAGAGAAGATCCCAACACACCACTGCCGGTATAAGGAATGTTCATCATCTCGCACACCCCCTGAAAGGCTCCGTTCTCGCCCTCACTGCCATGGAAGGCACATAACACGGCATAGACCGGGTAACTCTTGGGTTTTGAAAACAAACCGGAAACATTTTGCTCCTTCAGATAGGTCTTGCCGGTCTCATCTTTCACAAAAGCACAATCCTGAGCCTGACTTTCAAGTTTCGGCAGGTCTTTGTAGTTACTGAGGTCGAGCAAGGATTCGCCGGTCAGCCATCGCCCATTTTTAGTCACGTACAGCGGAATGATCTGATATGAACTGTTTTCCAAGGCAGAGATCGCCTGAATGGCGGTCAATACAGACACTTCATGCTCGGGAGAAACGCCTCCAAAAGCGACAATGAGATTTTTCTGGGACATAGGTCAAGTATAAGATTTTCAGCGAAAATAGGATTGTTTGGGGATAATTGTTAATGAAAGACGTTCATTTTTGATTTCAGGTAATAGAATTTGATGATAGGTTCAGGTATTTGTTTGAGGGGTACCTAAACCCCTGAACCTAAAACCTAAGAACTGCCATACTTTGTACTTGTTCCGCATTGCGATATTTTCAATATTTGCCGTCCTCATCTAACCCAAAAATGAATATAATTATGAGTAAGGTTATCACCTCTGTTGATCAACTGGATTTTGAATTATCTGACCTGCAGGAGATGCCCGCGCCCGGCAAAGTTCTGATGGTCAAGCCTACCTATTTTTCGGTGGAGTATGTGATAAATCCGCATATGGAAGGCAACATTGGGGATGTGGACAAGCTGGCGGCGCAGAATGAGTGGGAACACCTGCGTTCTGCCTATGAAGAGCTTGGCCTTTATGTACACGTTGAGGAGGGCGTTCGCGGTTATCCGGATATGGTATTTTGTGCGAACCAAAGCCTCCCAAACATTACAGATGATGGAAAGAAAGAGGTGATCATGAGTGTGATGCATTCCGATCAGCGTAAAGGTGAGGTGCCTTACATTCAGAAAGTTTATGAGGATAGCAGTTACGAGATCGTGCACCTGGATGAGTCTCGGTTTACTGATTTTGAGGGTATGGGTGATGCGCTATGGCACTTCAAAAAACGATTGATCTGGGGTGGCTACGGATATCGCTCTTCCAGGGAAGTGTATGATGTGATCTCGGAAACCTTTGATACGCCGGTCATTGCCCTCGAACTGACTGACGACCGTTTCTATCATCTCGATACCTGTCTGTGTATCCTGAATTCTGAGACCGCACTGATCTATCCAAAAGCATTTACGGATGAGGGACTTGAGCTGATCCGATCGGTGTTTACGAATGTGATCGAGGCCTCCAAATATGAAGCCGAAAAATTGTTTGCCTGTAACGCTACCTGTCCCGATGGCAAGAATGTGCTGATCCAGCAAGGCTGCGTGGATGTCAATCAAAAGCTGAAAGACCTGGGTTTTAAAGTTCACGAGTTCAGTACTTACGAGTTCCTGAAAAGCGGTGGATCGGTCTTTTGTATGAAGATGATGCTCTGGTAGCAGGATTGTGCTATGTGCTTTTGTGCGGTGTGCTATTGTAATCACATTTTGGATCTCATGAAGGCAAGGGTCTTATTTTTGGTTTCAAAAGCTTTTGCCCGAATTTCTTCGCAGATTTCTTTGGGTTGGTATTTGAGGTCTTCCATTGCATAAGTCATGCTCATTACTTCTGCTGCAGAACTTTGTGCAATGTTGAAGAATCGGATCATTTCTTTTCTGCCGTACCGGGTAAATCCCTCTGCAATATTGTTCATAGATGATACAGAAGAATCTCTGATCTGCCTCTTAAATCCAAAATCTCGTGAAATTGCCCCATTTCGTGTATATCTATACACCATCGATGCAAGCTCTCTGGCACATTTCCAGCACTCTAAATCTTCAAAACGATAAATTGTTGACATAGTTTTTTCTATGTAAGAGCGATTTCAAATATATTCCTTACATAATTTTTTTTCATTTTCTGAAAAGCACAAAGCACAATCGCACATTCATATATGAATCCCATCAAAGCCTCGATCTCTTTCCTTATCCTTATTGCGCTTATTATCTCCCTAAACACCAAATTCGGAGCCGTGCCGCCGCTTGGGAAATTTTTTGATCCGGATGCGGGATTCTGGGCAAATGCTGAAACCACAGAAAATGAGTCACTTGAGCTGGATCTACCGGGTTTAAAGGATGAGGTCACGGTCTATTTTGATGACCGAAATGTACCACATGTGTTTGCTCAGAACAAACATGACCTGTTCATGGCTCAGGGATATATTGTGGCGCACGACCGCCTTTTTCAAATGGAGATGCAGACATATGATGCGTCCGGGCGATTGGCAGAGATCGTTGGTCCACAGCTGCTGAACCGGGACCTGAACACCCGCAGACTGGGAATGGTATATGGGGCCGAAAAAGCACTGGAAGCAATTAAGGCGGATCCCCAGATGATGGAAGTGGTACAGGCCTATTCTGACGGCGTCAATGCATATATCAATCGGCTCACCCCCAATGACTATCCGTTGGAATACAAGGTGTTGAATATTGAACCGGAAGCCTGGGAACCTATAAAAACCGCTTATCTGCTCAAGAATATGACCCGAACCCTGGCCGGTCGGAATAATGATGTTCGAAGCAGTAATACTCTGCAATATTTCGGGGAAGATTTTATCGAAAATTACTTTACTCAGGATCCGGAACTGAATGATCCGATCATTCCTCCTTCACGGGAATGGGATTTCATGGCTGATGTTCCACAAGGTCCTGACTCTCTATTTGCCCCCACTATTTCCAGTGTGATCGATCCGTTTCCCGTTCCTGAAGGCATCGGTAGTAACAACTGGGCCGTAAGTGGAGGTAAAACGGAATCCGGATATCCGATCCTCGCCAACGATCCGCACCTTAGTTTGACCCTTCCTTCTATCTGGTACGAAATGCAGCTATCGGCGCCCGGTTACAATACCTATGGTGTATCCCTTCAGGGGTCACCGGCCATCATCATTGGGTTCAATGATAAAACGGCCTGGGGCACAACCAATGTTGGATCTGATGTCATGGACTGGTATGAAATTCAATTCAGGGATGAAAGTCTGCAGGAATATTGGCATGATGGTCAGTGGAAAGAAACGACCCGTCGCATCGAGGAATTAAAGGTCAGGGGTGAGGAAACAGTATTGGATACTGTGATCTATACGCATCATGGTCCGGTGATGGAGGTTGATGCCCCCGGTGAGGGCAAACCGGTCTATCATGCCTTACGATGGATCGCTCATGAGGGATCCAACGACCTGAAGACTTTCTACGGATTCAACAAAATGCAGAATTATGAAGAGTACCGGGAGGCTGTCAGCCACTATGTGGCTCCGGCTCAGAACTTTGTCTATGCTGATCAGGCAGGTGACATTGCCCTGTGGATATCCGGTAAGCTGCCTAAAAAATGGGAGTTTCAAGGGCGAACCGTCAGCGATGGCACCGACCCGGCCTACGACTGGCAGGGCTGGATCCCAACTGAACACAATCCGCATATCAAAAATCCGGAGCGGGGGTTTGTGAGTTCGGCTAATCAGGAGTCAGCCGCGCCGGACTATCCGTATTACCTGGATGATGATTTTGCACCCTACGAGCGCGGGCGACGAATTAACGACCGCTTGGCTAAGATGGAAGACATCACCCCACAGGATATGCAGAATCTGCAAATGGATAACTTTGGATACACGGCTTCCCTGCTAATTCCCCGGCTGGCAGAATGGACGGTTGAAAGTGACCTGAACGATCTTGAAGCACGCATCCTGAACGAGATGAGATCCTGGAATTATATGATGAATGCAGAGCTCATTCAGCCTTCGGTCTATCACCGATGGAGAACGAATTTTTTCAGAGCGATCTATAACGACGAATATGGTCAGGCCAATGCTGAACTCAGATTTCCTTCACGGGATATCATTGTTGAAAAGCTGACCGAAGATCCTGAGATGCCTTTTGTAGATGATATCAACACACCTGAGCGGGAAACAGTCTCTGACCTCGCTACCAGAACCTTCAAGCAAACGATCAGTGAACTGAGTGAAGAACATGGGGAGTCTCCTGATAACTGGAAGTGGGGTTATGATATCGACAACGATATCGACCATCTTGCGAATATTCCGGGTTTTGGGCGGCAGGATCTTTTCAGTGGTGGTTCAGCGGAATCGGTGAATGCAACGCGTGGTGGAAATGGTCCTTCATGGCGAATGGTAGTTGAACTCGGACCGGAAGTAAAAGGTTGGGGTGTGTACCCGGGCGGGCAGTCTGGCAACCCCGGCTCCCCATACTACGATGATATGGTGGATCCCTGGAGAAACGGACAGTTGTTTGAACTGAATTTTTTACGGGATGAACCAACAGACTACAAATATCAGATCAAAATGAACCCTGCAGAATGATGAACAAGACCGAGATCGATCCTGTTGTGAAAAATCTGATCCGCATCAGCCTGTTGCTGATGATATTGCCTGCCCTCTATCTGGGTTTATGGATATGGATATCCGGTAGTGATGATCTGACCTACTTTGAACAGGTCAATCTGTTGATGAGCTATATTCCGGAGACCGTCCGTGAGCCATTTTTGGTTACCATTTCACTGTTTGGAATGAGTATAACCTCGGCGGTCTTTGGCTTGTATGGATACATCAAAAGTGAAGCGGACTTTCCGAGAAAAACGAGCCTGTTCATCCTGACTCTCGCCACCATCATGAGCATTTGGTTTGGCCGCAGCTTGTTTTAAATGACCTGATCGTCTCAGTCACTATCCACTCCAACCTGTCACGTTTAAGGCAGGCGCAAAGCATCAAGAGCGAGATAAAATATATAGATAGGCATTAAAACAGGTACAACCATATCTATCACAAGCGGGACGCTTGCGATAGTTTTTAAATGGAGACCGTGAATAGTGCAAAAGACTATGTTACTTTACTACCCGCTCCGACGCAGAGCGTCAGGAGCGAGCTCCACATTGAAACCTGCCTACCGGCGAGGCAGGTTCAATATTCGATATTCTCTTCGCTGCTTTTCGCTTCCCGTTTCATCCCAAAAAACTTATCGATAGCTAAGAGGGTTGGGGAGCTGATAAAGATGATCACTAATGTGGCTGCGTGAGCGATGGTAGCGTAAGCAAGTCCGGTGGCTTCGGGAACCGCATAAAAGATGAAAAGACTCTTGGTGATAAAAAGGTGGTATGAGCCGATCCCTCCCGGTGTTGGAATGGATAAGCCAACCGCACTTACCACGGTCAATACTACAGCATCGGTCATCCCTAACCCAAATTCAGCCTGCATATCGAACATCCAAAAGCCGGCGTACGTCATGAAGATATAGAGTGCCCAGATCAGGGCTGAGTGAAATATGAACAGCGGCCAGTTCTTGAGGTCACGAACGGCTAACAAGCCATCTACAAAGGTCCTTATGACCTTTTGGATCTTGACCACAAATTCAAAGACCTTGCCTTCCGTTTTTTCACTCGCAAGCTTGAACAGCCAATACAGGACTCCCAAGCCGATCAGTGCGATGCCCCCGTATTTCAGAAGGGTAAAGATCAGGCCCATCTGAACTCCGGGGTCTGTGATATCGATCCCAAACAAACGGGAAAGAACCTGTGGATCAGCAATCAGAAATACGAGTACAAATGCCATCAAAAGCAGCATACCCAGCAAGTCCACCACCCGCTCCAGCACAATGGTCCCAATGATCTTACTATTGCTTTCTCCTACCTGTTGCGCCACATAGACCGGCCGGGCTACTTCTCCAACCCGTGGCAGCGGAATATTCACCAGGTAACCGAACATAACTCCGGTGTATAAGGTCAGTTTGGACGGCGTTTTTTCTTTGTTGGTGAACAGCATTTCCCACCGCAAAGCGCGGATATAATGGGCAAATAAGGTGGCAAAGGTAAAGGGCAGGATCCACCAGAAACTCATGCCCCGGGCCGACTCCAACACTTCCGAAAACTCCACTTCCCGGAACGCCAGCCAAAGAAAAAGGATCCCCAATAAAATACTGCCGGTGATCTTTAAGAGTTTTTTTGCGTTCATCGGTTAATCCTTACAATTGGGAAAGAATGGATAGGTAGCATAGAGGACTAACAAAAACTTTTAAAGAATTAATATCTCATGTCGATCACTTCAGCACCCTCGGGATACTCAAGCTGAAAGAGTTCTGATTCTGGGGCATAAAATCGGCCATTACTGAAATTAGTCACGATCTCATTATCGGATATGTCAATAGCTATGATCCTGAGTGGACGAAGATCGGCATCCAAAAGGATCTCCACTCCCGTGAACACAGAAAAATCATCGGTAGATGTGAGGGTTACAAGCGTTCGTGTTCCCTGCTTTCGCTCCGAAACAGTGTAGGTGGAATCGATGCCACTGAGCATGCGGGAAGGGGCAAAATCGTCCTCATCGGGATAATAGGTATCCACGATCACCCGGTTGCGGGCTTCGTCATACACCCGTGAGGTTTCTCCATCCACCACTATGGTCTGTCCGTCAGCCATGAGCTTATATCGCTCCTGATCGATCCAGATCTGTCCATTACTTGAAGTGGATTCTCCGGTATAGGAATCGGTATAGGTGTGATCAAAATCAGCTGCAAATACTTCCCCGGTCTCAAATCGCTCTTTAAGCAGGTCAAAGTTCGGGGTTTGGGCAAACAGGTTTGAACCGGTGAAGACGAACAAAGCTATAAGCAAGGCTACAATCTTAAGGGAACCGGCGGTTCCGTCATGCATTCCGAACCGGCGGTTCGGAACGAGGTGGTCAAGGTGAACAGGATTAACTTGAGAAACTGCTAACTGCTTACTGTTCACTGTAAACTGTTCACTGTTAACTGTTAACTGCTCACCCTTCATATTCATCCAGATTGTCCAGAAGTTCCTGAAGTTCATCTTCATCCTGTACGAGAACATCCCTCGCGGTACTGCCCTGATATGGTCCAACAATGCCTGCATTGAATAATTGATCTATGATTCTGCCGGCTCGGTTATAGCCGATCTTAAGTTTACGCTGCAACAATGAAACCGATCCCTGCTGATGCAATACCACCAGCTTGGCAGCCGCTTCAAAGTATTCGTCTATATCATCTAACGGATCAGGAATGTCTGCAGTATCATCTTTTACAATGGGTAGGTGAAAAGGTTGTTTATACCCGGCCTGCTGACCAATAAAGGCGTTTATTCGCTCCACTTCTTCCGTCGAAACGAAGGCATTTTGAATCCGGATCATCCCGGTTCCGTTGTTGAAGAGCATATCGCCCATTCCGATCAGCTGATCGGCTCCGCCCTGATCCAGGATAGTCCGGGAGTCCACTTTGGAAGCCACCTGATAGGCAATTCGCGCCGGGAAGTTGGCTTTGATGGTACCCGTGATCACATTCACAGACGGTCGCTGCGTAGCAACCACCAGGTGAATACCAATGGCACGGGCCAGCTGTGCGAGTCGGGCGATCGGCTCCTCGATCTGCTTACCGGCCGTCATCATAAGGTCAGCCAGCTCATCGATGATCACCACAATATATGGCAGGTGGCGATGACCCAGTTCCTCATCCAGCTTACCGGTCTTATATTTCTCGTTGTAGGATTTAATATCACGCACCATAGCCATCTTGAGCAGGTCGTAGCGCTCATCCATTTCCTTACACAGGCTTTCAAGGGTTTCCTGAGCCTTGGAGGTATCGGTGATGATCGGCTCATCAGAATCAGGCAGCATAGCCAGAAAATGATTTTGAATATTGCGATACAGTGACAGCTCGATCTTCTTCGGATCTACCATCACAAATTTCAGGTCATCGGGGTGACACTTGTACAACAGACACGTAATGATGGTGTTGATTCCGACCGACTTACCTGACCCCGTGGCACCGGCAATAAGCAGGTGAGGCATCTTGGTAAGATCGATCATGAACACCTCATTCTCAATGGTCTTACCAAAGGCCACCGGCAGGGTGTAATCGGTTTCTACAAATTTCTTGGTGTTCAAAACCTGTTTGATATACACCGTTTCGCGCGTGCTGTTTGGCACTTCAATCCCCACCGCTGACTTTCCGGGGATCGGGGAAAGCATACGAAGTCCCTTGGAGGCCGTCGCCATCTTCAGGTCATTGGAGTAGCTTTCGATCTTGGAGATCTTCACATCCGGAGCCGGTTCCAGCTCATAGAGCGTCACCGTTGGACCCACAATGGCATTGATGCCCACGATCTCGATCTTATGCCGCTTCAACTTATCCAGAATAATGCGCTTATTTTCCTTGATCTCCTCAAGGTCCACTTCATTACCCTCATCCGGCGGAGGATCCAGCAGGTCCACTTTAGGGAACTTGTATTTGATGACCGGTACTTCCTTGGCTTTCTGCTTATTCAGCTTGTCGAGGTCTTTTTCATCGGCCTGTTCATCTCCTTTACCAACATATACCGACACCTCGATGTCATCGTCATCGCTGTCAATTTCTTCTTCTTTCTCAAGGGAGGCTCGCTGACGGGTATCCAGCGTTTTGATCTCACTCTTTTCCTGCTCGCGTTTTTTCTGATCTTCCTCTTCAGATTTTGCCACAAGCTCATCGATGGATGGAGCCGGTTTCACGGGTTCATCTTCGTTATCGGAATCGGCGATCGGTTGTTTCTTGAGCTCTTGTTCTTCCTCTTCCTGCTGTTCTTCTTTTGCTGCTTTTTTGGCTTCCTTTTCAGCCCGTTTTTCGGCGAGCCGTTCTTCGCGCTCTTTGGCCTTTTCTTCCTTTCGAAGCTGTCGGGCCGCCCGACGTTCTTCCATCTTCTCCTGAATATTCTCGATCCACAGCTTGAGGTTATCGATGGTCTTCTGCAGGTCGCGGTCGATGAACATCAACAGGGTGATAAGCACCAGCACGGATAGAATAATGATGGAACCGATGCTTGTAATGTTATACATCACTTGTGAGATCGCGATGCCGGCCGCTCCACTCCAGATGGAATCATCCGGAAAGTCGGCATAGGTGGTCAGCCATCCAATAAAAGTAGAGAGTAGCACCATACTCCAGATGCTCAGTACGGTCAGCCAGCCCAGCTCCTTGAAATCCCTCCGGCGAAAGGTGTGCCAGCCATGGTAGCCGGTGATAAGAGCCAGGATAATGCTGGTGTAGCCAAACAAACTATGCACCAGGTAGTGCGAAATATAAGCACCTACGGGACCGAGCCAGTTTTTGACCAGCAGGGAGTTGGCATCCCGCGTAAACAGATCAACAAATGAAATGCTTCGGGCATACTGATAATCCGCCGAATTATAGGAAACGATACTTAAGCCGAGCAGAACAGCGATCGACATAATAATGATGCCGATGATCTCCTTCTTACGGTTAGAATCGAGTCCGGGTGTGCTTGTAGATGTATTTAAGTTGCTTTTAGCCATTTAGATCTTTGAGAATTCCGTCCCTCATTCCGGGAAGCACATCAAATTCATTCACTTTACAGCAGAATGAAATATCACCATTTGGAACAAGTTCAGCTAATCGTTTTGCATGATCGCTTTTACTGATGGCTCCCTCTAAATCATGCCCATATTTTTCGAAAAGACCAAATGCTACTTTCGCACCGTCTTTCGCCGAATCGGGCAGCTGACCGCCACTGATGGCATGAAGCAGGGATCCCGCAAAGAGGGTATCCTCAATGGAAAGTCGCCCCTGCCAGCCTGAACAGATCAGCACCACTTCATCATCGTGCTCTTTCAGGGCATTCAGGATACTCTGCTGATTCAGGAAGGTTCCCACATACACCTCACTCGCCAGAGCCGCCTTTTTAATGGCCTTGGTACCGTTCGTGGTGTTGAAAATGAGGGTCTTATCCTTCACAGCCTCCCGAGTGTACTCAGCCGGGGAATTCCCCAGGTGATAGCCTTCGATCTTGGAGCCGTTCTTCTCACCGCAAAGCAGATAATCCTTTTGATCCATAGTGGTGGCGATCTTCATGGCATCACTCATATCCGCAACCGGGATCACTTTCTTTGCCCCGTTATGAATGGCAGTGGTAATAGATGAGGAAGCACGAAGCACGTCAATGATGACCGCACTTTTGCCACGCAGTTCTTCTTCCTGAAACGCCTGAACCGAAAAAAATACGTCGATATAATTGATATCCGGCATGAATTCTTACTCTCTAACTAACGGTTGTTTTGAACTAAATTGAATTTATTTTTTGATAAATGGAGGTCGGCTAACCGTAGCATCGGCTGTTTTATTTCGAATAACGATCTGAATGTCGGTTCCCTCAGCCGCATACTCTTTTGCCACGTAACCCATTCCAATACCTGTACCTAAAGTAATCGACATTGTTCCGCTTGTCACCTCTCCGATGGTCTCCCCGTCGGTATTTTGGATCTCATAACCCTGACGCGGAATGTTGCGCTTGCCTTCAACCGTGAAGCCAACCAATTGTCGCTTCAGACCTTCTTCTTTCTTTTGCTGTAGGACTTCCTTAGCAATAAAATCCCCTTTGTCGAATTTGGTGATCCACCCCAGTCGTGCTTCCAGCGGATGAGTGTCTTTGGTGATGTCATTGCCATAAAGGGCAAAACCCATCTCAAGGCGAAGGGTATCCCGGGCTCCCAGTCCGCATGGCTCGATCCCGAACTCCTCTCCGGCTTCCATAATGGCATTCCATACTTTCTCAGGGTCTGCATGATTCTTATCAAAATACAGTTCAAAGCCTTTCTCACCGGTGTAACCGGTAGCTGAAAACACAACGTTCTCCATACCGGCCAGGCTACCCATTTTAAATGAATAGAAGCCGATATCACTCAGATCCAGGTCTGTAATTTTTTGCAGGGTTTCTATGGATTTAGACCCTTGCACCGCAAGCAGACAGGTATCATCGGATTGATCTTTGACTTCGGCATCAAAGGAATTGTTATCGAGGATCCAGTTCAGGTCTTTTTCAATATTGGATGCATTGACCACCGCAATATACCCGGCCTCATCAAAAAGTTTATAGATGATCAGGTCGTCCACAATGCCGCCATCGTCGTAGCACATGCAGGTGTATTGCGCTTTGCCTTCCGTAAGTTTGGAGGCATCATTGACCGTTACTTTCTGAATCAGATCCAGCGCTTCCGGCCCGCTGATGTAAAACTCACCCATGTGCGACACATCAAACATGCCGACCCGTTCACGCACAGCTGCGTGTTCCGATTTGATTCCGGCATACTGAACCGGCATCTCAAATCCGGCAAAATCTACCAGCTTGGCACCGGCTTTTTCGTGAAGGTCGTAAAATGGCGTTTTCTTTGGCATAGTTGATATCAGACTGTGAGGGTTAAAAGGGTATTAATTCTACATATATCGGCGCAACCCTGAAAATTCATTGACCCCAAAGGTACGGGTTTGTAAACCAAAAATCGGCATAACATAGCTATTTCTTGGGAATGTTTGTTTAATGGGATAATGATCGGCCGATCCATCAATATGTATCCAAATCGATCTATCGGTCCCTCGCAAATCGATGAATCGGTTAATCGGATCATCATTTCAAACCCACAACCATCCGCAATATCCGCGTCATCCGTGTTCCATTCCGGTAATCAAGTGCATCGTTTGTGAATCACGGATTCAGGGGATTTTAGGATTTCACGGATGCCCGGTTTAGGCTCGTTCCCAACCTTCCCGATATAATCGGGAGAACGCATATCCGGACCACCCGGTCCGCGTGGATAGATAGGGCACCGATGGTTTCACGATTGAGAGTGTTGCCCAACCTCCGAACGACCTCACAATCCATACCACCCACCGGGCGGAGGTTCATTTGTTCTCTTGTTTACCCCGGGATAAATCCCGGGGCTATTGATTTCATCCCTTCAGGATGAGGGCAACCAAAAACCGGTCATGGAGTTTCTATCTTCGATCGAACAATCGATCTATCGGTCCATCGCCCATCGGTGAATCGGTCTATCAGTTCATCTACCCTGATAATCCGCCACCTCGTATCATCTGCCTCCACCAATTCCAAACCCGTAGGGGCAATTCATGAATTGCCCCTACGGGTTTCATATTCTCCGAAAGGAAATTCTCCCTTTGAAGGGAGACCGTTCGATCAGCCGTTCCTGATCGAACGTGTGGGATGTGGAGAGGTGGATTAAGACGAAAGAAGTAAGTAAGGTACCACAGCTCGTAACTCCCGCTCCAACGCATAGCTTAGTAGCAGATAAGTTTACTTTTATTTAGTTATTTTGAAAATTAAATTCAGAAAAAGCAGCTATGAGCCACATGGATTCGTTTAAACATGAAATTACAGGGCTGTTTGGTTCCATTCCGGTTTATCATCCGTTAGAAGAAATTGATGGTGATTTTGAAGCTGACCAGACACAGTTAATCCTTGGGGGTGGGAGTGGAGAGCATCCGGCTATGGTTATTGAAAACCCTGTACAGGCTGTGGCATTATTTCTCAAAAAGAAGCTGGAACCACTCAAAGATCCGAAACTAAAGGAGAAATACTATCCGCTTAAACGATTGATGCCCGAATGGGAGCCGGTAATTGATCGGTTTTTACCGGATACTGCCGATGAAGTTTTGGCATTCTACGATTGGGAAGCGGAAGACTTTGAACGATTTGAAGAATTATGCAGATCATCGGCCATGCCTAATGATTTTTGGAAAGGGGATTTTCACGAATGGCTGGTACTGAGTTTTGGCGAATTCATCTTCTTTGCCATGCCGGAACTTGCAGCGGATTTGATGCATAAATTGGGCGAAGATCCTTACCAACACTTTCGTCATACCGAATATAATAACATTGGCCTGATACCACCCAACTTTCCGGTGTATGCCAATGGCGGGAATGGGTTCGAAAGTCATCGGAAGAGAACTTAGCACCTGTTTGGGATCATGCCTGACCCCGGATTTTTCTTGACTCGCTCCCAACCATCTGTAATATCCGTGTTTCATTCCAATGGCCTTACAATCGAGTGCATCGTTTGGGAATCACGGATTTATGAGATTTTGGGATTTCACGGATGCCAATTCTGCCATTACCACCTTCACCGGTCATCCCCGCGAAGGCGGGGATCTAATGGTCTTTTTAAGCATCAGAAGTTTATAGCCATTGAAAAACTCGTTTACCTCGTTGACTCGTTCCCAACCATCCCGATCAAATCGGGAGAACGCATGGCAGGACCCTACCTCAACGGCAGGCAGGCTCCCGGTCCGCGTGGATAGATAGGGCACCGATGGTTTCACGATTGAGAGTGTTGCCCAACCTCCGAACGACCTCACAATCCATACCTCCCACTGGGCGGAGGTTCTTTGATTCTCATTCTAACCCCGTCCCTGCCTCGCCGGCAGGCAGGCTGAAGGACGGGGCTATTGATTTCATCCTTTCAGGATTAGGTAAGCCCAAAAGCAGGTCAAGGGGCCCCAGTCCTCAGTCAATCAAAAAATCGATCTATCGGTCCATCGCAAATCGGTGAATCGGTTAATCAGATCATTTATCTTGATAATCAGACATCCCAAATCCTCCGCCAGCACCAATTCATGAATTGCCCCTACGGGTTTCATATCCCACAGGAATAATTCTTATCTTTAGCGCCTGAAATCAAATCAAGACCGTTCATCAGATACAGGTTAAAAGAGTAGTATATGTCTATTAATAAAGAACAGGTAAAATCAGCCCTCAGTCAGGTTCTGCATCCCTCCGAACAGCGTGATCTTATATCGCTTGATATGGTTCAGGATGTGATCGTTCAGGATAAGTACGTTTCCTTCACCCTTGAATTTCCGGAGAAGGATGAGGCGCTCGAAGCACAACTGAAAGAGAAGGCCGAAGAAGCCATTCAGAAATTCATCGACAAGGAAGCGATCGTGGATATTCAGACCGCGGTGAATTTGTCACTGAAGCGAAAGATGGAAGACTCTGATCCACAGAAGCAGCAACAATCTCAGCAGCCTCAGATCCTGCCGAATGTTAAGAATATCATCGCCGTGGCTTCCGGAAAAGGCGGTGTGGGAAAATCTACCGTAGCCGTGAATATTGCAGCTGCACTCGCCAAAAAGGGGCATAAAGTGGGGTTGATGGATACCGATATCTACGGCCCAAGTATCCCGACCATGTTCAACATTCACGACCGGCCGAATATCACCACGCAAAAGAAACTGGTGCCGCATGAGAAATATGGCATTCGTCTGGTTTCCATGGGTTTTCTCGTGGATGTGGATCAAGCCATGGTGTGGCGCGGACCGATGGTGACCAGTGCCGTGAAGCAATTTATGACCGATGTGGAGTGGGGCGCCCTCGATTATCTTATTCTGGATCTGCCTCCCGGAACCGGTGATATTCAACTGACCATTGTTCAAACCGTTCCACTGACCGGAGCCGTTATCGTCTCCACCCCACAGACCGTAGCCCTGGATGATGCCCGCAAAGGAGTGGCTATGTTCAACAAAGTGAACGTACCGGTGCTGGGGATGGTCGAGAATATGGCCTATTTCACGCCACCGGATATGCCGGACAAAAAATATTACATCTTCGGTGAAGGTGGAGCCTCTCACCTGGCTCAGGAACTGAATGTGCCTGTTTTGGGTGAAGTGCCCATACAGCAAACCGTTCGCGAAGGCGGAGACTCCGGTAAACCGATCGTCCTGGAAGATACTGAATCACCGGCCGCAACGGCCCTGATGGAAGTGACCGGAAATATGCAGCAGCAGCTGGCCATCCGGGAGAAGGAGCAGGGCTCCGGCAAGAAGCTGGATATCAAGTTTAAGTCTTAGTTGATAGTATTAAATACGGAAAAAAGTTGTCATCCCGAGTGCGTACCTAGTCACAAAGGAGAATCAGTCTAACACGAGGGATCTCAAATCATGCACTATTTGCCAGATTAGGGCTCGTTCCCAACGTCTCGTTGGGAATGCCGGCCTGGACCCTTCCTCAACCGGCAGGCAGGCTCCCGGTCCGCGTGGTAGATAATGCACCGCTGTGTTTCACGATCGAGCGGGTAGCCCAACCTCCGAATTTTCTCACACACCCAACCACCCTACGGGCGGAGGTTCTTTGGTTATCCTTCCTAACCCCGGGATAAATCCCGGGGCTATTAATATATCATCCCTACGGGATGGGCAATTCATGATCGATCATTCGGTCCATCGCTAATCGGTAAATCGGTCATTCCAACAAAGCCCGACCCAGGCTCAGCAGCCACCTCATTTCATCATCATGAACCAATTCAAAACCCACGGTCATTCCCGCGAAGGCTGGAATCTAATAATCTCCACATCCTCCAAATTGACTCTCATTGCTTGATCCATCACGGTTCACTATCATTGACTTAACTTAAACCGAACCACCGTTCAACCCATTCACCACCTAACACAAATAACCCATGGACATAATCTACCTGCTTGATCTTATTGGTACCTTTGTGTTTGCCATCAGTGGTATTCGGCTGGCGGCCCGCACGGATATGGATGTATTTGGGGGAGCCGTGATCGGCTTTGTGACGGCCATCGGCGGCGGTACAGTTCGGGACCTCCTGCTCAACAGTCACCCCATCACCTGGATGGCAGATATGACCTACCCCATGGTGATACTGGCAGCCGTACCCTTCACTTTTCTGATGGGCAAAAAGCTGAATAACTTCAGCAAGACCCTCTTCATTTTTGAT
This sequence comes from Gracilimonas amylolytica, assembly GCF_002911695.1. Lineage (GTDB taxonomy): Bacteria > Bacteroidota > Rhodothermia > Balneolales > Balneolaceae > Gracilimonas > Gracilimonas amylolytica. Next base: position 273,311 of record NZ_PQBS01000040.1, read on the forward strand.
ACCATCGGGATCGCCATGTTCACCATCATCGGGATGGAAAAGGCGCTTTCGTTTGGGTTGAATCCATTTATGGCGGGTACCATGGGCATGATCTCAGCCGTGGTTGGCGGGGTTATCCGGGATGTGCTGTGCCGGGAAGTCCCGCTTATCTTCAGAAAGGAGATCTACGCCACCGCCTGTTTACTCGGTGCCGTGGTCTTCTACCTCGGACTTCAGATCAACCTGCCCGATAACCTCAACTACCTCCTCACTACCGGGGTGATCATCACCATACGTACCGTGTCTGTTAAGAAAAGCCTTTCGCTGCCCAAGATGAAAGCGTAGGGAATATTGAATATTGAACCTGCCTCGCCTGCAGGTCTTAGTTGAGGTAATATGAACCGGGATTGGCAGGATTGATGAATATTTTCAGGATCATTATCTGATCAAAAAATAAATAATCCGGCTAATCCTATAATTTTCCAGCAAATCCTGGTTCAAAAGGAAAAAGCAAACACGACTTACAACTACCTCCTCACCACCGCGGTGATCATCACCATTCGTACTGTGTCGGTTAAGAAAGGATTTTCGCTGACCAAGACCCTAATAATTAATTGCCGGTAGGTAATAATTAGTGCAATATGAACCGGGATTGGCAGGATGTTAAGCAGGATCTTCAGGATTTTTATTATGAATGATGACTTGAAATAAAAAATCCTTTAAATCCCTGTTCAAAAAGAAAGAACCCATTTTAGAGTCAGAGTTTTATATTCCCTAACTATGGTTTTGAAGGCCAAAGTGTTTCACAAACCTAAGAGGGAGGGGTATGAAGTATAAAGACATTACTCATAAGATCATTGGAATAGCCATGAAGGTACACTTTGAGATCGGCTTTGGATTTCAGGAAGTGATCTATCAAAGATGCTTAAGGATTGAATTCGAAAGATCAGGCATTCAATATGTACGTGAGTTTGAAATGCCTGTGTTATATAAAAACACTCAGGTTGGAACACGACGAGTTGATTTTCTTATCGAGCAGAAGATCATGTTAGAGATAAAAGCCATATCAGAGCTGACCGATACTCATTTGGCTCAAGCCAAAAATTACCTGGAGGCCTATAACCTGGAAACCGGATTACTGATAAATTTTGGGGCTCCAAGTTTAGAATTTAAGCGATTATATGGAAAACATGATCTGAACCAGGATTAGTAAGCTATACGAATATTTTCAGGATCATTATCTGATCAAAAAATAAATAATCCGGCTAATCCCATAATAATCCAGCAAATCCTGGTTCAAAAGGAAAAAGCATACACTACTTACAACTACCTCCTCACCACCGCTGTGGTCATCACCATTCGTACCGTATCGGTTAAGAAAGGATTTTCGCTGACCAAGACCCTAATAATTAATTGCCGATAGGTAATAATTAGTGCAATTTGAACCGGGATTGGCAGGATGTTAAGCAGGATCTTCAGGATTTACTTCGATACCTGCGTGGTGAGAGATTGCCCCGGGGTGTTTCACGATCGAACGGGTAGCCCAACCTCCGAGAACCATCATAAATTATACCACCCAACGGGCGGAGGTTCTTTGGTATTCATGGTTACCCCGGGATAAATCCCGGGGCTATTGATTTCATCCCTTCAGGATGAGATGATCCCAACAGCAGGTCAAGGAGCCTCTGTCAATCAAAAATCGGTCGTTCGGTCCATCGCTAATCGGTGAATCGGTTAATCAGATCATCTACCTTGATAATCCGCTACCTCGTATCATCAGCCTGCACCAATTCAAAACCCGTAGGGGCAATTCATGAATTGCCCCTACGGGTTTTTATGGTTTAATACTCGTTCCCAATCCCGATGATTCGGGAGAATGCCTGCCGGAACCTCCCGGTTCACAAGGAAATGGTACACACTATTTACAGCTCCAGCTCAAACACCATTTCTTCGCCATTGCGGATGACGGTAACCGGGACGGTGGTGCCGCGTTCAAGTTCGTTGAGGGCGCCCATGTAGCCGTAGATGTCGGCGATCTCCATCTCTCCGATCTTGATGATGATATCACCGCCTTCGAGTCCCCCTTTCTGAGCCGGACCGCCACCGCTTACGCCGGTGATGCGGAATCCTTCTCCGTCAAAACCATAATCGGGGAGCACACCCAGGGTTGGGCCATCCATACGCATGGATTGACGCTGCTCTCCCGGAGCCTCCACAAACGGCAGATCCGCTTTATCGAGAGCATCCAGCTGTTCTACTACGCGGGCCACATGTTGCAGCAATTTCGCCTGACCTTCCGCATTGATCCACTCCGCATCATCAGATGGGCGGTGGTAATCGGCGTGGGTATCCGTGAAATAGTGGAGCACCGGCATATTCTTGTAATAGAAACTCGTGTGGTCACTCGCGCCGGTACCATCCGGAACCAGATCCAGCGACAGTGAATCGGTGTTGGCAGATGTCAGGATCGACTCCCAGTCATCCGTGGTAGCTACGCCAAAGATCATCAGCCGATCCTCATTCATGCGGCCGATCATATCCATGTTGATCATCGCCAGGGCATGTTCCAGATCCACGGTCGGGTTATCCACGTAATACTGAGACCCCAGCAGCCCCATCTCCTCACCTGAAAAAGCCAGAAAGAGGATATCCATTTCGGGACGGTTCTCAGAAAAATACTGCGCCAGCTCCAGCAGTCCTGCCGTGCCCGAGGCGTTATCATCCGCTCCGTTATGGATCCTCGGCTCATCCGCACTGCTCAGCGACCCAAACTCACCCATCCCCAGGTGGTCATAATGCGCCCCGATGATGATCACTTCCTCCGAATCACCGGTTCCCTGCAACAGCGCCGCCACATTCTTTGCGATCCGCTTATCAGCCGTGGAGTCGTCATCCGAGGCGTGGGGATTATCCAGCACCGACATATTCACCGTAAACTCCTGAAGGTAGGTCTCCTCCTCCCCGGCCGGATCCAGTCCATAGGCCCGGAACAGGTCCGCGATATAATTCGCCGCTGCGGCTTCCTCTGCGGTTCCCGTTTCGCGCCCCTTCATCTCATCGCTCGAGAGAAAAGCAACATGCTCCGCCACTTCCTGCGCGGTGATCTCCGGGGTTGAACCGTCAGACGACCCGCCGGATGAGGTACAGGATGCCAGCAAGGTGAAACTTAAAAGGGATGTAAAGATCAGGGAACGTAATTTCATGATATCGGGGATAGTTTAAGGGTTACAACAGCGATGAAGATAGGGGTTTTAGTGTTTAGTGTTTAGTCATTAGTGCTGAGTTTATAGTTTAATATGAGTTTGGAAACTAAGTCCGGCTAATGAATGGGGTAAGGGAACTCAGTAACCAACTAGTGACTCACTTCGGTATTCTATATTCTAAATGCACGCCCACGGAAGTTATCCGGTCGGGCTATTTTTATGCCTTTCTTTTTCGGGTGAACCGGTTTTATAGCCTCCCTTCCTCAGTCACCTAATGTTTTGATCCGCCTTGCTTTATCCTTAATAAAGTTTAGTTTTGGGGAGATGGAATACGAGGTACTAAAAAATATCAACCAAATCATTGAGAGGGACAGTAAAGACACTACCTATAAATTTGCTTTGCTCCGGGCTACCATTGAAGTGATACAAGAGAAATCTCCACACATAGTAGCAAAAGGTGACCGTGTCATTATGCCTGTGGGCTTATTGGTTTTAAAATGGTTGGAATATTATTACCCAATTATTGAAGCAAGATTACCGCAGAAAAGTGGAGACAACCTTAGCACTAGGACTCTAACTTTCAGATCCCAATTTGAAAAGTTAACAGATTACTATCAAAACAAAGGTGGCTATGATGTCTTTTACAAAGATTTCATCAAATGCAGCTATCCAAGTACTCTGAATACAACTATTTATTATCTCTGTAAATCAATTCGAGATACTATAACCAAACAACCTATGAGGTATATTGGAGGATCCATTTCGAATAATCATTACTCCATTTTTAAAAAAGTAGAAGGAGACCAAAGACTCAGTAAACCTAATAAACTTGATGTTGAGTTTATGATAGATCGGTTTGGTCAATTTTCAATTCCTAAAGATTATTTTTCAGTGTTTGAATATTTGGGAAGTTTTATAACCGGTACGCACTCGATTCTAATTAATTGGGCAAAATTCACCGTTGCAAAAGGAGACCGGTCCTTATCCATGAATAAAGTGCTCCCTAAAATTCTTCAATCCCCTCTAAACGAAAGAGACGTTTCAATCTCATCTAGAATTTTTGATGACTATACACAAGAAATTGGTCCACTTTACTGTGTATGGAGTGGAAAAAAGATCAAAGATGACCGAAATATTGATCATGTATTACCATTTGCAGTATGGAGAAACAACGACCTTTGGAACCTTCTGCCTTCGAAGAAAAAGGTGAATGGTGATAAAAATGACCGCATCCCTGATATAAATCTTCTCAATCAAAGCAAAGATCGGATTATTGACTACTGGAAATATATTTATAACCAGGAGCCAGAAATCTTTACAAGGGAATTAAAAGTTAGTTTAGTGAATAAAGAATTATTAGATCAAAAAAACTGGGAGATTATTGCCTTTGATGCTCTAAAAGATAAAAGCCGATACCTAATAGAAACCCGTGGTTTTGAAGCCTTCAATTTGTGATGAAAGAAAATCCAAATTCACATCTCACCGCCAAAGAACGGGATAAGGTTTCGTACCCCACCCGCAAGCTCTACACCATGGGAGTGATTGAAGGAGAAGTGCTGGATTTCGGCTCGGGATTTGGGAAAGATGCAGAATTCCTGAATGCCAAAGGGATTTTCTGCGCCAATTATGATCCCCACTATGCTCCCGATTATCCCACTCAAAAATTTGATACCATTCTATGCCAGTACGTGCTGAATGTGTTGTTGCCGGAAGAACAGGCGGAAGTGTTAATGTCGGTCAGTGAGTTGCTGAAACCAACCGGGAAAGCCTATTTCACCGTCCGCCGGGATTTGAAAAGATATGGATATCGAACGCATTACGTACACAAAATGCCGACCTACCAATGCAATGTGAAACTGCCCTACAAAACCTTCTTCAAAAACGATTTTTGCGAGATCTACGAATACCGGCACTTCACCCAGGTGGATAACGGCAAGGAAGGTATTTTTGAAAATCCGTCTCCCGATGCCGAACTTATATCTGAACTGGCCACGGTGTACAGCATTTACGACAAATACCCGGTGAGCAAAGGCCACGCGCTGGTGATTCCCAAGCGGAAATCGCGCAACTATTTTGACATGACCGACAAGGAAAAAACCGCTTGCCAAATCATGATGGAACGAGTGAAAACGATTGTAGAAAAGAAATACCAACCCGACGGATTCAACATCGGCTTTAACATGAACGAGGCCGCCGGACAAACCGTCTTCCACACACATATCCACATCATTCCCCGTTATAAAGGAGATGTGGAAAATCCCCGTGGTGGGATTAGGAATGTGATTCCGGGGATGGGGGATTATTGAGATATCCTGAAATTAATACTTTCATTAGATATAGCTTGTGTTATTTTCCAATAAATTAATCAAATAAGGTAATCTTCAGAAAGGTGAGCAAAGAAAATCAAAAACTGATCGCGGTCGACTTCTTTTGCGGCGCGGGTGGCGTAACCTGTGGATTCAAGCAGGCAGACATTAAAGTTCTTGGCGGAATAGATGTTGATGATGTTTTCAAAGAGACTTATGAGAAAAACAATCCCGGTTCCAAGTTTATTCATAAAGATATTTCAAAGCTTAGTTTTGAAGATTTAGTAAAGAAACTCAGGATATCAAAAGATGATGATAATCTGATTTTTATTGGGTGTAGCCCTTGCCAATATTATTCTAATCTTAAAACTGACAAAACCAAGTCTAAAGACTCCCGGCTTCTTTTGGAGGACTTCCAAAAATTTGTAGGCTATTTTAATCCCGGATATATTTTTATTGAAAATGTTCCGGGATTTGATAGAAGTAAGGAAAGCCCAATTGGTAAATTCAAACAATTTCTTTCAAAAAAAGGATATGTATTTGATGACAAAGTGATAAATGCTAAGTATTTCGGAGTCCCACAAAATCGTCGCAGATATGTTCTGATTGCTACCAGGGTGCAAAATGAAATTTCGATACCTGAAGGAGATAAAGAAAATATTAAAACGGTGAAAGATGCCATCGGCAATTATAGAGAATTTGTCCCAGTTAAAGCCGGGCATGTTGATGATACCGATTTTATGCATACGGTTGCCGGATTAACGAAGGTTAACCTAAAACGAATTAAAAAAGTTGGAAAAGACGGAGGAAACCGTCTTGATTTTGCCGATGATGAAGAATTACAATTAGACTGTTATAAGAACCATTCGGGACATACCGATGTGTATGGACGTATGAGTTGGGACAAACCTTCACCCACGATTACCACAAAATTCAGATATACGTCCAGTGGTCGTTACGGTCATCCGGAACAAGATCGTGGAATTTCTATACGCGAAGGGGCTACACTTCAATCCTTTCCCAAGAAGTATGTTTTTCATTCGAATAATGTTTCCGTTATTGGAAAAATGATTGGGAATGCTGTTCCTCCAAAAATGGCACTTCAAATATCTAAAGTATTTAAGAAATAGGAGATTTATGGCTCGGGAAAAAGAACTATTGATGAGCTTCGACCCTCATACAATAGAACATTTAGGGGTGAAGATGTATTCTAATTTACCGAATGCATTAGCGGAATTAATTGCCAATGCGTACGATGCTGATGCTAAAACTGTATTTATAAATTTATACGAGAATGAGGAGAACAAGCGGATTCAAATAACAGATGATGGAGTGGGAATGTCATTTGAAGATTTGAATGAAAAATTTTTAAGGATTGGAAGAAAAAGGAGGGAAGAAGGTGACAAATTCAGTCCCAGTGGAGAAAGAAAAGTTACGGGCAGAAAAGGGTTAGGAAAGCTTGCTTTTTTTGGATTAGCAGATATTATAGATATTGAAACTATAAAAGCAGGAACGGGTTCGAAAGTAAACTTTACGTTAAGTTGGCATGATCTTCTGAACACTAATGGCACAGATTATAAACCAAATTTTAAGGAAGAGAAGACCCATGTAGACAACCAAGGAACAGAGATTATATTGCAAGATTTAAAGAGAAAATCTCCATTTAATAAAGAAGATCTGGCGATTAGCTTATCAAAGCTTTTCAATCTCTTCGATAAAAACTTTCGAGTTTTTCTTTCATTAAATGATGATGAACCAATTCAAATTAATGAAAAGCTAAAATTCAAAAACATTGAATCACAATTTGAATGGATCTTCCCTGAGTTCTCAAAAAATGTAGACTATGAATACGAATATTCTGATCACATCAATGGAAAGATCCTATCAACTGAAAAACCCTTAAAACCGGGTTTGCGGGGTATAACACTTTTTGCAAATGGACGGTTAGTTAATGCTCCTGAATTTTTTGGAGTTTCTGAATCAAGTCATGGATTTTCTTATTTCACAGGCTGGTTGGATGTCGATTATGTAGATGACTGGGACGAGGATGTTATCTCTACAGATCGCCAATCTTTAAGTTGGGATTTGCCCAAAACAGAAGAATTAAAAGAGTACTTAAAAAAAACAATGTCTGAATTAGAAAGAAAATGGAGGGAAAAAAGGAAAGAGGTTCGAAGAGTTAATATTCAAAAAAAATCTAAAATTAATATCGTGGAATGGTTTGATAAATTACCAGCCGATGTAAGAAGTAAAATTGAACCCGTGATCCTCAAACTTGAAGATTCCGAATTACAAGATTCAGATCAATCAGATGTTGTAACAGCATTTCATGACATAGCTCCTGAATATCCATATTTTCATTGGAGGCACTTGCATCCTGAAATACAAAAAGTTTCTAAAAAACATTATGAAGACGAATATTATTATGCAGCCTTCATTGAAGGTCTAAAACGATATGTATCAGCAGTAAAAAAGAAAGCGCGAAAAACTAACCTTGATGAAAGAAACTTGATGCAAGCTGCCTTTAATGGACTTTTAAAAGTAACTCAAGGTTATAAAAGATCGGATGGTACTAATTTTGAACAACGAACTATAAATAACATTGAAGAAGCTCAAAAGATTTTATCTGAAGGTATAGTTGTAGGTGGTCGCCATCCGCTGCAACATGAGGAACACCTTGAATTAAAAGAATCGGGATTATTTACTGAAAAGGACTGTTTAGATGCTTTAAGCCTTTTATCTCATCTCTATAGAAGATTAGATGTAGCTATTTTAATTCAATAAAATTGATGGCAGATATATACACTACTAAAAAACGCTCTAAGATTATGTCCAACATTTCCGGCAAGGAAACCAAGCCGGAAATTATCGTTCGCAAGTATCTATTCTCTCAGGGGTTTCGCTATCTCAAAAACGACAAACGCTATCCCGGAAAACCGGACATTGTTCTACCAAAGTACAAAACGATAATTTTTGTCCACGGTTGCTTCTGGCACGGACATGATTGTAAAAAAGGAGGCTTGCCGGAAACAAGGAAAGAATTCTGGGAGAAAAAAATCAACGGCACAAAGAAAAGAGACATCCGAAACAAAGAAGCCCTTGAAGAAAATGGCTGGAACGTTTTGACTATTTGGGAATGTGAGATTCTAAACAAATTGGATCGTGTTCAACGCCTTGAAAAACTTGCCCAAAAGATTAAAAAGAAAAATTCATTCAAAAACTGAGAAACACCTCATCTTGGTGATATTCCAAATATTCTCGATGCCTGTCTTCCAGTTTGATTTGCATGGATTCGTTGATACCCAAAATTTCAGGGCTTTCAAGAATTTCAGATATTAGAATTTGTCCTTTGCCGTTAAATGAAATGAACCCGGTATCAAAAGCCCTGTCGAGGTTCGGAGTGAGTAGCAGCCCGTTATACTTATCAAGCCTTTCCTGATTATCGGAATCTCTCCAAGGTTTTATATGAGAAGCAATTAACATTGAAGGTGTTTTATATCTCGTTACTGCACAGCCCTTCCAGTATGAGAGTAAATTCCGTCTAAATTCTCCTTGACCAACTCTTGAGTTTATGAGTGTAACTTTATCCGTTTCCGCATACGAGCTATCTCTTATGATTTCTTCTAAGTCTTCCTCCAATTCGTCAGAAGCATTCTTTAAATACTCTTGGTATTTATTCAGGGCACTGCTGTACATGTGATTCCCTTTCTCATTCCGCTCAATAAAAATGGGAAGCTGTGCAATTTTCTCAGAAAGCTTTTCAAATTCCCGTGGGTTGGATACTTCGATTAAAGAGGAGTCAACCAATCCTGCTTCTCTTGCCCATTCCGAAATGGAACCGAAAATTGCACCGGAATACTTTTTTACAGAAGCTTCCGATAGTTTTGTTGAATTAAGCCATCTTTTGAAAGTCATTCACTTAAGTTGATTTAATGATCTTAAAGAATATATCAATTCCAATCGGCCTTAGAAAAAAAGCGTTAAAAAGATGACGGAATGTAGCGTTAAGAAAGAAATCAAACCGCATGGCACTTTACTTTCAGGCAAGCCCGGTGATTTTTTTTTAACGTAATGGAGTCAGACTCAGCTCATTTTTCGCAGCCGGGAGCTTTTGTTTCTGGAGCCTGTGCTGATGCAGATCAGTATCGGCACAAAAGAAAGGGGGGGAATTGAATACAGGTACACAATCCTGACCGTTATTAATAGCCTAATACTTCGAAGCAGGAGCTTCGGGGAAGAGTACGAAGGTAGACCTTCGTAACGAGGCAACGCGGTGTATATCGAATATCCAACAAGGAATACTGAATGGTGAAGTAGATCCTGGAAATCCGTTTGATAATCCTGTAAATCCTGGTTCAAAACGATGTACTAACCAAAGCCCATGCATTGCTGTCTGTTTGCCAGGTATAACAGGCGTCCTTCTCCTTGCCCACGAATGCTCGGGGCAGGCGAGGAGAAGACAGAAGAGGTCGTGAACAGGGTAACCGGGTAGTTTTGACCGGGGACCGAAGACAGATGACGGTGTTTAAGTCGATATAGGTAACCAGCTATGAATAGGCAAGATCCTTCGGTTCCTCAGGATGACCACTTTTTGGGTTCGTAAGTCAAATCCAACCCCTCACACCCTCCGCCAGCCGGCGGATCAGCATGACGCCCTTATTTGGTTTGCTTGCTCGCTACAGGGGAACTCTTTGAATATCGAACAGAAGAATATCCAATATCGAATAATGAAGTGGTTAATTTGTATGGATATATTGAATAGGTCCCATTTCAAAATTCAATATTCCTTGTTCAATATTCAATATTCCAAAGTTCCAATTATCCGGTCGAAAGAAGGTCATAAAGCCGGGTATTCAGGTACAGGACCTCCCGCCCCACCTGTCTGCTCTTCAGGAAACCGGCCGATTCCAGCTCCTTCAGATAATCAGCAGCCGTCTGTCGCTTGGCCAGGTCACGTTCCACCAGGAACTTCACTTTACAATAGGGCTGCTCAAACAATAACTCGATCAGTTCCTTGGAATACACGCGGTCGGGTAATACCGATTTAGCTTCGGCCAGGGTCTCTTCCAATAGCTGTTGAATGTCATCAATGCGGGACATGGTCTTTTCGGAGGTTTGCCGAACGGCCTCCATCATGAACAGGATCCATGGTTCCCAGGCCTCCTGCTCGGTGACCTCCCGCAGCAGCCGGTAATAATCCGGTTTATGGGCAATGATATGATCACTGAGATACAGCACCGGCTGATGGAGCAGGTTTTGCCGCATGAGGTAGAGGATATTCAAAATACGTCCGGTTCGCCCGTTGCCGTCCTCAAACGGATGGATGGCCTCAAGCTGATAATGCATTACCGCCATCTTGATCAGCGGGTCGGTGTCATCTTCGGCCTGAATATAATCTGCCAGGTTCTGAAGCAACCCAAGGATCAGTTCTTTTCCCTCGGGCGGCCAGTAGATGATCTTCCGGGTCCTGGGATTGGCGATCACGGTTCCGGAATCTTCCCGAATCCCATCCTTCGATTCCTTGATGGTCTGCATGAGTTCCACAAAGAAAGTGGGGCCAAGGTCGTTGTTCTCCAGCTTTGAGATGCCCTGCCATAAGGCCTGCCGGTATCGCAGCACCTCTTTGGTCTGAGGGTCCGTTTGCTGATCGTTTGCCGAAAGCGCCATGAACAGTTTATCATTGGTTGTGACGATATTCTCGATCTCCGAACTCGCCTTCGCCTCCTGCGCCACAATACTGTTGATCAAAATGGAGGGATTGGGAAGTCCCTGAGCCTTCCCCTTCAGCTCCGCCAGCGCACGATTGGCCGCAATGGCGGCTTTCAGGATCGCCGGTGATTCCAGATCCGCCTTCGGCGGCAGCAGAGGGAGTATGTTATAAGGCTGATTGGCGTAATCGGACATAAATGCTCATTATTAAATGATAATGTGTCGAAATATACGCAATTTATCGACATATATTACCCACCTGTCGATATCATCGACAGGATGGTGGTAAATGAATCCTGTAAATCCCGGTTCAAAACACGGCACTAACCAAAGCCCATGCTTTGTTGTCTGTTTACCAGGCATAACAAGAGTCCTTCTCCTTGCCCACGAATGCTCGGGGCAGGCGAGGAGAAGACCTGCCTCAAACGGCAGGCAGGCAGATGGGGTCGTGATCAGGGTAATCAAATCAGAATAGGCAAGATCCTTCTCCGTCAGCCGGCGGATCAGGATGACCCATTTTGAGTTGGTTTGTATGCAGTTTACTACCAAACCCTGGCTACTTTTACCCACCCCTTAATCCCCGCCCAAGCGGGGAAACTCCTGGTTGGATCTTGGGAATCCGTTTTATAATTCTGTAAATCCCGGTTCAAAACACAGCACTGACCAAAGCCCATGCTGTGCTATCTATTTACTAAGCATAAATTACGTCCTCCTCCGCCAGCCGGCGGATCAGGATGACGCCCTTTTTGGGTTTTGTGGGCAGAAATACCCCCCACTTCGAAATTGAATGTTGAATGCCTGCCTGCGGCGAGGCAGGTTCAATATTCGATATTCAATATCCTTCCGGGCGGTAATCGCGCGGGGTGAGATCTGCCAGGCGGTGAAAACCGAAATAGCCAAGCTGAGTTACGCCATACGGCTGCACGACCTCCCCGTCGGCATCTACGGTGATGGAGCGGTCGTTCAGTTCCAGCCACGAAACCTGTGACTTGATCGGGCCGCGTTTCAGCTCAGTCGCCCAATTCAGGTAGCGCCGATCCTCAGGCTCGCGGGTGTAGATGATCTCCAGAAAGCCGGAATACTGCACCTGATGCAGATAGGCCCGCTCGCCTTCTTCCACAATACGGTCAACATTCACCGGCCGGCGATGGTCGGAAAATCCGGGTTGCCGCGATTCCCTTACGTTGTACAACAAAAAGCCTTCCTCCTCGAGGCGGTCGTCCAGTATGGCCAGCCAAAAGTGCCGCATCGAACCATAAAAAGCCTCACGGCGGTTGGCTTCCCACTCGGCCTGCTGCAGGGAGTCGCGGGGCGTCATCTCCGTGAAAAGCGGTTCCCCATCCCAGAAGGTGCGGTCGCCCGTATGCTTGAATTCATTCAGGTAGTAGGTGACCTGATACCCCAGCGACCTATTCACGATCTGCAACGGAGCCAGGGCTTTGGCAGTCAGCCGGCCCCAAAAATTGGAGTCGAACCGTAGAACTTCCGGATTAAGGATCACCGTGGACTCGGCTCCTTCGGTATAACCCAGGAAGAGTTCTTCAAAATAGTCGTAGTTCTTGCGCCATTTGTCGTCAAGGTGATCCACATTCAGGTCACCCATTTGGTACACGACCGGCTTCAGGCTGAGGTCGATGAGTTTGTGGTCGCCATCGCCCATTTGTAACCCGTAGGTCTTGCGGCCATATCCGATACGGGAGATCACCAGGCGGTAAAATCCGGGTGGAATGTCGCGCATCATATAGCGGCCGGTGGCATCGGTCTGCGTACCGATTTTGGTCCCCGATAAAAAGATATGTGTGCCTTGCAGCGGCTGTCCGGTATCGGAATCTGTGAGTCGCCCCGCCACAACGCCCTGAGCCCAAAGCGGTTGCATACCAAACCACGTGGTAAAACCACTGATCAGCAATATGTATATCATTTGACGCATGTTTGCCCCTCAGGATCTATCTAACTATCAAACGGTTAAAGACCAATTCCGATACCGATACCGATACTCAGATTCTAATAACAACCCACAAGAGGTGCAAGGGGAAGAGGTTGGTTTTAGTGATTGGTGATTAGTGATTTGTGTTAAGCCTGCCTACTGGGGAGACCGGTGCTAAATTTGTCTTCGTGGGAGGTTGAGCAATGTATTCGATCATAGAACTCTTTGGAATGGAACGCGGATAACACGGATACGGCTGATCATCACGGAATGATGAGAAACGAGTTCTTATGCTCAAATTCAATAACGGTCCTTAACTAAACTATAGGATCCCCGCCTTCGCGGGGATGTCCGGTGGAGGGGGCGGTGGAAGATCAGACATCCGCGAAATCCCAGAATCCCCTAAATCCGCGATTCACAGATGATGCACGTACCAAAGCTCCAACCCCTATTTAATGACTTTGCCTGTGATCCAAAATCGTGATCACATGTATCCTCTTTTCAGCCATGTTTTTCCCAGAATTCCTTACTGCTTAGTGATCGACCTTCTTTTAGATCCTCTTGCCCCTTTTTGATCGATCCCCTTTCATCGTCGGTTAATCCCTCATACCAATACTCTTGTAAGGACCCGGATTCCTTCATCAATTTTAAAGTCTCAAGCAGATCCTCATTCCCCGGCTTAGTGATCCACTCCACTAATTCTTCCCTGACCGCATTGTTTTCATCCATGGCATGTTCCTCTTTTAATTCAATTTAAATATATAAAATTCAACCCACCACTGCTCAAAGCTGTTCCTGAGTTTTTGACCTTGAAATCAAAACCGGTAACCGAATTAACTGAATGACTGATCTTTTGATTGACCGGAGACGGTGAGTCAGGAACCGTTTTGTTTTGTGAATTTATCCCAACGGGATGACATAACTAGCCCCGGGATTTATCCCGGGGTAGATATGAGAATCAAAGAACCTCCGCCCGGTGGGTTGTATGGCCCAGATGGTCATTCGGAGGTTGGGCAATACATTCGGTCCTGAGACCATCGTGGCACAATTCACTCACGCGGACCGGGAGCCTGCCTGCCGTTGAGGTAGGGCCCGGACATGCGTTCTCCCGATTATATCGGGAAGTTTGGGAACAAGCCTATTGTAACACCGCACAGGCGAGACGCCTGCGTTAGTGCTAAGTTGAATGGTGGTGTTTTATCAAGCTATCAGATCCCCGCCTGCGTGGGGATGACCGGTGGAGGGGGCGGTGGTAGATCAGACATCCGCGAAATCCAAAAATCTCCTGAATCCGCGATTCACAGATGATGCACTCGACTGTGAATCCATTGGACACTACCCCAAACACCCGGTGTTTAACTACAAACTCTTCTCTACATGGTTGGCGATCTGCTCGGCGTGGATCCGGGAGTTTTCGATGAACAGGCTGCTGGTGTCCATGCCGCCGCATACCACACCGGCCACATACACACCCTTACGTTTGGTCTCGAGACTGTTCTCATCGTACACCGGCATGCACTTTTCATCGTCGGTCAGCTCAATACCCAGGCTTTCCATCAGATCGTAATTAGGGTGGTAGCCGGTCATGGCAAGCACAAAATCGTTTTCCAGGGTGACCTCCCCGTCGGGAGTATCCAACACCACTTCCTTCTCACGGATCTCCTTCACATTAGAGTTGAAATACGCAGGGATCTCTTCATTCTTGATCCGGTTCTCGATATCCGGTTTCACCCAATATTTTACCGTCGGTTTGATGGTATCGTACTTCAGCAGCATACTTACCTCGGCTCCGCCTCTCCAGCATTCCAGAGCGGCATCCACGGCTGAGTTACCTCCGCCTACCACCAGCACCTTCTGCCAAGCATAAGGATGCGGCTCATCATAATAATGCTTCACCTTGGGCAGTTCCTCACCCGGCACATTCATCATATTCGGCTTGCCATAAAATCCGGAAGCCACGATCACCTTATCGGCCTTATAAGTATCCTTATCCGTTGTAACGGTGAAGTTGCCATCTTCCCCTTTCATTCGTTCTACTGTTTCGTACAGGTTCACCGGCAGTTCATAATGCTCAGCCACCCGACGATAGTATTCCAGCGCTTCTGCCCGGGTTGGCTTTGAGCCATGTGAAATAAAAGGAATGTTGCCGATCTCAAGTTTATCGGAAGTGGAAAAGAAGGTCATGTTAGTGGGATAATGAAAAATGGAATTCACCAAACACCCTCTCTCAATGATCTTGAATGGAATATTGCGTTCTTTGAGTGCGATTCCCGTGGCAAGCCCAATGGGCCCCGCTCCAATGATAATGACCATTTATTTTGCTTGTTTTATATTTGAGTGTGTGATCTCTAACAACAGGGGTAAGATACGAATCGTTTGAGTGTTTGGACAATGAAAGCCCGGAACTATTCTCGCCCGATTGTGATATGGTAGGATGTCCACGTTTCCAATTTATAACTCCTTTAACTTTTTGAAATGAATCTAATGCTGAGAACTCTCTGTCTGCTGAGTGTATTGATCCTAATTCTGAGCCCAACTCTGACAGCTCAACTTTTAAATGTCGAAAGCGTGCGCGCCAATGGCGATTCCACAGGATGGTACGGTGAGCTTGAATTCGACCTGTCCCTCAACCATTACAATGAGAACGTATTTGAATTCACCAACGAATCCAATCTGTCCTATTTCTCCGATCAACACGCCTATATGCTGCTGAACGAGATCAAGTTTGTCAATCTGGATGGAAATTCGGTCATCAGCAGTGGGTATGTACATGTGCGATCGACCTTGCGGAGATCAAGAACATGGTCCCCCGAGCTGTTCCTTCAGTATCAGTACAATAACAATCTTGGTTTGAATAATCGTGCGTTGGGGGGAGCCGGCATCAAATACCGCTTTTACCGATCTGATAAATGGCAGGCTAGTATCTCTACCGCCTTGATGGCAGAATATGAGGAATGGCAGCTGAATGAAGAGGCATCCATAGAAAATGAATTCCTGAAGAGCACAAGTAATATCTCCTTGCGGGGCAGGCTCAGTGAAACGGCAAGATTCAAGCTGGTCGGCTACTATCAGGCGCGGCCCGACCGATACCTGAAGGGACGGTCTATTCTTGAGTCGGAACTGGAAATGGACCTGAGTAAACGTGTGGCGGTTTCCATCAGCTTTGTGGCTTCTTATGATGCCGAACCGATCATCGACATCCCAAATCTCACTTACGAATTAAGTAATGGTTTCGTTATCCGTTTGTAACACATGATGTTCCTAAAACCATTACATTTAAACCCTGTTTTCATCACCAATCAACCTATACCGTTCGTTCAGGAACATCATAATACACTATGAGGATCGCGCTTACCATTACATTATCAAGCTTGCTTGTATTCGGGACCATGCTCGGCTCTCCCTCAGCCTGGGCACAGGATGATGTTGCTGCCACAAACGAGAAACAGGAACAGCGGCTTAAGATCGGACTGGCCTTAAGCGGAGGCGGGGCCAAAGGATTTGCTCACATTGGTGTACTAAAGGTGCTTGAGGAAGCCGGTATTGAAGTGGATGTGATCACAGGAACCAGTATGGGAGCTGTGGTTGGCGGACTCTATGCCATCGGTTATACGACTGCTGAGCTCGAAGATATCGCTCTCTATACCGATTGGAATGAACTCTTCAACGAAACGCGCCCCCGTAAATATCAGTCCATTTTTCAGGATCAGTCGAGTGAGCGATTGATCTTATCGGTTCCCTATCAGGATGGCTCCGTTAGCTTGCCGCGGGGACTCATTGAGGGCCAAAAGATCTCTCTGCTTCTCAATGAACTGACCCTCGCCTACCATGATGTCAATGACTTCAGGGAATTGCCCATCCCCTATGCCGCTGTGGTTACCAATCTCGAAACCGGCGAAGGGGTGATGTTCGACAGCGGATACCTGCCGGAGGTCATTCGCGCCAGTACCGCCATTCCCAGCGTTTTTAAACCGGTAACGCTTGGAGATTCGCTGTACATTGATGGCGGGGTGATCCGGAATATTCCCGCTACCGATGCCCGAAAGCTGGGTGCTGATTTTGTGATCTCGTCTGACGTGGGTGACCCCATTTTGCCTTCCGACAGCCTTCGGTCTTTTATCGATATCATGTCGCAATCGGTGGGTTTTCTGCGTGAGCGCTCCAACATTATCCAAAGGGGAGAGTCGGATATTTTGATCAGCCCTGAGATCAGAGATTTTTCGACTTTTGATTTCAACAAGGCCACTGAGCTCATTAAACTGGGTGAAACGGCCGCCAGAAAAGTTTTACCTCAGCTTCGGGAGCTTCAAAAAAAGCATGAAGGGCATCCCCACAGAACGTACACGGAAAAACCTGATCAGATATCGATCAGTCAGATCAGGATATCAGGGGCTGATGAATATCTGAGAAACAGCCTCCGCAGTTCTCTCACCATTCAGGAGGGGCAGATCTTGTCCATAGACAGGATCTCGAAAGAAATGGAACTCATGTATTCTTCGGGGCATATTGACGATCTCAATTACCGCATTCTGCCGGACCCTGAATCAGAAGGGTCTATTCTGAACATAGATATTTCGGCCGCTCAACAAAATTCCATTGGCCTCGGAGCCCGTTATGACAGTCGCTATCGGGCGTCTCTTTTATTCAGCGGGATGTTCAATCGGCTCATCAGCGATGGGGATGCCCTGATCACAGAGCTCCGATTGGGAGAGCAGCTGGAGCTCACTACTAATTACGCATTCCCTTACACCCTCTACCCGGAATCAGGACTTAATTTCAAACTCGATGGCTTCAGGATCCCCATCGATATATTTGAAAGTAACTCCATTATCTCTTCAGTGAATGTGGAATCGCTGTCTTTCCATGCCAAAACCTGGATCAGAGCTTTCCGCAATGCTTCCTTGTCGGCCGGGGCCAAAGCGGAGTTCTATAATATCGATCAGGCCATCGGCGAAACCCTGCTGCTTAATAATGTGGACCGAATCCTGACGGCTAACGGCACCCTACAGCTTAATTCTTTCAACCGCTCTTACTTTCCTTCATCCGGAAACCGCCTCACCGTGCATACCGAATTTTCAAACGAACTTTGGGGCAGTGGCCTCAACTTTATTCAGCATAATTTCAGCTGGGAATTCCGCCTGCCGCTACATGAACGCTTTTCTTTTTTGAGTCGCCTGACGGCCGGCGGCACTTTTGCACTCGCCGAGGAATTGCCCCTGCATTACAAATTTTACAGTGGCGGTGCCATTCCAAATTATGTACGACCGATCCATCAGTTTCCACTGCTCGGTTATCAGACCCATCAGTTACGCGGCGATAACCTGAAGCTGATGGAAGCCGGTTTACAGTATCAGTTCCGGAATAATGGATTCCTGCAGGCCCGGTGGAATGCCGCTATGGTTCAGGATACCTGGACCTGGGATCTGCCTATCACCGATTTTGAACACGGCATCGGCCTAACGGGTGGGCTCATCACTCTGATCGGACCGGTTGAGCTTACCCTCATGGCCAAAGATGCCAACGGACCTTATTCCATGAAGATCAGTGTGGGACACCATTTTTAGACTTATCAAACCAATTCAGGATAACCCGGTACAACCATCCTGAAGGGGAGCTCAGAAAGCCAACATGGCCACCTTCTTCGGTAAACAGGGTTTGAATGGCCCGATTTTCACTCAGTGTTTTTTGAGGCGCAAACTCGATGGGGCACAGGGTATCTTGCTGACTGTGTATGATCAGCAGATCTGATCGAACGCCACCATAAAAATGACGGCTCGAGCACCTGAAGTAATAATCCTCAGCTCCCGAAAATCCATGCAGAGGCGCCGTCACCTGATCATCAAAGGCATAGATCGTATCTCCCTCAAACACCGGCATGTCAGGATACTCTTTCCTTTTCTGCTCAAGTTTTTCGGCAAGTGTGATCAAAAATCGTTTTTCATACAGCTTGTTGATGCCTCTCTGCATCCTCAACGATCCTTCCTTGAGGTCGTAAGGAGGAGATACCGCCACGGCTCTTTTCACCAGGTTGTCTTTGCCTTCCTCACCCAGATATTTCACCAATGCATTGGCCCCGAGTGAATACCCGACGGCGTAAATATCTTTGTTGGGGAACCGCTGACGTATCCATTCAAAAAATGTCCGGTAGTCGTCAGTGGCCCCGGAATGATAAAATCGTGGCTGATCGTTGAGCCGGCTGCCGCATCCCCTGAAGTTAAGAGCCACAGAACTAAATCCGGCATCTCTCAACGTATCCATCAAATTCGCAATGTAATGCCGGTCGGTTGATCCCTCCAACCCATGAAACAAAGCCACCACAGGTTGATCCGATCCCACCTCACAAACATCGATCTCTAAAAAATCTTCATCCGGCGTGGGGATCTCTATCCGTTCATGAGGTGGTTTCTGAACCTTCGTGAATTGCGAGGCTACAATGGTATGGATATGGGTATTCCTTGCCCACCATACCGGTTTAAAGGGTTCAAAGCCATTGGTGTTATAGAGTTCATTTTTTGTCATCTGCACCAATCTATTGAGATTTTTGCATTCATACCATGTTGCATTTTCAGAGGAGCTTTGCTTCCACGATATTAAGCCACTCCCCCAAATCGGTCATTCGGTCCATCGAAAATCGGTGAATCGGTCGATCAATTCATCAACCCTAACCCGCACCAACTGTCTCATTTCATCATCCTGCACCAATTCCTAACCCGTAGGGGCAATTCATGAATTGCCCTTACGGATTTAGAGATCGTTTCCAGCGTCTCGTTTGGAACGCCTGTCCGGACCTGCCTCAGCCGGAAGACAGGCTCCCGGTCAGCGTGTATAGATAGTTACCAGATAGTTTCACGATTGAGTACATCATTTATGAATCGCGTGTTCAGGGGATTTTTGGATTTCGCGGATGTCTGATCTTCCACTGCAACCTACAGCGGGTCATCCCCGCGCAGGCGGGGATCTAATAGCTTGATAATGAACCACCATTCAACATAGCACTAGCGCAGGCGTCTCGCCTGTGCGGTGGTTAAATAGGGCTTGTTTCCATCACCACGAATTCTTAGCCTAGTCTCACCCATCTTGTTCATTTTGGCTTGATCCCCCGTTCTTCAACGGGGCAGGCGCCAGAACCAAAAGATCAAGAAAACACGTAGATCGCAAGCCTTTGGGCTTTTATTGATTGTTAAATTACCCACCAGTTTTAGCGTTGTTAGTATTTTTCCCCGTGTATTCAATATATCCTAAAAGGGCTCGTACTTTTGCTTTCTTATTGGGTCATCCCCGCGGAGGCGGGGATCCTATAGTTTAGTTAAGCACCGTCATCGAACTTGAGCATAAGAACTCGTCTCCTATCATTCCGTGATCATCCTCAATATCTGTGTTATCCGCGTTCCATTTCCGTAGGTTCCACGACCGAGTATGTTGCCCAACCTCCGAATGACCATCGGGACCATACCACCCACCGGGCGGAGGTTCTTTGCTTTTTATGTTTACCCCGGGATAAATCCAGGGGTTATTAACATATCATCCCTCCGGGATGGAAAAGAACAAAATCGGTCATTCTGTTCATCGTCATTCGATTAATCGGTCATTCAAATATCTCCCGATCCGATATCTGCAATCTCATCATACCCCTTGGCCACCGTCCTTGGTACCCATGCCACTCCCACTACAGTGGTTCTTCCAATCTATGGAGTTTTGTCGCTCATTTCATTCTGCATTTTCAGAGGTGCCGGGCATCCACTATATTCAGCCAAAATTCAAACACATTAGTTTGCATGGCCACCTCATTAACTCCGATCGAGTACCTCCGCAGTTTTCTGGCGATCATCGTGTTCTTTTTCATGTTCGCTATTTCTACGCCGGTCATCGCGATCTTGCTGATCCTCTCTTTTGGTAAAGCCACTAATTTTGTGGTAGAGAATTTTGGCCCATTTATCGCCTATCCCGTAATGTGGACCCTTGGAATCAATTTTGAGGTGATACAACACGGGGAGCCGGTTGATCGTCCGGTCATTTACACCATCAATCACAGTTCCACTCTCGACCTGGTGACCATGATCGCCCTGGGGCTTCCGGGCATTCGGTTTGTAGCCAAGTGGGAGCTGCAGTACAATCCACTCTTTTTTATTGTCGGTCACCTGACCGGGCAGGTTTTCATTCAGCGTAAAAAAAGTAAAAAAGCGGTAGCCAAACTTAAGAATACCTACGATCGTGTGAAGCGGGATAACCTGTCCATCATGGTAGCGCCGGAAGGGTCACGCAAACATCTGGGTATCATTGGCCCATTCAAGAAGGGAGCCTTTCATATGGCTATCGATCTCAATTACCCGATCGTGCCCATCTATTTTGAGGGGAATCAGGAATTGAGTCTTGGCGGTTCCTTACTATCAAAAAGCGGACACATAAAAGCCCACATCCACCCACCGGTAGATACTTCCGAATGGCAAAAAGAAACCATAGACGAACATATCCGACAGCTCAGAAGTATGTACCTGAAATGGGCTGATGTGGTGGAATAAAAAAAACGACCGGAGGTTTGATCAGAATTCGGTTTAAACCTTACTTATCGCGGTAGAAATAGATCTTCTTATTATCCGCATCTCTTCGGCTTTTTACCTTAAAGTCGTTTTGCTTGCCAAACTGATATACAGCCGTACGCATCGAATTGATATTCTTTTCATTTGAATAGCTCACTTCAACGGCCTGACCGCCGGGCTTAAGTTTTTCGATGGCTTCAAGTAGCGGTTTGAATTTCGAGGTTCTCTTCTTTGATGATTTCACATTTGCACGCTTTACAAATTTAATATCCATAACACTATTATTTTGTTAACCAATAATCTTAAATGTTAATATAGTAATTACCATGAATTATTATATAAAATATAGAATCAAAAAATAATTTATACCGTTCATTAACATCTTTTTTACTTTAGATTTGCAAATATCCTGTTTTCTGCACGATTTATATAAATTAAGCTAAGCAATTTTGCTGACTTCCGTTTACATTTGAGCTGATAAACTCACTCAAATAAATCAGGGATTATGACACCTATTGATATTGTAGTTTTTGTAGCCTACTGTGCGGCAATTATTGGTATCGGCTTGTGGGTATCGAGAGATAAGGAAGGCCATCAAAAGAATGCAGAGGATTATTTCCTTGCCGGTAAATCATTACCCTGGTGGGCCATCGGTGCCTCGCTCATTGCTGCCAATATCTCTGCCGAGCAGATCATAGGAATGTCGGGTTCCGGATTTGCCGTTGGGCTTGCCATCGCTTCTTACGAATGGATGGCTGCCATCACACTGATCATAGTCGGTAAATACCTGCTTCCTATCTTTATCGAGAAAAAACTTTATACCATTCCTGAGTTTATTGAGCACCGGTATAACACGACCCTGAAGACCATCCTTGCCGTTTTCTGGATCGCTCTCTTTGTGTTTGTGAACCTGACCACCGTCATGTTCCTCGGTGCCAAAGCCCTTGATACCATCATGGGAACCGGTGATGGAAGCCTTGTTATTTATGCCCTTGTTGGCCTGGCTCTGATCGCCGCCGCTTATTCACTGTATGGTGGATTGTCGGCTGTGGCCTGGACCGACGTGCTTCAGGTTGGACTGCTGGTCCTTGGTGGCTTTGTGACCACCTTTGCTGCCCTGTATAATCTGACCCCCGATGGCGGCATCCTGAACGGCATGGCTCACCTGTATGATACAGCCGGCGATAAATTCAATATGATCCTCGAACGGTCTAATCCTGAATTTGATAACCTGCCCGGCATTGCCGTCCTGATCGGCGGACTTTGGGTGGCCAACCTGTATTACTGGGGCTTCAATCAGTATATCATTCAGCGAACCCTGGCAGCCAAATCACTTAAAGAATCTCAAAAGGGGATCATCTTTGCTGCCTTCCTGAAATTACTGATCCCGTTGATCGTTGTGATCCCGGGTATCATTGTGTATGTGCTTTACACACAACCTGAAGGTACTACTCAGATCCCGGGGGTACTCAGCGTATTCACCAATCCGGATGGGAGTGTGGAATATGACAATGCCTATCCGTGGCTGATCAGTGTATTCCTTTCACCCGGCTTTAAAGGACTCGTGGTTGCAGCCCTTGCAGCAGCCATTGTGTCCTCACTGGCTTCCATGCTGAATTCCGTGGCTACCATTTTCACGATGGATATCTACCGGGCATATATCAACAAAAATGCCTCTGACAAACAGACTGTGAACATGGGGCGGATCACAGCAGCTGTCGCTTTGGTAACGGCTGTTCTTATTGCACCCCTTCTGGAAGATGTGCCTCAGGTATTTCAGTTCATTCAGGAATACACCGGCGTGGTGAGTCCGGGTATCTTAGCGGTATTCATTATGGGACTTTTCTGGAAGAAAACCACCACCAAGGGTGCGATTTACGGGGTTTTATCATCCATTGTAATCGCGTTACTGCTTAAGATCCCATCCCTTGAGCTGCCGTTCCTCACACAGATGTATTATACCATGATCCTCACGGTTGTGATCATCGCCGGTGTGAGCCTGACTACCAATCCCGAGGATGAAGACCCGAAAGCCATCCATACTACCGCAGACACATTCAAGACCGGTCCGGCTTTCAACATCGGAGCCTATATCATATTGATCATTACCACAGCTCTATACGCTCTGTTCTGGTAAGAATGTATTTAGCGAGAATTTAACAACGGTCAGATGGCCCCAAACCTGTCTGGCCGTTTTTCTGTTTATTGGATATTCTTCAGAAATCGATTCAAATCCATTAGGCGGGTGATCCGTCAGATGGATTTCCGGATCATATAATTACCCCCGTATAGGCGCAATGCAACGCGTCTCTACGGGGGTTATCGGGGAATTATGAATCGATTTACAAGGCCGTGGTTATTTTGACCTCACCCACGTTTTTTGTAATGAACATCCGGCAGGTCGCGCAGCCATTGGGCGCTGAATTCGGCGGTGACATCCCGCTGAGAATTGGCAAGCATCTCATATCCCACACGGAATTTTTTGATGGTGGCAGACCTCAACAGTGGCGGATAGAAATGCATATGAAAATGCCACTCCGGATGATCCTTGCCATCCGTTGGCGCCGGATGAAATCCGGCTGAATATGGGAAGGAAACCTTAAAGACATTATCGTATTTAACCGTGATCTTCTTCACGATATCGGCCAGGGCTTTTTTCTCCTCATCGGTCATATCCGTGAACCGTCCAAACGGCCGCTTGCTGATCAGCAGGGTCTCAAAAGGCCAGAAGGCCCAAAAGGGGACCACCACGGCAAAGTGGTCATTTTCCACCACCAGTCGTTCTTTGCGCTTCAACTCCAGTTCCAGGTAATCACTGAGCAAGGTCTTGCCGTGTTTCTTGAAATATGCCTCAAACTGACGCATCTCTTTGGCCGGCTCTTCGGGTATGGTTTCCTGCGCCCAGATCTGTCCGTGCGGGTGTGGGTTACTGCTGCCCATCACCTCTCCCCGGTTTTCAAAGATCTGCACGTAGTTGATGAATTCCTTTTCGCCCAGCTCTTTGTATTCCTTCACCCACAGGTCAACCACCTCTTCAATTTGGGGTAGTTCCATTTCGGCAAGGGTCAGGTCGTGCCGGGGTGAAAAGCAGATCACCTTGCAGATACCGCGTTCCCCCTTTGCGATCAGCAGGTCGCTGTCGTTGACTTCCTCGTTGGAGGTATCAGGCAACAGGGCACTGAAATCATTCACAAACGAAAAGGTGGAGGTGTACTCCGGATTCTTGGCTTCTCCGGCTCGGTCGTTGCCGGGACAAAGATAGCACGTCGGGTCATACTCCGGCTTGGTGTTCTGAGCCGTCTCCTCTTCCTGTCCCTGCCACGGACGTTTGGTGCGATGTGGGGAAACCTGTACCCATTCGCCCGTCAGTAAATTCAGTCTTCGGTGTGGGTGTTTGTTGAAATCAAGTTTCATGATCTGCTCCTGTTCTACGATTCAATAATGTGTGCCCCGCCGTTGATCTGCGTTACATAGATCTCGGCTTCGATACCGGTTCGCTCTTTGTATTTTTTCGAGATATACTCAATGAATGAAGCCACCTTTGTTTCTTCCACCAGATTGATGGTGCAACCACCAAAGCCGCCACCCATCATCCGGCAGCCTAACAATCCTTCCTGCTCTTTGGCAAGTTCAACCAGGATATCAAGTTCCTCACAACTGACCTCATATTCCTTACTCAGCCCTTCATGCGATTCAAACATGTGTTGCCCAAATGACCTCAGGTCTTCTTTACTCAGGTCCTCACACGCCTTCAATACCCGGTCGTTTTCTTCGAGTACAAACTTGCAGCGCCTGAAGACCACCGGATCAAATTCGCTCTTATGCTCTACAAGCAGTTCCATACTCACATCCCGGAGATTCCTGATCTGTGGATCATATTGCTTGAGGATCTCAACACCTTCCTCACACTGCGACCGCCTCACATTATACTCTGAATCCGCCAGGTTATGACTCACTTTTGAATTGCAAAGAACGATCTTAATGCCTTCCTGATGGAACGGATAGAGTTCGTAATCCAGGGTTCGGCAATCCAGTTTCAGGGCTTTGTCAGCTTCCCCATGCAGGTTTATGAACTGATCCATGATCCCACAATTTACGCCCACATGATTGTGCTCGGTCAACTGACCAATTCGCGCCATCTTTTTACGATCCAGCCCAAGCTTAAATATCTTATCGAGCCCAACGGTAAGAGCACCCTCCAGAGCTGCTGATGATGACAGTCCGGCTCCGATCGGGATGTTACCTCCAAACACCACATCAAACCCTTTCAGCTTAAATTTCTCTTTTTGAAGCTCAGCCACCACTCCTTTTATGTAATTGGCCCAGTTCTTGTCGCTTTTATGCAGGTCGTTGAGATCCATCACCACCGACTCATTCATGTCTGCAGAAAATGCCCTGATCTTTTCCAGCTTGTTTTTGGCCATACCAAGAACGATCACCTTATCGATAGCCGCCGGCAGGACGAACCCATCGTTATAATCGGTATGATCACCGATCAGATTGACCCTCCCCGGTGAGTTCACCAAAAGGGGTTTGTGATCATACTTCGAAATAAATTGGTCGTATATCTTTTGTTCTAATTCTGTCATCAGTTCTTCAAATTTCAGCCTTACCACTTATAATTTCTAAAGACATTTTCCATTGATGGTTCTCACCCGGCTCAATGACCTTTTGTTCATTCTGACTGATAGCATCAGAAAGTTTATCAAAGGAGGCGGTTGCCGGCTCGAGGGCAACCGTATAGCTTCCAACTTCTGCATCCTCGGGCCAGCCTCCATAACACAACCATAGACCAAGGTGTGGGGTTTTCTCTGTATCAAAATTAAATATGAGGGACTCGTTGGAAGTCTTTCTGTATAACCCGGCTTTGCCTTTTTCCACCTGTTCAGCAAATAATTTCATAGCCCAATTGGCACTCGCGGGCTGAACGATCGAGTAATCCGTTTCATCCCCCATTACATACGGCCATTTCGTTGTTGTTTTTAGAACCTGTCCATTGTCATCGGTTCCGTGAATGGAGACCGTGTCTATTTTTTTATCGACCAGCAATTCATCCTGTTCATCGATCTCCAGCAAAGGGTGTGAAGACCATACATAATCCAATGGGCGATACGATTGGTTGTAAACTTTATAACTGATCTCAATAATATTTCCGTTGAGCCGGATCTCTTTTTCAAACTCATATAACATATTTACCCCGGTAGCATTCAGCACAATTCTCTGTCCCTCTTGCTCATAGTCCCATTCCTGAGCCCAAAGCTCGCCATGATCCGGCCAGTGTATCACTCCCTCGTTGTACAGGTAATTAGAAGAAGCCACGGTGGGGAAGCATTCATCAAACCCAAAGGCATAGGGAGGTTTAAAGTCGAAACCCGGTTTGGGTGGCTTCAGCTCGCCTTCACTATCCACATATTGTTTCAGAAATTCAGTGCCGGTTTGCTTACTCACAAGCCGAACCATCTTACCGCCCAGCTCCGGAAGCAGAGTCATCCGAAGGATCTCGTTTTCAAGAACAAGCTCCTTCCACTTCTTTTGCGCTTTTTTTATGGTCTCGGTTTCTTCCATTTGGATCGGGGTAGTACAATTCTCAGATAGCGGTCATTGTCTTTTATACTTGTCAAACACATTGATGACCGGCAGGGCATTGCCTTCATCGTCAAAATAACCGCGTGAACGCAAACCTCCGGTCACGGCCGGTTCCCACCAGAAAATACCCTTTATTCGTGAACTGTTTATGTTGATGAGGGTTTCATGAACCGTCTCCAGAAAATCCTTTTGTCCCTGTGGGGTTTCAGGCCATGGAGCCAGCTTGCCTTCTTCGGTATATTCTGAAGGCCGCCAGTTGTAAGCAGTTTCCACTAAAATGATATCCTCATCATAATGCTTCATCAGGGAAAGCAGATTTTCTCTCAGCTCCAGTAAATTTCCATGCCACCATGGGTAGTATGAAAGCCCGATGATGTCAAACTCGATCCCGTACTTCTGGATGTTATCATAGAACTCACGGTTGCCCCGGGCATCTGCCCCGTTATCGTAGTGCACCATAATGAGGGGGCGCATAGCCTGACCACGACCTGCATCCACACCGTCAATTCCTGCCTGCAGTAGCCCTGCAAAGGTATCCCAGTTTTCGGGCAGCCGGCCTGCGGGCCAGATCATCCCGTTTCGGATCTCATTCCCGATCTGAACCATCTCCGGCATCACTCCGGCTTCCTTGAAAGCCTTGATGGTTCGTTTGGTGTAGTCATACACAGAATCCCGAAGTGCGTCGTACTCCAGGCCTTCCCAGGCTGCCGGCATCCACTGCTTTTGAGGATCGGCCCAGGTATCGGAGTAATGATAGTCGAGCAGGAATTTCATGCCGCGTTTTTTGGCTTCCTGTGCCAGCTCAATGGTGTACTCCAGGTCATTGGGCAGGCGATCGGGAGAATGAAATAATCTCAAACGGATCCAGTCGTATCCGTGGTCCCGAAAGATATCCAGTCCCGGCTTCACGACACCATTGTCCTTGAATTCGGTTCCGTTATCCTCGGCCATCTTCAGAAACGACAGATCTGCTCCCACCGCATAATTCAGGTGAAAGGAGGTTGAATCCGTAGGTTGAGCCACTGCCGTTTGGGCGATCAGAATGGCAATGAAAAGGCTAAAAAATGATCGAAGTTTCATAGTGCTATCAGTTTACAGTTAATGTGATGGTTTCGGATTCAAGTCCGCTGGCGGAAGCGGTAATGGTTACCGTCCCGGGATTTTCACCGGCTCGGAAAAGGATGGTGGCAATGCCCGCTTCGGCACTTATGGGATTATGCCCGATCAGCTCTCCCTCACCATCCAGCCGGAAGGTCACTTCGTGATCTGCATCCCAAACAGTGGTTCCGTTTTCGTCTGCTATTGAAGCGTAAACAAAGACCACATCATTTTTACCGCTTTGGATCTCTTTTCCACTCAGGTCTGCACGTAATGAAAGACCTATGGGTTCTTCAGGGGTCATGCGTTCATGCTCCGCCACAGGCTCACCATTGATGTAGCCTACAGCTTTAAGGGAACCGGGTTCAAACTCCAGGTCATTGAAGGTGAAGGGGGGATAATTCAATTCCGTCGAAACGCGATCGGTATCCGGCTGTTGGCGTGCGATCTCTTCTCCATTTAAAAACAGGGCGACCTCCTCAGCATTGCTGTACACTTTCACATCCGTGAATTCGGGATCTGACCAATAGTTTGCGATATAGGCCATTGGACCATAGAACTCCGAATCATATGCTGCCAGATCGGGGTCAGCCTGACTGGCATAAAAATAGTTGGTGAATTTCGGGATTCGGAAGATATCTTGAATACCTGAAGATTCGATGTCGGGTGCGTACCCCCGGTTATAATCGAACATCACCCAGTTGGCATCCCCAAAAGAATTCCCTTTCAGGTTGGAATTATGGGCTTCCTGAAAATTAAGGGCCTGTTGGGCAAGCCTCCGCTGACCGTCTCCTCTTAGCTGACGCGAGGTTCGCTCTTCTTCCTGAAGATCCTCAAAAGCATCCTGATTGAAGCCGGCATTTTGAGCATAGTATTCCCAGTCACCGTACTCCGCAATAAACAATGGTTTGTCCTTGCTGTAATCACTCCAGTATGCAGGGGGACGTGAATGCTGCCGCGCCGGGATGAAGATGTCATAAGCATGATCCATCCAGCCACTTGTATAATTGTCAGCTATTGGCAGTTCCTCTTTTACGGTAGTATGAGCTTCTTCCATGAATTCCTCCGGCATATCAGATTCATTCAGCGAGGCTTCCCAGAAAATGATGCTTGGGTGATTTCGGTCCCGGCGGATCATTTTTCTGACATCATTCAGGGCACGTTCGGCAAATAATCCATCCTCATAATACTGCCAGCCCGGGATCGCATTCATGAACAACAACCCAAGTTCATCAGCTGCTTCCAGGAAGGAGGGATCCGGTGGATAGTGGGCGATACGAATAAAGTTGAAACCGGCTTCCTTGATCTTATAGGCATCCCGATACTGCGCTTCATCCGACAACGCATAACCGATATACGGATAGTCCTGATGCCGGTTCGTTCCGCGTAAATAGAGTCGCTCACCATTCAGCGTAAACTGATTGTCCTCATCAAACCCAAAGGTTCGGATTCCAATGCGCTGCTGCTCGCTGTCAACCAGTGTTTCACCGTCAAATAGTTGCACCGTCAGGTCGTATAGATAGGGTGATCTTGGAGACCAAAGATTGGGAGCTTCCACCAAAAGCTTCTCGGTTTGCAGGGTATTGGAACCGGAAGAAACCGTCATTTCTGCCTCGGCTTCCTTCACGACCTTGCCCTCAGCATCACTAAGAATATAAACCAATCTCGCATCCACCGATTCGGGCCGTAAATTCTCCACATCGGTTTGAACCGAAACGGTAGCCTGCTCATCCGTTACATTTTCATAAGACACCATCAATCCTCCGGCAGCCACCCGGTTGGCTTCAACCGGATCCGGGATCCTCAGCTTGTCTTCAACTACCAGATACACATCCCGGTAGATCCCTCCGTAATAGTTGAAATCAAGCACTTCGATTGCTTTACCCGGCGGTATGGTGGAGTTATCCTCATTATTCAGTTTGACCAGAAGAACATTTTCCTCCCCATACTGTACTGCTTCAGAAATATTGACCACAAATGGCAGATACCCTCCCGCGTTATAGCCTACCTTCTCACCATTGAGATAGATGTCAGCCTCATGCATCGCTCCCTCAAACTTGAGCGTGATATGCTTGCCTTCCATCTCCGGCTCTACCGTAAAGAACTTGCGGTAAAACATGTCTCCCTGCCACTGCTGATCCTCGATCACCAATGGCTCGATGTTGGCCGTATGCGGCAATCGGACCTTCTCCCATTGCAGGCCATTATCTGATCGCTCAAACAGCGAAGGAGTGATCGTAGTATCCATATCCTTTACAAATTCCCATTCCGTATTGAAGTCGAAATGAGTTTCTACCGTTTTGACCTCGGATGTGCTACAAGCGGTGAATTGTACCAAAAGCAACAGTAATCCGGCTCCACCTAACATTTTTTTGATCAGTTTCTTCATCATTGTGAACACTTGTTTTCTGTAATTAATCATTGTCATAATCATGACTCATGTAATCGAATCCAACATGAGCATACCCCTGAAAATCGAACAGAGCATTGTTTTCCCAGGAGGAACCGGTTCCCCATAGATCTTTCAGGTTTGAAGTGATCCAGGCCGGCTCCCAATAAAACACACCACTGCCACCGCCATCTTTTACTTCATTGATCAGCTCTATCATGAAGTCACGCTGACCTTCCTGTGTGGCCGGAAATCCGTCAACCAGGCTTTCCGTGTAGAAAATATTCCCGTAATCATCGGCTCCTTCCAATGTCCACGGGTAAGCCGTTTCCAGGATCATCACTTCCCGGTTATAATCGTTTTTGAAGGTCTGCACGTAATCTGAGATCTCCCCCAGGGGTACATCAGAGTAGGGAGTGTAATATGAAAAACCGACGATCTCGAAATCTTCAACCGCACCCTCCGTTGTCACCTGATCGAACCAATAACCCACGTTTTCAGGCTGGGCAATGTGAAGCATCACCAGGATCTCCTCTCCACTTTCATTTTCAATATCCCTCACCGCGCTGATGCCGCTGTTGATCAACTCCCCGAGTTCCTGCCAGGTGGCATCCTCATACACCGCACCGTAAGGATGCACCATCCCGGAATTCGTTTCATTCCCGACCTGTACCATCTCAGGCAACAGATCCTGATCGCTCAGTGATCTCAGGGTGTTGTACGTGTAGTTATAGACTGAGTCCACTACGTCCTCAAATGATTCACCGCCCCAGGCATCCGGCACTTCCTGACTGGCAGGGTCAGCCCAGATATCCGAGTAATGAAAATCGAGCAGCACCTGCATGCCTTGTGCCTTGGCTCTTTGGATCCCAAGCGCAACATCGTCAAGATCGTGGTATAGAGGTTTGCCCGGATCATCATAGGCTTCTGTTATCCACTGTGGGTCATGAAATAATCTGAACCGAACCACATCAGTGCCTTTATCGGCAAAGATCTCGTAAGGATCTGTTTCAACTCCATCATTCTGATACACCCCACCATGATCCAGGATCTGATTCACGTACGACAGATCCGCACCCATCACAAAGGCAGAAGGGGCAACCGGTTCGCCATTGCCGTTATCATCGTTATCATAGTCATCCTCAATATCATGAGATGAGCAGGCCGCAAGAAGCCCCATCCCTAAAAGGATGAGCAGCATATTATTCTTATTCATATCAGTAGTAAGTCTGTTGGACCTCAAGGCCATTTCGGTTCCTGAGACCAGAATGTTAACGTTAACATCATTAATATACTATCAGACTGTGAAGAGTCAAAGAATATTCGGCTGGAAGAATGATATTCTTTTAAAACACTAACCCTAAGTGTTTAGAGCCAATATCAATGAACCCCACAGGAAGATCGGATCTTCATCTGCGTGAGAACTTCAATATTCTCAACCGACTCATTTTCTCCGTTTATGATACTCAATAAGGTCTCGGCCGCTTTCTTTCCTACCTCATACGCCGGTTGATGGACGGTGGTCAAAGGCACCGGAAGCAGTTCGGCGCGAATGTCGTCAGAAAACCCGACTATGGCGATGTCGTCCGGGATCACTAATCCTCTCTCCCGGATCGCTTCTATGGCTCCAAACGCTGCCGGGTCGTTGATGGCAAATACCGCTCTTGGCCGTTTGTCTTCAGGCAGATCCAGCAGCTTCATCATCGCTTCAAACCCGCCTTTTTCCTGTAAGCCGGACTCCACGATCCACTCATCCGCGATCTCAAGCTGATTCTCACTCATGGCTTCTATAAATCCCTCCAGTCTTCTTCTGCCAATGGACAGACCCTGTGCCCCTTTCAGGTGAGCGATCTTTTTGTAACCATGATCGATGAGATGTTGGGTGATCTTTTTTGCGGCGGCTTTGTCATCCACCCCCACACAACTGAAGCCTGCCTCATCCATGCAGCGGTCAAAGAATACAACAGGCAAGCCGCTGGAACGCAGCTCCTCAAAATAACTCAGGTCTGATGTAAATTGCGAGCAGGAGATCATGATACCATCCACCCGTTTTGAGCGCAAAGTTTCAATAGCCGCCTTTTCACGCTCGGCATCCTCGGCTGAATGGGTGAGAATAAGCTGATAATTTTCCTGATAGGCTACTTCTTCAATGCCTCTGATCACTTCCGGGAAAAAGGAATGAGAGATCTCCGGAACCACGACCCCAATGGTAAACGACTTGTTGGAAACCAGGCTTTTGGCCAGGTAATTAGGCGTGTACCCCATGCTTTTTGCTTTCTCCAGAACCTTCTTCCGGGTCTTTTCATCCACATTCTTTTTGTTGTTGATAACCCGGGAAACGGTCATGGCCGAGATACCGAGGGCTTCTGCGATTTGCTTTAGCGTGACGTTTGAACTCACCCTGTTACTCCAAAGAGATTCTTGTCAGGTTTTAGTTGAATGATAATGATCTGTTTTTCAGATCAGGCTAAATTAACTAAAATTTCAGGGTATATCTCTTTACCTCATCAGAATACCGATTGGCATTGTAAGATTTGATGTAAACCGTCTCTCCCACAACCGCTACGATCTGCTCTTCCCTCGAACGTTCAAAGGTAGCAAGTGGCTCTCCATCGGGGGATAAAATAAACCATTTATGGATATCCGGGTCTGATACAATAGAAGCCACCCACATTCGGTTCCGGTCATCAATAAAGGCGTGTGATAAGGCCGGCCACTGTTCAGGCAGATTGGCCCGGCGTATAGCTCTCCGCTGAAAGGTGTCTGTAAACAGATCGACCAACTCCGAGCTGATCAGGTCAGCTTTATCGATGGGGTAATGCCGGGTTTCAATGATATCGCCGGTGCTGTCTATCAGGGAAATTAAAAAGTGATCGGTGTCAATGGAGTAGATCCTTCCACCTGAATCTGTTTGGATGAGTATCTCCGGCTCATAGGGCATCATCATGATCAACGGGGGATCCATGGTTCTATCCACATGCAGCTTCCGGCTGGGAATCGTGAACATCTGATCAGAGATCACATTTCCGGATCCGTTGATCCTGTAATAAACGAGTCGGCGGTCTTCTGTGCTTTTAACCATCTGAAAACCCACCAGGTAATTTCCATCTTCCATCACCTCCAATTTCACCGGCTTAGCAGAACTAAGTGAATCGATATTCAAGGTCTTCATGACACCATCCAGTTCCGTCACACCGGTCAGTTCAAGCTTTGGCAGGTCATACTTGTATACCCGATTCAAGGCATTATCGAAAGCATAGAGATGGTTTGCCTGCACCTTTAGATATGCCGGATCCCGGTAATCGCCCGGATCACTGCCTAGTCCGCCAAGGCTTTCGATCTGATTACCAAACTCATCAAAGACCTCGATCCTTTTGTTGTAATCGTTGGCTACAAAGACCCGCCCACTTTTATCAGCCGCCACTGCTCCAATATCATTGACCGTTTGGCGGGAACCGATCCTGAAGGCATTATCTTCTATAAGCCGGACTTCCTTCACATCATCCAGACTGATCTGACGGGCATTTTCAAAAAGTTTTGGATCAGCTTCCCCGGAATCACTACAGGCTGAAAACAACAGGGGAATGGAAATAAGAACTATAACAGTAATAAAAGCTCGGTATATCATACAAGGTAAGCTAACTAATTTGACCGAGAACTTGTTTTCCTAATTCTTGGAAGTAAATTGGCTATAAACAAAAAAAGCTTCTCAAAATTGAGAAGCTTTAATATGTGGGCGATGAGGGACTCGAACCCCCGACCCCCTCGGTGTAAACGAGGTGCTCTGAACCAACTGAGCTAATCGCCCGACTTGCTTGAAGGGCGACAAATATAAGAACATTTCAAACACAGACAAAGAAAAAAGATTCAACATCTTGATTTATTGGTTAACACTGTTAACTTATACCCCGGTTATCAACTGTTATTTAGACCATACTTTAACCTTAAATGATCAGATTCCCGCTAATCCCACTTTTATGAGTAACACGAATTCAAATTCATTTAATGCTGTGATCGTGGATGGGTGCCGCATCCCTTTTTTAAGATCCGGTACGAACTATAACGACATGATGGCCTACGACCTTGGCCGCATGGCGATCAAAGGATTGCTGGCCCGCAATCCCGTGGACCCAAAAGACATTGATCGGGTCATCATGGGAACCGTGATACAAGAGGTGAAAACGAGTAACGTGGCTCGTGAAAGTGCCTTAGGTGCCGGCATCCCTAATACTGTTCCGGCCTTCACCAGCACCATGGCATGCATCTCCTCCAATCAGGCCATTGCCAGCGGGGTCGACCTGATCAGAACCGGTCAGGCCCGGATCATACTGGCGGGCGGAACTGAGACCATGTCAGATATCCCTGTTCGGTTCAGAAAGAAATTCCGGCAAAAAGTACTGGAGGCACGGAAGTACAAAAAACCCACCGATTTTCTGAAATTCTTCAAAGGACTGGGCTTCAAGGATCTACTCCCTGAACTGCCGGCCATTACTGAATTCTCAACCGGAGAAGTGATGGGCGAAAGTGCCGACCGAATGTCAGCCCGGTTTGGCATATCCCGGATTGATCAGGATGAATATGCCATGCGTTCACATCACCTGGCAGCCAAGGCGACCGAGGAAGGGTTACTGAAAGAGGAGCTCATTCCGGCCAAACTTCCACCAAAGTTCGAGGTGGTCAAACAGGACAATGGGTTTCGCGACGATACCTCCATGGAAAAACTTGGGAAATTACGGCCGGCCTTCATCAAACCGCATGGAACCGTAACAGCCGGCAATTCCTCCTTTTTAACCGATGGTGCCTCTGCTTGCTTCATCATGGAAGAACAGACAGCCCTTGAACTGGGACTCAAACCCAAGGCTTATTTACGAGAATACAATTTTGTATCCCAGGATCCCGGTGAGGAGCTTCTGCTGGGACCGGCATATGCCATCCCAAAAGTATTAGATTCCATGGGCCTGAACCTGAAAGATATGGACGTGGTCGAACTCCACGAGGCCTTTGCCGGTCAGGTACTTTCCGTACTGGCCGCACTGGATTCTGATTCCTTTGCCAAAGAAAATTTAAACCGTGATACAAAAGTCGGCACCATCGATATGGATAAGCTGAACACACTGGGTGGCTCACTTTCTTTAGGGCACCCATTTGGAGCCACCGGCGTTCGGCTTGTCACCACCGCCGCCAATCGCCTCATCCGCGAAGACGGCAAATACGCCCTGGTTTCCGCCTGCGCTGCAGGTGGGCAGGGTCATGCTATTGTATTGGAGAGGTATGAGGGTTAGGATTTGGCAATATAGCCCCATCCACGACCTCCTCTGTCTCCTCCTTAGCAAGGAGGAGGACGCCTAATTATAACTCAGAAGTATGAATCAATTTTTGATCTTAAAACAACTTCGAAAAGCCCTCTCCTTGAGAAGGAGAGGGTTGGGTGAGGTCGCATTTGGGGCAACCAAGGCTGACCTCACTCAAAAACCAATTTAAACATCATACCCTTCGGTAGCGTCGCGATGCATCGCGGCGCTACCGAAGGGTTCACATTAAACCACTATCATGAGCTACCTCAATATCTCACATAAAGACTCCGTCGCCATCATCACCCTTGACCTGCCCGGGGAGAAGGTGAATAAACTGAATGAAACAATGATGGATGAATTTTCTTCATTTTTAGACAAACTTGAAACGGATAATGATCTGAAAGGGGCAGTTCTCATTTCCGGAAAGAAAGATAACTTCATTGCCGGAGCAGATATCGACATGTTTCAGGCTCGTGAAACCGCTGAGGAAATTGAGCAACTCAGCAAGGATGGCCATAAGATCCTGAACCGTATTGCGGAGTTTAAGAAACCCATTGCCGTGGCGGTGCATGGCAGCTGCATGGGGGGCGGACTGGAGCTTTCCCTGGCCTGTCACTATCGAGTGTGCTCCAGGAGTTCAAAAACGGTGTTTGCCCTGCCGGAGGTAAAACTCGGATTGCTACCCGGCACCGGTGGCACACAACGGCTGCCACGGCTTATTGGACTTCAGAAGGCATTGACCTATATGCTCACCGGGAAAAACATGTACACTCGTCAGGCTAAAAAAATGGGGCTGGTGGATGAAGTCACCCATAAAGATGCCATCGAAGAAGCGGCAATCAAAGGGGTGCAGAAAATCGCTGATGGGAAATTCAAGCGGGATGACAAATGTTCTTTTGTGGAGAAACTGCTTGAAGGAAACCCTCTTGGGCGAAAGATCATCTTTTCACAGGCTCGTAAAAAGACGGCCGGGCAAACCAAAGGCAACTATCCGGCTCCTCCAAAGATCATTGATGCGGTTGAATATGGCTACAAACACGGATTGAAGAACGGCCTTGAGAACGAGACCGTACTGTTCGGAGAACTGGGAGCCACTCAGGAGTCACGCAACCTGGTGAACTTGTTCTTTGGTATGAATGCCTCCAAAAAGGTGCCTAATCCTGACCTGGTGAAACCCGTTAAAAAACTGGCAGTGCTTGGTGCGGGATTGATGGGCTCGGGCATCGCAGATGTCAGCATCAATAAAGGAGATTATCAGGTACTGCTAAAGGACCAATCCATTGAAAAAGCAGCAGAAGGTGAAAAGTCGATCTGGAAAGACCTGAATGAAAAAGCAAAGAAGAAGATCATCTCTGAATTTGAACGAGATCAGATAGCAAGTAAAGTCACCGGAGTGGATTCCTATGATGGATTTAAAAGTGTAGATCTCGTGATCGAGGCCGTATTTGAGGATCTGGAACTGAAGCAAAATATTGTACAGCAGGTGGAGTCAGCAACCGGCGAAAACTGCATCTTTGCCTCCAACACATCCTCACTGCCGATCACTGATATCGCAAAGGGGGCTTCACGACCTGAGAATATCATTGGAATGCACTACTTCTCACCGGTTCAGAAAATGCCCTTGCTCGAGATCATCACAACCGATCAAACCGCTGATTGGGTTACCCAGACTGCCATTCAGGTTGGAGTGAAACAGGGAAAGAATGTGATCGTGGTTCAAGACGGGCCGGGTTTCTACACCACCCGCATTCTGGCTCCTTACATGAATGAAGCCCTCAAACTGCTCGAGGAAGGAGCTTCCATCGAATACCTCGATAAGATCATGAAAGACTGGGGCTTCCCGGTAGGCCCCATGGCTCTTTTTGATGAAGTAGGCATCGATGTGGGAGCTCATGTAGCAGAAACCATGTCGCCCATGTTTGCCAAACGCGGTGTAGATACCAAGAATAAAGCTCAGGATCTTCTGGATGCGGGACTAATGGGGCGAAAGAACAAACTGGGCATGTATCGTTATACGGATGGCAAGAAAAAAGAAGTGAACTCCGATGTGTACAAGCAATTTGGCGGGTCGCAAAGAAATGATCCGGACAAAGAAACGGCTCAGCAGCGTATTGCCTTAACGATGATCAACGAAGCCGTATGGTGCCTGCAGGAAGATATACTAAGCTCTCCAACTGATGGTGATCTGGGTGCCATTTTAGGTCTCGGATTCCCCCCATTTTTAGGCGGCCCGTTTCGATACATCGATCAGACCGGTGTTCAAAATATAGTAGACACACTGAAAGCTTTCACTGAGAAATATGGGCCAAGATTCAAGCCGGCTCCGTTGCTTGAGGATATGGCGAAGAATGGTGAAAGTTTTTTTTGTGAATAGCTGAACCAGTGGCTGTTCATTTTTCTTCTTCCAAAGCTTCAGCAAGAAGCTCTTCTTCCTGCTGCCATATCGAACGGGTGACTTCAGCCAGCTGATTGACGTATGGAGACTTGAACATCAGATCACTCATAATAAATCCGTCATCATCTATCAGGTGAATATTCATCCTACCCTGAGTAAAACCGGACCAATCTTTCTGCGGATCTCTGGAATATTTTGATAGTAACTGTCTTGAAAGAATGATCTCAACGTTAGAAGCAAAGTCAGGATCCAGCTTCTTTGTGGATTTATTATGTGCCACCATATTGCACACCTCAACATCTTTTAAATAATTTGGAATAGGAATGTACACCTTGTTTTTGATGCCTATCAATATTCCAAGAAAAGCTTCATTGAATTTATTGAATACCTTTTTACCAGCTCTGTTGATGAGATAAATACTTTTTTTAATCAAACTGTTATGTTCTTCGACCCTGTCTTTATGTACCTCAACCCTTTGCCGGTTGGCTACTCTCTTAAATGCTGACACAACTTTTTTATTCAATAATCTCTCATATACATCAGGCTGTGGGTCGATCATGATTATCGGAAAACAACTTTCGCCCATTTCATCGAGTTTTTTTGCCATGACCCTAGCCACTAAAGTGCCATAGCAATATCCACCAAATGAATATGGACCAATTGGCTGAATTGTTTTCATCTCAAGAATATACCGGTCGGCCATATGATCTACACTTAACAGAGGTTCATCAGCTCCGTTTCTGCCAACTGATTGAATACCGTAAAATGGCCTTTCATCACCAAGTTTATTTGCCAGTTCTTTCAAAAACAAAATGTTTCCAAAATGTCCATGAATGCAAAAAAATGGACGACCTGACTTAGCTTCATTTATCCTGACAGCTACAGGTACTCTGACATCATTCTCTTTCAAGGCATCCTGAATATATCCCGCCATTTCCCGAATATTTGGTGCTTCAAAGAGCGCTGCTAAAGGCATTTGAATGCCAATTTCATTTCTGATCTCATCAAACAGGCTCACCGCGATCAGGGAATGCCCACCAATATCGAAAAAGTTATCCTCCACACCGATCGGATAAACATTCAATACCTTCTCCCAGATATCAAGTAACTTGCGTTCCATTTCACTTTCCGGAAGCATAATATCTCCACCGCCGGCAAGATGTTCCCGGTCGGGTTCAGGAAGAGCTCGTTTGTCCACCTTTCCATTTCTTGTAAGTGGAATTTCTCCCAGGCTTACAAATGCCGTTGGGATCATGTATCCGGCTAACACCGTTTTAAGCTCTTCTTTGAGCGACTTGGGGCTCGGTGTTTCACCTTCCGGCACAAAATAAGCCACGATCTTCTTATCTCCGGGGATATCCTCGTGAACGATCACCACACAAGCTTTCACCGACTCAAGTCGATTGATCGCCGTTTCAATTTCACCAAGTTCGATCCTGAGTCCACGTAATTTAACCTGTGAATCATTGCGTCCTACAAAAGTAATGTTTCCATCCGGCAGATAGCTGCAAACATCCCCTGTTTTATACATGACCCCGAAACGACCAGATCCAAATGGGTTTTTAATGAACCGTTCTTTGGTCAGTTCAGGACGGTGGAGGTATCCCTTAGATACCTGCGGCCCGGCTATATACAACTCACCTCGCGTACCGGGAGAGCATTGATTTAAGTCTTCATCCAGAATATAACATTCCACATTGTTGAACGGCTTTCCGATCGGAACCTTTCCCTTAGAAATATCATAATCCTGACAATCGAATCCCGTCACAACAACTGTGGCCTCACTTGGTCCATAGACATTCATCAACCTGACGGAACTGCCAAACTTTTGCTGCCACAGATCCAGCATATGCTCTGACATGGCTTCCCCTCCAAACACCATAAGTTTAACGTACTTCGCCATTTCAACATGCCGATCTTCCAATTGTGTGCATAAGGTGTGCCAGAAAGCTGTGGTCAATGTGATAAAGGTGACCTGATGTTTCTCAATGAACGACCAGAAAGCATCACCTCCAAGAGCCGACGCTTCATCCCGAAGAACTAAGGTGCCGCCAGCTAAATAGGTAGGAAATACCTCCTCGGTAAATACATCAAAATTCATGGTTGCAAACTGCAGGGTCACATCCTCGGTGTTCAACTGATATTCATCAACAGCCATCAACGTGTAACTCACCAAATTGCCAAAGGTCACCATGACCCCTTTTGGTGTACCCGTAGATCCAGAGGTGTAAATGATGTAGGCAAGATCATCCGCAGTTATAATTGGCAGCTCATAATCAGCTTTTTCCGAAGATATCTCCTCCCAATGTTCATCCACACAGAGTATCTCTGAATCAAATCCATCAAGCTTTTGGCGGTATTTTTCCTGCGACAATATCAACTTCGTGCCGGTATCCTCTACCATAAACCGGATACGGTCTTCCGGGTACTGGGGATCAAGTGGAAGAAATGCTGCCCCGGCTTTCAGGATCCCAAGAATACTCACCATCATTTCCTGTGACCGGTCAGCGTAAACCCCTATGATATCATTTGGCCTGACTCCTTTTTTCTGAAGGTGGCCCGCTAATGCATCAACGCGACCAAACAACTCACTGTAGGTCCACGCCTCGTCTTCGTGTACCAGCGCTATTGAATCAGGATCAGCCTGCCTGATTTTAGCCAACGCTTTGTCATACTCGACATCCCCTTTTGCAACTTGCAAGAACAGGTCCCTTAAACCCATATTAAATCTCTTTTTTAAATTCCCAATTTTACCCAACTGATTTGATCTTTATATCGTCAGATATAATATCAATAAATTTAACTTTTAAAAATATAAA
The DNA here is from genome assembly GCF_002911695.1 of Gracilimonas amylolytica. Classification (GTDB taxonomy): domain Bacteria; phylum Bacteroidota; class Rhodothermia; order Balneolales; family Balneolaceae; genus Gracilimonas; species Gracilimonas amylolytica. The sequence continues at coordinate 314,553 of NZ_PQBS01000040.1, forward strand.
CCGTCATTATTACAGGAGTTTAATCTCATCTGCCACAACCATTAAGCAATCTTAAGAAATTCTATAAAACTATCTCTTCACTTCTGCATAGATTCAAGATAAACCAAAACATAGTTTTCAGCTTTAAGGGGTTAAAGAGTTATGGCAAATGTAAAAAAACTACTAATAGTACTGTTGGTGGCTTCCACCTTTGGTGCATGTGACATCTTATCCAACAACGACGGAAATAATTTCAAAGTCGATATCAACAATGATGTTGAATCACTGAACGAAAGAATTCAGCTCATCAATCAGCCTGTGGTTTTAGATTCCACCCGATCTAAATCGGCCGGCTCCATTACTGCCTCGGGCTCAGGCAGCTTTACGCATGTTGCCAACGTAGCCTCTCCGGAAGTGAACGGTAAAAAATTAAGTGCCACCAGTATAGAGCTTCGGGCCAACAAGGTGTACATCTCCTACCATTTGAATGGTAATGATTATGGCGGAGCCGTTGACATCATTGATATCCGGGATGAAGATAATCCAAGCCTTGTTTCCCATATTTCTTTCGCTGATACAGATGTTAATGCCCTGGATGTAGAAGAAAATAACAAGCTGCTATGGATAACCGGTGGACGAGATGTCAACAGCTCAGGTCACAGCACGGCCGACCATAATGGGGCCATCATCGGAGAGTTGGGTATCGATAAAGGCGAGTTCGAAGAAAACGATTATCGTGAAACCCCACTTCCAAGTTATTCGGGGAACGATATTGTAGATGCCCCGGGGCAATATCTTTATGTGGCAGCCGGCGCCACAGGTGGTGGCTATTATGAGCTAAGCAAAAACGATTTTCAGGTCACCAACCGTGTTGATAACACCTTTGCTAAAAGCATTGACCGGCGTCAGGACGACATAGTCGGATTGAATTTGACGGCAGACCACAAAGCGAATTTCACGATCATGGATTTCAAGAAAGAAACCGTGACCAATTTTCAGACCCCATTCACTGTAGCTCCGACTGACGGTAAAAATGTGCTTGAGCACACAGCTTCCATTACCTATGCTGCTTTGGGAGATCAAGGGGTTAAAGGCTATAAATTCAATACCGGAACAGATCCTGTCTATGAGTTTAATCCACAGGGTGATGATGTTTCCAATGGGGTGACCGTAGATGGCCAATATGTTTACATTGCCAACGGAACAGACGGACTTTTCATCACCACCATTGCCCGCAGTGGAAATAAAGAACCGGAAGAAGTGTACAGCTGGAAGGGTGGAACCGGATCAGCCAACTTTGTGAAAACGGATGGCAACTTCATCATCCTCGCCAATGGTATAGATGGACTCAATATTTTGAGAAAATCAAAAAAATGATATTTTAAGGCTGTAAAGCTTCCATATTTAGGCTTCGGAGTTAATTCTTCGAAGCCTTTTTTGTTTGTGTACTCTACAACAAACAATGGATACACTTTGATTTAATTTTGAACTGGTTTTCCATCAACCCAGATAAAAATGAATTGTATCAAACTATTTCTTGTAGTTAGTAGATGTAATTGCATTATTACCACCGGCACGATCGGGTACCTTTAGCTGCATTAATCCCGGGGCAACGTGTTCGGTTATTATCCTGAAGCCAATTTTTAATCCCTTAAAATCTCAATAATGGCCATTCGAGGAGACGATAAACCTAAAAGCAAACGTACGGGTATCAACAAATACTTTGATATTCACAAACCGGTTTTCTGGCCGGCTATAGCACTTATCACCCTCATGATAGCATCAACTCTGCTGTTGGGTGATCAGGCAGAAGAACTTTTTAATAATATACAGAGTGCCGTAACCGACAATGGTGGCTGGTTCTTTGTGATTGCCGTCAACATCTTCATAGTTTTTTCCTTATTCATTGCATTCAGCCGGTTTGGCAGCATTAAACTTGGAGGAGAGGACGCTGAAACAGACTTCAGCACCCTGGCCTGGTTTGCCATGCTGTTTAGTGCCGGTATGGGTATCGGCATCATGTTCTGGAGTGTGGCTGAACCGATCTTTCATTATCTCTCACCCCCTATGGCGGATGGTGAAACCGCCGAAGCCGCTCAACAGGCCATGAATCTGACCTACCTTCACTGGGGGTTTCATGCCTGGGGCATTTATGCTGTTGTGGGACTCGCCTTAGGTTTCTTTGCCTTTAACCGCGGACTCCCTCTTTCCTTTCGTTCTGTTTTCTATCCCTTGATCGGTGACCGCATAAAAGGCTGGATGGGAGATGTGATCGATGTGCTCGCGGTGCTGGCCACTTTATTTGGACTGGCTACCTCCCTTGGATTAGGCGTACTGCAGGTCAGTGCCGGTCTTGAACATGTGTTTGGGCTTCCTGACAATATCTACCTGCAGGTTGGGATCATAGTAGGGATCACCGCTGTAGCAACCGTATCTGTTGTATTGGGTATCGATAAAGGGGTTAGGGTCTTGAGCGAAATGAATGTCAGGATCGCGGCCTTATTCCTGGTGTTTGTGATCCTGGTTGGCCCAACCATTTTCATCTTCGATTCCTTTATTCAGAATTTTGGCGGATACCTGAATTCGGTTGCCACCTTTAGTTTCTGGACGGAATCTTATTCCGGTACCAACTGGCAATCATCATGGACCATCTTTTATTGGGCCTGGTGGATCTCATGGTCACCTTACGTCGGCATGTTTATCGCAAGAATATCCAAGGGTCGAACCGTGAAGGAATTTGTACTGGGTGTACTGATCGTACCAAGTATCATCACCTTCCTATGGATGTCTGCCTTTGGTGGATCGGCCATCAGTCTTGAAATGTCCGGAATTGGAAATATTGGCGATGCCGTAAACGATAATGTGGCTACCGCTTTATTTGTTTTCCTCGAACAGTTTCCACTTGAAATGGTGACTTCCCTCATTGCTATCGTACTCATTCTGAGCTTCTTTGTCACTTCATCAGATTCCGGTTCACTCGTTATCGATGGTCTGACAAGTGGCGGAAAACTGGATGCCCCGGTCGGCCAGCGTATTTTTTGGGCACAAACAGAGGGACTCGTGGCTGCCATCTTATTGATCGGAGGAGGACTTACGGCACTACAAACAGCCTCCATCAGTACCGGTCTTCCATTTGCACTGATCCTGCTGGTGATGTGTTACAGCTTACATCAGGGATTGAAGCGTGAGTACAGGGAAAATCAGCAGCGTATCAAAGACAAAGAGCGGGACTCATATAAAGAGCTCGTTGAAGACGCCATCAAAAATCAACAAAAAGAGAAAGAGCAATAGGAGATAGTTATGAAGAATTTAGATCATTGGTTCGTATGCTTAGATCTTTCTAAAATGGATGACATCCTGATCGGGTACACTAAATTCCTGACCTCTGTCATTCAGCCAAAAACCATTTCCTTTTTGCATGTCATTGAATCCGGCTCTGTAGCTGAAGAAATGGTGGAGCTTTTTCCTAACCTCAAGAATACGGATGATTTTGAGGATGTGATCCGTGGCGAGTTAAACAAAAAGATCGAAAAGGAATTTGACGATGATTCTGTTGAAACAAGGCTGATCCTTAAAAAGGGCCGACCTACCGATCAGATCATTGAAATGATGAAAACCATGGATCCCGACCTGTTGATGATGGGTAAGAAGACCGGTTATGTAGGAGAGGGAGTGATCGCTCGCCGCATTGTGAAATATGTGCCGGCTTCCATACTCTTTGTGCCGGAAAACAGCCGATATGCCATGGATACGGTTCTGGCACCGGTTGATTTTTCTGAGCAATCTGCCAACGCCGTTTCCTTTTCCGAACAACTTGTGGAAAAAACCAAGGGTAAGGTCCGGGCTCAGCATATTTTCAAGTACCCTTCCCACTTCTTTCCCTATATGCCATCGGATGAAGAAAAGGAGAAGATCAGATCACATATTGAAGAGCAAAAATCAGATTTCATTGAAGAATATGATATCTCTGATGAGGTCAATTTTACGCTAACTCTCCACAAAGAAGGCCGCCTGGCGGATGAGGTCTATGATGAAGCGGTTCGAAATCAGGCCGATCTCATTGTGGTGGGCGCCAAATCTACCAAGAAGATCACCAGTATCTTACGGGATGATTTTACCGATAAAATGACCTATTACTCTTTCGGAATACCTTTATTCATCGTCAAGAATAAGGAACGCCATCAGAAATTCCTGAAATCCTTGTTTGATTAGAATAAGTAATTGGTTAGTAACTGCAGAATTTTTCGGGAAAAGTTGGATCTTGGTTTTAAATCGTCATTATCCTGAGAAAATCGTATCTTCACACCGGAAAATTCAAACATACATTAATTTAATTTTATGCAGTTTCTACCTTTATTTTTGATGGGTCAGCCCGGTGATGAAAGCGCCGGTATTATCAACCTTGTGTTTCTTGGCGCTATCTTCCTGGTTTTTTATTTCTTTATCATCCGACCGCAAAGCAAGCGTCAGAAAGAAATTCAGAAAATGGTTGAGGAAATGAAAAAGGGCGACAAGATCGTTACCTCTTCCGGGATCATCGGTATACTCGACAAGATCGAAGAGAACGAAGTATTGGTTGACGTTGACAGCGGCACCAAGATCCGCATGCTCAAATCAGCGATCACTGATGTAAACCCTAATAAAAAAGATAAATAAGTAAGTCCTTATTTTACCTTTTTCAGTTCGCCTTCATCAAGATTTAGATTTAGTTCGCTATGAGTCAGGAGTTTACGTTTAATACCATCCCCGAAGCCATTGAAGACATCAAAAATGGCAAGATCGTCATTGTGGTGGATGATGAGGATCGGGAGAATGAAGGCGACTTTCTGATGGCCGCCGAAATGGTGACCAACGATGCCATTAACCTGATGGTGACCCACGGGCGTGGATTGGTTTGCGCCCCCATTACCAAAGAGAAAGCGGATAAGCTGAAACTGAAGCACATGGTTCAGGAAGGCGCAGATCCGGATGAGGCTAATTTCACCATCTCCATCGACCACAAGCGACTCACCACTACCGGGATCTCAGCTGCTGACCGTGCCAATACCATTCGTGAACTGGCCAGTGATGATTCCAAACCCGTTGACTTCCGGCGGCCCGGACACGTGTTCCCACTGCTGGCTGTAGAAGGCGGAGTACTCCGTCGTGCCGGACATACGGAAGCCGCCATTGACCTGGCACGACTTGCCGGGTTGAAGCCCGTCGGTATCATTTGTGAGATCATGAAGGAAGATGGGGAAATGGCCCGCGTGCCTGAACTCATCAAGATGGCAAAAGAGTTTGAGATGAAGATCATTACCATCAAGGATCTCATTGCTTACAGAAATGAAAATGAGACCCTGGTTCATGAGGTAATGGACGTGAATCTGCCAACCATGTACGGCGATTTCAGCCTGCGAGCCTTCAAGGAAAAACTCACCGGCGATATTCACCTTGCCCTAACCAAAGGAACCTGGAGTAAAGAAGAACCGGTGCTGACCCGGGTTCATTCTTCTGATCTGATCGGGGATATTTTTGGAGCCCGAAACAAAGATACGAGTGAGCAACTCCACCAGGCGATGTTGCAGGTGGAACGTGAAGGTCAGGGCGTGGTGCTTTACATGAACCGCAATCAGCGGGGTTCAGTGTTGGTCAATCAACTTAAAACCCTGAAAGCCCTTCAAAAAGGCAAGCTTGAGAGTAATGAGGAAGACATCTCACCACGTGGAGATGCCAGAGATTACGGGGTTGGAGCTCAGATCCTCCGCTCATTAGGTATTCGTAAACTGCGACTCATGACCAACAATCCCGTAAAACGCATCGGTATTAAAAGCTTTGGCTTAGAGATCGTGGATCAGGTCCCGATCAGCCCTAATTTTGACTTTTCAGCACAAAAGTATCCTATAGAGGGTGAAAAGAATAGTTAGATCCTCACACTCACTTTAACCCTCGTTGCGGTGCTCCGCTCCGCAATGTCCTTGTGATGCTTCGCCTCCAACTTTACAATAGGCGTAATTCTTTGATTGAATAAAGGTAGACGAGAGAACTTTATAATTGTACGGGTATGAGGCAGAGCCTCGAGATAGCGTTCCGCAGCACAGCGGAGGAACGAGTATTAAGTGACGGAGCGGCGTAATGAGTACTAAAGAGATCAGATTACCTATCCATCATTCACTTATCCCCGGAAACATCCTGAGATAACTGACCACCTTCCAATCCGATATCAGCCTCGGATTCAACTCCTGTAGCCACACCATCCCCCTCGTTATTGATAAGAAACCGCTTGTTGAACAGGATCAGCAGAATAATGGAAACAGAAATAGCAATGTCAGCTACATTGAATATGTAGGGAAATACGGTGAAATCACCGATCTGAAGAGAGAAGTAAATAAAATCCACCACGTGACCATCAAGCACGCCGCCGTAATCCATAATGAGTGCCATAAATAAACGGTCGGCGATGTTACCAAAGGCCCCGCCAATGATCAGCCCCATACACACCAGATACCCAATACCGGCCTGCCCTATATTTTTCAGGATGTAGATCAGGATCCCGGTCACAGCCAGAATAGCCACCATACTGACTACCGGAGTCGACAGAAAATCGATCCCCAACGCCATCCCGGGGTTCTTAGTGAAATAGAATTGTAACCAGCCTTCGATCAGAACTTTATTCTGAAGTTCAGGGGTGGTTCGTATCAGCCATTTCGTAAACTGATCGATCCCAAGCACAAAAATGGCCGGTACAATAAGAGCGGTTAATTTTTGTCGGTTCAAACCGGGCGTGCCTATCTGCGTTTAAGTTTGGCGTCGATACTCAACTGAGTATGCGGAACCGCTTCAAGACGTCCTTTGGAGATCTTTTTACCGGTTACTTTACACACACCGTAGGTTTTGTTATCAATCCTTTTCAGGGCATCGTCCAGGTACTTGATGAACTTCTTGGTGCGGTTAAAGAGCATGTAGGTTTTTTCACGCTCCTGAGCATCGGTGCCTGCATCAGCCATGTGATATGAGTAGGCCGATTCATCCGAAGCGTTTTCCATACTCTCGCGCAGCGTGCGTTGCAAAGCGTTTAATTCTTCCTCTGCATCTTCCATTTTCTTGATAATGATACCGCGAAAATATTCCAGCTCTTCATCGCTGTACGGAGATACTCTTTCGTCGTTTTTAGATTCGTTTGTAGCCATAGCTGCTTAGTTATGAATTAATATTTCTTCGGATGGAGATGGTGCACTCTTCCTCTCCGATATCCCAGGTTTTGGTAAAATCTGAGACTTCCAGTTCTTTAATTTGAATTTCCTCAGCCAGTGTCTCCTTCTTAATATAATCACTCATAGACACAACGGCTTCCTTAATCGTATCAGATCCTGTAAATCCGATAGCAATACGGTCGGTTACCTCAAAGTTTGCTTCTTTTCGCATATTCTGAACACGATTCACAAACTCACGGGCAATTCCTTCCTGCTTAAGTTCTTCACTCAGTGCGGTATCAACGGCCACACTCAGACCTCGTTCCGTTTCAACGGTCCAACCCTCAAGTCCGGTTCGGATGATCTCAAGCCCTTCCGAATCAATACGGATGGTCTCATCGTCGATCTCCAGGTCGATCCAGCCATTCTTCTCGAATTCCGTGATCTCTTCTGTGGTCAATTGATTGACACGGGCCGCCACGGCTTTCATCTTAGGACCAAGACGTTTACCCAATACCGGGTAATTTGGTTTCGCTGATTTTTCTACAATTCCGGAATCATCATCCACAAACTGAATGTCTTTCACATTCACTTCTTCAAGAATGATATCCCGAACAGATTCTATGGCCTGACGTTCACTTTCATCCTTGATCGGCAGAATGATGCGGCCCAAAGGCTGACGTACATTCATCTCGATCTGATTACGTACACGCAATACAATATAGGAGATGAGCCTTGCCATATCCATCTTGTGCTCAAGTGCCTTGTTGATGGCCGTTTCTTCCACGGTCGGGAAAAATGCGAGGTGAACCGATTCCTCGTCCTGCCCGGTCACTTCATTCAGTTTCTGATACAGCCATTCTCCCATAAACGGAGCGATCGGGCTGACCAATTTACTGAGGTTCAGCAAGCATTCATACAAGGTCTGATAGGCGGCCGTTTTATCCAGCGTACTGCCTTCTTTCCAGAAACGACGGCGATTACGGCGTACGTACCAGTTACTGAGTTCCTCTACAAAGTTCTCCAGTTCACGGGCCGCTTTGGTTGGTTCATAATCCTCAAGATATTCTTCAACCAGTTTAACGGTAGTGTTCAAACGTGATATCACCCACTTGTCAATTTCAGGTCGATCCGCAATTGGGATAGCCGTTCCGGAAAAGGTGAACTCATCGATATTCGCATACATCGCGAAGAATGAATACGTATTGACGATGGTATTGAAGAATTTACGCTGTACCTCTTTGAGTCCGTCATGACTAAACTTGAGGTTTTCCCATGGTGAGGAATTACTCATCATGTACCAGCGAACGGTATCGGCACCAAATTCCTGAATCACTTCAAACGGATCCACGGAGTTGCCTTTCGACTTACTCATTTTCTCGCCGTTCTCATCCAGAACCAATCCGTTGGAAACGACATTTTTGTAGGCTTCCTCATTGAACAACATGGTGCCCAAAGCGTGCAGGGTATAGAACCAGCCACGGGTTTGGTCTACGCCTTCCGCAATAAAATCTGCAGGGTAGTTCACCTGAAAATCGTGGTCATTATCAAACGGGTAATGCCATTGAGCAAACGGCATGGCGCCGGAATCGAACCAAACATCCAGCAGATCCGGGATCCTGCGCATCGTTCCACCATCCGGGGCTTCCCAGGTAATATCATCAATGTAAGGACGGTGCAGATCGATGTCCGCATCTTCATCCAGGCCGGCTTTTTCTTTCAGCTTGGCAATACTCCCGATACACTCAATGTATTCCGGGTCTTTATCACTCACCCAGATCGGGATCGGGGTTCCCCAATATCGTTGTCGGGAAACTGCCCAGTCCACATTGTTTTCCAGCCAGGTTCCAAATCGACCGGTTCCTGTACTTTCCGGCTTCCAGTTGATCTTTTTATTGAGTTCCACCATGCGATCTTTCACCTTAGTGGTCTCAATGAACCAGGATTCCACCGGGTACGACATCAATGGCGTGCCTTTTCTCCAGTCAAATGGATAGTTGTGAACCATGGTTTCATGCTTATACATCAAACCTTTGTCTTTAATAGCTCGTGCAATTTCCTTATCAGCTTCCTTGAACCACTGACCCTTAAATTCCGGAGCCAGCTCGGTAAACTTACCATCCCGGTCAATAGGATTGAACATCGGGATATTCGCTTTCTGACAGCTATCGTAGTCATCGGCACCAAAAGCAGGGGCCGTGTGCACTACACCGGTTCCATCTTCGGTGGTCACGTAATCAGCGGGAATTACCCTCCAGGCTTCATGCTTCTCATATTCATCAAAGGCAAAATCAAAGACCGGCTGATAGGTCTTCCCGATCAAAGCCGTACCCTTGAATTCATCCTGAATGATGTAATCCTCACCAAGAACTTCTTCCACACAATCTTTGGCCATAATGTAGGTCTCATCAAAATGCCCCACTTTCACATAATCCAGATTTGGATTAACGGCCAGGGCCATGTTTGAAACGATGGTCCATGGAGTGGTTGTCCAGGCCAGGTAGTAAACATCATCGGCTTCATCAGATCTGAACTTCACATAAATGGAAGGATCCTGAGTTTCCTTATAGCCAAGGCTTACCTCATGCGAGGATAATACCGTACCGCTACCAGGTGAATACCACTGGATCTTATATCCTTTATATACGAGTCCTTTTTTGTACAATTTGTTGAATGCCCACCAAACTGACTCTATATAATTATTTTCAAAAGTCACGTAAGGGTCATCCTGATCTACCCAATAGCCCATTCTTGAGGTCAGGTCATCCCAAAGATCTTTATACTTCAGTACACTTTTGCGGCACTCAGCATTGTATTTATCAATTCCGTATTCCTCGACCTGAGCTCTTCCCTCAAGTCCCAATGCCTTTTCAACTTCGATCTCTACCGGAAGTCCGTGCGTATCCCATCCGGCTTTACGTTCTACACGAAACCCTTTGAGGGTTTTATATCGGCAGAACATGTCTTTGACCGTTCTTGCCATAACGTGGTGGATACCCGGTTTTCCATTTGCAGTGGGTGGACCTTCATAAAAGGTAAAAGGTATACCATCCTCACGGGTCTTCACACTTTTGTTAAAGATCTTGTGTTCCTTCCACCAATTCAGAATTTCAACTTCTGATTTAGGGAAGCTTAGTTGTTTAACTTCTTTGAATTTTTTTGCCATAAAAAACTTTATTCAGGCGAATCATTTTAAGCCTCAAATATACAAAATATGATTGAAAAGCTTGTAGTTACTTCCATGAAAAAAATCCGGAACTCATCTAAACGCAGATTCCCTTATTAAATATGACTGCTAATTTTATAACCCTTAAGTTTTGAGCACTATTCAAAAACAACCCAATTTTTATAAATAATGAGACCAATCACCCAAGAAGATCCCTATAAACTTGTGTTTGTTTGCCTGGGCAATATCTGCAGAAGCCCGACCGCTGAGGGCATATTTATACATAAAGTAAAAGAGGAAGGCTACGAGAATTATTTCTACATCGACTCAGCCGGAACAGCAGCCTATCATGTAGGGGAATCTGCGAATAGTAAAAGTCAGGCTACGGCCAATAAATATGGCATTCACCTGCCTTCAAAAGCACGGAAATTTGAGTACGCCGACCTCGAAGAATTTGACCTCATCCTGGCCATGGATTCTGAAAACTATCGTAACATTCTTAACCTTGATACTAAAGGTAAATATGAGGATAAAGTAAAAATGATGAGAGAATTCGATCCCCACCCGGATATGAAGGATGTACCTGATCCCTATTATGGTGGCATGGATGGATTTGAGAATGTGTTTAGGGTACTGGAAAGAAGTTCAGAACAACTGCTTAGCGAACTCATTGAATACATTGAGGACTGAGCCGTGTTACCTGAATCCATTGCTAATGACATTCGGTTTTTTTTTAATTCGGATATCCTTGATTTCTCAAGGGTTCATGGGGGAGATATCAACCAGGGCGGGAAATTCCGATCAGGCCATGGAGATACCTATTTCATAAAATGGAACCTTTCAGCCAATCCCTCCATGTTTGCTAAAGAAGCAAAAGGATTGAAGCTACTTTTTGAAGCCAACACTGACCTTCGTATTCCTAAAGTTTTGAGATCAACAGAACATTACCTTGTTCTTGAATGGATACAGCAAGGTTCCAAAAACGACCAATCAGATCATGATTTTGGCAGGCAGTTAGCCCTTTTACATAAACACACGACTGAATTCTTTGGGCTTGACCATGATAACTTCATTGGCCGGCTGCCTCAATCCAACTCAAGGCACTCTAACTGGGCAGATTTCTTCGCCATTGAGCGCATAGAGCCTCAGATCCAAATGGCCATTGAAAGTGGCAAGATCGACCGGTCACTTTTTAGAACAGTTCAAAAACTGTATGCAAAACTAGGTCACATTTTCCCCACCGAAAAACCGGCTCTATTACATGGAGATCTCTGGAGTGGAAACTACCTGTTTGACGAGAATGGAAACGCCTCGATCTATGATCCCGCAGTTTATTACGGTCACAGAGAAATGGATCTAAGCATGACGCGTTTATTTGGCGGATTTTCAGCTGACTTTTACAAAGGTTACAGTGACGAATATCCTCTGGAAGATGGATTTGAAGACCGAATTAAGCTTTGTAATCTATATCCCGTTCTTGTTCATGCCAATTTGTTTGGCGGGAGTTATGCCCGTCAGGCCGAACAAATAATCCGACATTATGCCTAAACGCCCATATAAACGGATAATATCATTGGTTCCGAGTTTAACTGAATTGCTCATCGATCTGGGACTTGAAGATCAGCTGATCGGCAGAACCCGGTTTTGCATTCACCCCAAAAAATCAGTTAAAGATATCGAGATCGTTGGAGGCACCAAGAATCCGAACATTGAAAAGATCATTGGGTTTGAACCGGATCTCATTGTTGCAAATAAGGAGGAAAACCGGAAAGAGGATATTTCAAACCTTGAAAAACATGCCGACACATTACTTACTGAGATAAACACCGTAGAGGAAGCCCTATTTGAGATCGATCGGATCGGGCGCAAAACAGGTACGGCAAAACAGGCTCAAAAACTCATCACGAAGATCAATCGGGTACTTCAACAAAAGCCCGGATCGAAGGCCACCCAAACCGCTTACTTTATCTGGAAAGACCCATGGATGACAGTGGGTAGCGATACTTACATCCACGATGTGATGAAAAAATATGGCCTGATCAATATCTATGGCGATCAATTAAGATATCCCACCACAACTCTTGAGGAGCTCTCTAACCTTTCCCCTGAACTGATCCTCTTAAGCAGCGAGCCGTATCCATTCAAAGAAAAGCACATCAAGGAGATCAAAACACACTGCCCAAACTCCAGAATAGAATTGGTCGATGGTGAATGGTTTAGCTGGTATGGCTCGAGAATGATCTCATCTTTTGAATCTCTCAATGCATGGAGTACCGATCTCTAACTCCTGTCAATTCTATTCTTTTATACCTCTTACTTATTCCTGTTACTAAATAACTTATCCAAATATTGGATAAACATTTTCTATCTCTCCATTGCTTTTATTAAAAAACTCTAATATATTAACATTAGAAAATCTTAATACTAAAGGCTTGTTATGGGATCATTCAAAAAAGTCATGATTGTTGAGGACGACCCGCTTTTATCTGTTGTGGAACAGAAGATGGTGGAACGCCTTGGGTATGATGTGATCGGCAAAGCTGTAAGCGGTGAAGAAACCCTCGAGAAGATCCAGGAGCTGAATCCTGAGATCCTGCTTATTGATGTTCAACTTGCCGGACAGCTGAACGGTATTCAAACCGTGAAAAAGATCCGGGAACGGTTTATGGATCTCCCTGTGATATTCTTATCCGGTGATCGTTCACCTTCGGTGCTTAAAAATGCCCAAACCACAGACTATGTGGATTTTCTTCTGAAACCGGTGACGGTTCAGGAGCTATCGATCCCGCTTAACAAAGCTTCTGAAATGGTATCTGTAGCCCAAAACGCTGCATAAAGAACTTTTTAAATACCCATAACTCCCACAAAGTGGTTTGACCGCCGCTTTGTGATTATCCAAGCCCGCTTCCTATGGAAGTGGGCTTTTCTATTTTTTTAATCGTGGATCACAACGACTCTTCCTACTTGTCCGCCTTTCAGGATCCTCTCCACCTCATCCTTCAATCCTTCCAGATGAACGGTAGTGATGAACCGGTTAGGAAGTTTGGACACATCGATCTTTGAGATGCTATCCCAGATCTTGAGTCGCATAGGCATTTTGCAGATCGCTGAGTCGATACCGAGCAAACTCACTCCTCTCAAAATGAATGGGTAAATGTTGGTATTCAATTCATGGCCAAGAATGTTTCCGCAGCAGGCCACGGCTCCATCATGATTGGTTTGCCGAATAACTGCATCCAGCATTTCGCCTCCCACCGCTTCTATGGCTCCGTTCCACTTTCGGCTCAGCATTAAACTGTTACCCACATTGGTCACCTGCTCCCGGTTGATCACTTCTTTAGCTCCCAGCAACTTCAGAAATGATTCCTCATTCATCTTGCCGGTGGCAGCCACAACATCATAACCCAGTTCAGCCAGGAAAAATACGGCCAGCGAACCAACCCCACCGGTTGCACCCGTTACCAAAACCCTGCCCCCTTCCGGATCGATCTGTTCGCGCTGCAGTCGCTTCACGCCATACATGGCGGTAAATCCTGCCGTACCAAAAAACATAGCTGTTTCAAGCGTAAGGCCTTCCGGTAGTTTCACCACCCAGTCTGCCGGAACTGATATGTACTCTCCAAATCCGCCTGAGGTATTGGAACCAAGATCACGTCCTGTCACGATCACCTCATCTCCCTCACTAAACGTACCTGATCTATCTTCCTGAACGATGCCCGAAGCATCTATTCCCGGAATGTGCGGGTAGGTTCTTGTAACCCCTTTGTTACCCGAAGCAGACAAGGCATCCTTATAATTTAAAGAGGAATACCTTACCCGGATCAAAACCTCATTCTTTGGCAGGAATGAGAATGGAACCTGCTGAACCTCAGATTTAAAACTTCCTTCTTCCGTTTCCTCAACATAAAATGCTTTGAATGTCTTTGTACTCATATCAATTCAGAATCTTCTTTATCCATTTTAATTTTCCTTTGTATGGAGCATACCGAAAGGGGATATCCAGCCATGTTGGCTTTCGCATGATACTCTTGGTGTGCGAAAAGGTATCAAAACTTGATTTGCCATGATATACACCCATACCACTGTTACCAACCCCTCCAAACGGCAGGTATCGATTTCCCAGATGTGCCACCACATCGTTCACGGCTCCTCCTCCAAATGAACATTCCTTTAGAACAAGCCTTTCTGTAGTGGAATTTTCGGTGAATAGGTATAGTGCCAGTGGCTTTGGTTTAGCATTTACGAGATGAATGGCATCTGCTATACTGTTGAATTCCATGACCGGCAGAATGGGACCAAAGATCTCCTCTTCCATCACCCGGCTTTCACGTTTTACGCTGCTAAGAATGGTTGGCTCCAGATAGCATTCATCGGCGTCAAACCGTCCACCTGAATACACCTCACCATCTTCCAGATAGGAACACAGCCTTTCAAAATGATCACCATTGATGATCCTTGCATAATTCGGGCTTAGCTTCGGGTTCACGCCGTAAAAACCCTTTACAGCGTTCTTAAGCTCCTGCAAGAACTCATCTTTCACACTGCTGTGAACTAACACATAATCGGGGGCCACGCAGGTTTGTCCCGCGTTTAAAAACTTACCCCAGGCAATTCGTTTAGCGGCTGTTTTGATCTTTGCTGTGCCGTCAACAATACAGGGACTTTTCCCACCCAACTCAAGAGTAACAGGAGTGAGGTGTTTGGAAGCAGCTTCCATCACGATCTTCCCAACCCGGGTGCTGCCGGTAAAGAATATATAGTCGAAATCCTGATCCAGCAGATCCTTATTGACTTCCACACCTCCTTCAACCATCGTGACAAATTCTTCCTTGAACCAGGCATCTATGATCTTTTTTAGAACTGAGGAAGTATTCGAGGATAATTCAGAGGGTTTGATAACTACGGTATTTCCAGCCGCTATGGCTCCCACCATGGGCAGCAAAGCCAACTGAATGGGGTAGTTCCAGGGAGCAATGATCAGTACAGCTCCATAGGGCTCAGCCACCGTATAGTTTGAGGATGGGAAATTGATCAGTGTACCGGACACCCGTTTGGGTTTTATCCAATTTCTTAATTTTCGAATAGTGTAGGAGATCTCATCATGAAGGATGCCAAGTTCAGTGGCATAGGTTTCCATCTCCGGCTTCTTGAAATCTTTGTAAACCGCAGAAACCAATTCCTCTTCATGTTCAACCAGGATCTTTTTTAGAGTCTCAAGCTGATGTATCCTGAACGAGAGTGGCCTTGTAGCGCCGGACCTGAAGTAAGTTCTGTGCTTTTCAAGCAATTCCTTTGCACTCATATATGATCCGATCCTCTGCCCTTAAACGTATCCATAGAACGATAAACCCCAATCAATTTTCCGGCTACAAAATTATAAGCTTTTGCCGGTAAGATCCCCTTTATGAAGGGAGTCAGTTTTACCATGAATGGCTCCCTGAGTCTGTCTTTATTCTTTTCTACAGCACTAAGGATCTTATCGGTGATCTTATCCGGATCCAGTAGCGGCATTAAGAAAGGGGCTGTTACTCCTTCAAACATTCCGGTATTGATATAGCTGGGCATCACCGTCAACACCTTAACTGGATACCCGTTCTTTTCCATCTCAAGATTGAGGGATTCTGACCAACCGACAGCAGCCCACTTACTGCCTGCATAAACTGTCATACCGGGATTGGGAGTTAGTCCTGCAGCTGAAGCAATATTGATAATATGTCCGAATCCATTTTCTATCATAGCCGGCAAAAAGGCTTTTGCCATATACATCAAACCCAGGCTATTTACATCCATCGTTTTTTTAATGCTTTCCATGGAGTGCTCGGTAAATTCTTTTCCCGCTACAATTCCGGCATTATTGAAGAGCATATCAACCCTGCCATGTTCCTTTAGGGTTTTTTCTGCTGCTTTTAGAACACCGGCATGATCACTGACATCGATCAACTCAGTAAAAACTTTATATCCCCTGGATATAAGCTGATCAGACACCGCTTTCATAGCCTCTTTATTCACATCCCAAATTATTAATTTTTCTGCACCTTGGCTAAGTGCTTTTTGCCCCATCATTAACCCAATTCCACTGACACCACCGGTTATTAAAACTATTTTATTTTCAAAAGAAGACATATAAAAAACTTATATTTAGGATTGGAAAATAAACAATTTCTGAACGCGAATTTTTCGGTTACATAAGGTGTTCAGGGTAATCAAAAATCAGGCAATAAGTCCACAAATTATACAAATGAAAAAAATATTAACACTATTCACCCTCGCAATTCTGGCAGTATCCTGTCAGCAGGCTCCCAAACAAGCAACCCTTGAATGGGAAGAGGCAGCACCACTGCCTATTGAAATTTCCAACAATGCCATCGCTTCTGCAACAGTTGATGGCGTTCCTTATATCTATTCATTTTCCGGATTGGAAAAAGGTAAAACATACAGCGATGTGAGTGATTTCGCAGCACGCTATAATGCCAATGAAAATATCTGGGAAGAGATTCCCGGCGTACCTGATAAGATCGGAAGACTTGGAAGCACAGCCGAAACCGTGAACGGCAACATTTACATTTTTGGCGGTTATACGGTTGATGAAGACAGTGCCGAGGCTTCTACCTCCGAAGTATTTAAATACAATCCTGTAGCAAATTCTTATGAACGGGTGGCTGATATGCTGCTCCCGGTTGAAGATGCTGTATCACTGGTTTATCAGGATCGTTACATTTACCTCGTAAGTGGCTGGAACTACACCAACAACGTATCCAATGTGCAGGTTTATGACACTGAAACTAACTCCTGGGAACATGCCACTCCTTACCCGGGACCTCCCGTATTTGGCCATGCCGGCGGAATGGTAGGCAACACCATGGTACTTTCTGATGGCGTTCAGGCAATCGTGGATGATGGCGAGCGATTATTTAAAATGTCACCGGGTAGCATTAAAGGTGAGATCGATGCGGAAGACCATACAACCATAAACTGGTCACGCATTCCAACACATCCCGGAGAAGCCCGCTACCGCATGGCAGCTATGGGCGTAAGCTCTCCCGTTGAAATGATCGTATTTGTAGGAGGAACATCCAACCCTTACAACTACAACGGAATTGGATACAATTTACGTCCTGCCAACCCACAAACCGAAGTGTTCGGATATCGACTTGATACTCAGGAATGGGTCATCTTGGGTGCGCAGCCAACACCAACTATGGATCACCGGGGCATGGGTAAAGCCAATGGTGAATACTATATCATAGGTGGAATGACTGAAGGTCAGTCTGTAACCGATAAGGTTCAGAAATTTTCCATTGAGCTTTCTTCGGCTAACTGATCTTTCCCTATCTTAGAAATTCACACTGAATTTAAGCGAAAGACCTACCCGTCTTTCGCTTTTTTTATTTTGTACATTATCTTCACAGAGATACCAAGAACTCAAACTTACTTTCATCCCATGAAATCTACTCCTCTATTCGTCATTTTGATCACTTTATTGGCTTTTGGCTGTTCAAACGCCCCTGAACAAAAAGCAGCCAATTCCATTAACAAAGATTCTTTGTTAAGACATGTTGAAACACTGTCTTCAGATGAATTCTTAGGCCGTTCTACCGGAACCGAGGGGGAGCAGATGACCGTAGATTACCTGGTCAATGAGTTTGAAAAAATGGGTGCCACACCGGGAGCCGAAAACGGGAGCTTTGTGCAGGAATTCCCGCTGTTGGGTCAGCAGACCTCAAACGTTCAAATGTCTGTTTCTACCAATGGAAGAACGCCGTTCAGTGTGGAATACTTTGACGAATTCATGGCCTGGCCTGCAAATCAGTCTGAGGAAATTGATGTACAAAATGCAGAGCTGGTATTTGTGGGATACGGTATACAGGCCCCTGAAGAAAACTGGGACGATTTTAAAGGAGTGGATGTAGAAGGCAAGATCATTGTTGTGAAAAACAATGACCCTGAGCATGACCCCGAGCTCTTTGACGGGGAGACCCGCCTCTACTACGGCCGCTACGATTACAAATACGAAAAAGCCAAAGAGATGGGAGCTTTGGGCGCCATTATCATTCATACCAATGAAACAGCCGGATACGGCTGGAATGTGGTTTCAAATGGCTGGAGCCGTGAACGATTTTATTTAAAGGGTGAGGGTAATGCCTCTTCATCACCCACCAAATTTAACGGTTGGATGACCTATCAGGCTTCGCAGTTATTATTTGAAGAAGCCGGACTGAATCTCAATGAACTTATGGAAGCTGCCAACAGTACCGATTTCGAGCCGGTTTCGCTGAATGGTGTTCGAATGAATGTAAGCATGGAAGCTGATTATCGCGAGATCATGGGTAAAAACGTGATCGCAGAGATCAAAGGAAGTGATGAAGAGCTTAATGATGAGTACCTGGTACTGACAGCACACCACGATCACCTTGGCATCACCGCGCCTATAGAAGCGGATTCTATCAACAACGGGGCTTCCGACAATGCCGCCGGAGTGAGCGCACTGCTCGAAATGATGGAGGCTTACAAGTCCATTCAAACCGAGATCAAGCGAAGTGTTCTGGCGGTTGTGGTCGGAGCTGAAGAAGTGGGACTGTTAGGTTCTCAGTACTGGGCCGAAAACCCAACCGTTGAGCCGGGCAAAGTGACTGCCAATATCAATCTTGATGGCATGAACGTATATGGGCAAACCAAGGATGTGGTTATTGTAGGTCATGGCCGCTCTTCATTTAGTGACCTGTTGGTTGAAGAAGCTCAAAAACAAGGGCGAACCGTTAAACCTGACCAACACCCCGACCGCGGATACTTTTACCGGTCCGACCATTTTAACCTCGCAAAAATTGGGATCCCTGCCATCTTCCCGAATCCGGGACGTGAGTTTATAGGCAAACCGGATAACTATCTGGCTACCGTTGACAGCCTGTCGGATGCCAACTACCACACCGTTAATGATGAGATCAATGAATACTGGGACTTAGCCGGGGCAGAAGTTGACACCCGTCTGTTCTTCCTGACCGGCTTCAGGGCCCTGAATGCCGAAGATCTTCAGACCTGGAGATCCGGTGACGAATTTGAAGCCACCAGACTGCGAATGCTTGAGCGAATTGAGTGATCGGTGGTAATTACAGTGCAGTTTGTTATATTGTAAACGCCTGTAAAGATACAGGTTAATACTCTACTTAACAGCACACCTTTAAATACCATCACGTTATTGTCTCTGATATGCTAACACATTCTTACTGGAAGTGGAATATTCAGGAAGAACAATTTGTACTTGGTTCATCATTTTGGGAAAGCCTTTCAGAAAGGTATCCTGAGCATTTTTTCAATGCAGATAAAGCCAAAAGTCTGTTTACCAACACGGATCTGGATCGGGTCAAGGAACTCCTTCATAAGGCTATGCATAGGTCGGATACTCCCGTTTTTTCTGCATCATCCAATCATCAGCTGACTGATCCGGTTCGCAGCTTTTCCCTTCACTGGACCGGCGAAGTATTTGGTTCATCGTCAGCGTCAGAATACTATGCCATTGGTGAGGTTAGGTCATTATCCCGGGGCAAAGAGTCATCCCTGCAGATGCCTAATAATCCTGAGTTCTATCAACAATTGATGGACAGCCTGCCGGATAGTGTGTTCTTCAAGGACCTGGAAAGTCGGTTCATTGCCATTAACAAAGCCTGTGCCGATAAGTTTGGTATCGATGACCCCTCTGAGGCCATTGGTAAAACAGATTTCGATTTCTTTAATCTGTCCCATGCACAGCAAGCTTTTGAAGATGAGCAGTCGATCATAAAAACAGGCAAACCCATCATTCATAAAACGGAGAAGGAGGTTTACCTGAATGAAGATATGCGAACCACATGGACCTCAACCAGTAAGCTTCCGCTTTATAACAGTGACGGTATCATCATCGGCACCTACGGGGTTTCAACCGAAATTACCGATCAGAAAAGGGCTCAAAAACAAAATGAACGGCTGAGAAATCAGCTTGTTGCGGTTTTTGACACCGACCCAAATATGCTTTTTGTTAAAGATGAAGATGGCAAATATGTGATCGTCAATAAGGCCAAAGCAGATTTTCATAACCTCCCGAAAACTGAGATCATTGGAAAAACTGATTTTGACCTTCCGGATGTAAGTGAGGAAACCGCTGAATCGTTTTCCAAAACAGACCGTTATGTCATTGATCAAAAAGAGTCTGTTTTCATTCCTGAAGATTCTGAGGTTGATGAATTTGGGAATACAACGTGGTATCAAGCCATCAAGGTACCATTTCAACTTGTAGAAACCGGGCAACTGGCTGCCCTGACCATTGTTATGGATATCACAGAACAGAAGGAGCGAGAACTTGAGCTCAATAAAACTCTCGATATCATCAGTCAACAGAATCAGCGGTTGACGAATTTTACCCATATTGTATCACACAATCTCAGAAATCATGCCGGTAGCATTTCCATGATCCTTGAGCTCATTTCACTCGATGATTCCGAAGAGGAGAGGTCCGACAATTTGAAACAGCTTAAGATCGCATCCGACCGGCTTAACGAAACCATTCAGGATCTGAACGAGATCATTGATCAACAGTACAAAGATCAAAAAGTAGAAAGAGATGTTAATCTCAAACAGTTTACTGAAAAAGTCCTGCAGGTTCTTACTACCGAAATTCGTGCTAATCAGGCTACCTTCAATGTTGATATTCCTGAAGACCTTAACTTAGAATACAATCCGGCCTACCTGGAAAGCATTCTTCATAATCTGTTCTCCAATGCCATAAAATACAGGCACCCTGACAGAACTCCTCAGGTTAAGGTCAAGGCCCATCGAAAAGATGAACATATCCATCTCATCGTAAAGGATAACGGCCTGGGAATCGACCTGGATAAACATGGCAAACAACTCTTTGGCATGTACAAAACCTTTCACGGAAATGACAACTCGAAAGGCATCGGTCTTTACATCACCAAAAATCAGATAGAAAGTATGGGTGGGGAGATCAACGCGAAAAGCACTCCGGGTGGAGGAACTACCTTTAACATTCGCCTCAATTGATCCTATCCATTCAAACGTTTTTTTCGTCTTTTACTCATAATTAATGACAACTGATATTCACCTGCCTTTTTGAACTTCACTGCGGCAGAATGGGTTATAGGTACTGAACCCAAAAGCAATAAATGCGATGAATATTGATATCTGGTCGGATGTGGCCTGTCCATTTTGCTACATAGGTAAAGCACATTTTGAAAAGGCATTGAAGGAGTTACCCGATTCCCTGCAGGTTAACGTAACGTGGAAAAGCTTTGAACTTGATCCTAATGCCCCCAAAGAACCCACAGCCGATATCTATGACACCCTTGCCACCAAATATGGCAAGGATCGGAACTGGGCCATTCAGATGAACAAAAACATGACACAGAAGGCCGAGCAAGCAGGGCTCAAATTTAACATGGATGACGTAAAACCCGTCAACACGTTCAACGCTCACCGGGTCATTCATTTAGCTAAAAACAAAGGACTTCAACATGAAATGAAGGAGCGTTTACTTAAAGCTTACTTCACAGAAGGAGTTAACGTTGCTGATCCTGATGAGTTAGCCCGATTAGGTTATGATGTAGGTTTGAATAGGGACGAAATCCTAACCGCACTGAATGAAAAACAATATACCGAGGAAGTTGTGCAGGATATTGAACAGGCTCACAAGATCGGAGTTCAGGGCGTTCCCTTCTTTTTGATCAACAATAAATATGGCCTATCTGGAGCCCAACCGGTAGATGTTTTTGTGAACGCTCTGACAAAAATTGAACAGGAGTCATAAGTACATTTAACAACATTTAAGTCCCCTTTTTTGGGTTTAATGATATTTTGAAATAGATTTTCAACTTAACCTCAACAACCAACTGACACATTATGCGAAATCTTATTTTTGCGTTATTGATCACATCTCTTTTTGCCGCCTGCAGTTCGCAGGGCAGTAACGAGAGTTATTTTGTTACTAAACTGGGCGATGACACCCTTGCTGTTGAACAATTCCTGAAGACAGAATCAGGCATGGCCGCAACGGTGATTCTGCGAAGCCCCGAAACCCGATTTTCAAAATATTCCCTTGAACTGGATGAAGCCGGTGGGATCTCCCAAATGCAACGAACCGACTATCCTCCTGCTGTTGGATTTTCAGGGGAAGGTGCTCTTACCCAATCTATCGTCAGGCAAGGCGACAGCCTGAGTGTTGAAATATTTGGTGAAAATGAAACCCGCTCTTACATGGCTCCTTACGAAGAAGGGGTGCTGCCTTTTATAGATATGGTTCACTGGCCATTTGAGCTCGCTTTTAATTCAGCTGTTGCTGCCGGTCAGGACACCGTGAATCAACCGTTACTCAGTGGCAACAGAATTTCCAATTTCATCATCGCTGATATTGAAGGGGATTCCATGACTATCCGGCACCCTTTCCGTGGAGTCATGGGAGTGAATGTGGATACTGAAGGAAATATTAAGCACCTGGATGCCGGACTTACCACTCGTAAACTTAAGGTCAACCGGGTTGATGCCGTTGATATGAATGCCCTTGCAACCCGTTACGCCCAAAACCCCATTGGGGAACTATCCGGAGCCGTAAGTGCAGAATATTCCATTGGCGATGCCAATTTCCGAGTGGACTACGGTTCACCTCAAAAACGAGGCCGTGAATTATTCGGCGGCATTGTTCCCTATGGTGAACTCTGGAGAACCGGAGCTAACCGTGCTACACATTTTTATACTTCGGAAGATATTAAGATCGGTGATCTTGACATCCCGGCCGGAGAATACACGATCTTTACCATACCGGAAGAAGATGGAGGCACAATGATCATCAACAGCGAAACCGGACAAAATGGAAACTCCTATGATGAAGAACAGGACTTTGGTCGAGTGCCGATGCAGGTTGAACAAACCGATAATATGACGGAAGCCTTCACCATTACGGTTGAAGAAACGGATGATGGCGGAAGATTAAACCTTATCTGGGGTAATACCGTGTATTACGTCAACTTATCGATGAACTAAACCGATCAGATATTTACAGATAAAGGCGCTTAACGGCGCCTTTTTTATTTTCGGTTCATAAATGTGTCAACACGGGAGATATGCTGTTCATCAACCCAAAGTTCTGAAAAAGGCTCTATTTCAGCTTCTAATGCTTCCTTACGGTTAAGCGATAACCGCTCTGCCCCAGCCTTGATGGTTTTTATGAATGTCCGGTCGTTTTTGGTAAGCTTTTCGACCCAACTCAAAACTTCGTCTTCAGTATCTTCACCCGGCAACACCTGTTCTATCAATCCATGCTCTAACACATTCTTTGCATCGGTGATCACGGATTTACCCAACCATTCGAGGGCTTTGGATCGCCCTACTTTTTCAATAAGCCGGGTTAGCCCTCCCCAACCGGGAACCAGATAAAATCTTCCCTGAGTAAAACCAAATTTTGCTGAAGGAACTGCAAGGCGGAAGTCAAAAGCCAGCATCAGCTCTATGCCCCCACCGTAGGCATCACCATTAACACAAGCTGCCGTCCAGCAGGGAAGCTGCTCGATCCTTAACAACAAATTTTGCATGCGCCGGGATTTGGCAACCGCATCTTCTTTTGATTTTATAGAATGGAATTTCTTTAGGTCACCCCCCGAGACAAATGACTCCGACCCCTCTCCACTGAGAATAAAGACCCGGATCTCATTATTCACTTCAAGCTCTCCGACCAAACCCTCAAGCTCATGCATCACATCAAAGTCGATAGCATTCCGGGCTTCCGGCCGGTTGATCTTAGCCCATAAAATATGTTCAGAGATGTGTGTTTTGGTCAGAACAGGTGTTTCCAATGATCTAAAGCTTGAAGGGTTGTTTGGAGTTATTTTCCAGCCAGTCCAGGTATTCCTCATTCCCTTCATCTTCAGTAATAGTGAGAGAGATCACGCAGGGTACTTCATAGCTGTGCATTTCCTTGATCATCCTTGTCACTTTTCGGACACGGGAGTAATGGGTTTTTACGATGAGGATACACTCAGCATCTTCCTGGATCTCACCTTCCCATTTATAGATGGAGTTCATTCCATCTATAATATTCACGCAGGCAGCCAAATTTTCCTCAACCAATGTACGGCCGATCTTTCGGGCTTCTTTCTTGTCGGATGTGGTAACGTAAAGCAAGCGGAGATTTCTATACATAATAATCTAAAATTCCAACATTCGAATCCCAAATTCCACTTCTTTTTTCCCGAAAACACATGCCACTCACATCTACTTTATTCACAATTAGTTTGAATTCAGAATATGAAAGTCTTATCTTTGCAAGCTCTGAATTTTGCGAGAGTGGCGGAATTGGTAGACGCGCTAGATTTAGGATCTAGTATCTTAACCGATGTGGGGGTTCGAGTCCCCCCTCTCGTACTTCCTTCCTAATTTTAATTGAAATCCTGTTCATTTACTGAATAAAATAAATAAAGCGGAGATCACGTGGATATTTCTGTAGAAGAGCTCACATCTGTCGATAAAGAAGTAACCCTGAAAGCAAAAAGAGAAGACCTTCAGGAAGATTTCGACAAAGCCTATAAAAAGTACAAAGCCCAAATTCAGCTGCCCGGTTTTCGTCCCGGTAAAGTCCCAATGGGGATGATCAAAAAGCGTTTTGGCAACGAGATCGAACAAGAAGAGATCAGTAACATTGTTCAGAAGATCTTTGAGAAAGAAGTGGTACCTGAGTACGAACCTATCGGGGAAACTGAGATGCTGGACTTCTCCTGGGAAAACGATGAGCTTGAAGTGAAATTCAAGATCGGTTCCAAGCCTGAGATCGAGATCTCGGATCTTTCCAAGATCAAAGTGAACAAAATGGTTCACGATGTTTCAGACGACGAGGTTGCTGAAGAAATTGAGCGTACCCTTGAGCGTGAAGGAAACTGGGAAGATGTAGAAGAAGCCGCCACCGACGACTCCAAGGTCATAGTTGATGTTCAGACCCTTGATGCAGACGGAAATCCCGTTGAAGGCGATATGGATGAAGGTCAGGAGATCGACTTGCGTCAGGATGGGGCAGAAGATTTCAGAAAAGAACTCTCCGGCAAAAAACCCGGTGATGTTGTTGAAATGGAGCTGGGAGGGGGAGACGAAAAAGATCGGTTCCGCGTAACCATTAAGAAAGTTCAAAAGCTGAACAAGGCTGAGCTCAACGATGAGCTGATCGAGAGCCAGAGTAACGGTGAAGCGGAAGATGAAGAGCAGTTCAAGAGCTATATCAAAAGCCGTATGCAGGAATACTACGATCAGACTGCAGAGGACCTTTTCAAGAATGATGTGGCCGATGCACTTGTTGAGGCACATGAATTCGAAGTTCCTGAAACCTTTGTGGCTCAGATCCAGGGTTCCTATGTTGACCAGCTGAAACAACAGCAAGGCGGTCAGCTTCCGGAGCACTTTGATGCGGAACAGTACAAAGCCGGCATGAAAGACCGTGCCGTTCGTGAAGCCAAATGGTCATTCATCAGTCAAAAACTGCAAGAAACATTTGAAGATATCGAAATAAAACCCGAAGATATCGACGAGCATTTAGCTATGGAAGCAGCCCGTTATGGCATGCCTGCCGATCAGCTGAAGCAATATTATGCACAGCAGCCGCAAATGCTTGAGCAACTGCGCAGCAGTATTCGGGAAAACAAAGTATTTGATATCTTGCAGGACAAGGTGAAGATCAACGAAATGGGCAAAGACGAATATCGCGAGCAGCAGGAAAAGAAAGACAAGAAGAATAAATAACCTATACAGGACAACATGATTACCAAGCAACCGCTTTTTGAAGACCCGAATTTAGATTCTGTTCAACCTATTCAGAACAACCTCGTACCGATGGTCGTTGAGACCACGAGTCGCGGAGAACGGGCTTATGACATCTACTCCAGATTGCTCAAGGATCGCATTGTGATCCTCGGTACTCCGGTGAATGATGCGGTTGCTAGTTCAATCACAGCTCAGCTGCTTTTCCTTGAAAGTGAGGATCCTGAAAAAGACATTCAGTTTTATATAAACAGTCCGGGTGGGGTCGTTTCTGCCGGTTTGGCTATTTATGACACCATGCAGCACATCAAGTGTGATGTTGCGACTACCTGCATGGGAATGGCTGCCAGTATGGGTGCCGTTCTTTTAACAGCCGGAACCAAAGGTAAGCGAAGTGTATTGCCACATGCCCGCGTGATGATCCACCAGCCATTAGGCGGCACACAAGGTCAGGCGAGTGATATTGAGATCGAAGCAAGAGAGATCATTCGTGTTAAAAAAGAACTGAGCCAGATCCTGGCAGACCACAGTGGCCAAACTGTAGAGCAGATCATGAAAGATTCTGACCGTAACAATTGGATGACCGCACAGGAAGCCGTTGATTATGGGTTGGTTGACAATCTGATCTCCAAGACCAGCAAAAATTCAAAATAACCGGCATTTTCATTAAATTTAGCTTGTTATGAGCGATAAAGAGAAAAACAGCGATATTGTACACTGTTCATTTTGCAGTCGCTCCAGCCTGGAAGTGAACAGCATGGTAGCCGGTCCCGGGGTTTATATTTGTGACCGCTGCGTGGAAGATGCGTCAAGCATCATTGAAAGTGACTTAGCCTCATTGGCCCGCCGAAGAGAAAAGAGCTACAAACCGATGCTCAAACCCGTCGAGATCAAGAATAAACTCGACGATTATGTGATCGGGCAGGAAATGGCCAAGAAAACCCTGTCTGTAGCCGTCTACAATCACTATAAGAGAATTTCCGGTGAAAACTCTGAGATCGATGATACTCAGATCGAGAAATCAAACATCATGCTACTGGGTCCTACCGGTAGTGGTAAAACCCTGCTTGCCCGTACGCTTGCACGGATCATTGATGTACCCTTCACCATTGCCGATGCCACGGTACTGACCGAAGCCGGATATGTGGGTGAAGATGTTGAAAGTATTTTAAGTAACCTCCTTCAGGCCGCCGATTACGATGTAGAGCGTGCCAAGCGTGGTATCGTATATATCGATGAGGTGGACAAAGTTGCCCGCAAGAGTGATAACCCCTCCATCACCCGCGATGTAAGCGGAGAGGGCGTTCAGCAGGCTTTACTGAAGATCCTGGAGGGAACCGTCGCCAACATTCCGCCTAAAGGTGGACGTAAACATCCGGAACAGAGTTTTATTCAACTTGATACGGCTAACATCCTGTTTATTTGCGGTGGAGCATTTTCCGGCCTTGAAAACATCATTGCCAAACGCCTTTCCACCAGCGTAATGGGTTTCCATACCAGCGAGCAGGTTAAATTCGACAAAGAAGATCCTGAGATATTCACTCACGTTGAGCCTGAAGACCTTCAGCATTATGGATTGATCCCTGAACTGATCGGTCGACTGCCGGTTATTGCGGGACTACACGAGCTTTCGGATGTAGCCATGCTTGATATCCTCACCACTCCAAAAAATGCATTGGTGAAACAATATACCAAGCTTTTTAAGATGGAAGACGTGGAACTCGAATTTGAGGAAGAAGCCCTTAAAGCGATTGTAAAACGGGCCAAAGCTCGCAAAACAGGGGCACGTGGGTTGAGATCTATCATGGAGGCTTCCATGCTTGATATCATGTTCACCCTGCCATCGATGAACAATATCTCTAAATGTGTGATCACAAAAGAGACCATTGAAAAGCAGGCACCTCCTGTGTACGAAAAACAAAAAGCATCCGCTTAAATCAAATCTATTCCTGAATAGCCTTCCCTTCTATGGATCGGAAGGCTTTTTTCTTTCTTATCTTTCTATTTTTCCACAATAGGTGTATCCTTTGCCTATGAAACTGTTCGTTCCCGCTAATAAAATTAAGCTCATCCTGGTTTTTTTGCTCATCACGCTTGGGATCGGTTCAGTGATCTATAACCAATACCTGGTAACCAAGATCATCGATCAGGAACGTGCCAGTGTGGAATTATGGACGAAAGGTGTGGAATTCACCAGTAAGCCGGTAAACGAACAACCGGGGGCTATGCTGCTCGAGGCTATTTCTTTGCTAAGGCAGATCGAAGAAGTCCCCGACAGTATTATTACAATACTTGAGGATGCTGAATCGGCAGGCAGCTCCACTGATTTTGTGAGAGAAGAGATCATCCTTCAGGATCGATTCAAAATTCCCACACTTGTGCTGGATGAAAGTGATTTCATCATTGCGTACAAAAATATTGATACGACCAGAATTGAAGATGATAAACTCCGGGATGAGCTCATCAGGGAGTTCAAGAGCCTGAATGAGCCTTTTCAATTTTCTATCGGTGATGAATACCGGCAGTTGAATCAATATGTGTATTATGGCGAAAGTCCTACCGTACAAATGCTTCGCTACTTTCCGTACATACAGATCCTGTTATTAGGACTTTTGTTAGGCATAGGATATACCACTTACCGAAGTATCACCCGTTCTGAACAATCCAACCTTTGGGTTGGAATGGCTAAAGAAGCAGCCCATCAGCTCGGGACCCCAATATCAAGTTTATATGGCTGGCTTCAGCTTCTAAAGGACGAATATCGTTATGAAGAAACCGCTGTGAATATCGCCAATGAGATCGAAAAGGATGTTCAAAGGTTAAGAGGAGTGGCTGAACGATTTGGCAAGATCGGTTCTGAGCCTGAACTGAAGAATATGGAGATCGAGCCTATCCTCGATCAGGTGGCTGCCTATATGGAGCGTAGGCTTCCACGTCTCAGTAAATCCATAGAAGTACGTAAAGACCTGAAAGCTCAGGCGGTCGTAAACATCAATCCGGAACTCTTTCAATGGGCCATTGAAAACTTGGTGAAGAATGCCATGGATTCCATGAAGGAAAAGGAAACCGGCGGGTACATTTCCATTAGTTCTAAAGTGCAGGAAGGTGAGGTGATCATCGATATTGAGGATTCCGGTAGCGGAATTGAGATCCAGAATGTCAAAAACATCTTCAAACCCGGTTTCAGTACCAAAAAGAGAGGGTGGGGACTTGGCTTAAGTCTCACCAAGAGGATCATAGAGGAATATCACAAAGGACAGGTTTTTGTGCTTCGGTCAGAGCTTGACGAAGGAACAACTATGCGTGTTACCCTTAAGATCAAAGATTCAGAAGAAGAGAAAGCGTAGATCAGTCGCCCGTATAACCGCGTTTTTTGGCGTATTCCAGTAATTCTGTCTTAAGAAGATTTCTTCCACGATGTAACCTTGAACGAATAGTTCCAATGGGTACATCCAGCATATTGGCGATCTCTTCGTAGGTGTACCCTTCCACATCACATAACAATACAACGGTTCTGAAGTCTTCAGGTAATCGGGTCAGGGCATTGGAGAGGTCATCATCCATCATTTCCCTGAACATCAGGCTTTCAAGATCGGAGGTATCCGTGCGTTCTGCCCGTATGGATTCGTAATAGGATGATACCTCATCATAATCAACCTGAGAGGGTTTCTTAGATGTTTTACGGTAATTATTGATGAAAGAATTCTTGAGGATCCTGAACATCCACGCCTTCGCGTTGGTCCCCTTTTCATAGCTGCTAAAAAACCGGTACGCTTTTACAATAGTATCCTGCACAAGATCCTCTGCGTCATTTGGATCTGTGGTAAGCCGAAGTGCAAAATTATACAAAGCATCCATATGAGGTAATATTTCCTCATCGAAATCCTTTTGCTTCTGCTTTTCATCTCTTGTTAACTGAGACATTTAACCATCCCTAATTTTTTCGAAATATATCTCTGAACTGTAACGCTACGCTTAATAAATAATATTTACTGTAACCGAATACTACCCATAGATTAGTTTAATATTAAATAGATTGTATTGATTAACCCGTTAGTGATTTCTTTTATGATAGGAACGCAATCACCATTATATCATAAATTGCATGTGTCCACGCAGCCACTCCGAATCCTCTCCAAACATAAATCCCATTTAGAATTAATCCAAATAAAAAGCGATACAAAAAAGAACCCAGGGTAAAGGCATCCCCCATAGACCCGATGTAATGCACAGCTGAGAATAACAAGGCAGAGAGTACGACCGCGGCGGTAACGGCCGCCCATTTTTTACCGAAAACTTTGGTAAAGACGAGGATCAACACCGTCACTAAAATGACCCTGAAAAACAGTTCTTCATATAACCCGGCTCCAAGTGAAAGGGCTAACTTTTGGGTGGTTGTCAGTGTAGCAATGGGGTCGCTTGCCGCCATGTTCAGCATAAACGAAACCAAAGACTGACTGATAAATGCCACCACTATCGCATAAATGGTCGATTCCAGTAAAAGTGTGGGGAAGTAAACAAACTTCAGTGTTTTCAACCTTTCCCTTTCCTTATAAAGGATAAACAAACCTATGATGGCTACGATAAGGAGTGAAAAGGAAATGGCACTGACTCCAAGAGAGGTAAACAGCGATTTGATCCACACATCCACACTGATGCGCACAATGGCATCGCCGGATGGCTGAGAGATAAGGATCAGAACTTCATACAAAAAGAACAGTGGGAGGCTAACCAGAAAGCTGTATAGCAGGGTGTGGGTGTTCTCGAAGTACTGTTTAACCTGATTAGTCATTGATTTCGGTATAGATCGTTACAGAGGGCTGGGTCATGCTGCTTAATTGAAGTGTTTCAAAAGCTTTTTGTGATAACTTTAAGCCCGCTCCGGTAATTCTATCATTTATCCTTACGTAAATACCGTTTCCTGTTTCACTGTTTTCAACAAAAATTATGCTGCCCAATGCCATATTTGAGTGAGCGGCCGTTAAACCGTTTGGATCATATAATTCTCCATTTGTAGTCGTTTCCTGAGCATCACTTGCGCTGTATCGTGAAACTGATACTTTACCAAGATCCTGCAGGTTTGCTTTCTGTAAGTATGGATTGCCGTAATTTCTTGAGGGTGGAAGCAACACCGTGACTTCTTGCCCGGCAACCAAACGGTTTGGATCTACATCCGGATTCAGCTTCAGAAATTCCTCTTCGGTCATTTTAAAGCGCCGGTTTATGGCACTTACCGTTTCTCCACTTTTTATACTGTATACAGAAAATACACCCTGTGGGGTAGATTCTTCTGAAAATTCTGCCACAGAAGGTAGTGCTTCATTTTTCTTCTTAACGGAGAGTGTCTGCCCTACACGTATATTGTCTCCTGAGATGTTATTCAGATCCCTAAGCTGACTGATGGTCATGCTGTGTTCGCGCGCAATACCATATAGAGTGTCCCCGCTCTTCACGGTGTAAAATACATTTTGTGAAGCAGAGGGCTGATTGATCAACGGTTCAGAATTACCCTCAGCATTTCCTTCTGCACTTTCCTCACGCACATAATAGATCAACTCCTGACCTAGCTCGATATCATTCCCTGATAAATTATTCCATTGCTGAAGCTCGGCAATGGTCACATTTAAAGACTTCGAGATCCCATAAAGCGTATCACCTGCTTTAACTTCATACGTAGCCTGCTGTTGAGCAAAAACATTTCCGGCTGAAAACAGAAGAATTCCTGCCAGTATTGCCATTGGGAGTATTTTATACTTTTTGAAAGTCATATCGTTTTAGTCCATTTCTAATTCGAGATCAAACTTAGCTGACATAAGCTCGGACTTTGCATGTCCATCCTTTATCTGATCCGCTTTCTCAATTCCTTTTATATACGTTCTTAATGCCAATTCATTTTCCTGAAGATCAACGTATAATTTACCTAAATGGTAATAAACCCCAATATATTCGGGATCATTATTTAAAATATTCTCAAATAAAACCTGAGCCTTACGCTGTTCACCGATCTTCAGCATTTCCAAAGCTAATGTAAACTTGTAAAATGAATCATCCGGATGATCCTTTACCGCTTTAGCTAATGTTTGTATGCGGGAACTCATTTTTTGTTCGCCTCAAAATTCCTTTTTATCTCAGCTATAGAATCACCGCCAAATTTCTCCAGAAATGCATTTGCAAGCACGGGTGCGATCACGCTTTCTGCCACGACCACAGCTCTTGGCAAGGCACACACATCAGAACGTTCATAACGGGTTTCCGTAGCTTCTTTTGTTTCCATATCAACGGTTCCAAGTGGATCCAGCATGGTGGGAATCGGCTTCATCACACCTCTTAAAATGATTGGCATTCCCGTTGTCATACCACCTTCCAACCCGCCCATGCGGTTTGTTTTTCTCTCGAACCGATCTGTATCGTTGTTATAAGTGATCTCATCATGCACTTCATGCCCCGGGCGGGAACCGGATTCAAAACCAAGTCCGAATTCCACCCCTTTCATAGCCTGAGTACCGAGAATGGCCTGCGCCAGCTGACCATCCAGCTTTTTATCCCAATGCACATAACTTCCCAGCCCGGCAGGCAAACCGGTGATCACGATCTCATAGATCCCACCAAGGGATGAGCCTTTTTTCCTGAATATCTTGATCTCTTCCCTCATCCCGGCAGACAGATCTTCATCCAAACAGCGCACATCTGATACATCTGCGGCTTTATAAACCGATTCAGCTCCGTTTTTCATTAATGGATCTGCTTTTTCGCGAACCGCTTCCCAGCTGTCATAGCCAACTGAACCGATCCTCAGTACATGCCCACCGATCTCAATTCCAAAATATTTCAAAAACTGACGCGCTATGGAGCAGCAAGCCACCCGCATCGCGGTTTCCCTGGCACTTGACCGTTCAATGACCGGGCGAATGTCATCAAAATTGAATTTTTGCGCTCCCACCAGATCAGCGTGGCCGGGTCTTGGCAATGTGATCTTCTCGATTCCTTCAGCTTCCGTCTCTTTATTCATGACGGTTGGCCAGCCGGCATCATCCTTCTTGAAGGCCCGGTTCGGCAGGGTCATCGCAATAGGTCCGCCCATGGTCTTGCCAAACCTCAAACCTGATGTGATGGTCGCAAAATCTTTTTCAAATGCCATCCGGCCACCGCGCCCATATCCCTGTTGCCTCCTCACCAAATGGGTTGCGATCTCTTCCTCAGTTACCGGTAATCCCGCAGGCACACCTTCAACGATCCCTGTGAGTTCGGGGCCATGTGATTCTCCTGCTGTTAAATATCTAATCATACTTTACTTAGTTAAATATGCCTTAAATCAATTCAGGCATCATAATTTAGTTTTTAAACTCAATCGTGTAAGACCGCCGAGATCACTGTAAGAGTTCCGGCTTATGTCAAACGTAAGGTCGCCAATATTGATTCCTACACCAAATGCCATTCCGGCCAGATCAAAATTTTCACTGGACCTGGTCATTTCATGCAGGTAGTGGTCATAGCCTAATCTTAACGTAACTGATCCGTCAAGGTCTACCTCTCCGCCAATGATCGTGTGCCTCATTACATTCTCAAAAAATGAAGGGTCTGATTCATCAGAATATAAAGCTCGGTTCCAATCATTCACTTCATTGAATGTGAGTGTGATCAGAAAAGGAAAAGATTCCGGCTTTTTTGAGATCCCTGCAGAGAAATTGAGGGGAAGCGGCTCCCGGCTTTGGCCGTAGTTAGATATTTGCGAACCTGCATTTCGAATACTGAGTCCGGCACTAAAATCCTGTTCCACATTTCGATATAAAATTCCGGCTGCCATCGATATTCCCGAGGACCTTACATCAGCATAGGTGGAATGGATCAGGCTCAACTCAGCTCCTGCAGTCACATGTTCCAGTAATCGTCGACTGTAAGCTCCCGATAACGCCAGGTCACTGGCCCGAAACGAACCATAATTATTGCCTTCCGTATCCAGAAAATCGAATTCACCATAACTGACATATCGGACTCCAAAGGACAAGGTTCCCCACTTTTCCTCCTCCAGTCTAAAACTTGAAAACCCTATGTTCACCTCACCCAAAAAATTGATATAAGACCCTGAAACAGCCATATCCTTTACTGATCCAAGATAAGCAGGGTTCAGATGCATGAGTGAAAAATCACCATGCAGGTATCCTACATGGCTCCCTCCCAGAGCCGAAACACCCGCCGTGGGCGAAATTTCTAAAAATCGATATACACTTGATGAGTTCGACTGACCTGCAGTATTTTCAGTGGCCAGTAAAATCAAAAGTAGCGCTGTTAAGACTCGCATTAAATATTTATAAATCACAATTGGCCGAAATGTTTTGTAATATAATCAAATGCTTCGGCAATACGTCAAGATTATTGATTAAGAAATGATATCCGCAATAAGAGAACTACGAATAGCAGGTGGTATAAGAGAGTTTGGCAGGTACGGTCAACTACTATATCAGGCACTCAGATCATCCACAGAATTCAGTACTTACCGAAAAAACCTCTTCCACGAGTTCGTGAAGGTAGGGTACGAATCTATACCCATTATATTTTTGGTGGGCATTTTTACCGGAGCGGTCATGACCCTTCAAACCGCCTATCAGCTTGATACAGATATTTATCCCAGTACCATTATTGGTTCCATTGTGGTTCAGTCTCTTATTATTGAACTGGCCGCTGTGATCAGTGCCCTGGTACTTGCCGGAAAAGTGGGTGCCCGGATGTCAACCGAGCTGGGGACGATGCGGGTCAGTGAGCAAATCGATGCCCTGGAAGCCATGGGCTTTAATTCTGTCTCATTTTTGGTGGTACCACGTATTGCAGCCGGTATTTTAATGTTTCCGATCCTATACACCACCGCTGCCGTTTTTGGAATTTTAGGAGGGATCACAGCCGGTGCCGTTGATGGGATCCTGCCTGTAGCCGAGTTTATGGAAGGCGGCCGGGCATTTTTCTTTGAATCAGATATTATTTTCGGGATCATCAAATCGTTTGTTTTCGGATTTGTGATCACTTCCATCGCCTGCTATAAAGGCTACTACGCGTTTGGCGGTGCAGAAGGTGTTGGTAATGCCACTACGCGTGCAACGGTTTTAAGTTGTATCTTTGTTCTCTTGGCAGATTTCATTTTAGCAGCCCTATTGTTGTAGATCATGATCGAAATTAAAAACCTGACAAAAAGCTTTGGCGACCTATTGGTATGGCGTGATGTTTCACTCACTATACAAGACGGGGAAACTACGGCCATTATCGGGCGATCCGGTTGCGGAAAATCTGTACTGCTTAAACACCTTAATGCCCTCATGTATCCTGATGAAGGAAAGATCCTGATTGATGGAAAGTCGGTTTTTGACCTCAGCTACACCGAACTCCGAAAGGTTCGACAGCGTTTTGGGATCCTGTTTCAGGGTGGTGCCCTTTTTGATTCCATCAGTACCTTTGAAAATGTGGCCTTTCCGCTCAGATATTTTACCGATCAATCGGAAGAGGAGATCTCGCATAACGTGAATGAAGCACTCACTATGGTAAACCTTAAGGATTCAGGGTCAAAATCCACTGCTGAGCTTTCGGGCGGTATGCGTAAAAGAGTTGGGTTGGCGCGAGCCATTATCCTTAAACCGGATTACTTATTATATGATGAACCGACCTCAGGACTGGATCCCCGCACTTCCGGAGAGATCAACGAACTTATAGTAAACCTTGCTGACACCATGGATATCACTTCGGTCGTTATCACGCACGATATGCACAGCGTGTTATCCATTTCCGATAAGGTGGCTTTTTTAGATGAGCAAAAACTTAGCTGGTTTGGCAAAACCGACGACATGAAGCACAGTGATAATAAAAACCTTATGGATTTCATTACAGCAAGCGAATATCAAATTAACAAACAAACTGCATAGGAGACCATAACCTTGGCAAAAGTTTCCAACGAATTAAAAATTGGTTTGACTACAATTGTAGCTATCATAGTGGGCTTTGTAGGCTATAGCATCATGAAAGATCAGCCGTTGTTCAAGTCCTCAACCATTATCTATACCAAATTCAGTCAGGTACACGGCCTGATTCCCGGCAACCCGGTTAATATTAAGGGTTTCAAGATCGGCACTGTAAAAAATATGGACCTGTTGATCTCTGATTCTACCCTGGTAACCCTCAGTATTGAAGAAGACTACCAGATCCCTAAGGGT
The DNA here is from genome assembly GCF_002911695.1 of Gracilimonas amylolytica. Classification (GTDB taxonomy): domain Bacteria; phylum Bacteroidota; class Rhodothermia; order Balneolales; family Balneolaceae; genus Gracilimonas; species Gracilimonas amylolytica. Next base: position 350,843 of record NZ_PQBS01000040.1, read on the forward strand.
TCTATGGCGGTCCTGAAATCGAGCGGTGTTTTAGGTGGAAAGTTCATCGAGATACAGAAATCCGACTCCCGGGAAATGATACAGGACGGACAATCTATTGATGGTGTCTATGAACAGGGCATTATGGATAGTTTTGCTGCCGAGGGTGAAAAACTAAGCAACGATATATCTGCTTCAATACAAGGGGTAGAAAAACTGATCGAAGGCTTGAATGAGACCTTAAGTGATTCAAATAAAAAAAATATCTCCGGCATTCTGGGTGATCTGAGATCCACCACCTCATCCCTTGATCAGGTGATCTCTCAGCGACAGGATGATCTCGATCAAATGATCATTCATGCCAAAGAAACACTGGGTAATGTGAATGACCTCAGTGCTGATAACAAAGAGAAGCTGACCTCAATGATCACCAATCTTGAAAGCACCAGTAAAGAGCTGGAAACGCTGAGTAAAGGCCTGAACAAGACCAATACCACGCTTGACGAGGTGTTAACCAAGATCAACAACGGAACCGGAACGCTCGGAAAGCTTGCCAATGACCCCTCTTTATATAACAACATAGACAGCTTATCCGTGAACCTGAACGAGCTGATCAAAAACATAAATGAAGATCCGGGTAAGTATCTTAAGCACATGAGGCTGATCGAGGTATTTTAAGCACCCTTTTCTTTGAAACAGCTTTCAATTCCTAAGGTATTGGCTTATATTTCCAAGCTTACTACCTAAGGTACCGAAATGGCCTTGGTGGTAACCAAATCGCAAATTTATAAACGTTTTTTTAGAGGTAACCTTTTATGGGTGTAATGGAAAAAATGAGAAACAGCACCGGAATCATCCTGTGGGTGCTGATCGGATCTTTTGGTTTACTATGGGTTTTGGCCGATGTAAACTTTTTTGATGCTATGCAAGCCGGTCCGAATTCACTGGGTGCTGTAAACGGTGAAAAGATCTCAAACGAAGAATATCAGAGTAGAATACAGTATTACTCAAACACTTACAGTCAGCAAACCGGGAACTCAATGACTCCGGAAATGCGGGCATTTTATGAGAATCAAGCCTGGGATGAACTTGTTAACTCCCGTTTGTTAGATCAGAAAATGAAAGAACTTGGCATCACCGTTTCCGATCAGGAAGTTTTGGATATGGTGTTTGGAGACAATCCTGCCCCGATCATCCGTCAGAACTTCACCCGGGAAGATGGCACTATCGATCGTGCTGCTATACAACAGGTTCTTTCCTCAAGTGAGTTTTCACAACAAGCTGTAGCCCTTGAAGTTCAGCTCCGCAATCAACGCAGACAGCAAAAACTTCAGAACTTTATTGCAGCCGGGCTTCAAGTTACCGAGCAGGAAGTGGAAGATGAGTTCATTCGCAATAACACCACTGCTGAGGTTAACTACCTGAGATTTCCTTACAGCGAAGTAGCCGAACAAGATCTTGAGATCTCAGATTCTGAACTTCAAAGTTATTACAATAACAATAAAGATCGTTTTACACGCGATGAAAGCTACCGCTTCCGTTATGTTACATTCAGCAAGCTGCCAACCGCAGCAGATACGGCTCAGATCATTGAAGATGTCAGAGAACTGAGTGAACCTTTTGCACAGGCTGAAAATGATTCCTTATTTCTGGCTCGTCAGGGCTCTTCCACTTCATATAATTCCTCTTTTGTAGCCGAAAATGATGTGAGAGAAGAATATCAAGCAGTACTGGATCTGGAAGTTGGAGAAGTCTCTGACGTGATCTTGACTGCCAATCAGGCGGCTATCCTCAAAAAGGAAGATGAGCGTGGCGATGAGATCAAGTTTCAGATCATGAGCTACAACATTCAGGCACTGCCATCAACTATTGATGATGCCAATGAGAGAGCGGCTGATTTTGAGTTCTTCGCTTCCGAAGAAACTGATTTTGAAGAAGAAGCCAACTCAAGAAACCTTGAGATTAAAGAAGCCTTTGCAACCAAAGGAAACAACTTTATCTCAGGCCTCGGAACCAGTCAGCAGATCATGAATTTCTTAGACGGTTCTGATGAAGATGACATATCAGAGGTTCTGGAACTCAATTCTGATTTCGTCGTGCTTGAAGTACTTGAAATCACTCCGGAAGGCTTCCGTCCATTTGAGGAAGTCAGAACGCAGGTTGAAAACCTTGTTAAGATCGAACGTCGCAAAGAACTGACCACTGAAAAGGTTCAGGGACTGATCGATCAATATTCAACGCTGGAAGCCATTGCTGAGTCTTCAGAACAGGAGGTGCAATCTCTAAGCAACCTGAGAGCTAATGCAACCGTTATTCAGGGTGCCGGACGAGAGCCAATGGTTATTGGAGCTGCCTTTGCTTTAGATGCCGGTGAAACCTCCGGTGCCATTGCAGGCAACAGCGCGGTCTTTATCATGGAAGTGGTCAGTAAAAATGAAGCCGACCTTGCCAACCTTGATGCACAGACAAGAAATGAGATCCGTCAAAGATTAGAGCAGCAAAAATTTCAGGAATTCAACTCTGTTTGGTTAGAACAACTCAAAGAGGATGCCGATATCGTCGATAACAGAGATCGTTTGCTTCGATAATTCACAGACATTTTTAATAATGATTTGGGGTGAGGAGTTTCTTCTCACCCTTTTTTGTTTCAATAATATCTCAAAATTCAAAATACCCTACATTACTGTATGACTGAAAACAAATCCCATAACAACCACACCCAATGGATGGCTGAAGCCCTTGAGCTGGCACAAAAAGGAAAGGGTATGGTAGCGCCAAACCCTATGGTTGGATGTGTGATTGTTTCTAAGGATGGTGAGAAGATCGGTGAAGGGTATCACAAACAATTCGGTGAAGCTCACGCCGAAGTCAATGCTGTAGATTCCGTGAAAGACCCGAGATCCCTGAAGGAGGCTACCGTTTACGTTACGTTGGAACCCTGTTCCCATCACGGTAAAACACCGCCCTGCGCAAACATGCTAGGTAATTTGCCCATCAAGAAAGTGGTAGTGGCCATGAAGGATCCAAACCCTTCTGTGAATGGACAAGGCATTCTTCATTTAAGGAATAAGGGCATTGACGTTGAAATCGGGATTCTCAGGGATGAAGCTGAAAAACTGAATGAGTTTTTTGTTCACCACCAAACGTTCGGCCGACCATTTATTACTCTTAAGATCGCCCAAACGGCTGACGGTTATCTTGCGGCCGCTGATGGCGAGTCACAATGGATCACCGGTAAGGCTTCCCGAAAACTGGTTCATCAGTGGCGGTCTGAATATGATGCCGTTATGGTAGGACGAACCACTGCCATGGCAGATAACCCAAGCCTGACCGTCAGGCACGTAGCCGGGCGACAACCCAAGCGCATTGTCATTGATGGCCCCTATGAACTGCCTAAAGACCTGAATCTTTTTTCTGATAAATTTGAGGAAAAGACCACCATCATAACCTGGAATAAGGAAGCCTCAGCCACTGATGCCGACCCTATGCTTAAACTGATGAAGCAAAATTATTTCAGAGGTGATATTTTGCAGGTCTCTAAAGTGGATGGGCATGCAGACCTCAGGCAGGCCTTTAAATTACTGGGTGAAAAGGGTGTTACCTCCGTTTTGGTGGAGGGTGGGCAGCAGCTATCTTCAGCCTTGTTGAAACAAGGTCTGGTTGATAAGATCGAACTATTTATTGCTCCCAAATTGTTGGGAGCCGGAACCCGTTCCCTGATCGGGATCGGCATTAACAGAATGAGAGACATTGCTGAGCTGAAGGACGTTAGCTGGACTCAGGTAGGTGATGATATGTTACTAACCGGATATTTTTAATACAGAATTATGTTTACAGGAATTGTACAGGAAGTAGGATCAGTTAACGAGATCAGATCTTTGAACGGTGGTGGTCAGGAAATGAAAATTTCATGTTCTTTTGCTCATACATGCCATGAGGATGAAAGCATCTCAATCAACGGTGCCTGCCATACCGTGGTCGCTTTTGATGAAAATACCTTTACCGTTCAAAGTGTGGAAGAAACCCTTCGCAAAACATCCATAGGTTCCCTCAAAAATGATGATCCGGTTAATCTGGAACGTTCGCTTACTTTACAGAAAGGCATTGAAGGCCACCTGGTGCAGGGCCATGTTGATACCACCGGTGAGATCACAGATATTGAGAAGGAAGAAACCGGATGGTTGCTTACCATTGAATTCCCGGAGGAATTTGAGAATATGATCGTTGGCCGCGGTAGCATAACCCTGGAAGGCATTAGCCTGACCGTTGCCCGGGAATCCGCCAATACCTTTGTTGTGGCCATCATTCCCTACACCTGGGAACACACGAACCTGAAAGACAAAAAGGTGGGTGATCCGGTGAATCTGGAATTTGACGTGATCGGTAAGTATGTGGTCAAATACCTGGCAAATATCGGCCGCGACTCCCTTTAAAAACCGCCGTATCCTCTGCCTCGGGCTCCGGATGGACTTGAGCTTCTTTCCAGGTTCTTTAGAACCGGTAACTTCTGGAACAAACTCTGTATCTGTGAACTGTTCACACTCAACCTGAAGAAGTAATACTTGAACTCCCCAAACGGATTGATCTGAAATGACAGGTTCCAGCACTCCAGATCACGGTTAAGAGAAAACTGCGAAGGCGTGAATTCTTTCCCTACAAAATCGTATCCAACATCTGTATTGAATCTCCATTTTGGGGTTAAATTGAATGAGATACTGGATGCGCGCAGCGTCGCTCTTTTGGTCGGTTCATCATTAAAGCGATAGGTCCAGCTGTAACTGAAGTTCAGTGATACACTCCATGGCGAGTTCAAGGGGGGAACCGGTTCGTAACCAAACCTTGTATCGATCGGATGAAAAGTAGATTGATCGAAGGGGTCGTATCGCCGGCGATACTCGGGTGTGTAAACCTGAACCCCATCCCCGCCTCTGAAAGAAGTGCTCGCGTTTAACGAAAATGACCTGAGTTGAGCTAACTTTTTACTGTCCTCAATAAAGAAACGATCCAATTCTCTTCCGGTGGAATCAAACTGATAGAATGAAAAGTTAGCCGTAGCACTTAAATTCAACCCGTTTATGGCACTGGAGCTGATCCGGGTTCTCAGGTCACTTAGGTTCAGGCTGTCGGCCGCAAAATTATAAGAAGTGTTTAACGACAGGTTATCTATGAACCGAATGTTCTTTTCGCTCACCTCTCCGGTACTATCACGTTTCACCCGCTTTGTTTCGAACACATTTTGCAGGGAGAAATTAAGTGAGCGGGATTCCCCTCTTCCCGGACCTCCAAAAACGGCATCCTCAAAGATCGAATATTCCTGAGTTGCGCCAAGCGAATCCGTTTGAACGGTCTTGTAATATCCCCAGCGTTCGGCACTGAAATCCGGCCGATAACTGAAGCTAAGTGAAGGCCTTACCGTATGTCTTAAACCCTGAAAATTACCAAGCTTCATATCTGAAACCCCATAAAATGTGGTTCCAAAATTGAGATTTGTACTGAATTCCCTGGAAGCCGTAAATCCATAAACTTTCTCCGTTTCAACACGATTTGAGTCCGCATTAAAGCTCTTTCGAATGGATGATGGGTACCAGTTTTCTGTGTAGTTGATGCCCGTAGAAATATTTAAAAACTGACTTGGTATGATCTGCCCAACCTGAATTCCCGCCTGATGCTGTAACCCGGCCTGTATATAGCGGTCATTACCTGTCGCTTCCTCGTATTTATCCTTGTCTGTTAACGCCTCGAAAAAAGTTATATCGGAACTATCTGCATCAATAGGATCAAAATTGAATTGCGACCTCAGGTTATTGCTGTAGCTCAGGCTAATGGTTTCATACCAATCCTGATCTCCGCCACCACTGTTATTCTGAAAAGGTGAGATATTCTTTAACCTGAAATTGGCCGAAGGACCGCTCACCCGGGTTGAGTAGTTCGTAAAGTTCTGAACAAGCTGGGCATTCGTACTGAAACTATAGAGGTTTTCAGGGTGACGATAATTGTATGATATTTTCGAATTTGAGTTTACTTCAGCCCGGTCATCAATATCATAGGAGTTTCTACGGTTGAAATCGGCGGTTCTCAGGTTCACATTCGCTGATAAGCTTGCATAAGGAGAAATGGTTTGGCTATGCTGAACCGATACGGATCTTTGTATGGTTTCGGAAAAATCGGGATCCGTTGGTTCCATACCACGGTCATTTGAATAACCCAGCCTGATCGACCCATTGTACTGATCGGTTCTGCGATATTGCATCAGCCCGTTCAGGTAGAAGGATCCGGAGGTATAAATATCACCATCAACCTGACCGGTCAGGTGATCATTGAAATACTGAAACCAACCTACATTTTGTAACCCCAACCCACGGTCGTTTTGATCCTGAAACGCATAGGTTGGCGTAAGTAAACCGGAACGCTGTTTTTCAAGGTCCGTTGGCACATAACCGAACGGAAAAATGATCGGATAGGGAATATCCAGGATGTACAGTTGTGCATTGCTAAAGAACAGCTCGTCTTCATCAACCACCTTCATTTTCTTGGCCTTTAGGTAGTAGTACATATATTCGGGTGGACAGGTAGAATAGATCCCATCCTCAATAAACACCTCGCTTTCGTTCACATTCTTTATTTTTGAACCGATCAGGTGACCTTCAGATACCTTCACCTGTGCCGCTTCAAATTTCCCCTTCTGGGTCTTATAGTTGAACAAAATGCGGGTGCTTTTTATCTCATCCGACTCCCGTACAAGCACCGGACGCGAGAGTGTATCTTCCGGAGTCAGTGTTCTAGCTTCAACCGTGGTGTTATCAATATCCATGTTGATCTCACCGGCCTTCAGTTCACCGGCTGAATGCTTTACGTTAGCTGAACCGAACAGAAAAGCTTTTTTACCCCCTTTAAAATCGATCACTAGCGAATCACTGGACTGGAACCTTACCGCATTATCCGGAACATTAGAAATTACAGAACCACCGGGTGGTTCTGATTGATTCTGCTGTAGAGTTGTATCCTGCCTGACCGCAGTCGAATCTGATTGCTGGGCTTTTGCGGGTGTCGCCATCAACACTAACAGACAAAACAGAAAAAGGTACTTGCCCATATGTGTTTTAGTGGCGTGGATCATACATAATTACAATTAAGAAAAAGAATCGAAAGCCAATCCGGCCGCACCCAGTAAGGCACTGTCGTTTCCAAGGTCTTCATAAGTGAGCTCAAATCCTTCCTTGAGTGGCTCCATCATATGTTTTCTAACGATCTCTTTGGCCGGCTCAAACAGATATTCACCCGCTTTGGATACACCTCCACTTACCACAAACTTTCGGATATCCATCATATGCACATAGTTTATGATCGCATATCCGAGTCGCTGCCCGCTTTTAGCAAGGATCTCAATGGCAAGCTCGTTACCTTCTTTGGCTGCATTCGTTAAGTCAACGGGTTCAAGCTGACTAAAGTCTTTTGAAAACTTTTTGTACAACGGGTTTGAGGTATTCTGTGAGATCAGGTCTGAGGCATAGCGGCTCAGGAATCTCTGACCAAGATAGGCTTCCACGGTTCCACGCGTTACACTGTTTGAGAGAGGTCCATGATAATCGATGATCACATGCCCCAGTTCACCGGCCATACCCATGGTTCCCTTAAAAAGCTGACGTTCATAGATGATGCCACCGCCAACTCCTGTTCCAAGGGTGATCATAATAAAACTGTCGTATTTGCTGCCCACACCAAAGTGTAAAGATCCCAGAGCCGCAATATTTGCATCATTCTCTATCTTACAAGGAATGTTAAGGCGGTCTTCCATTTCTTTGGCGGCATTTACGGAGCCCCAGCCCGGTAAATTAGGTGGATTATTGACCGTGGTTTGATCCTTGGAAACCATCCCAGGCATCCCCATGCCCATTCCAATGATCTCATTCTTTTTGATCAGATCTCTGACTGTATCTGCGATCCGGTCCAGCAGGTGGTCCCTTCCAAGATTTGCCTGTGTGGGAGTTGTAACCTGTTCTATAATCCCTGTTTCCTTGTCAACAACGGCCGCTTTAATATTGGTACCGCCGAGATCTACACCAATAGCTTTCATTTAATCAGATTTATGGATCAAAAATTGTTCAGGTGAAGATAACAGGCAGGTAATCACGAACCAAGCCGAAGCCTTAATTCTCTCGTTTTACTTTATAGACCGTTTCGCCCGGTTTTCGCATCCCGTATTCTTCACGGGCAATTTTTTCAAGCAGAGCCGGATCTTCGTTCAATCGGTCGATCTTCACCTTGAGTTCTTCAGATCGGTTGTTAAGATCTTCTGTTCTCTCCTTCAATTCTTCTTTCTGAGTATAAAGATCCCAACGGGTTTTAAGGCTGTAGGTATCTATAAAAGTAAACCATGCCACTACAAATGCGGTAAGTAATATTACCAGAAAAGATTTCTTCCACCTGAGCGGATTAAAAAATTGTAGGTTCATAAATTAGCCTGTAGATTATTTGATGCCGCTAAAATACATTAATTTGCCAATTAAGTACAATCTGCCGATAAACCTGTCATGATTAGATCTGCATTTGCAATACTCAGTTTGGGGATGACCCTCATCCTTTCCCTGCATACACAGACGGTTTTTTCACAACCTGATAGCGATGAATGGATCAAAGTGTATTTCAATATGCCTTCCGACCATTCTGTGGCCTTTCCGGGTAATGAAAGTCATGATGACTGGGACCTGATCGGAACCCTGGAAGCTCTCATTGATTCGGCCTCCACCAGTGTAGATCTGAATATCTATGATCTCGAGCATCCACGCATTGCCTATGCATTGGCACGAGCCAAACAAAGAGGGGTTAGAGTGCGCGTGGTAACCGACAACCATAACCGCACCGATGGCGGCGAGCTCGATCAAATGATCTGGGAAATTCTTGAAGATGCGGATATCGTTTCCATTGACGACGATGGTGATATTTATGATTCCGATGGATCCATCATCGATCATGATCTGGTAAATGACGGGGCAGACATGCACAACAAATTTGCTGTGATCGATCATTTGTCTGATTCACCCCATGACGACTACGTGTGGTCCGGTTCAACCAACCTGACCTACACCGGAGCTTATAACACTAACCATACAATCGTCATCAAAGACGCTGATATTGCTACTGTCTATACTGAAGAATTTGAGCAGATGTGGGGTGGAAGCGGGGATATTCCAGACCCGGAAAAAGCTCGATTTCATAAGGACAAAGAGAATGTAAGCCAGAATGTATTTGATGTGGGTGGTACAAGTGTAGAAGTCTATTTCGCACCCATCAATCGAGACCGGACCAAGCCGAGTGTGAGTGACAGGCTCGTGGATCTCATCAGGAATGAGGCTCAACATGACATCAACTTTCAGGCTTTTGCCATCACGCCCGGCATTCCTATCAGTGAGCAGATCTGGGAGCAAACCGCTGATGGACACATACAATTGCGCGGTGTGATAGACCGCAGTTTTTACAGTCGCTACGAAAGTACAGGAGATATCTGGGGAAGTCCTGAAGCAAGAATGGGAAACCGCCTGATCTTACCCGCCCAGGAAACGAGGAAATTACATCACAAGATCATTCTCTTAGATACCGAACACCCTGATTCAACAGATGTGGGAGTTGCCGTTGCCGGTTCATATAATTTCTCATCAAACGCTGAAATGAACAACGATGAAAACACCCTGATCATTTTTTCGGATGAGATCACCAACCAATTTCATCAGGATCTGATGGGGGTGATCAGCCGGGCTCAGGGCACCACTCATCCTCCGGCTCCGGAGATCGATCCTGAACAATGGTATGATATCTATTCCATTACCGACGGAAGTCGTTTTGAGATCGAGGTGGTACCGGGTTTTGGCTATGGCGTCCGCTTTTTAGGAGTAGATGTTCCCTCCATATACGCCGATGGTGATTCAGCAAGATTCTATTCAGGTGCTGCAGCAGATTACCTTCAGACTATTCTCGAAGGAAGGAAGGTTCGGATAAAAGGATATGATGGAGGCGTTCCGGATTCCCGTTACAATACATTTCAGGCCTATGTTGAAATGGAACACGAAGATGGTCCTGTTAGCCTGAACAAGCTTTTGCTTGAAAAAGGGTATGGTACAACCAGTGTGTATTACCGGCAACACACCGATTCTGCCCGTGCCTTTAATGAATACGAGAATCGTGCAAAAGATAATGAACTCGGCTTATGGAGAGCACCGGATAAGATCGGCACGAAAGTATTAAGAGCTCAGGAGCTTGATACCGGAAATCCACTTAATGTGGTGTTTCCTGTAAACCTCAATACCGCAGATTCAGCCACCCTTCAACTACTTCCCGGAATAGGACCGGCTTATGCGAGCCGCATTATTGATTATCGTGAGGAACATGGGGGATTTAACAGCATCGATGAGATCACAAACATTCGGGGAATTGGGCCAAAAACTCTGCAGCGGCTACGGCCAATTGTTACTATCGACTAACTGACCTGAAAAGAAATGCTAAAAAAAACCCCATCCGAGATCAATCGTATGGGGCTGGTCAAGAGAGAGTCATTATGAAAGTCTTCAGAAAAAAAGTGAATCGGGAGGGGCTCGAACCCTCGACCCACGGCTTAAAAGGCCGTTGCTCTACCAACTGAGCTACCGATTCTCAATTCAGATTCCAAAGATAAGGCATTTATAAATTAGAGTACAAGGAAAAATTGAATTTTTTCTCAATTTTCTTGCAGCCTTTTCAATATCTGAACCAGCTCGGTTTCAATTGGTTGCTGTGGTTTTTCTACGATCCTGCCAACTTCAATTCCGTTCTTTAAAACCACAACGGTCGGAATATATTTGATATCAAACAGTTTTAAAAATCTATCCGGAAATTTTTTTTGAGCATCCACACCCATGTAGGTCGCCTTGATCTCATTGTTATTCACAACATTTAGCGTTTTCACCAATCCCGGCAGGTACTTGGTTGATTCCCTGCACCAGCTGCCAAAAAATACCCGTAAGGAAATATCACCCTCCACTCGTTTTAAAAACTGCAGGGCTTCTTCATCAGGCTCATATCTTTCTGTGTAGATCCTGAAGATCCTGTTGTGATCTAAAATTTGCTCAACACTGACCTCACCTACCAGGTTATTCTGGGGCTGCCCCACAGCCATTGAATCTGATACGCTCAGCCATCCTGTCATCAAAATAAAACACAAGACTCTTGCAGAGTTCATAAGGATTTCTGTTTTTTGGATAGTATCTTCTTTCAAATTAACAGCTTTGATTAAGAATTATGGCAACTATTTTCAGTAAGATCATAGAAAGAGAAATTCCGAGTTATAAGATCGCCGAAGATGACCGGCACTACGCCTTCCTGGATATCAATCCCGCTGCAAAAGGTCACACCCTTTGTATTCCTAAAAAAGAGATCGATTATCTGTTTGATATGGATGCAGACGACCTTGCCGAACTCACCAGGTTTTCCCAAAAAGTAGCTCATGCCATCGACAAAACCCTTCAACCCATTCGTACCGGGGTGATCGTGGAAGGTATGCTTGTGCCTCATGCCCACATCCATCTGATCCCGATTTTTAAAGAATCTCAGGATTTTAGTCTGGGTAAAAAAGTGGAATTGGGAGATACTGAAATGCTGAATCTGGCGAGAAGGATCAGCAAAAATGTAGAACTATGAACATATTGATCATCAACGGACCAAATTTAAATTTACTGGGTACGCGCGACCCTGAGGTGTACGGTAAAGAAACTTTGCTGGATATTCATGCTGAGCTTCGGGAACAGTATCCTGATCACTCGTTCAACTTCTACCAAAGTAACATAGAGGGAGAGCTTATCAATTGCATTCAGGAGGCTATGAAAGATGACACTGATGCATTGATCATTAATCCCGGTGGATATTCGCATACTTCAGTAGCCCTGAGGGATGCCTTAGACGCTATAAGTATTCCGAAGGTTGAGGTTCATCTCTCCAATATCCACGGAAGAGAGGCCTTTCGCGATCGATCGGTTACCGGGGCTGTCATGAATGGTATCATTACCGGATTTGGGAAACATAGCTACGCTCTCGGAGTTGAAGCCATCGAACGATTAATACAAGCTTAGATACCTCACTTACTTAAACCCTGTTGAATTGACCAAGTTAAAAGAGCTTTTTTCAGATACGCTGATCTATGGAATAAGCAGCGTACTTGCGCGATTCATCGGGTACCTGTTGGTTCCACTTCATACCGGTGTTTTCGCAGAAGACCAATACGGGATCATAAGCCTTATCTTTGCAGCCATTGCTTTGTTTAATGTGCTTTTCACCCTGGGAATGGAATCGGCTTACATCCGGTACGGCAAAGACCGTGATGACGCCAAAAGCATTTTCAAGACCCTTCAGCTGTTTCTTTTAGGCTCATCCGGGCTATTTGTACTCATCATCTGGGGCTTGCAACCGGTTATCTCACCGATCATTGGACTGGAAAGTGGTGATCCTATTTACTGGATGATGCTTGGTATCTTACTTTTCGATACCATTGCCATTGTGCCATTTGCTGAACTTAGGTTGGTTCGCAGATCCATCTCTTTTGCGGTTATCAAAACGGGGAATGTGATCGTGAACCTCGGGTTGAATTTCTACCTGATACTTGGATTGGGTTATGGTATAGAGGCCGTGTTTATCAGTAACCTGGTGGCATCCCTGCTGACCGCCCTTGCAACCTGGCTCATCACACTTCCGATGTTTACCGGTAAATGGGATACAGCTCTTTTAAAGAAAGCCCTGATCTTCGGGTTGCCATTTGTACCTGCCGGCTTTGGTCATGTGATCAACGAATTGATGGATCGATTTTTCCTGAAATCCATGGATCCCTCAACGGTAGAACGTCTTTACGGAGCGGAGCAAACCCCGGATGATATCGTTGGGATCTACAGTGCCTGTTACAAGCTGGCGGTCTTCATGCTTTTGCTGGTTCAAATGTTCAGGATGGCCTGGCAGCCTTTCTTCATGCGACAATCGGATGAGCAATCGGCTCCTAAGACATTTTCACAAACCTTCATATTCTTCAACTCTGCCGCAGCTCTTATATTTCTGTTTGTCGCCTTGTTTGCTGAGCAGATCGTATCCCTTAAAGTCCCGATACTGGATTTTTACCTGGTCGATGAAAAATTCTGGAGTGGACTGACCATCGTTCCTATACTATTGATGGCCTATTGGTTTCAGGGATGGTATGTCAACTTCTCTGCCGGCATCTTTATCAGTGAAACGACCAAGCGGCTGCCACAGATCACGTTGATCGGGGCCGGTATTACGATCGTCACAAACCTGATCCTGATCCCATATTTTGGTATGATGGGTGCCGCTTCAGCCACTTTGCTCAGCTATTTCACCATGGCGATGGTAATCTACTATTACTCAACCAAAGCTTTTAAGGTCCCTTATAAACTACTGTATGGTTTTGGAGTCATGATCATTTCCGCAGGTTTGTATCTCATCAAACCCTATCTGTTACAATTCGGGGTCACTGACCTGATCTCATCCATTCTTCTTCTATCTGCAGGGGTTCTGTTGGTAGCCGGGTTGTCCTATGTTGCTTTACTAAATAGCAGGAAAATTGCGTAATCCCGAGACAGATACACTTTAACATTAAAAGGGTTGATTCTATGCTTAAAATTTAAGTTAATGGATTGGTAGCGTTGAGGTTATAATGCTTCGGTCATACTTCTGATACTATTTTTAAAAATTCAATGTGAAGGGATTATTTAAATGAATACGAAAGAGCGAGTCGGTATTTATGTTGATGCAGTAAATGTAACCATGAATGGAGGATATGGCCTGCGCTACGACATTTTAAGAATGTTTGCCTGCCGAAACGGAGCGGTCGCCTCCAGACTCAATGTTTATCTTTGCTACGACAGTGATCGCCTTAAAGAAGATCGCGATTACAGACTCAAGACCCAGCGATTCTGTGATGTCCTCAGAGATTATGAGTATAAGGTCATCGAAAAACCGGTTCACACCTACACCAACCATGAAACCGGTGAAAAGATCACCAAATCCTCCATTGATATGGATATGGCTGTGGATATGCTGGTACAGGCTGAGCATCTCGACAAGATCGTTTTGTTAAGCAGCAGCGGCAGTTATGTGAGTGTAGTGAATGCCTTACAGAATAAAGGGTGCAGAGTAGAACTTGTCGGTTTCGATAATGTATCATCCTCCCTGAAAAAGTCGGTAGATTCTTCCGTTTCCGGCTACCTGATCCCGGGATTACTTCCTGTAGACTCCCCTTACGACTGGGGTGAAAATGGCTCCAGGGTTCGCGGAGTTTGTTATGATTTCACGCAGGACGAAGGCTACGGATTCCTGCGTTTTCTGACCCGTAAGGAAGACTGCTTATGGATCACCGATTCCCGGGATTCCAGCTCACCTTATAAAACCGTATTTGCCCACATTTCACAATTTGAAGAAGATTTCGACACATCCTATCTGCCCAGTCGGGAACTGATCTTTGAATTTGATGTCACGGAGAATGACAAGGGCCTGATCGCAGAAAATATTGTATTGGTGAGCGCACCATAGTTCAGACTGCCTTCGCTGCTTATTCAAAAAAATAAAGGCTATCTATACTCCCTGGTTGAACAATTACAGCAAATTGCACAAATAAATCACAATTGTGCAATACCGCCTCTCCAACTCTTGTTATCTTAATGTGTATTTTTACTTAGACCATTAACACCGGATAATTTCGATACATCCTGAAGACTAATTCCAGCAGAACGATAACGACCGGTGCAAATCCTAATAAATTGAAGAATCTGTTTAGTCTCACACGGGGCTAGATACCTTTTAGTTCATGAATTTCATAAAAAAATATTACGAAGTATTTTGGTCTGCTGTTTTTTTGACACTGGCTTTAGCCGTACAATTTTGGACTGATTTATCCGGTGCTGAATATGTATACCTAATTTCCTATGTATTTGTGGGAGGGCCCGTTTGGATCAAAGCCTTTAGATCTATTCAAAATGGTACCATATTCAGTGAGTTCCTGCTCATGGGCATTGCTACGGTAGGCGCTTTTGCTCTTGGTGAATATGCGGAAGGTGTGGCCGTGATGTTATTTTATATGATCGGGGAGTATGCGCAGGGAAATGCGGTTCGTAAGGCTCGGCACTCCATTGAATCGCTTATCAACCAGCAACCTGATGTTGCTACAGTAGAACGTAACGGTAACACCATAGAAATTCACCCATCTGAAGTTGAACCTGGAGAGGTCATTCATGTAAAACCCGGAGCCAAAGTCCCTCTTGATGGTGAACTAATTACGGATAGAGCCTCTTTTAACACCGCCGCCTTAACGGGAGAGTCGAAACCGATGACTCGCACATCCGGGGAAGAAATCTGGGCCGGCTCAGTGAATGGCATGATACCCGTTCGCATAAAAGTGATCAAACATTATGAAGACTCCCGCCTGGCAGATATACTTAATATGGTTCAGGAGGCATCGCAGCGAAAAGCACCCACTCAGCGCTTTATGACCCGTTTCGCAAAAGTGTATACGCCTATCGTTGTTTGGTTAGCGGTGGCACTTACTTTTCTTCCCTGGCTGTTTACAAACCCTTATGTATTTGAGGATTGGTTTTACAGGGCATTGATCTTCCTGGTTGTCTCCTGTCCTTGTGGATTGGTGATCTCTATTCCCCTTGGATATTTTGGTGGTATAGGTGCTGCATCCCGGAATGGGATTCTCCTTAAGGGCTCTGATTATCTTGACCAACTACGAAAAATGAATACCTTGTTCTTTGATAAAACCGGGACAATGACTGAGGGGGTTTTCGAAGTGCAGGAGATACATCCCAGGAACGGATATAATGCTACTGAAATCTTAACGATGGCGGCCTCACTGGAACAACACTCCTCACACCCTGTAGCAAAAGCCATTATGCAATTTGTTGAGGGGCAGGATATCCCCGGTGCCAGAGATATTCTGGAGACTCCCGGAAGAGGACTTAAAGGGATCACCGATCAAAAGGAAATTCTTGTTGGTAATCGAAAATTTCTTGAAGAGAATAATGTTGCCATATCTGAAATAGACAATGAAGGTCCATCAGCCTTCGTCTATGTGGCTGCAGACGGTGATCATGTAGGTACTATTTTGATCTCCGACAAAATAAAATCCGATGCCATTCAAGCCCTGAATGAACTTAAAGAACTGGGAATCAATAACCTGATCATGCTTTCAGGTGATAACGAAGAAACAACGGAATCTGTTGCTAAGCAGTTGAGTATCAAACAATTCTATGGAGGGTTACTACCAGACGGTAAATACGAAAAAGTTAATGAGGCATTGCACTCAGGTCAGGTTATTGGCTTTGTTGGTGACGGGCTGAATGATGCCCCGGTGATCACCTTGGCAGATGTGGGTATCGCAATGGGCGGTATCGGTTCAGATGCAGCCATTGAAACGGCGGATGTGGTCATTCAAACCGATCAGCCTTCAAAGATCCCTCAAGCCATCCGTATAGCTAAATTTACGCACAAGATCGTTTGGCAGAATATTGGTTTTGCTTTAGGCATTAAAGTATTAGTGATGGCCCTTGCAACGGTGGGATTGGCGACGATGTGGGAGGCTATCTTTGCTGATGTTGGCGTTGCCCTTATAGCCATTGCCAATGCGATCAGAGTTCAGCAAAAGTTCTCAGATGACTCATTTACCCTTGCCTCATTCTTTGGAAGTAAAAACTCAGATCCGGAAATTAACAACGAACCGGAAAGTTGCTGCGAAGTTTGTTGCTGATTTATAGCTTCAAAGCCAGCGCCGAACCTCTTTTTTATAGTCCAAATATTTCTGTCCAAATTTCTGCTCCATCATTTCCTCTTCCGGCTTGATCTGATACTCATTCATATACAGTATAAACACCGGTATTATGAGTAGGCTAAAAATATTTCCCCAATATAATGCGATGGCCAATAAACAGATCAGAAGGGCGAGATACATTGGGTTTCGACTGATGGCATATATTCCACCCATAACTAAACTGCTTGTATTCTCAGGCCTGTGAGGATTTACTGTGGTACTCTTTTGCGCAAATTGGGCCACACCTACTAATCCTACGATCACACCAATCGTAAAACATCCATACACAACCCACTTCTGGCCTGTAACATGCATTGAGTAATCCGGTAAAAATCCTTTGATCAGCCACATAAACACCACACATATAACAAATACGACGGCTGGCGGGATCTTTAGTTGGAGTGTTGTCATGGGCATAACAGTTTGATATCAGGCCTTCATCTCAAAATGGATTTTTAATACTTTCAGATCTTATCGAGAGATTTACGGTCAGAATCCTGTAGTTTTTGGTACTCACTCATGCTCATACCTGTGATCTGCTTGAACTGACGGGATAGGTGCTGCAAGTTCTTATATCCCAACTGATAGGCTACCTCGCTAAAACTCAGATTTCCGTAATCCACCAATTCCTTGGCCTTCTCAATTTTTAAACGGATAAAGTATTTTTCAATCGTTATCTCTTCCTTTCTGGAAAAGACCCGGGATATCGTAGCATAACTTTTTGCCAGTTTTTTGGCCAGGTGATCGGATAGTGAGGTATCATCTGTTTCCAGGTCCCCGGAATCAACCCATTGGATCAGGGTCGTCTTGACTTTTTCCACCAGCACGGATTCCTCATCCCTGATCAATCCAAAATTAAAGCGCTCCAGCTCTTTTTCAATTTCATGAAGGGTGGGTTTATCTCCGGTACGGGTAACTTCGGCCTTTCCAAGCTGAACATGATCAACCTGTAGGCCAAGTGCTTTCAATGCGGTTTCAATGACCATCTCGCAGCGGTCACATACCATGTTTTTAATATGCAGCGTCATTTTTTCCATAGGCTAATATAATCAGAAGTTAAAGGAACTACATTTGTAGCCTTTATGCCTTACAGAATTTGGAAAAAGATTTGTCTTATGATGATCAAGGGTTTTTTGACATAAGGGCGTATCGCTACACGTCCTTACTGCAGAAAAACTATTCCATTATTCCAACATCAGACCACACGGCAAATTCATTTCCGCCGGGCTCTTTAAAATGAAATCGCTCTCCACCCGGAAAAGCATAGGTTTCCTTCACGATACTACCACCGGATTCCTTTATTTTATTTTGAGTGGCTTTCAGGTCTTTACTATAAAAAATGACCAGCGCACCCCCCGATTCAGAATTGGATACTTTTTCAGACTTATAAAATCCGCCGTTGATTCCTTCATTTGTGAAATCACAGTACTCAGACCCATAGTCATTGAACTTCCATCCAAATGCTTTTTTAAAGAAATCCTTAGTTGACTCTAAATCTCTGGATGCGAATTCTACATAATCGATCTTTTCATGATGTGACATAACACCTCCATTAGTTACCTCCAATGTAGCTAACAGATAATTATAGAACAATTAGACTGTAGAGCTATTTATTATCCAAATTTGTTATGTGTACCGATATACAGTACATTTATATATATTAATTACAACTATATGGTTTCATATCATGAAAGAAGATAAAAAAGTCAAATCCATACACCCCGGAAAGATCCTTTTGAGTGAATACCTGGAACCCCAAAATATCAGTCAACGAGAGTTTGCACGGTGCATTTCGGTCTCACCTAATCGTGTGAATGAGATCATCAGGGGAAGGCGTTCTGTTACGGGAGACACGGCGATACGATTTTCCATTGCCCTGGGCACCAGTGCTGAAATGTGGCTGGGGCTGCAAGCTCATTATGATCTTGATCAAGCCCGAAATGAGATCTCAGATGAAGTGATCAATAGCATTGAGAAGATCTAAACAGCTTCCCGGGCTGAATAACCGGTTCTATCTTAAATAACCACTATGTATTGGTAGATATCACCCGGTCTTTAGCCGCTCCCAATCCAAATAATAACTGAAGGCCGGCTATAACCAACATGCTATATAACGGAATATTCCAGCTGTTGGTCAGATCATGTACGAACCCAAACAGAACGGGGCCAAAAGCTGCAATAAAATAACCTACACTTTGAGCCATGCCTGACAACCCGGTGGTCAGTTCAGCTGAATCAGCTCGTAATACCATGAATAGCAAGGCCAGACTAAAGTTTCCACCTAACCCAAAACCTAAGACTGCAGCCCAAGTTGATATCATAAAAGTATCAGATAAAAGGATCCCGGTCATTCCTATGATCTCCATAGCTCCGGTCACGCAAACGATCTTACGCTGATCTGAAAACCGACCGGCAATGGAAGGAATGATCAGTGAACCTAAAATTCCGGCTCCCTGTGAAACAGATAGCACCAACCCTGCCTTTGTTGGCGTCATGCCCCGGTCGATCAGGATCTCCGGTAACCAGGCCAACACCGCGTAAAAAATCAGGGATTGCAACCCCATAAACAGCGCTATTTGCCAGGCGATCGGTGAAGACCCAAGTTTCTTGATCGCCAATCCAATATGAATGGGATTCTTAGGTTTGGTTCTGTTCTTGAGCTGAGGGATCCAAAAAAGTAATCCGATCATCGAGAAAGCCGCCCAGCTACCCATCGAAAATTGCCAGTTAGTAGCCTGTGCAAGTGGCACACTTATTCCGGCACCCAGGGTTGCCCCGATGCCCATCACCCCGGAATATAAGCTCGTCATAAATCCGGATCGTTCCGGAAAGTCCCTCTTCACGATAGAAGGCATCAGTACGTTCATCACGGCTATACCGATCCCCAAAAATAATGTACCGAGATATAGCGCCGGTATATTGGCGAATGACCGACCCAATACACCTATGGTTAGAATAAATAAAGCGGCTCCAAGGGTGACTTCCAACCCAAATCGTTGGGTAAAATACAGCGTGAAGCCCGAAAGTATGGCAAAGCAGATGAGGGGCAAGGTGGTGATCAACCCGATCATGCTATACGATAACCCCAGTGCATTCTGAATGGATTCCGTTAGCGGACCAACCCCCGATAACGGGGAACGCATGGAAAGTGCAATAAAGATGATACCGAGAATCAGGATGTAGCGTTTTTTGGCAGTTGGGCTAATGGAAGGACCTCTTGTTTGAATAGATGATTTTTAAGAAACTTTACTGCGTTTAATATACGGAGTTCACATAGTTATTAGGAAATCACTTGCATTGATAGGCTTGTTCATGTTATGCTATTCGATCTTTAATATTCCCTTATCAAATCCCAACAAACATTTATCAGATCCTGACAACCTTTCCTACTTGCTTTGATTTCACTGCTCCCTTGACTAATTTAGGTCCGTGAGAATTTCTGCCACATATCGTTTGATCGCCTCGGTGCTCAGCTTGAGTATCTTGATCGGGGTCTCAGTTCCTTCCGGGCTCCATGCCATGTCGGATGATGTCTGTGATGAGATGCAGGACATGCATCTGCCAATGAGTGAGCATGCTGAAGACTGTCCTATGAACGACGGTGTATCTAATCATCAAGAAACTGATGGGAAGCATCACGATCTTCATGACCTTGGTTTTGCCTGCGCTTGTTCGGTAGAGGAAGCCCCGGTCAAAACAGAAGCACAGACACAATTAAAGGTGAAAGTTCCGGCTTTACTGGTTGTTCAGATCCTGGCTGAATTTCACACACACGAACCCGAAACCAATGCTTTTCAACTTCCGGTTTCGGATGCCTATTCACCGCCTCCCATCTATCTCCTTAACGAGACTTTTCTGAAATAGGGATTGGTGTGCCTTTGAGTCGGCTGCTTTTTCTCTGACTCTCCTCCCTGTGATTGAACATTGAAGTGTTCTCTCTTTTTGCTAAGGGGAACCAAGCTCATATCTAGCGCTTTGGAACCGGCGGTTCCGCTATGCATTCCGAACCGGTGGTTCGGAACGAGTATCCATAGAGCCCTAATAACGATTAACGAATACACCAAAAACGAAACCATGCTAAACAAAACCATCCGGTTTTTCCTGGAAAACAAACTCGTGGCCGTGCTTCTATTACTGGTCATGGTAGGCTGGGGGCTTGCCGTTGCGCCATTTAACTGGAATTTAGACTTCCTGCCGCGCGATCGTGTTCCTGTAGATGCCATTCCCAACCTTGGGGAGAACCAACAAATCGTTTACACTGACTGGGAAGGACAATCCCCTCAGGATATAGAAGACCAGGTCACCTATCCTCTAACCACTCAGTTGTTAACGGTACCGGGTATCAAAACCGTGCGAAGTAATTCGATGACCGGTCTTTCCATCATTTATATCATTTTTGAAGAAGATGTGGATTACTACTGGAGTCGCTCCCGAATCCTTGAAAAACTGAACTCACTTCCGGCAGGCACTTTGCCTGACGCTGCAAAACCCGCTCTTGGCCCTGATGCCACCGGATTGGGACAAATATTTTGGTATACACTTGAAGGCAGGGATCAAAATGGTGACCCCGCAGGAGGATGGGACCCTCAGGAGCTTCGATCCATTCAGGATTTTTATGTGAAATATGGGCTATCAGGTGCGCAAGGCGTGGCTGAAGTGGCTTCCATCGGGGGGTATGTGAAAGAGTACCAGGTCGATATCGATCCTAACAAACTAAAAACCTATGAGGTCACTCTTTCACAGGTCATCGATGCCGTACGGAAAGCCAATGCTGAGACCGGTGCCCGCACCATTGAAATGAACAATGTGGAATACCTGGTGCGAGGCATTGGTTATGTCAAAGACCTTGAAGATCTGGAATCAGCCGTAGTTAAGGTGGTGGATAATACGCCCATCCGTATTCAGGATGTGGCTTTCGTCAGTATGGGACCCGCGCCGCGCCGGGGTGCATTGGATAAAGCCGGAGCAGAAGCCGTGGGTGGTGTTGTCGTAGCGCGACAGGGAGCAAATCCCCAACAGGTGATCGATAACGTAAAAGCACAGATCGATGAGATCTCAGCCGGCTTGCCTTCAAAGATCCTTGATGACGGCAGGGAATCTAAGGTTACCATTGTGCCTTTTTATGATCGTTCTACTCTCATATCAGAAACATTAGGTACGCTGGAAGAGGCTCTGACCCTTCAGATACTGATCACCATCATTGTG
The DNA here is from genome assembly GCF_002911695.1 of Gracilimonas amylolytica. Classification (GTDB taxonomy): domain Bacteria; phylum Bacteroidota; class Rhodothermia; order Balneolales; family Balneolaceae; genus Gracilimonas; species Gracilimonas amylolytica. The sequence goes on from NZ_PQBS01000040.1 coordinate 372,858, forward strand.
ATCGTCATAATGGTCATGAACCTGCGAACTTCAGTCCTTATCTCAGCCATGCTGCCCATTGCCGTACTCATGACCTTCATTGCCATGAAGTACTTTGGCGTTGATGCCAATATCGTAGCCCTTTCAGGTATAGCCATTGCCATCGGCACCATTGTGGACATGGGCGTTATTCTTTCTGAGAATATGCTCAGGCACATGGAGGAAATGGGCGAAAATGAATCCCTTTTAGAGGTTATTTACAACGCCACGGTCGAGGTTGCCGGTGCCGTATTGACAGCGATCACCACTACGATAGTCAGTTTTCTACCTGTTTTTACCATGATTGCTGCCGAGGGTAAACTCTTTAAACCACTGGCTTATACCAAAACCTTTGCGCTGATCGCATCCATCATTATCACGATTACACTGATCCCACCTTTTGCTCATTGGTTTTTTGGGCTGAAAATCAACAATCGGAAATTAAAACTTAGCTGGAACGGATTATTGGTGATCGGTGGGCTGCTAACCATTTTCACTGTTTCAGGCTGGGGAGGCTTTTTGATCCTGGGTTTTGGGGTAATCAATGGAGCCGGTTTCTTTTTCGGTGAAAATTATCAACAACGGATACCATTATTGAACAACATACTGGCTGTAGTTGTAGTTACCTGGCTACTGACCGAATACTGGATGCCCTTTGGACCATCGGTCTCATTTGCCGGGAATCTATTCTTTATTGTGATGGTGATCGCACTGATCCTCGCTGCCTTTTGGCTGATCATCAGATATTATCAACCGATAATACGTTGGTGCCTGGATCATAGAAAAACCTTTCTTGCCATCCCCTCCACTTTCCTCATTTTTGGTGTTATGATTTGGCTCGGTTTTGCCACCACGTTCGGCTTTGTAGCCAAAAGCTTCGATGTAGTAGGGGTTGATATCCGTGATACGTCGGCCTGGACTTCAGCTTCTGAAACCTTCCCGGGATTGGGCGAGGAATTCATGCCTGCACTGGATGAAGGCGCCTTCCTTTTAATGCCAACCACCATGCCTCATGCCGGAGTGGAAGAGGCAGAAGATGTGATGCGTAAAATTGACCTTTCCGTTAATGCCATCCCTGAAGTTGAAATGGTCGTTGGCAAAATGGGTCGGGCAGAATCGGCATTGGATCCCGCTCCCATATCCATGTTTGAAAACGTCATACTCTATAAATCAGAATATAAAACCGATGAGAACGGACGACGAGTTCGTTTCAGAGTTGGTAAATCAGGAGAGTTTGTTAGAGATGACCAAGGGGACCTGATTCCGGATGAAAACGGCAAGTATTTTCGCCAATGGCGTGATCACATCCAATCACCGGATGACATCTGGGAAGAAATTGTAGCCGCTGCACGAATTCCCGGCACGACCTCAGCACCTAAACTTCAGCCTATAGAAACACGGTTGGTCATGCTACAATCCGGCATGCGAGCACCTATGGGAGTGAAAGTAAAAGGAAGTGATCTGCGAGAGATCGAAGACTTTGGCTTACAGTTAGAAGAAGTGCTGAAGAAAGCTGAAGGTGTGAAAACCTCATCCGTTTTTGCTGAACGAATTGTTGGTAAACCTTACCTGGAAGTACACTGGAACCGCGACCAATTGGCTCGCTATGGTTTATCTGTTCAGGATGTTCAGCGGTTCATGTCGATGGGTGTGGGAGGTATGGCTGTCTCAACCTCAGTTGAAGGCCGTGAGCGTTACCCGATCCGCGTTCGATTTGCCCGTGAGCTGAGGGATAATCCGGAAGCCCTGGGTGACCTGTTGGTTCCAACAAAAACAAACGTACAGGTTCCCCTTTCACAGCTCGCTGAGATCAAGTACCGTCAGGGTCCACAGGCTATAAAAAGTGAAGATACTTTTCTTGTTGGGTACGTCATTTTCGACAAGATAGATGGCTACGCCGAAGTCGAAGTGGTAGAAAATGCCCGCCAAACCATTCAGGAGAGTGTAGATAGCGGTGACCTGGTCATTCCGGCCGGTATCAATTTTGAATTTGCCGGAAACTACGAGAATCAGGTCCGGGCTGAAAAACGATTGGGCATTATTCTGCCAATAGCACTGGTTATCATATTTCTGATTATGTATTTCCAATTCCGTTCGGTAAGTACTACTGCCATGATCTTCAGCAGCATATTTGTTGCCTGGGCGGGGGGATTTTTACTTGTTTGGCTGTACGGTCAGGGATGGTTTCTGAATTTTGATCTGTTTGGTCAAAATCTTCGGGATCTGTTTCAAATGGGGACCGTGAATTTGAGTGTTGCCGTGTGGGTCGGCTTTATCGCCCTGTTTGGCATTGCCGCAGATGGTGGCGTGGTGATGGCAACCTATCTTGATCAATTGTTTGACCGTAAAAAACCGAAAACATCTAAAGAATTACGGGAAATAGTTATCGAGGCCAGTACAAGGCGAATTCGCCCAACCCTGATGACAACAGCCACAACAATTCTGGCGCTATTACCGGTACTAACCTCTACAGGGCGTGGTTCGGATATCATGGTGCCTATGGCCATCCCAAGTGTAGGCGGCATGCTTTTGCAGGTCATCACATTATTGGTGATCCCTGTGCTGTATTACATGTGGAAAGAATTTAAAATGAAAACAGACCTATCATGAAAGTATTAAGTCATTTTATTACATCTTTTGGAACCGGAGGTTCTGGTATGCATTCCAAACGAGATGTTCGGAACGAGCAGGACGAGCATGAGTCCTCCGCGAACTTTGTGAGATCTTTGCGCTCAATGCGGTTAGTAACGATGGTGTTACTATCCCTGCTGTCTTACACGGCATACGCCCAAACGATCACCCAATATCAACAAGAAGCCGCTGAAAATAACCCGCAGTTGAAAGCGAAATACCAGCAGTACTTATCGGCATTGGAAGAAAGCCCTATTATTGGCACTCTTCCTGATCCTGAAGTTTCATTTTCGTATTTCATAAAACCCATTGAAACGAGAGTGGGCCCACAACAAGGGCGTATTTCCATCTCCCAAATGCTGCCTTGGTTTGGCTCGCTAAAGGATCAGAGAACAGCGTCTGAGTTACGGGCCAAAGCTGCATTTGAGTCTTTTCAGGAAAGTCGAAATCGTCTTTTTTTGCAGGTAGAGCAGACCTTTTGGGAGCTTTATGAAATGCAGGAGAGTATTCGGATTGCCGAGGAAAATCAAGCCATTTTAAATTCACTGGTTGAGTTGAGTCTTGCACGATACGAGACAGACCGAGCCACACAGGTTGATGTTTTACGTGCTCAAATTGAAGAAGAAGACCTTAACATACAAATTGACCTCCTGAAAGATAACCGGGAAGTATTGCTTCAAAAAATGAATGAACTCCTGAACCGGAATAGGAATATGATGATCACTTTCCCGGATACATTGCCTGACAGCAATATCAACCCCCGGCATGTTCTTCTGACTCAGATTCGTCAACAAAACCCTCAGCTTAATCGCCTTAGATATCGGGAAGCCTCCTCTCAGGAAACCAAAATACTGGCTAAAAAACAGAATAGGCCGAGTATTAAACTGGGAGTAGATTACATTTTTACAGGAGAGACCGACATGCCAAATGTGACAAACAGTGGCGAGGACGCCCTGATGGTTATGGCAGGATTCAGGGTCCCCATTTTTGCTAAAAAGAATAACGCTCGGGTGCAACAGGCCGATCAAAACATTCAGGATCTGCAATTTCAGATTTCGGCTCGTGAAAATTCTCTGGAAACAGAATTGGATGCCTCACTGCGTGATTTTAAAGATGCCAACCGTAGATTTAATCTCTACAACGAAAAACAAATTCAACGCATAACCCAAGCCATCAACATATTGATGGACGCCTATGCTTCAGATAGTTCCGAATTCGAGGAGATACTTCGTATGCAGCGCAAACAGTTGAATTATCAACTTAAACGCATTCAGTCCAGAACGGCACAACATAAAGCGGCGGCATATATCGATTACCTAACCGGAAAAAACAATTTCAATCTAAATAATTAGTAGTGAGATTTGAGTATTGAGTCGTGAGAGACTCAATACCCGATACTCACTACCCAAAACTCAATACCATGAAAACGAAAAACATACTTATATACACCGGTCTTCTGTTGGGTGGACTACTTTTTGGTTACCTCATTTTTGGAGGAACTTCAGAACCACAAACCTTAGGAGAGCACATATCTGAAACTCATACTGATGAAGAAGGCAATGTGGTTTACACCTGCAGTATGCATCCTCAAGTCAGGGAGAGTGAACCGGGAAATTGCCCTATTTGTGGAATGGATTTGATCCCGGCAGATGATCTAAACAGTGATAAGTCGGAATCACCTGGACCTCATGCCATTCAATTTTCAAAAGCTGCACTGGCGTTGGCTGAGATCGAAACCACACCGGTCAGAACAGGAACACCGGTACTAGAAACACGTTTGCCCGGTAAAGTTGCGGAAAATCAAAACCTGGTTTCTAATGTGACTGCTCATTTTCCGGGTCGCGTTCGTGAGCTGTATGTGGATTACACCGGTGATTACGTTCGCAAAGGGCAAAAACTGGCTTCTATCTATTCTCCTGAATTGATCACCGCTCAGCGTGAGCTTCTTGAAACTGCACGCTTTAAAGAACAAAACCCCCGGTTATATGAGTCTGCCCGCCGCAAGCTCATGCTGTGGGAGTTTCCCGAAGCGACCATTGATCAGATCGAAAGGTCAGGAGAAGTGATGGAAGAACTTGATTTCTTTTCCCCCGTTTCAGGATACGTATCCCAAATAGATATTTCACGGGAAGATCATATTAATGAAGGCTCCATGCTGTATCGTATTGCTGACCTTTCTCAAGTTTGGATCGAATTTGAAGCCTATGAATCATCAGTCAGTAACCTGAATAAAGGAGACAAGGTTGAATTTACCGTTAGTTCTGTACCCGGGCAGACTTACACCGGCACCGTGAATTTTATTCAGCCTTTTTTGAGTGAACGATCCAGAACGGTTGAAGTCCGTATCACCGCAAACAACCCGCAGAACAGGATGAAACCGGGAATGTTTGCCGAAGGTATTATCTCTTCACAAACTGATGATGGGCAACAGATACTCATACCCCGGAGTGCTGTATTATGGACAGGTTCTCGTTCTATAGTATTTGTGGATGTATCCATTGGTGAAACACCAGCCTTCGAGGCACGGGAGGTTATTTTGGGTAAAAAAGCCGGCAATGAATACATTATTGAATCCGGATTGGAACCCGGTGAGAGTGTAGTAACCAATGGCACTTTTAAAGTAGATGCGGCGGCTCAGCTTAGTGATAAACTCAGTATGATGAATCCTCAACCCGGATCCGGAGTCAATCTCGGGGCACATGATCATGGTGATATGGATATGGATATTGAAAGTGCTGAAAGGAAAGAGTCCTCTGGTGCAACAAATGTGGATCACTCCGGCCATCAAATGCAGAATGATCTGGAAGAATTGATTCCTGAATACCTGAAACTTCGGGAAGCCTTGGCGAACGATGATTTTGGATCAGCCAAAGAACATATCAAGATGTTTTCAATGGATTCATTTAGTGGAATTGAAGAATTAAGAGCTGAATTTAAAGCAATTTCTGAGACACTCATCAGTCGGATCGAAGATGAAGGTTATGAAGGAACTCTTTTCAAACAATACTGCCCTATGTATGATGGCGGAAGTTCATGGATCAGTGATAAAGAGGATATTGAAAACCCATTTTACGGTTCTCAGATGCACAATTGTGGAGAAACGGTGGAAGAGATGAACACAGAGCAAAGCAACTCCAATGAATAACTTTGAATCATACAAGCCTTAAAACCTTTATAATATTAAAATAGAAGGAGTTAAACATGAGTCAGCACCAACACGATCATAGAGAAAATCACCCGTCAGACCGTTCTCAGGCTCAACACGATTCTGAGAAAGATACTAAGCAGTCAGACGAATCCGGTATGAATTCACACCATGATCATGACCACGAAGGCCATGAGGAACACTCCCACCACGAGCATCACAAACAGATGGTGCAGGACTTTAAATTTCGTTTTTGGTGGGTGCTTGGGCTGACGATTCCCATTATGGCCTTATCGCCGATGATACAGGACTTCCTGTGCGTAGATTGGAGGTTTACGGCTGATAAATGGATACTCGCCGCACTTTCAACGGTCGTCTATTTCTTTGGGGGATGGCCGTTCCTCACGGGGTTGGCAGATGAACTCAAGAAAAAGCAGCCGGGTATGATGACCCTCATCGGGCTGGCGATCTCCATAGCCTATCTCTACAGTACCGCCGTGGTTTTTGGTTTTGAAGGTGACCTGCTGTATTGGGAGCTATCTACTTTGGTTGGCATTATGCTATTGGGACATTGGATCGAAATGCGTTCCGTCATGAGTGCATCTTCGGCATTGGAAGAATTGGCAGAGTTATTGCCGGGTGAGGCCCATCGCGTGAAAGAAGATGGCTCCACCGAAGATGTTCCTGTGGAAGAATTACAACAAGGTGATAAGGTCCTCATCAAACCGGGAGAGAAAGTTCCTGCTGATGGCGTGGTCGTGAAAGGGGAATCGAGTGTAAACGAAGCCATGCTGACCGGTGAATCCAAACCGGTGGATAAAGCCAATGGCGATGAAGTGATCGGTGGGTCGGTCAATGAAAAGGGTTCCATCACCATAGAAATTTCCAAAACCGGAGATGACTCATTCTTATCTCAGGTGATGAACCTGGTAGAGGAAGCCCAGCAGAGTAAATCCAAAACGCAGGATCTGGCCAACCGCGCAGCTTTCTGGCTGACCATCGTAGCCATCACTGCCGGCCTTATTACTTTTGGCGCCTGGATCTTTTTTACGGGACAAAGCTTTGACTTTGCGATGAACCGAACCGTAGCAGTCATGGTAATTACTTGTCCGCACGCTTTGGGCCTGGCCATTCCTTTGGTGGTTTCCCGCTCAACCAGTATTGCTGCGACCAATGGATTTCTTATACGTAATCGGTCTGCTTTTGAGCAGGCAAGAAACTTGGATTCCATTATCTTCGATAAAACCGGTACGCTAACCGAAGGAACCTTTACGGTAACCAATATTCTGAATTTTGGGGATGATCACTCCGATGAAGAGATACTTAAATATGCAGCTTCGCTGGAGAAAAACTCTGAACATCCACTTGCAAAAGGAATCCTCGAAAAAGCCGGCGAAACCTGGGAGCCGGATGAGTTTAATTCCATTACCGGAATGGGAATTGAAGGCAAGGTAAATGGAAAGTCAGTGAAAGTAGTAAGCCCCGGATATGTTCGGGAGCAGGAAATGGAATACCCAACAGCTGAAGTTGAAAAAGTATCATCCCAGGGAAAAACGGTCGTTTTTGTGATCATTGAAGATCAATTGACCGGAGCCATTGCTTTGGGAGATCAAATTCGAGAGTCGTCTAAGAATGCGATTCATGCACTGCACAAGATGGGTATTGAGTGCATCATGCTGACGGGCGATAATCAACAAACGGCCGATTATGTAGCTGGAGAACTAGGCATTGATCAGGTGTTTGCTGAAGTACTTCCGGATGAAAAAGCCGATAAGGTGAAGGAGGTTCAGGGGCAAGGAAAACTTGTGGCCATGACCGGAGACGGCGTCAACGA